>JANRLW010000031.1:0-20558 GCA_033762295.1 Capsulimonadales bacterium
CGCGCGTATCGAGCCTTTCGCCCCGATGCCCGGAACGCTTCGGGAGGTGTTGTTCACCCCGTGAACACCGAAATCGCGGCGCCGCGCCCCCCGGCCCTCCTGTTTTTTCTGCTTCTGCTGCTGATCGCCGCCGGGCTGCAGTCCACGGTGGCCGGAGCGATCCAATACCGGGGGGCGCATCCCGATATCGTTCTGACGGTCGCTCTTTCCGCCGCCCTCCTTTCCGACGCCTCGGTCGGTTGCCTCACCGGGGTCGTCGGCGGTCTGATTTCCGGATCGGTCGTCGGCAAAACCCTGGGGACTTTCCTGATCTCCCGCGCCCTGGCCGGTTACCTCGCCGGTGCGATCACCACTCGCCTCTACCGGGGAAACGCGGCGGTGATTCTTCTGGGTGTTTTTATCGGATCGGTCGCCGCCGAAACGATCTACGGATTCTCCGTTCCCCGGTTGACCCTCTCACACTGGATCGGCAACATCCTTCTCGGCGCGGCCATGAACGCCCTGCTGGCTCTGCCAATGAGCTTCCTTCTCCATCGGTTCGGCTGGGGCAACGGCCGGCTTTGAACAACGGATGTTGCGAATCATTCCCGCTTTCGGGTAGGATATCTTATCCGACCGAAACGGTCGCCATTAATGAAGGTCCGAAAATTATGGCAGGAACCAATCCGTATATTTCAACACCCGTTATTGAACGGCCCAAAAAACCGTACCGGATCACGATCCGGTTCGAAGGGGAAAGCCGCACCCTGACGGTGGAGCCACGTTCGATCCCCTACGACCGGAGCGGACAGCCCGGTTCGATCCTCGATATCTGCGAGGGACACGATATCCCGCTGGAACATACCTGCGGTGGGGTCTGCGCCTGTTCCACCTGTCATGTCATCGTTCGAGAAGGTTTTGACAGCTGTAACGAAGCGACGGACGACGAACTGGACCAGCTTGAGGAAGCGCCCGGTATTACGCGTCTGTCGCGCCTGGGCTGCCAGTGCGTCCCGAACGGATCGACGGATGTCATCGTGGAGATTCCGGGATGGAATCGAAACGCCGTCAAGGAGACGCCGCACGATTGACCGTTCAGGAGCGTTGCCAGAAGAGGTGGAGAGGTAGTATGCGGATTCGAACCGTTGCTTTTGTCGTTGCTTGCCTGTTTTTTGCGTTCATGGCCGCAGGCTGTCCCTCCGGGGAATCCGCATCGGGGCCGCCCACGAAACGAACCGCCCTGGCGATTCTCGCACCGAAAGAGACGCTGACGGTGACGCTGCCCGACATCCCTCCGGATGGAAAGATCCCGGACCGTTTCTCGGCCTACGGCTCGAATGAGACGCCGACGGTCCGCTGGTCCGGGCGACCGGCCAATACGCAGTCCTTCCTGCTCCTCCTCGAGGACCCGGACGCGCCCGGCGACAAGCCGTATGTCCATTATCTGGTTTATAACCTTCCCTCGACGGCGGAATCGGTCGACGCGCAGCTTCCTCCGCTGGCGCTGATCGGGGCCAATACCAACGGTCAGCAGGCGTACTTCGGTCCCCGTCCTCCGTCCGGCAAGCATCGGTACCACTTTCAGGTGTTCGCTCTGAGCAATGTGCTGAACCTGGATGCGGGGGCCTCCTGGGAGAAGGTTCGGCCCCGCATCGAGGGGTTCGTTCTGGCCGGCGGCGAGGCGGTTGCCACCTACGAAAAGCGCTGAGAAAGACCTCAGAAGGACCTGAGAAAGACCTGAGAAGGAAAAGAAACACGTATTCGCGAAAGGAATCCGGACCCAAGACGCCCTGCCGGACGGTCCGGGATGGCCTCAATCGAAAAGGAGCAAGGATTCCCGCTATGGCAGTTCGCCCCGTCACCTTCGGCATTATCGGATGCGGAAACATCAGTAACGCCTACCTCAACGCCGCCAAACGCTTCCCCGTTATGCATGTCAAAGCCGTCTCCGACATCGTGCTCGAACGCGCGATCGCCAAGGCGGAGGAGCATCAGGTGCCCGTCGCCTGTACGCCGGAACAGTTGCTGGCCGACCCGGAGATCGAAATCGTCATCAATCTGACCATCCCCGCCGCCCACCACAGCGTCTGCAAAGCCGTACTGGAAGCCGGGAAACACGTACATGTCGAGAAGCCTCTTTCCCTGACACGAGAACAGGGGAAGGAACTGGTCGATCTGGCGAAGGAAAAGGGACTGCGATTGGGGTGTGCTCCGGATACCTTCTTCGGCGGCGGACAGCAGACCGTGCGAAAACTGATCGATGACGGATGGATCGGTCAACCGGTCGCCGCCACCGGGTTCATGATGGGGCGCGGCCCGGAGGGCTGGCATCCGAACCCGGATTTCTTCTACCAGCCGGGGGGTGGGCCGATGTTCGACATGGGGCCGTACTATCTGACATCGATGATCCACCTGCTCGGGCCGATCAAGCGCAGTACGGGTTCGGCGCAAAAGTCCTTCCCCGAACGGATCGCGGGGCATCCGGATCAGGCCGGTCGGCGTATTCCGGTCGAAATTCCGACCCATATTGCGGGTGTCCTCGATTTCGCCGGCGGAGCGGTCGGCACCCTGATTACCTCGTTCGATGTCTATGCGAACTACCTTCCCCAGCCGATCACGATCTACGGCTCGGAAGGCACCCTGATCGTTCCCGATCCCAACTTCTTCGGCGGCGTCGTTCGATACAAATCGCGATTTATGAACGAATTCGCCGATGTTCCGCTGACGCACGGTCATACGGAGAACGAACGCGGTATCGGGGCGGCGGATATCGCCTATGCGATTCAATCGGGGCGTCCCCACCGCGCTTCGGGCGACCTCGGCTACCACGTTCTGGAGGCGATGTGGTCCTTCCATGATGCGTCCGAACAGGGACGGCACTATGAAATGCATTCGACGGTCGAACGCCCCGCGCCGCTCGATCCCCACCTGCCCGATAACCAGCTGGACGAATAGGCCGCGCCCTCCGCGGGCGGGCAGGTTTCTCCGCCCGCGGTAAAATAAGGGCACCATGACCCGGAAAACACGACATTTCCCCCTTCTTCTGACCGCGTTCGTCACTCTGCCCGCCTGCGCTCATGAGGAGACCGCCCGCCGTCCGCTTGTCCCCGCCCGCGTTTCCGAAGGGTCGCCCGAAAAGGCTCGCCCCTCCCGCGACGTGCCCGGCGATACCTGGGCATTCGAGCCGAAGCCGGACAACTTTTCTCCGAACGCGCTGATCGATCTGCGTTCGATGAACGAAACAACGGCGGGAGAGTCCGGATTTATCCGGGTTAGCGCGGACGGAGACTTCCTGACCGGTAACGGCAAGCCGATCCGGTTCTGGGCGGTCGGCACCGATGTCGGCCGGGAAAAGGAGTTTCGCCCCCGCCCTCTGGGCCGGAAAACCGCGCCCGACCTCGCCCGACATGCCCGGTTTCTCGCCAAACGCGGCGTAAACATGGTCCGATGCCATGCGCAGATCAGCCCCGGTCCCGATCAACTCCCGACCGCCATCAACGAAAACGAGCGTGATTGGATCTGGCGAACCGTCGCGGCGATGAAAAAGGAAGGGATCTACACCACCATCTCGCCGTACTGGGCCGTACCCCAGAAGTTCGGTCCGAACTGGAAGATTCCCGGTGGGGCGGACCAGTCCGCTCTGGGATTGCTGTTCTTCGATGAAACCCTGCAGGGGTACTACCGGGAGTGGATGCGGAAACTGCTCGCCGAGAAAAACCCGTACACCGGCATTCCGCTCGCACAGGACCCGGCGGTCGCCATCCTCTCCCTGCAGAACGAGGACAGTCTCCTCTTCTGGACCGTCAACGGGATCAAAGGCGAACAGCGGAAACGGCTGGGCCGGAAGTTCGCGGAATGGGTGAAAAAGAAGCGCGGTTCGCTGGAGGCCGCCCTGACCGCCTGGGAGCAGGACACCCTCCCCGGCGATGACCGTGCGGCAGGCATCCTCGACTTTCACAACATCTGGGAGATGACCCAGGAGCGGACCGGCGGACGGACGGCGCGTCTGGCCGATCAACTGGCATTCTGGTCCGAAACCATGTACAACTTCCACCGGGACACGGCCGGCTACCTCAGGAACGAACTGGGCTGCAAGCAGGTCATCAATGCCGGGAACTGGAAGACCGCCGATACCGGCCGCCTGAACGACGCCGAGCGCTGGTCCTATACCGCCAATGAGGTTCTGGCCGTCAACCGGTACTACGGCGGGCTTCATGAGGGCAAAAACAACGGATGGGCGATCGAAAACGGCGATACCTTTACCTCGCCGTCCCTGCTCAGGGACCCGCTCCCTTTCCCGCTGAACCTCAAGCAGGTGAAAGGCTTCCCCATGCTGGTGACGGAGTCGAACTGGACGATGCCGACGGGGTACGCGTCCGAAGGTCCGTTCCTGATTTCCGTCTATCAATCGCTGACGGGTATTGATGCCTATTACTGGTTTGCCACCGGCGATGACGAATGGACGCCACCGCAATCGGCGAACGGTTATCTTCCGTCCCAGGCAAAATGGCTTTTCGGCAACCCGGATATGCTCGGAACGTTCCCGGCGGCCGCCTTGCTGTTTCGCAAGGGGTACGTCCGTCGCGGACAGCCGGTCGTCGCCGAGCAACGCCGACTCGATGATCTCTGGCAGCGTCGCCCGCCGATTCTTTCGGAGGAGTCGAGTTTTGACCCGAATCGGGATAGCGGCAGTCTCGCCCCGTCCTCCTCGGTCAAGCGTATTCTGCCCCCGGCCACGTTCCTCGCCGGTCCGGCGGAGGTCACCTACGGCGGCGATCCCGCCCGGTCGACGACCGCGGACCTGCCCGGGCTGGTCGATCCGGAGAATAAGGTCGTTCGCAGCATTACGGGCGAGATCGTCCTGAACTACGGCAAGGGCGTCTGCCGCGTCGACGCGCCGAAAGCGCAGGGAATGGCGGCGTTCTTTCAGGAGGCCGGCGGTCGACTGGCCACGACCGATCTCGAGGTCACGTCGCAAAACGAGTACGGCCATCTTCTGGCCGTTTCCATGGACGACAGGCCGCTGAAATCCTCCGGGAAGATTCTGGTGCAGGTCGGGACGCGCTGCCGGCCGACCGATTGGAAGGAAACGCCGACCACGATCGATTCGAATGGCCGGAAAGTGTCCGGGTTCCGGGTCGAAAACTACGGAAAGGCGCCCTGGCAGGTCGTTTCTCCCAAAATGACGGTCACCCTGCGGAATCCGGGCATCACCCGCGCGACCGTTACCGATATGAACGGCAACCCGACCGGCACGGTGCCGTTGTCGAAAGTCACGGGCGGTGTCCGCTTCGAGTTTCCCGGAAAGGCGATGTACGTCGTATTGCAATAACCGGCAGGGTTCGTTCCCGTCGGACGCCAATAATACGTTTATATGCCCGCCGTCGAGTTCGTCCCGGCCCGACCGTCCTCGCTCGTTCGGGGTTCCTGTCAGTTCGTCATGCCCCTGTTGCTGTCACAGCGCGGCGTCGTCGGCGTCGATTACGATGCCGATGACCTGGACCGCCTGCGCTCGCTGGAGGGACATCGCCTCCTGCTGACGCCGAACCATCCGACCAACACCGAACCGCTGCTGATGTTTCACCTGTCCTGCATCGTCCGGCAGCCGTTTTTCTACATGGCGACCCGGGACGCCTTCGACACGTTCTGGGGACTGGGCGGAAGGATCATGTCCGCACTCGGCGCGTTCTCCGTGATGCGCGGCGCGGTCGACCGTGCCTCCTATCGCGCCGCCCGCGAACTCCTGACCACTCCGAAGGCGAAACTGGTCGTCTTCCCGGAGGGGGAGGTCTACTCCCAGAACGACACCTTGCTCCCCTTCCACAACGGGATTTTCCAGCTGGCGTTCTGGGCGCAGGAGGATGTCGTCAAGGCGGGCCGGGATGAACCGCTGTATATCCTGCCGGTCGCGCTGAAGTACTACTACATCGAGGAGATGGGCACGCAGATCGAAGCATCCCTGCGACGGCTCGCGGACTTCACCGGCGCGGACGTCGGGCCGGGCGATGACACCTACACCCGCCTGAGAAAGATCGGCTCGGCCATGCTGCTTTCGCTGGAGCGGGAGTATCGCCTGACGCCGGATAACCAGGACCTCGACGACCTGACGACCCGACTCGATGCCGTCAAGGAGGCGATTCTGATACGGGTGGCCTCGGCGGCGGGAGTCGCCCTGCCGAAAGGCGAAACGCTGCCCGAGCGGATGCGCAACCTGATCCATGTCATCGAGACGGTCAGCCGCGACGAGCCGATCGCCAAAACCCCGTACGACACCGAATTGCGCCGCCAGCAGCGGGAACGCGCCCGTCCCCTTCTCCATGACCTGCGCCGTCTCTCCAACTGGATCGCCGTCTACGATGGCTATGTCCGCGCCAACCCGACCCCCGAACGGCTCGCCGACACGCTGATCCGGCTGGAACGGGAGTGTTTCGGCGAGGAGCGTTTGCAGGGCCGACGCAAATGCCGGGTTCGCCTCGGGGCACCGCTGGATATCCGTGAACGCTGGCCCGGCTACGAACGCTCTCGCCGCGCCGAGGTGATTCGCACGACCCGCGAAACCGAGTCACGCGTCGCCGCGCTTCTCGGCGCCGCGCCGGTCCCCGAGGGGCTGTTCGCATGAGCACGCGGAAAACGTCGACGGGACGGGGGAACTGGTGAGGCTTTCGCAGACGATCCGGTGGCGATTGCGGATTCGAGAGGCCATACGGGAACGACTGGGCGTACCGCGCGTCACCCGCCACTCGCTCGCCTGGGACATGGCGGCCGGCGTCTGCGCCGGGGTGTTCATGGGCATGACCATGCCGTTCCTGACCAAGATCGCCCGGGGGGAGCTTCAATCCTCGCAGAACGCCATCGCCCTGATGGTGGCCGCGCCGTTTATCGGGAATTTGTTCTCCCCGTTCTGGGCCCGTCAGATGGAGGGTCGTGAGAAGATTCCGTTCTGCCTGTACTCCTGGAGCGCGGCGCGCGGTCTGCTGTTGCTGATGCCTCTGGCTTCGACCGGCCCCCTCTTCGTTCTGCTGATCACCTTGATGCAGATCATCGGCACGGTCGCCTCGCCCGCCTATACCAGCATCATGCGCGACATCTACCCGGATTCGGCGCGTGGCCGCCTGATGGGGTACGTTCGCGTCTGCCTGCAGGCGGCGATGTTCCTGGCGACCCTGATTACCGGGAGGCTGCTCGACAGCGGCGTTTCGTACCGGATGATGTTCCCCGTGGCGGGACTCTTCGGGATCGGCGCGGCCCTCGCGTTCCGTCACGTTCGCGCCCTGCCGCGTTCGGAAAGCCCGTCCTCTCCGGTCGTCCCGGCGGATTCCGGCAGGTTTCTTTTCGCCACCATTCGTATCCTGCGAGAAAACCGCCCGTATCGTTACTTCGCCCTTTCGGTTTTCGTGTACGGCTTCGCCAACCTGATGGTTCAGCCGCTGTACGGCCTGTATCAGGTCGATGTACTGCATATCTCCTCGACGCAGATCGCCAACCTCACCAATGTCGCGTCGCTCTGCGCCATTGCGGGAGCGTTCTTCTGGGGCCGGTTCATGGACCGGCACGGTCCGCCGACCACGGTGATGTGTAGCATCACCCTGATCGCCCTGATTCCGATCCTCTATCTGACGGTCCATCGGGTGGAGGGGTTGTTTCTGGCCGCCATTCTCTCCGGTCTGGGTTTCGCCGGGATCGAACTTTCCTACCTGTCGAGCATCCTGCTGTACGCGGACCGGGAGCGGACGGCCCAGTACCAGTCGCTCCACTCGCTTCTCCTCGGCATTCGCGGAGTGATCGCCCCCCTTCTCGGCATCCCTTTGATCACGGCATTCGGTTATCCGCCGGTCTTTCTGGGCGCTCTCGTCTTCATGTTGATCGGCGCGGCGCTTCAGTGGTTCGCCGTCCGCGCCGGTTCCCGTTCGGCGTCCGCGTAGAGACGGTAGAATCATGTCATGCTACTTACACTTCTTCCGGCGCTGTGGTGCGTTACCGGAACTCTGTCCGCTCCGCCTTCCCCCACCGGCGCGGGAACCTATGCCGCCCTGGAAACGTCGTTCGAACTGCCCGGACTGACAGGCAACCCGTTCGACGCGACCGAAAACGATATCCGGGCGACCTTCGCCGCGCCGGGCGGCCGATCGGTGACGACACTGGCGTTCTTCGACGGCGGTTCCACCTGGCGTGTTCGATACACCCCGACGGCGGCCGGAACCTACGAACTCCGTTCGATCACCCGAAACGGCCGACCCTTCCCGTTTTCCTCGCAGTCCGCGAAACGTTTCGTGGTGCAGGGCAAACCGACTCCCGGATTTATCCGGGTCGACCCCAAACACCCGACGCGCCTCGCGTTCGAGAACGGCGCGCCCTACTATCCCATCGGGCATAACGTCGCCTGGAAAAGCGGCGATACCCCGGACGTCGCCGAGATCTTCGACCGGATGGGCCAGGTGTCCGAAAACTGGTCTCGTGTTTGGATGAATCACTGGGATAACAAGAACCTCGACTGGACGACGGACGAGAAAGTGCCTCCCGGTCAACTCAGTCTGAAGGTTGCCCGTCGCTGGGACGAAATCGTGCGTTCCGCCGAACGCAACGGTATCCATTTTCAGATGACGCTTCAACACCACGGACAATACTCGACCACCGTCAACTCCAACTGGGACGAGAACCCCTGGAATCGGAAAAACGGTGGCTTCCTGGATAAGCCGGAGGAGTTCTTTACCGGCGAGGAAGCGAGACGACGGACACGCAACAAGTATCGCTACATCGTCGCTCGCTGGGGCTATTCGCCGCACGTCCTCGCCTGGGAACTGTTCAACGAGGTTCAGTTCACCGACGCGGTTCGCAACGGTCAGGTCGCCGCGGTCGCCGCCTGGCATCGGGAGATGGCGAACCACCTGCGCGGTCTCGATATCTATCGTCACCCGGTCATCACCTCGTCGGATACCGGTCTCGCCGGCGTCTACGAGGCCATGGACTACCTGCAGCCTCATGCCTACCCTCCGGACGTCGCCGAAGCGGCTCTTTCCCTGCGGCCCGACGAATGGAAAAAGCCGATCTTCTTTGGCGAGATCGGACCGGGCGGCGACCTGAACGCGGACACGGGGCAGGCGCTGCACGATCTCCTCTGGGCGAGCGTCGTCAGCGAATCGAGCGGCGCGGCGCAGTACTGGACCTGGGACAACCTCCATCGTCGCGACCTGTACGCCCGTTTTACGCCGGTGATCGCGTTCGTGAAAGCCGCCGGGATCGCGGAAACGCCGGACATGAAAACCGTTCGCGCCGACGTGCGGACACCGGGATCGTTCGGAACCCTCCACGTTTCCCCCGGCGCAGGCTGGAGCGCGACGGAGGTCACCCGCTTCCCGATCCTCGCGGACGGCACGGTGCGGGACGCCGGTCGCATGCCGGAATACTTCCAGGGCAAAGCCCACGCGGCGATGTTCCCCTTTGCCGAGTTTCCGGTGACGCTGGAGCGGGAAGCCGTCTTCACCCTGCGGATCAACGAGTCGGCGAAGTCCGGAGCGCACGTGCTCATCCGGCGAAACGGCGCGGTCGTGGCCGAACGGGATTTCCCTGCCGCCGAAGGGAATACGCGCCAATCGACCGAAATTTCGGTGACGCTTCCGCCCGGCGAGCAGGTGATCCGGCTGGAGAACACCGGGGCCGACTGGGTCAAAATAGGCGGGATTTCCCTTACTCCGTACGGTCCCACGCTTCGTGTCGCCGGAAAGTCGAACGGTTCACACGGCGTCCTCCGGGTTCGGAACGGTCGCCCGGATGGCCCCGGTCAGGGGAGGATCACGATCCCTGAAATGTCTCCCGGTCGTTACGCCGTCACCTGGTGGGATACGACGTCCGGAAAACCCGTCTCCCGATCCGAAGGTAACGTTACCGCCGATCGACGATTGCTACTGACGACTCCCTCGATCGACCGGGATATCGCCGTCCTCTTTCGCAAATCGGACAGATAAATACCAGGCCGGATCAAATTCGGATTAATCCAGCCCGAACGCCTGACGCAGGTAGGCCAGATAGACCGGGTTCTCCGAGAGCGTCTTTCCCGGCGCGTCGCTGATCTTGACCACCGGACGCCCGTTGCAGCGAGCGATCTTGATCACGATGGACAGTGCGGGGAACCCGAGATCGTTGGTCAGGTTGGTGCCGATCCCGAACATCGTGCGGATACGGCCCTCGAACCGTTCGGCGAGGCGGATACAGAGCGGGATATCCAGACTGTCCGAGAAGACCGCCGTCCTGGTTCGGGGATCGATTCCGAGCCGTTCGTAGTGGGCGATCAATTTTTCGCCCCACGCAAACGGGTCGCCCGAATCGTGACGGGCGCCGTCGTATGCCCGGGCGAAGAGCAGGTCGAAGTCGCGCAGGAAGGCGTCCATCGTGATGACGTCCGAGAGAGCGATGCCGAGATCCCCCCGGTACTCCTGCATCCAGGCTTCCAGAGCGAACTTCTGAGAGTCGGCGGGATGGGTGTACGCCTGTCCGGCCTGCAGCCATTCATGCGCCATCGTCCCGAACGGCTTCAGGTCGTACCGCATCGCCAGAGCGACGTTCGACGTGCCGATCAGGTGCCGCGCCGCCCGCGTTTTCAGCGTTTCCACCACCACGGTCTGCCACTCCCGGCTGTAACGGCGGCGCGTCCCGAACTCGATGATCCGGAGCGGAACCGGCGATGCGTCCATCCGTTCGATCTTCCGTCGCAATCGGTCGCTTCCCTCATCGGAACGGCGAAACGCGTCCGGCCGGGTATTGCGGAAATAGACCTCGTTGATGATCGCCAGCACCGGCACCTCGAACAGGATGGTCTGAAACCAGTTGCCGATGATCCGCAGCGAGAAACCGTTGTCGGTGGAAATGTGCACGTTCTCCGGTTCGAGCGTGAAATCGCGCAGGGCTTCTATGTACCCCGGTTTGAAGAACCGAACCCCCATCAGGAAGGCCAGTTCCTCCCGTGTCAGGCGCAGATTCCCCAGGTCGGCGATTTCGGCGCGGATTTCATCCGCATACGGGGTCAGATCGACGCCGTCGTTGCGAAGACGGAAAACATACTCCGCCTCGGCGCGCGGGAACTGCCCCCAGACGGCCTGCTGCATGGTCAACTTGTACAGGTCCGTGTCCAGCAATGAGGAAATAATGCCCATAGTTACTCGATCCACTCCCTCGCGAACGCGTCGGCCGTCATCGTGCGCATGCCGCGTCCGGTCATTTCGTCAATAAACGTCTCCTGCAACGTTTCGAATCCCCCGACCGGCGAGATCGTATCGGTCAGCAGGACCAGTTTGCTGAGGGTACGGTCGTCTCCGGTCTCCTGTTTCAGAAATCCGGCAAGATCACGAACCGTGTTGGCGACGCAGTGGCTCCCGGCCTCACCGGCCACAAAAACGATATCGGCGTTTCGCAGCGAATCGATCAGGGCGCGGTTCGGCGCGGTCGTCGGATCGTCGGGATCGGGAACATCGGCGGCCAGCGCGCTATAGTGCTCGGTGCGGAGGTTCCGTCCCTTGAGGACGTAATCGACGGGGCGCATCCGCTTCTCCTCCCAGGCGGCCAGCGCATCGGCCAGCGGGGGGAAAACGGCGTGTCCGGTGGTTCCGATCAGACAGTGGTACGGCCAGATGCAGAGCGGATACCGTCCGTTCCGCGCGAGTGCGGCGACATATGCCTCGCTACGCGTTCGCTCGGCGGGGTCGACCGCGCGCCAGTGTCCTTCGGCGACGTCGTCCGCCGTAATGATCGTGAACGGCGACGGTCGGTTGCCCCGTGCATCCTCCCACCAGAGCGGATGGGCGATGTGGAGCGGGTGGTGCGTATCCAGTGTCACATGCATCCCGTCGATCCTCGCTCCGATCGTCCGCAGCATCGCGGCGAGCCGGTCCATATCCTTCTCCGCGCCCGGCACATAGAGTGTCCCGGCGACCGGATCACAGAAATCCCGCTGCGGATCGATGATCAGTCCCTGAATATTCATGTTCGATCCCTCCCATATTTAGTGTATTACAAACACTAAATATTCGCCAGTGGGATTTCCCACAGACCGTGCTTTTCTACAATTCTCCGGGGTTTCCTACCGTATCCCGTTTTGCATCAATTGAAGCGAACCGAGTTCGGTTGACCGCTTTCAAAATCGCGTTCCTACACGCCGAGGAGCAACGAGCGTGTTTCTTGGCAGGGTTTGGCACCCCTTTCAAGAAAGAAATTCGACTGCCCGACCTTGAAAAACGGAATAAGGTGTAGTCTTAAAATACCCTCGTTCGAGACCCGATCATGGAATTGTCCGCATTGTCACGGCAAAAAAAACCGGTAGAGGATTCTACCGGTTTCTGAACTTCAATCATGCAACTATCCCCTGGAGGGCTTCCAGGCGAGGGGCAGATTCTCCTTATAATTTTTCGTGTCGGGAAAGACAATTCCGCGCCCTCCCAGAGCATTCGAACCGAGTCGAACTTTATCGATCGGCACCTTCACGACGCGGCCATCACGAAAACCGACAATATAGAAACCTTCCGGGTTGCAAACGGTTCTGTCGCCAGCGAAATGAGCGATATTTCTACGGACATAGATATCCGTATAAACGGCAACCTCCGGTATGTTGGGATCAGTCGACGGAACAAAACGGTAGGACATCGTATTGGCTTCCCTCATTACAGGATCCTCGGCCAAGGCGCTGTCAGGCAATTTTGCCAACTCCCGTGGTACTTTGACATAATCCCATTGAACGGCTTTCAGAGCGGCGACTAACCGCTCCGTTTGTCGTACGGCCTTTTCGGGGTCTCCAACGACCAGCGGATTCGGAGTATCTTTTCCGGTTTCCAGAATCGGTTGTGACCGGCGAAAAGCGACCCAAACCACTGCGGTACAGAGCATTATTGCCATAGCAATACCGCTCCATTTCAAAAATCGGTTTCGCTCCATGCCTTTTCCTCCCGGTTCGTTTCAGGGTGTACAAACCTGAAGCGGGGTTATAGGAACCCCGGCGGGCCAAAAGTGAAGGGTACATGAGCCAACAGGATAGTTGTTACTGTAAACTCTAAAAACCCTATAAGGAACGTTCGCACAGTGCCATATCTTGTTGCCATCGAAATCAGCACAGCACTTCGCAACACCGTCATCGACTAAATATCGCGTTCCGCTGGGACAGGATTTGTCATAACACCGCGAACACGGATTATTGGCGCAGTAAGACACATTGCCCCAAACGAATCGTTGTCCCGTTGGCAGCGATCATTCCCCGCCCACAAAACCGGCCAATACGCTTGCGCCTACGATTGCCGTTCGCACGAACTTAACCAATCGACGAGACGATACCATAATTACACTCTACCTCCATTTGGAATTTCACTCCTGCGGGAAAATGGTACCGTTTTTTTTCATTCGAAGCAAGCAGACGATTTTGAACCAATTTTGGCATCAACAGAAATGCTTATTGACACTGTTTTGCGAGGATATCCTTCCTCACTTCCCTAAAGCTATGGGTCTATTCGTAGCGGGTGAGAGGGAGGCTACTCTGGCCCATGAGGAACTTATCGACGCCGTGGGCGACTTCCCGGCCTTCGGCGATGGCCCAGACGATCAGGGATTGGCCCCGACGGGCGTCCCCGGCGACGAAAACGCCCGGGATCGTGGTCATATAGTCGTCGTTCGCCCGGACGTTGCCTCGCCGGTCGAACTCGACGCCCAGATCGGTCAGCAGACCGGGTCGATGCGGCCCGGTATAACCGATCGCGATCAGGATCAGATCGGCCGGGTAGATCGCTTCGCTCCCCGATACGGGGACGATGGCGCGGTCGCCTCCCGCTCCCCGTTCGATCCGTTCGACCCGTACGGCATGCAATGCGCGGACGTTGCCCTGCTCGTCCCCTTCCAGATGCGTGGTATGAATACCCCATTCCCGCGCCCCGCCCTCCTCGTGCGCCGGGCCGGTCTTCAGGATCATCGCCGGTTCCGGCCACCAGGGGTTGAGTTCCGGCTTGTCTCTCGACGGCTCGGGATGGATCTGGAACTGGGTCACCGAGGCGGCGCCCTGGCGCAGTGCGGTCCCGAAGCAGTCCGCGCCGGTATCCCCGCCGCCGACGATCAGGACATGTTTGTCTTCCGCCAGAATCGCTTCTTCCTCGACCGGCAGGCCGGCGACCCGCCGGTTCTGCTGGGTCAGATAGTCCATCGCGTAATGAATGCCGTTCAGTTCCCGTCCCGGAACGTTGAGATCCCGTGGAGCGATCGCGCCCGTGCAGAGAACGACGGCGTCGAACGAGGCGCGTAACTCATCGGCGGTGATATCTTTTCCGACCTGTACCCCGCTCCGGAAGCGAACCCCCTCCTCCGCCATCTGCTCGAGGCGACGATCGAGCAGGAACTTATCCATTTTGAAGTCGGGAATCCCGTAGCGGATCAGGCCGCCGATCCGATCGTCCTTTTCAAAAACGGTGACCGTGTGGCCCACCCGGTTCAACTGCTGGGCCGCGGCCAGACCCGCCGGACCGCTACCGACGATGGCGACCGTCTTCCCGGTCCGCTCGGCGGGCGGTTCCGCCTGCACCCAGCCCATCTCCCAGGCTTTCTCGATGATGCTGACCTCAACCTGTTTGATCGTGACCGGGTCGTCATTGATATTGAGGACGCAGGCCTCCTCACAGGGTGCGGGGCAGAGTTTGCCGGTGAACTCGGGGAAATTATTGGTGGCGTGCAACTGGACGATCGCCTCACGCCACCGGTTCCGGTACACCAGGTCGTTCCAATCCGGAATCAGATTGCCGAGGGGACAGCCATTATGACAGAACGGCACGCCGCAGTCCATGCATCGGGATGCCTGGGTCCGCAGTTTGTCGTCCGCCATCGGCAGATAGACCTCGCGGAAATCGTGAACTCGTTCCGCGATCGGTCGCTTTTTGGCGGTCTCCCGCCCGATCGTGATAAATGCCTTGCTATCGCCCATAACTCTCTTACGGTCTCGCCACGGGAGGTATTCTCAAACGCCTCCCGACGAGACGGAACTACTTTATATCACATCCGCCCGGTCAGTACTTCGGCGTCACACCGAGGGAAGTGAAAAGGAACGAGTAGACATCCGCCACCTCCTCGATCGCCTTCGTCAGGTTGGAGGAGCCGTGTCCCGATTTCGTCTCGATCCGGATCAGCAACGGCGATTGATGCGCGGCTTTTTCCTGCAGTGTCGCCGCGTACTTGAACGAGTGGGCCGGCACTACCCGGTCGTCATGGTCCGCCGTGGTGATCAGGACCGCCGGGTACTTTCCTCCCTCGCGGATATTGTGCATCGGCGAATATCGGAAGAGGTTCTCGAAATCCTCTTTGCTCTCTTCCGCCGAGCCGTATTCCGCCGTCCAGAACTTGCCTGCCGTGAACTTCGGGAAGCGCAGCATATCCATTACCCCGACCTGGGGAACCGCCGCCGCGAACAGTTCCGGTCGCTGGTTGATGACCGCCCCGACGAGCAGCCCGCCGTTGGAACCGCCCTGCACCGCCAGTCGCGCTGCGGACGTATACTTCTCGGCGATCAGGAACTCGGCGGCGGCGATGCAATCGTCAAAGACATTCTGCTTGCGTGTCTTCATCCCCGCCTCATGCCATTTTTCGCCGTACTCCGCGCCGCCGCGCAGGTTGGCGACCGCATAGATCCCGCCCTGTTCCAGCCAGCCGATTCTTGTCGGGGAGAAACTCGGGGTCAGGCTGATGTTGAACCCGCCGTACCCGTAGAGAAGTGTCGGATTCGTCCCGTCCCGCATCAGTCCCTTCCGGTAGGTCAGGAAGATCGGGACCTTCGTGCCGTCCTTGCTCGTGTAGAACCGCTGTTCGACCACGTAATCCGACGGCTCGAAGTTCTTGATCTCCGGCGCGCGGAACAGGGTCGACTTCCCGGTGGCGATGTCATAGCGAAAGATCGTCGGAGGATAGTTGTAGGAGGTAAACGTATAAAAGACGAACCGGTCGTCGCGTTCGCCTCCGAAGCCGCCCGCCGATCCCGGCGCGGGCAACGCCACCTCATGCTCCTTCTTGCCGGTGTAATCGTACTGATAGACCCGTGACGTCACATCCTTCAGGTAGGTAACGAACAGTTTCCCCCCGGCGGTGGCGATCCCGGCGATCGGTTCCGCCTGTTCGGGAATGACCACCTTCGCCTTCCGCAAGTCCGGTTCCTTCGGATCGAACAGCACGACCTTCCAGTTCGGCGCGTCCTGATTGGTACGCACGAGAAACTTCCCGTTGTCCGTCTCATCGAGGACGCTGAAGCGATGTTCGCCGATCTCGGCGACAATCGGCGCGAACGGCGCGGTCAATTCGCCCGCCTTCCGCCAGTACAGCGCATTCCCCCGTTTTCCGGGTTCGGAAACGTACAGGAACTCCCACCGTTCGTCCTCGGTATTCCCGACCGACACCGATCGTTGGGGATGCTGCGGGTCCTCATAAACAAGTTTATCCTCGCTTTGGGGCGTGCCTACCCGGTGGAAGTAGACCTTCTGATCGTTGTTGGAGGCTGTCAGTTCCTGGCCCGGTTCGGGCTTCGGGTAACGGGAGTAGTAGAAGCCGTCGCCGCGCCATGACGCGCCCGAGAACTTCACCCAGTCGAGCCGATCCTCCAGTTTTTTCTTCGTCGCCACCTCCATCAGGTACATCTCCTGCCAGTCGGAGCCGCCGCGCGAGATGGCGTAGGAGGCGTACTTCGCTTCGCCGGAGAGATAGAATCCGGCCAGGGCGACCGTGCCGTCCTCGGAGAACGTATTGGGATCGAGAAAAACCTCCGGCGTCCCTTCCAGCCCCTTCTGTACGAAGAGAACGGACTGGTTCTGCAGGCCGGAGTTTCGGGAGAAGAAGACCGAGTCCTTTTTGACCGCCGGCGCGCCGTACCGGGGATAGTTCATGATTTCGAGAAGACGGTCCTTGACCCTGGTTCGGAACGGAATCTTTTCCAGAAAGCCGAAGGTCACCCGATTCTGGGCCTCGACCCAGGCCCGGGTATCGGCGGAGTTATCGTCCTCCAGCCATCGGTACGGATCGGCGACCGTCGTGCCGAAGTAGGTGTCGGTCCGCTCGACCCGGCGGGTCTCAGGGTAGGAAAGGGTTTGTGCGTTCACAGTGGTTATCACGCCCGCTATGAGAGCAGCGGTGAAAGCGGCGCTGGCCGCCGGGGTCCGTCGCATCAAGGTTTGCGGTGTCTTTCTTTTTTCGTATCCTAACCGAACTTGCCTTCTCTGTCAAAAAGGCGATCAGGTGGCGAACGTTCGGAACATCTCCAGTCCGGTCAGCGAGCCGAACAGGCTCCACGCCGCTCCGGTCACAAAATCGCCCAGGATCAGGCCCAGGAAGAACGGCAGCGCCGTTCGGAACATCTTGATACCCCCGTAGCGGAGGATCAGGCTTTTCGCGGTCCAGGCGATGAACATATCGCCCCAGAAGAAGTCGTTGGCGAAACTGGCGTTCAGCGCATAGGCGGCCGGATGGAACGGAAGATCGAAGAAACGGGTGCGAAGCGCGGCCAGCGACACGGTGAACCCCGCGCCGAAGATCATGGCCAGGAGCGCCGGGACGTTCGGCGGCTTCGGGTTATGTAGCCAGTTCCCCAGGTTCGACCAGGCTTCCGACCCCTTCCAGTGACGCCACCCGTTGACATTGCCCGTTTTCGCCCCGTACGTATAGTACAGGTTCAGGTCCCAGAGAATAGCGGCGACCAGTGCGACGACGACGGCGAACGCCATCAGCCAGAGCAACGTACGCAGGCGACCCCGCGCGTTTTCCATTCCGACCATCCCCTCCATTTCGTGCGGCATTCCCACAGCCCGGTAATCGAGGTTGAACCAGGAAAGCGTGGCCATGTGCGCCAGGTCGAGACGGGACAGGTTGGTCGTACCGAAAACGGTCGGCAACATCGTCTGCGGATTGACCCAGCCCAGTTCGGTGGACAGGACAGGCATTTCGGCCCGCAGACGCGTGATGGCGATCATGAACAGCAGATAGACGGAGAGGAAAAGGATGGGCAGCCACCAGGAGCCACCCCAGGACCAGGCGAACGCGCAAAGCGCCAGGAAACCGAACGTGAACCCGAGCACGACCGCACGCGCGCTCATCGGTTCGTCGCGGTCGATTCCGTGCGGGTCGCCTTCGAATGTCCGGTCAATAAATCCGCGGATCGCCGCCCGGGACGACCAGAGCGCCATACCGCCCAGCGCCAGCCATGCGCCCCAGCTTTGATAACCGATATACGGGGGCTGATCGTTCGATTCCACCCCCCAGCCGAGAGCCGCGTCCCGCCACCCGACCGCCGTGCAACCGATCAGAACCGCCTTCTTCAGCAGGTAGAAGAACCAGAGCGAAAAGGAAACGTCCGTGCTGACCAGAAAGCCGAATCCGACCCCGGCCGGGTGCATCTGGTAGAGGATCGACCCCGCGCCGGTCAGGGGGAACTGCAGCGAGGCATCCCATATCAGGTCCTTGACGCTGTTGATATGAAATACGGGCAAAGACGGATACAGGTATTGCAGCGAATTCAGCGAATGCAGGAAGAAGGGAAAGGCAAACCCGAGCCAGAGCAGATAGTTCCGAAAGAGCGGCGTCCCCTCGCGGGTCATCTCCAGCGGAACGGCGATTACCGGGAAGGGAAGCCGCTCCTCCGCCGCCCAGCGTCGCCGCAACAGCAGCGACAGACAGAGCGTGGTCCAGAGCAGGACGATAAAGAAGACGCTCCAGACAATCAGCGGGAACGCCCAGGCTTGCAGAATCCGTGGTTCGAACGCGTTCGCGTTGCCTTCGTAGAACCCCTTGACGATCGACGGGTCCTGCGGACCGAGATAGGGCGGCAAAAGATTCCAAAAGGATTTCCAGTCGTTACCCTCGGTCGCCTCATGGAACGGGTTCGCCAGAAAGGTCAAAAAGAACCCCATATGCCCGACGCCGCCGACGACGCTCGACAGGGACAGCATCGTGTAAAGCGCCATCAGTTCCGGCTGGTTGAACGCGACCTTCGGTCCGGCGAGGCGACGGACCAACAGATTCAGAAGCGTCACGAAGAAGAGGATGAAGACGACACCGCTGAACAGGGTGGAGATGGTCACCTCGGTGACCCCCGTCCGCATCTCGGAATTGGTGATCCAGCCCTCGTTGAGGACAATCAACAGAAACGCCAGAAGGCTGACCGGAAACCAGCGCAGACGCCGATCCTCCGCCATCGCATTTTGCATACTTCTACTTTAGGCCGTCGGCGACCCGTTGCGCAAGACCGAATTGGCCGGAGGGACGGACGCTCCGACAGGCGTTCCCCGTCCCCGGCAATCACCGGCAATCACCGGCGAACGCGCCGAATCAGGCTTTCACGGCCAGTTCCACGCGCCCGACCCCGTTGGAGCGTCCGTTCGCATGGACGCTGCCGTTCGTATCGGCCCGCTTCGCCATCAATGCCCGGTACTCCCGGCTGATGACCTTGACGAACCGGCCGCATGCGGTCTCCCAGTTCGCCAGAAGGTCGCGAGCGCGGGGCGATCCCGTGAACCCGGCATGACGAGAGATCAGTCGAAACAGGGCTTCCGCCTCCTCGCCTTCCGGCGTCTCAAGCAGAAGATTCTGTTCGCGGTTGATCCGCACCGGGAAACGTCCGTCCGGATCGTAGACATAGGCGACGCCACCGCTCATACCCGCCGCGAAGTTCCGCCCGGTGTTTCCCAGCACGACGATCGTTCCGCCGGTCATGTACTCACAGCCATGATCGCCGACCCCTTCCACGACCGCCGTCGCCCCCGAGTTCCGCACCGCGAACCGCTCACCGACCGTCCCCGCCAGGTACACCTCACCGCCGGTCGCCCCGTATAGCAGCGTATTCCCGGCAATCACATTGGCCGCCGGATCGAACGAAGCTCCGGACGGCGGATGGACCACGATCCGCCCGCCCGACATCCCCTTGCCCAGGTAATCGTTCGCCTCGCCCTCCAGGGTCAGGCTCATTCCCCCCGCCAGGAACGCTCCGAAACTCTGCCCGGCCGACCCGACGAAATGGATGCGGATCGTATCCTCGGGCAGTCCTTTCGCGCCGTACCGTTTTGCCACCTCGCCGGAGAGCATCGAGCCGCAGGTACGATTGGCGTTTCGGATGCTGATACGGAACTGCACCGGCTGTCCGTCCTCCAGCGCCGGTTTGCAGCGATCGATCAGATGATAATCCAGCGCGCCGTCCAGTCCGTGATCCTGCTTTTCGGCACACCGGGTGGCGACTTCCGGTCCGGCATACGCCCGGGTCAAAAGCAGGGACAGGTCCAGGCCCCGCGCCTTCCAAAAACGCAGCGAATCGGACATTTCCAGGCAGTCGGCCCGACCGATCATTTCGTCGACCGTTCGGAAACCGAGCGACGCCATGATTTCGCGCAGCTCTTCGGCGACGAAGAAGAAGTAATTGATGACCTGTTCGGGCGTACCGGCGAACTTTTTGCGGAGCGCCGGGTCCTGGGTCGCGATGCCGACCGGGCAGGTCCCCAGATGGCAGACCCGCATCATGATGCACCCCTGCGCGACGAGGGGGGCGGACGCGAAGCCGAACTCCTCCGCCCCGAGAAGGGCTGCGACAGCGATATCCCGTC
>JANRLW010000032.1:0-22490 GCA_033762295.1 Capsulimonadales bacterium
GTCCCAAGGGTTAGGCTGTTCGCCTATTAAAGCGGTACGCGAGCTGGGTTCAGAACGTCGTGAGACAGTTCGGTCCCTATCCGCGGTGGGCGTAAGAGATTTGAGCGGAGCTGTCCTTAGTACGAGAGGACCGGGATGGACAGACCTCTGGTGTACCAGTTGTGCCGCCAGGTGCAGATGCTGGGTAGCTATGTCTGGTCGTGATAAGTGCTGAAAGCATCTAAGCACGAAGTACACCGCAAGATAAGATCTCTCACTTAACTGGTAAGGTCTGGGGTAGACGACCCCGTAACAGGTCGGGTGTGTAAGCGCCGTAATGCGTTGAGCAAACCGATGCTGATCGACCGAGGGCTTAGAAACGGTTCGGTTCCGCTCTCCCGCTTTGGGAGCCGCCTTCCCCGGGAAGGCGGGGAGGGAACCCCCGAGTCTCGATACATTTCAATCGGAGGTCGTCGGCAGGTCCCGCGCGTGATCGTGGGACCGGCGGACGCGTCCGGGATGGACGGGAAATGGTCGAGCGCTTTGCCCGGCAGTGTTCGGATGTGCCCGTGAACGTAAAACACGTGAAAACGTGAAATCATGAGATTGAACGTGAAATCATGAGATTGAACGTGAAGAAGAGAACCGCGACTCCTTGACAGTGCCCTGAAAGTGGCCTGTGTGCAAGGTATGTGCAAGGTTTGTGCAAGGATCGCGCGGTGGATCGCTTTCCCGACTCCGTTGGATTGTGCGGATTTTCTGGTCCTTCGGGCGCCTTGGCCCCACCCGTTCCCATTCCGAACACGGCCGTGAAACGAGGCAGCGGCGACAATACTGAGCGGGCAACTGTTTGGGAAGATAGCACGGGGCCAGGAATTGATGTCAAGAGAGCCTGCACCTCTCGGGGGAACCCCCGAAGAGGAGCAGGCTCTCTTGCGTTCGAGAGACCGGCGCTACGCTTTTTCACCGTTTTGCCGTAAAATTCAAACCATGCGCCGTATCGTTTTTCCTGACCCGCGGCACGCCGGGCCGGAAGGAATCGTTGCCGTCGGCGGAGACCTTCGGCCCGAAACCCTCCTGACCGCTTACCGCGCCGGGATCTTCCCCTGGCCGCACGAAGGTTACCCTCTGCTCTGGTTTTGTCCCGAACGGCGCGCCATTCTCGACTTCTCCGAACTGCATATTCCCGAAAGTCTGGCCAAAGCCCGAAGGAAAACCTCCCTGACTTTTTCCATCGATACCGCGTTCGAACAGGTGATTCACTCCTGCCGCAGTACGCCGCGCCCGGATCAGGACGGAACCTGGATCACTCCCCGAATGAAAGCCGCTTACCTCGAACTGCATCGGCTCGGTTACGCCCATAGCGTGGAAGTCCGGAACGAAGCGAACGAGCTGGTCGGCGGACTTTACGGCGTCAGTGTCGACGGCGTCTACTCCGGCGAAAGCATGTTTCACCGGGTCTCCAACGCCAGCAAACTCGCCCTCCTCCATCTGATCGATCACCTGCGCGACCGGGGGGCGGATTTCATCGACATACAGCAGTTAACCCCGCATATGGCGGCCCTCGGCGCGAGGGAGATTCCAAGGGAGGCGTTTCTCGATCGCTGGAAAGCCGCCCGGGCGCGCGGGTTGACCCTGTTCGATCCCCCGGCCGTTCCCGAAACCGCCTTGCGCCGATTCTTCCCCTTCGGACCGAGAACACAGAATGGAAGTTCATAGATGGAAACTCATAACCTGTTCGTAGCTTTTGCCGGAAGCGACCGTATCGCCCGGGGTAACCTCGCGGAGGTGACACGGCTCGTTCGCGAATTTGACCTTGGCGACCGAACGGATATTCTGATTTTCGATGCCAGAACCGCCCGACGGGTCGAGGCGGACCTCCGCACGTTTCCGGCCGTATCGGAGACGCGGCCGATGGAAGAAATGGAAGAACCCGTTCCGCAGCGACCGGATAGGCCCCGGCCGGGGGTCGTGCCAGGCGAGGTTACCCTGCTGCCGCGCCACTGGGAATGGCTGGATCGCCAACCGGGCGGCGCATCGGTCGCACTGCGTCGGTTGGTGGACGAAGCGAGAAAAGCCAATGCGGAGAAGGACCGTATTCGGGAAGCGCAGGAGGCCGCCTACCGTTTCATGGCGACCCTGGCCGGAAACGAACCCGGGTTCGAGGAGGCATCCCGCGCCCTGTTCGCATCGAACAAAGAGCGATTCGCGGAGCGGATCGCCGCCTGGCCCCCTGATGTTCGTGATTTCACGATGCAACTAGCCAACCCGGCCTTTGATAATGAATGACCTACGTCTTCCGAGATTCCAACTCCTCCCAGCGGGCGTAAAGGGTGGCGACGGCTTCGCGGGCCGTTTCCGCGCCGGTCCAGGCCTCCTGCAGTTTCGCGGGATCGCGGGTGACCGCCGGATCCGCCAGAGATCTCTCCCAGCGGGCGACCGCCTCTTCGGCCTCGAGAATCTTGCCCTCGATCTGCGCCAGTTCCCGGCGTTCGGCGGTCGATAACGCCGGTTTCGACTCCGTTACGCCGGGTTTTACCGAAGCGGCGGCAGGCTTCTGTGATACCGACGGCGGCGCCGCCGGTACCGCCCGCGCCGCCTCATACTGTTCGAAGTCCGCGAAGAGCCGAACCGTGCCGTCGCCCATCAGACCGAGAATTTCCGTCGCCACCTGGTCCAGCAGAAACCGGTCGTGAGTCACCAGAACGACCGCTCCCGAAAAGGTGGTCAGGCTCTCGCCCAGAATATCGAGTGTCGGGATATCCAGGTCGTTCGTCGGTTCATCGAGTACCAGGATATCCGCCGGCTGAAGCATGAGCTTCGCCATCAGCAGACGGGACTGCTCGCCGCCGGAAAGTGCGCTGACGCTCTGCGGCAGCTGATCCTGACGGAAAAGGAAGCGTTTCGCCCATCCGCTGACATGCATCGGGTTGCCGCGATAGACGACCGTATCGCTATTCGGGCTGAGGGCATCCCGCAGGGTCAACGATCGGTCGATCCCTGTCCGATTCTGATCGAAGCGAACGATCTTCAGATCCGCCGCCTGTTTGACCGTGCCCGAATCCGGCAGCAGTTCGCCCGTCATTAACCGCAACAGGGTCGTTTTGCCCGCGCCGTTCGGCCCGACGATGCCGACACGCCGACGGGGAGACAGAACCGCGTCGACGTTCCGGAGGATCTCCCGCCCGCCCAGGGATTTGCCGACCCCTTTCAGGACAATCATTTCCCTGGTCATGCGTCCGGACGCGGAAAAGTCCATCCCGGCGACTTCGCGGTCGGCCAGCGTGTTGCGAGTCTTCAATTCCTTCAGGTCGGAGATCAAGCCCTCCGCCTGCTCGATCCGACCTTTCGCTTTGGTCGTGCGCGCCTTGGCGCCGCGTTTTAGCCACTCGACCTCCCGGCGAACGACCGAGGCGAGCGCCTGCTCCTCCCGGTTCTGCCGTTCGAAATACTCCTCGCGCTTCTCCAGGAAATCGCTGTACGCGCCTTCGGCGGCGAAAAAACCGCCCGCATACGCCGGGTTCAGATCGATCACGCGTTTCGCCACGTTTTCCAGGAAGTAACGGTCGTGCGAGATCAGAAGGAAGGCGAAGACGGCGTTCGTGAGGTAATCCTCAAGCCAGAGGACGCCCTCCAGATCAAGATGGTTGGTCGGCTCGTCCAGCAGCATCAGGTCCGGTTCGACGATGGCCGCCCGTGCAATCGCCAGACGCTTCCGCCAACCGCCCGAAAGCGTTGCGGTCCGCTGTCCCCGATCGGCGAAACGCATCTCCTCCAGAATCCGCTCGATCCGCAGTTCGCTCTCGGTATCGTCGAGGCTGAAGGGCGTCAAAGCGTCGCGAAGAACCCCTTCGACGGTCGCGTCGTTCGGAAAGCTCTCCTCCTGTGGCACGTACGCCAGTCGGACGCCTTTCCGCAGAACGACCGTTCCGCCGTCCGGCTTCTCCAACCCGGCGATCAGGCGCAGAAGCGTCGATTTGCCCGAACCGTTCGGCCCGATCAGAGCGGCATGTTCGTTCTCTTCGATGCCGAACGAAAGCCCGTCGAAGAGAGGACGGGCGGCGAACGCTTTGGTGACCGATTGACAGGAAACAAGGGGCGATGCCATAGCAATGGCTAGTATACCGTGCCACGGAACTCCGGTCGGGCATCGGAAACGCGTGGGGCGGCGGAATTTTGACGGGACCCGGGAACCGGGAGAGAGGGAACCCGTCCCGCCGGGTAAAATGCGCATACCATGGGTGCCGTCTCGGTTCGGACGCCCGACGACTAAGGAACAGGATGACAGCCATCACAATGACAATGCGTGGCGTACCGCCGGACCCGCGGGACATGGTACGGGTCGGTTTTATCGGAGTCGGCGGACGGGGCGCTTACCTGATGGGCGATATCCTCGCGATGCCCGATGCGGTGGTAACCGCCGTTTGCGATCGGAACGAAGCCGCCGTCCGCCAGGTCATTCAACGAGCCGTCGACCGCGGAAAACCCGCGCCGCAGGGGTTCAGCGGTATGGAAGGGTACGAGTACCTCCTCGCCCAGGATTTCGACCTCCTGTATATCGCGACCTCCTGGCAGTCGCATGCCTCGCTCGCCGTCGCCGCAATGGAGGCCGGTAAACACGTTGCCGTGGAAGTGCCCGCCGCCATTACGATGGAGGAGTGCTGGCAACTGGTGGAAACGTCGGAGCGGACCCGTCGGCATTGCGTCATGCTGGAGAACTGCTGTTACGGCTACTGGGAGATGATGGTGATCCGGATGGCGCGTGCCGGCTTGTTCGGAACGCTGACCCATGCCGAGTGCGCCTATATCCATGACCTTCGCTCGATGTTTTTCGATCCGTCCGATCAGCATCACTGGCGTCGGCATCAACACATCGTCCGTGATGGCAACCTATACCCCACACACGGTCTTGGCCCGGTCGCTTGGGCGTTGGATATCGGAACCTCGGACGAGATCGACTTTCTGGTCTCGGTCAGCAGCCGGGAGGCGGGGCTGTCGGAGTACCGCGCGCGTTCTCTGGCAAACGACGACCCACGTCGAGCCGAGACGTACCTCTGCGGCGATATGAACCTTTCGATCCTGCGGACGCGCCTCGGTCGGACCATCGTCGTACAGCACGATGTGGTGACGCCCCGTCCGTACGACCGGATTTTCCTGATCGCCGGTACGCATGGCGCGTTTCGCGATTATCCGCCGCGCCTCTTTCTGGACGGCAAAGGAAGCCATGACGAATGGCTCGACCCGAACGACTACAAAGCCGAGTGGGAGGACCCGCTCTGGACACAACAGGGAGAGATCGCGCGGGCAAACGGCGGCCATGGCGGGATGGACTTCCTGATGAACTACCGTCTGATTCAGGCATTCCGCAACGGTACCCCGCCGGATATGGATGTCTACGACGCCGCGCTCTGGAGCGCCATCGGGCCTCTCTCGGACCAGTCCGTCGCCGCCCGCTCCGCTCCGGTCACCGTCCCGGACTTTCAGCGTCGGTAGCCGCAATTCCCGATCACCTCCCCTTCCGGGGAGGAAGCGACCGGGTAACGCGATTGCCGATCCGGGTGTGTCAATGTCGTCAAGCGCCGATATCGTAGGCGCGGAGGGCGGCGGCGACGACGTCTTTTTCACTGTCCGTCAGTTCGGTCATCGGGAGGCGTAGCCCGCCCACTTCCTGCCCGAGTAGGGAGAGAGCGAATTTGACCGGCGCAGGCGATGGCGCGGAGAACAATGCTTTCGTGATCGGCAGCGTCTTCAGGAAGAGACGGGCGGCCTCGTCCTGCCTGCCGTCGAACCAGGCTTCGTGGACCGCCTGAATATCGGGTCCGATGATGTGCGAAACGACCGAGATGACCCCCGCGCCGCCCAGCGCCAGCAGCGGAAGAATCGTGCCGTCGTCACCGGAATAGACATCGAAATCATCCGGCGTCAGACGAAGAATCTCGCCGATCTGAACCAGGTTTGCCGACGCTTCCTTGGTGCCGACGATGTTCGGGACATCGGTGGCGAGTCGGGCGGTGGTCGAGGCCTCGATATTGACGATCGTCCGGCCGGGAACGTTGTAAAGGTACACCGGACAGGTCACCGATTCGGCGACCGCGCGGAAGTGCCGGTAGAGCCCCTCCTGAGACGGCTTGTTGTAGTATCCGGCGGCGCACAACAGCGCCGACGCCCCGGCCGACTCGGATCGGACCGCCAGTTCGATGACCTCGTCGGTAAAGTTGCCGCCCGCGCCCGCCATCACCCGCTCACTGCCCACCGCGTCGGAAATGGCCGATACCAGGGCCAGTTTCTCCTCCGGAGTGGTCGTCGGCGATTCGCCCGTCGTGCCGTTGACGACGAGCGCATCCGATCCGTGCGCCAGCAGCCATCGGGCCAGATCGACCGCCCGGTTCAGGTCCACCTGACCGGCCGTATTAAAGGGAGTGACCATCGCGGTCAGCACCCGTGCGAAGCGTCCCTGACTGCCTCTCATGCGCGCACCCCCTTGACCGCGTCGCGGGCGATCAGATATTCCGCGATCTGGAACCCGTTGAGCGCCGCTCCCTTGAGAATCTGGTCGCCGGACAGGAAAAGGTCGAGAGCGTTCGGATGGCTCAAATCCTCGCGCAGACGTCCGACAAGCACTTCATCCTTCCCGGAGGCGTCGAGCGGCATCGGGAAGTAATTGGTGGCGCGGTCATCGACCACCCGGACGCCGGGGAAGTTTTCCAGCGCCTTCCGGCAGGTGTCCGGATCAGGGCGCGGCCCGGCGAACTCGATGTTCAGGCTTTCGGAATGGGCGCGTGGGATCGGAACACGGATACAGGTCGCCGTCACCGCCAGGTCGGGCAGACCGAGGATCTTCCGTGTCTCATAGACCATCTTCCGCTCCTCCTCGTTGTAGCCGGTGTCGTCGATCGCCGTGTTATGGGAAAAGAGGTTGAAGGCGATTTGATGCGGGAACGATTCCCTGACAATCTCGCCGCCGGTCAGGACCGCCCGCGTCTGCTCCTCCAGTTCGCGCATCGCCGCCGCACCCGCGCCGGAAGCCGCCTGGTAGGTCGATACCACCACACGCCGAATCGGCGCCAGATCGAGCAACGGCTTCAGCGCCATCACCATCAGGATCGTGGAACAGTTGGGATTGGCGAGGATACCGCGGTGGGAAAGGGCCGCTTCGCCGTTCACTTCGGGAACCACGAGCGGAACGTCCGGGTGGAGGCGGAACGCCGACGAGTTGTCGATCACCGTCGCCCCCGCTTCCACCGCGAGCGGCGCGAACTGCCGCGACCGCGCGCCGCCCGCCGAGAAGAACGCGATGTCGATCCCGTCGAAACTTCCGTCCGTCAATTCCGTGACCGGCAGGGACTCCCCGCGAAACGAGAGGGTCTTTCCTGCCGAACGGGCGGACGCCAGCAAGCGAAGATGCGCCAGCGGAAACGGACGTTCCTCGAGCAAGCGCAGGAACTCCGCGCCGACCGCTCCGGTCGCCCCGACGACCGCGATGTTGCAACCGTTCATCTCTCCTATCAAATCCTTTCTGCCTGCGAAGCCACGGGTCCGACCGTCGTGACCTCCGTACGCTCGGCGGTTTCGGCAGGCGTTGAAGACGGCTCCGTCGGCGTGAACGGTTTTCCGGTCAGCAGCCGTCGGAGCAGAACCCCGAGCCGGGAGAGCGGAACCGTACCGGACCCCGCCTCCGGAAGAAATGCGATCGCGCCCGCCAGAAGTTCCGTTTCCATCAGGACAATGATCGGCACGGATTCCAGCGAACGACGTTCCTGAAGGCGTTGACCGATCTGCCCGATCGAAATGCCACGTTCCGTCGTGTCCAGAACGGCCAGGTCGGGATAGTTCTCGGTGATCCGTGCGATCGCCTCCTCGGTCGTCGTCGCGGTCAGGATCAAGATGCCCGAACCCCGGCCGATCAGCGCTTTGCGGACCCGATCGATGGTTTCGGCGGTCCCGGCGACCAGAACAACCTCCCGCCGACTGCGCATCGGCACCAGGGAATCACGGATATGCCGCGCCAGGTCGGCATCCGAAATGGAGACCGGAACATAGCGCAGGTTGTCCGTCGCGTCGAGGCGGTTGATATTTCGATGGATGGTCAGGAAGGCGACCGGTATCCCGGCGGTCACCGGACTCTGACGGAGGGTTTCCAGCACCTCGATGCCGTTGAGATTCGGCGCGAACGGGTTCAGCGTGATGATATCGGGCCGCAGACCGCGCGCGCGCCGAATCGCCTCCGCCGGAGTCGCGGCGTTGGAGGTAACGAATCCTTGAAGCCGGAGTTCATGACCCAGCCGGTGAAGCAGCGGGGTATCCCCGTCGATATTCAGGACCAGCCGGTGCATCGCCGTACTCTCCGGAGCCAGTTCGCTATCGACGGTCGGCAGGGTGAACCAGAACTTACTGCCCTTGCCGGACTGGCTTTCCACCCAGACGCTGCCGCCCAGTTTTTCCAGAATGGCCTTGGTAATCGCGAGGCCGAGGCCGGTCCCCCCGGTTTCACGGGTCGTCGAGTTGTCTGCCCGAAAAAACTTCTGAAAAAGCCGATTCTGATCCGCCGGATCGATGCCGATTCCCGTATCCTCCACGCAGGTGGTCATCAGTCCGTCGGCATACTCCACGACCACGGTGACCCGTCCTCCGTCCGGCGTGTATTTGATCCCATTGGACAGGAAATTGACCAGAACCTGAGTAATGCGGTCACCATCGCCGAGTACGGGAGGAATTCCCTCGGTATCCCCTTTCGTTTCGACACTCAGACGGATCGATTTGCTCTCGGCTTCGCCCTGCATCATGCGGACCGCCTCTCGAACCAGGGGCAGATAGGCGACCGACTCCTGCTTGATATCGATGCGCTCCGATTCGATCTTCGAGATATCCAGGAGGTCGTTGATCAGCGAGGTCAGACGTTTGGTACTGCTCTGCACCATGGTCAGGAACTCCGTTTGTGTGGAGTTGAGGGCGCCGGTCTGGCCCGTAACCATCAGGTCGACATATCCCTTGATTGCGGTGAGGGGGGTGCGCAATTCATGGGAAACGGTGGAGACGAAGTCGGTCTTCATCCGATCGACCATCATCTCACGGGTGACGTCGCGAAAAACGACGATTCGTCCGAGGATTTCCCGTTCTCCGTCGATATCCCGTTCCCCGCGCACCGGCGCGGAAAACAGGCGGAGCACACGGGGGGTGGGTTCGGCAACCTCGACGTTCTCCTCCGTCACCGCCTGCGGGTCGGCCAGCAGGCGTTCCAGACGGTCGCGCACCTCATGACGCTTCCGGAACCGGGACATGAAGAGCGGGGCCGCCTGCGCAAATGTCTGATCCAGCAGAACCTCCGCCTCGATATCGAAGAGTTCGGAGAACCGCTGGTTGACGACGGAAAAGGCGCCGGCGCGGTCGAACATCAGGATCGCGTCGTTCGTCGCGTTCAGCACCGATTCGATCCGCTGTTTCAGCGCGCCGAGCGTTTCGTTCTGCGCCCGGAGCATCGCTTCCCGCTGCCCGATCGTTCGCGCCATCCGAATGAACGACTGCTGGAGTACGCCGACCTCGTCATCGGAGAGGGGACGGTTCGCTTCCTCGCTCAGAAGGGCGATACTGGTTCCGCGTTCCAACTCCTCGGTCGCGAGGGTCAGTTCCTCCAGCGGACGGGTGATCCCCAGGGCGATCGACCGCCCGATCAGCGCGGCCAGAACGAAAGCGCCGAAGGGAAAGAGAATGGCCGACAACTGACGGAGCAGGGCGGCGGTGTGGGCGTCCGCTTCGCGCAGGTCGCGCAGGGACTGAGCCGCCCGGACAAACTCCGTGAAATCGCGTTCGACCGCAACGAAGGCGGCGCGTCCCTCCAAGGCCACGTCCTCCGGTCGGGTTCCGAGCCGACGGGAGGGCGCTTGAAACGGTCGGCGAAAGAACTCCGCATCCACAAACTCCCGGCTCCACCGTTGAAAGCGAAGATCGGCCCGGCGAAACAGAGCGCGAAGCGTGTCGTTATTGCGCGTTTCGATGTAATCGTCGACCTGGTTGTAGCGAACCCGGTATTCCTGTCGGGTTTCCTGCAACTGGCGTCGCGCGTTCACACGCGTCGGTTCCCGCGCCGCCAGAAAGGCGCGATACAGGTTCTCGCTGTCACCGGCCGCTTTGCGCAGTCCTTCCACCTGCTCGGCGAAGCGGGCCGCCGCCTCATAGTCCCGGATGGTCGCGCCGAAAAACCCCCATTGCAGTAGCGGGAGACCGACTCCGGCGATAATCAGAATGGAAACGGGCAGGAAATAGAGGAGGATCAGTTTCTGTGCGATCCGACGGCGCGGCCGCCGGGAGACGACGGAGCTCTCCTCCGTAACCCCCGGTTCGAGAACCCCCCGTTCGAGCGGCAGCGCGGCGGAACGGTCCTCGATCGTTTCCGCTTCTTCCCGGTCCGAACGAAAGTCCGCCCGCTCCGGAGGGTGTTCGGACACATATCGGTTCGATTCCGAAAGGGTCGGCTCTTCCTGTGTCATCCCGCTTCGCATCGTCTACGTATGTTATCGCATTCTTCCGGGCGGAAATCCGGTCACAGGAGATTTTCCAGGCCGTACACCAGCCCGGTGACCGAGGCGGAACGTCGGAGAGCGAGCAGAACGCCGGGCATGAACGAGGCTCGATCGATGGAGTCGTGGCGGATCGACAGCCGCTGGCCGGCTCCTCCGAAAATGACCTCCTGCGACGCGACGAATCCGGGCAGACGCACCGAGTGGATACGAATGTCGCCGGCGGCCTTTCCGCCGCGCGAACCGACGAATTTTTCGAAGGCATCGACCGGTTCCGGCGCGGGCACGGGACCGCCCTCACGCGCCGTCGCTATCATCTCGGCGGTTTTGACGGCGGTTCCGGAGGGCGCGTCCACTTTGCGTTCATGGTGCATTTCGAGGATTTCGACATCCGGCAGATAGCGAGCCGCCTCGGCGGCGAAGCGCATCATCAGCAGGGCGCCGATCGCAAAGTTCGGCGCGATCAGGCAGCCGGTCCCGTGCGTTTCACAGAGCGAACGCACCTCGTTCAGATCATCCGGAGAGAACCCGGTCGTGCCGACGATCGGCACGACCCTCTGAGCCAGCGCGGTTCGTATGTTTTCGAGCACCACGTCGGGAACGGTGAAATCGACCATGGCCGCCGGGCGGGTCTCCCGGAGAATCGTCGCCAGGTCATCGCCCTGGTCGATCCCGGCGACCAGCCGCAGGTCGGGGGCGTCCGAGATGGCCCGAACGGTTTCACTGCCCATCCGGCCTCGCGCCCCGCACACCGCCACGCGCATCGGTTCCGCCATCAGGCCTCGGCCTCCTCCCCCAGAATCGCGATCTCCGGGAGCGCCTCGGTGTCGAACTCCTCCGCCGCGAACGCGGTCGGATTGTCGAACGGACCGACCGCCGCGACGGTCAGTTCCGCCGGATCGGACGGGAAGATCACCTCGGAGATTCGCCGGATATCGTCGAGCGTCACCGCGTCGATTTTGGCGATCACTTCCGTCAGGGGGACGACCCGGTCGAAGTAGACCTGGGATTTGCCGATTCGGTTCATGCGTGAGGACATGGATTCCAGCGACATGATGATACTGCCCCGGAACTGGTTCTTGGCGCGGATCAGTTCGGCGTCGGTAATCCCCTCCTGCCGCACCCGCGCGAACTCGGTGCGAACGAGGTCGACGCATTCCTCGAAACTCGCCGGGGAGGTGCCGCCGTACGCCGTGAAATAACCGCCCTCATGGTGGGTCGCCGCATAGGAGCCGACCGAGTAGGCGAGTCCCCGCTTCTCGCGGATCTCCTGGAAGAGACGCGAACCCATGCTGCCGCCGAGGACGGAATCGAGAATGGCAAGCGGATATTTGTCGTCGTCGTGCTGGCTGACGCCGTGCGTGCCGACGCAGAAGTTGACCTGTTCATTGGGGCGGACATACCGTTCCTGAGCGATGCGGGGTTGGAGGGCGGCGGTCGGTTTCGGTTCGCGTCCGCTGGCGTCCAGGGTTCCCAGGGTCGCCGCCACGCCGTCGACGACGCGCGCATGTTCCAGGCTGCCGGAAGCGGCGACGATAATATTCTCCGGACCGTAATGCTGCTTCATATAGGCGCGAAGATCGTCCGGAACGAATCCGGCCACGATTTCGGCGGTCCCGATCACCGGCAGGCCGAGGGGATGGTTCGGAAAGATCGTCTGAGCGAAGAGGTCGTGAACCAGGTCCTCCGGGTCATCGTCGCGACGTTTGATCTCCTCCAGAACGACCTTGCGTTCGCGGGCGGTCTCCTCTGCGTCGAACAGCGAATGCATATACATGTCGGTCAGGATGTCGATGGCGAGCGGGAGGTGCTCCGCCAGGGCGCGGGCGTAGTAGCAGGTGTACTCCTTATCGGTAAAGGCGTTCAGATAACCGCCGACATTGTCCATCTCATCCGAGATCTGTTTGGCGGAAGGACGGCGTTCCGTGCCCTTGAAGAGCATATGCTCGAGGAAGTGCGAGATGCCCCGATGGCCGCTGTCCTCGTATCGTGCGCCGGTGGCGACCCAGATACCGACGGAGACGGAGCGGACGGAGGTGACGTTCTCGGTCACGACCCGGACACCGTTGGGAAGCGTGGTGGTTTCGACGTCTTCGGTGAGCGGGGGAAGGCTGGAAAGGATATCGGTCATGGGAGGTCTGGTTTCCTTGCGGGCGGCGGGCGGCACGCCACGACGCGCTTTCGACGATTGTACCCTGTTCGCAAAACGCCCGGCAAGACCGCAAAAATCTGTTTGCCCGGGATCGGCGACGGCGTTACAATATCGACATGCCCCAGATCGTGAACCTTCTCGACGACTCGACCGCCAACCGGATCGCCGCCGGCGAGGTGATCGAACGCCCTTCCTCGGTCGTCAAGGAACTGGTGGAGAACAGCCTGGATGCCGGGGCGACCCGGATCGAGGTCGAACTGGAGGAGGGGGGGAAACGCCGGATTCGGGTGCGCGACAACGGCTGCGGGATGGTGCGGGAGGACGCGGTTCTGTGTCTGCAGCGGCATGCCACCAGCAAGATCCGTTCGGCGGACGATCTTTTCGCAATCCGGACCCTGGGCTTCCGGGGAGAGGCGCTCCCCTCGATCGCGTCCGTGTCGGACTTTCATCTCGTGACCAAACCGGCGGAGGAGGAGACGGCGACCGAAATCCGGGTGAGCGGCGGCGAGATGGTGCGGGTGGAGGATGCGGCGGGACCGGACGGAACGACGATCACGATCGAGAATCTTTTTTTCAATACCCCGGCGCGTCTCAAGTTCATGAAGACCGCGCAGACGGAACTCAACCAGACGACCGACCTGCTCCATCGACTGATCCTCGCCTATCATCAGGTCGCGTTTCGACTGGTCCACGACGGCTATGAGGTCCTGTCCTATCCCGGCTCGCACGATCCGCGGGTGGCGGTGGCCGCCGTCTGGGGGCGGGACGCCGTTCGGGAAATGGTGCCGCTCAACTACGTGTCGACCTCCCTGTCGGTGACCGGATTCGTCTCCAAACCGTCGTTGACAAGAGCGACCCGCTCCGCCCAGGCGATGTTCGTCAACGGACGCTTCGTTCGCTCGCGGACGATGACCCATGCGTTCGACTCGGCGTTCAAACAGCTGATGACCGGCGATCGGTTTCCGGTGGTCGCGCTTTTCCTGTCCATCGCGCCGGAACTGGTCGATGTCAACGTCCACCCGACGAAGATCGAGGTCCGGTTCTCGCGCGAAGGGGATGTCTATTCCGCGGTGCACCAGGCGGTGCGGAACGCGATGCTGACCGGCGGCCTGATGCCGGAGGTCCGGGTGGAGGCGTCGCTTTCCGCCGAAACCGCTCCGGCCGGGACCGCTCCCATCGACATCGTGCGAGGAAGCGCGTTGCCCCCGAAGACGGCGTTATCGAGTTTCGGGCGAAGCGAGGTGATGCTGCCCACGACCGCCGTCGTGGAGTCCGGCGACGGAACGGGAGCGGATGCCGGCGCCATGGTGCCGACCGGGCAGCCGGAAATCGTCTTTTCGGAAGGGGACCCGTCGGTGAGGCCGCCGTCCGACGACGGCTATATTGGGTTTGACGGGTATCGGATCGGCCGACTGCGGGTGATCGGTCAATCCCGAAATACCTATATTGTGGCCGAAACCGAGGATGCGATTCTGCTTATCGACCAGCATATCGCTCATGAACGGGTGCTTTACGAACAGATGATGAACGGAGCGACGGAACAGGCGGCGCGGTGGGGGGTCGTGGCGCAGCGACTGGTCTTGCCGCAAACGGTCGAGTTCGCGGCTCGCGAGGCGAAGATCGTCGCCGAACGACGGTCCGCACTGGAGAGAGCCGGGTTTCTTCTGGAACCGTTCGGCGGCGGGACGTTCGTTCTGCGGGCGGTGCCGGCGGCGGTTGCCGACCGGGGCCCGGAAAATATCCTCCGTGAAATCATCGAGGAGATGACGGCGGAAAGCGTCGCGCGGCGATTACCGGTTCCGCAGGAGACGGCCATCATCATGGCCTCCTGCAAGATGGCGGTCAAGAAGGGAGATCCGTTGACGATGGAGGAGATGACCCGTCTGCTGACGGATCTGGCGGCGATGCGCAATCCGTTCACCTGCCCGCACGGTCGGCCGATTCTGCTGGCCCTCACCCATCGGGAAATGGATAGAAAATTTCATCGAATCGGCCCCCATTGACTTCCCGTACGTATGATTAAGCGGTATAAAACGGGGGGTGTGAAGCGGGGTCGAATGTTCAACAATTTCCTTCATAAATCGACGTTGCTGATTCTGTGGCTGTTCGCTGTCGTCGTCTGCCGGATGGATACGGCGTTCGCCCAGCGGCCGACGGAACAATGGACGCCGCATGTCGTGGCGAGCAAGCAGGGCAAAACCGGAGTGGTCCTGGTGAATGACGTGGTCGTGTTCCGGTTCCGGGAGGTGCGGGCGGGATTGTTTCCGTTCGAACGGGCCGAACGGGCCGCCAGCCGACTGCAGGAGGGGATCAACAACGGGGCGCGGGCGGGGGCGGTTCGCCTTGATCTCGCCGACGAGGACGCGCCTGCGGTCCGTTTCGATGGAGCGACAGTGGCGACGGCGGCGGCGCGCGAAGTCCCCCGGGTAAAGTCCAGGCGGCGTCGACGTCGTCTGCTGGCATCGGCTCGGGCCGAGGCCCGAATGCAGGCGGAACGCTGGGCGCGGGAATTGAAGCGAACTCTCGCGTTGCCAGGACTGATTCTCCCTCAGGCCAGCCAGGTCATCCCGTTGGCCGAGAACCGCGTTCTGCGTCTGCGCGGCGCGGCGCGCGGTCCGATCCGGATCACGACCGACTCCGGAGACGCGTCGATCGTTCGCTGGCAGACGGACGCGACGACCGGCCAGGTAACGCTGACCGGGGTGAAGCCCGGCCGCGAAACCGTGTTTTTCGAGCGGGACGGGGCGGTGGCGACCTTCGTCGCCGCCGTCAAACCGTACGCCGGGCAGTTCGGAGTGCCACATCCGGTCACCGTCACCGGTAAAACGGCGCCGTCCGCTCTGATCGCCCGACTGGCGCGGGTCGCCGCTCTCGCCTCGGTCACGCTGACGCCCGGCGCGGAGGCGCGGGTGGTAACGAACTCCCTCTCGGTCGGATCGGTGGCGGCCGGACAGACCGCCCTCGTCCCGGTCCCCGTTCGGGTCACCGGCCCGGAGATGCTGCCGGTGGAGCGGCGGCTGTTTGTCCCGGTCATCAACCGCCGTCTGGCAGCCGGAGAAACCACCGTTCTGTTCTACTCCAACAATCCGGAGCGAATCAAGGGACCTGCCAGCCTCTTCGCCGGTCGCCTGCCCAATGGCGGCGAGACGGCGCGACTGCTGTATCATCACCAGAACGGCGCCGGTTCCACGCTGAACTTCGATGTCGAACTGATCAACGACAGCAATGAGGTGACCCATGTGCAGATGGTCGGCGGCGATGCCGGACCGGAACGGGATACCGTCTGGGTGGGCTATCGGGCGGCGGCGGATTACCTTCGGGCCGCCGAGAACGGCGTCGGGGCGGTGCTGAGAATCCCTCCGCACTCTTTCATTCCGCTGTCCTCCCGGCGGCTTCCGAACGGCCAGACCGTTTCCGGCCTGATGCACCTGCGGACCATCTACGGGCCGACGCCGCTGATCCGGATCAGCGCGGAGACGCCGGTCGTTGCCACCCGGACGATCTTTCTTCCCGTGCCGCTCGATACCCTGCGCTGGGAGACGAGCGACCCGGCGCGATTCTCCGAACACGTCTACCCCAATCCGGCGCAGAGGATGGACGTTTCCTACCGGGTCGGCGGACCGTGGACGTTCATCAAGTACGGTCGCGTCGGACTGGTCGCCTCGGCGTCGCCCCAGACCGTTCTCCATGGAAACTACGGCGTCCTGTATGAGATCAATGTTCGCCTGGAAAACCCGACCGACGCCCCGGCCCGCGTTCGTCTGGTTTTCGAACCGTCGGCGGGCATGGCCGGAGGCATCTTCCTGATGGCGGATCGGAAGGTGGAGATTCCGCAATCCGATATGCTCAGAGAGACGACTCTGGCCACCTATACGCTCGCGCCCGGAGAGAACCGCAGCGTCACGGTACGGACCCTGCCGCTCTCCGGGTCCAATTACCCGGCCACCATTATCGTTCGACCATGACCTCCGCGGCTTCCGGGGTTTCCGCCGTGTTCGATAGCGAGCGCCATTCGTCCCGAAGCACCTCGCCCCGCCATTCGTCGTGCCACTGGCCCTGCCGGAACTCATGACGGCGGGCCAGGCCACACTGGCGGTACCCGGCCTTTTCGAGGGCGCGAATGCTGCCCGCGTTCCCGGCGATCGCCGCCGATTCCAGCTTTTCCAGGTTCAGTTCCTCAAAGGCGTACCGTGTTCGCAGGCGATGGGCCTCGGTCGCATATCCTTTACGCCATTCGTCCTTCTCGCCGATCAAACTGCCGGTCAGGCCCCGGCGATTCCGCCAGTCGATCCGGTGAATCCCGCTCGTGCCGATCGGCCGGTCGCCGACCGCGATCACCCAGACGATATCGTCCGCGCTTTTCGAGACGCGGTCGAACCAGTCCCGCTCCTGTCCGATCGACGGGGGGAAGCGGATTCCCAGAAAGCGAACCACCTCGGGGTCCGCGAGCCAGCGAATGAACATCGGCAGCATCTCTTCGTTCGGCGCGATCAGTCGGACGCGTTCGCCGATCAGAGTCGGTCCCAGCATAAAACCTCCGGAAGGGTGTCAAAAGACAGGTTGATCTTTCTGTCGTCCGGGAAGGCTCGTCCGTTAAAGGGACAGGGCAGGAAAGGACGAATCGCGGAGGGAATCCGTGTTCGGTGCATCGAACGAGCGTAAAGGGCGAAAACGCCGGGGTCCGGGCGACCTCCTGTTTTGCGTTCCCCGGCTGTCGAGGTGGTAACGGAGTTCCCGGCGCGACAACGGCCGGCGGACTCCTTTAACGAAAGAAGGGCGGAAAGAAGGTAATCATGAGCAACGAACCGACGTCTCCGGTCGAAACCGGAGCTGTGAACGCACCCAATGTCCAAAAGATTCGCGCTTATCAGAAAGCGATGGCGGAGGGAGACTTTGCCGGGGCCGCTGCCATTTTTGACCCGGAGGTGCGATATATCGTGCCGGGAAACAACCGTCTGTCGGGTGACTACACCGGGGTCGAAGCCGTGATGGGCTACTTCGCTCGCCTGATGGAACTCACCGGCGGGACGTACGCTATCACCCATATGAACTGGCTTGTCTGCGAGGAGGACGTTTTGCTGGAAACCCGCAACACGGCCCGCATCGGCGAGAACGAACTGACCTGGGACGAAGCCATTCTGTTCCGTTTTGTCGAGGGTCGGAAAAAGGTCATCACGCTATTTCAGGCCGACCAGGAAGCGGTAGATCGGTTCTACGATACCCATTAAACACCGGTCGGGGGATCCCCCGACCGGTGACAGGGGCAGGGTTGTCCTTGCCGTGGACAACCCTGAACCGTATATCGGCAAGAGATTGGAAAGCGATTCGGAAAGCGATGTCGAAGCGTTCGTTTCGTGAGAGCGACCTGGCGTTTCCGGTGAAAAATTACCTGGAGGGGCAGGGCTATGTCGTACGGAGCGAGGTCCGGGATTGCGACATCACGGCGGTCCGGGGCGACGAACTGATCGTGATCGAACTGAAGCGGGGATTCACGATCGACCTTCTGATACAGGCCGTTCAGCGCCAGCAGGCGGCGGACAGCGTGTATGTGGCGATTCCGTTTGCCGGGCGCAAAGGCGAGCGGTATACGCGCCGCTGGCGTGGGACGGAGCATTTGCTGAAGCGGCTGTCGCTCGGATTGATCCTGGTACATTTTTCGGCGGATACCGGAGAGGCGACGGCGGTGGAGGTGGTGTTTCATCCGATCCGGGAACCGTTACGGCGGCGGCGTCCGAAGCTCCGTCAGGCCATTCTCCGGGAGATTGCCGGTCGCTCGGAGGACTACAATATCGCCGGCGTTGCGGGTCGTCCGTTGCTGACCGCGTATCGCGAGCAGGCCATCTTCGTCGCGCTTTGCCTGGAAACGTTCGGGCCGCAATCGCCGTCCTGTCTTCGAACCCGTGGGGCTTCGCCGAAGGCCGGAGCGATCCTTCAGCGAAATGTTTATGGCTGGTTCGATCGCCCCGAGCGTGGGGTGTATACGGTTCGTCCGGGGGTGGTTGCGTACATCACGGAGAACTGGCCCGCCTTCGCGGCGAAATGCCGTGGGCAGTGGCCGCCGGTCGAAACCGGGACGGAGAACGGGCCCTCGCCGGAATCCTGAAAACGGTATAAAATGGTCAGGTATGGTACCCGGCTCTCCGGAAAGGTAAGACCGGAAATAGCGGGAACAAAGGAGCCCGGCAAGGTTCATGGAGCGGAAGAAAGGTGAAAACGGAACCAGAGCGCTGTCGCCGTCGGTTCGCTATATGGTGTCCGTTCTGGAGGAGCGGATACGGTCGGGAGTGTATGTTCATGGGCGCTGGCTGCCCTCGGAACGCGCTCTGGCGGAGGAGTTTTCCGTTTGCCGTCCGACGGTGCGTCAGGCGATCGTTCTACTGGAGCAGGGCAGCCTGATTCAGCGGACGGCGGGCCATCGCCCGATCGTCTGGAATCGTGCGGAAGCGGAACCGGGGAGCGACGAGCGGGAAAAGGACGGTTCCGCACGATTCGGGGGAACGCGTGCGGCGCAGACCGTGGCTCTCTGGATCTCCGGGACGCCGCGGGACATGGGGCCGATCGCATTGACCAACGGGGTGCACCAGGGTCTGGCCATGCTGGAGAGACCGCTCCGTCTGGTCATGTCCTGTCCTCAGGGAACGGAACATCCCGAGGTGATACGGTCGGAAGCGGCCGCGTTGCGCCGTCTGGCGGACGATCCCGATGTCGCGGGGGTCATCCTGTGGTACCTGGGAGGCGAGGAGAACCGCGCGGCGCTCGATTATCTGCGGGAGGCGGGAAAAGCGCTGGTTTTCGTCGATCGGGAACCGCCGCCGGGTTTTGAAGCGGATTTCGTCGGGGTACATAACATCCTGGCGGCGGCGGACGCCGTGCGCTACCTGATCGGACTCGGACATAGCGCCATCGCCCACGTGACCAATGCCGACCGTGCCTCCACCGTCCTCGAGCGGCTTCAGGGATACCAGGAGGCGTTACGCGGTGCGGGGATTCCGTTCCGGCCGGAACGGGTGTTGCAGGGGCCCTTCAAGACGGCTCGGGACGACGAGAGGCAGTGGCGGGAAATCGCCCATCAACTTTTTGCGATGCCGGAACCGCCCACCGCCGCGTTCGCCGTCAACGACTACACGGCGCATCAGTTGATCCGGAGTGTTCGCGCGATCGGTAAGCACGTTCCGGAGGACCTGGCGGTCGTCGGTTTCGATAACTCGGAACGGTGGTCGGTGGTCGATCCGTTCATGACTTCGGTATCTCAGCCGTTCGAACAGATCGGTAACGAAGCCGCCCGTCTGTTGCAGATCCGTCTGGCGTGGCCGCAGGTGCGGACTTTCCGTTACGTCCTGTTGCCGGCGGGCCTGGTCGTGCGCGCCTCTTCGGGACCATCGCTCGTCGGATAATTCGGTTCTTTTGGTCCGTTCGGTCCAATCGTTTGCGAAAATCGGATTTCTTAACGTGGATTTAATATTTGTCCGGGGAAGGTAATGGTACACTGAGCTGTGCCCTCTCGTTTGGGGGGGGCCTACCGGTAAACGGACTACCTACCGTCGGAGGATTGCCATGTCTTCTGCCCGTCGTTCTCAGGGCTACGCCTCTCGTCTCGAAGCGGGATTCACGCTGATCGAGCTCCTCGTCGTCATCGCCATCATCGCGATTCTGGCCGCGATTCTTTTCCCGGTCTTCGCTCAGGCCCGCGAAAAGGCCCGACAGACCTCCTGCCTTTCCAACATCAAGCAGCTGGCGCTCGGACACCTGATGTATGCTCAGGACTACGATGAGCGGCTGGTGACTTCCTGGGCGCGCGGTCTGATCGGTCACTTCGACTGGAACATCCAGCCCTACCTGAAGAGCACCAAGATCCTGCTCTGCCCGTCCCGCAGCGTCTCCCCGTCCTCGCTGGCGACCGTTTGCGGACCGGGCAGCGACTACGGCGATTACTACCTGCGGCCGGGCGAACGCGACAATCCGACCGATGAGCCGATCATCTGGGGCTACGGCTTCAACAACGGCGTCACCTGGAACGACGATCGCGGTCTGACCCAGGCGCAGACCTTCGACGCGCCGAACGCGAACGAAGTCTACTCGATCGTTGTCGGTGGACGAACGGTTTCGACGACGGTCCATCCGCGACCGCAGATCGGGGTGCCGCTGGCCTCCGTCGCCTCTCCGGCCATGTGTCTGATGGAAGGGGACACCTTCGAACTGCCGCGCATGAGCCTGCAGCTCGAGGGGCTGCGTCCGTCCCCGTGGCCGGGCTTCAACGACGGTCCGTGCTTCCGGGCCACTCATGCCTCCCAGCCGGTGCACAGCGGTGGCAACAACTTCTCGTTCGTGGACGGCCATGCGAAGTGGTACCGCTACGATGGACGCCCGACCGGCTTTGGCCAGCCGGCGTCCGTGAACGACCTCTGCATGTACTGGCGCAGCTACGAGGGTGGCAACAACCCGGACAACTGCAAAACCTTCGGCATCGCTCCGTAAAAGACGATCATTGTCGGTCGTCGGATTCCGAAAAAACAGGGGACTCGCTCAGGCGAGTCCCCTGCTTTTTCGTCGCGACTTATGAGATCGGCAGATCCGTCAACGGAGAAAGGAAGGCATCCGGGCACGAGCCATGGACGGAAAGGCGGAATGCACGGGAACCTGACCGCAGGGAAGGGTGGCGCCGCCCGGGGAGAGAAGAACAAAAAGTGAATGGAGGATGGGTTGTATAGGACTCGAACCTATGACCCGCTGATTAAGAGTCAGTTAGAAACCGAAAAGCTTGGGATGAGAGGCAAAACACTAGCGAGGACGATATTTTCCGGCCATCACCCACTGTACTAAACTCTCACCATCATTCTACCCGATCGATGGGCAAAGCCACAAGGTTACCTGCAGTGATTTCTACAGGATTCGGGATATGAATAGGTGCGACGCTTTGAGACCTTTTACTGAGCACAGGAATTAGGGCATCGACGATTTCTTGGATTATAGTTACATCAACGCCGGCTTCGGCCGCACCATCAACGAAAATTTCCGAACGTCGAAGCTCATCGTCATCAAAGAAGAAATTCGTCGATACCCGAAGGATACGAGCGATCTTCCAAAGGTCAACGGCAGAGATATCGTTTCGACCTGTTTCATAGTGGGAGAAGGCAGGAACAGTTTTTCCAAGCGCTCTCGCCAAGACCTCTTGTTTTAACCCTAACATCTCGCGACGCTGTCCGATCCTCGCGCCGATACGCTTACGAACGTCCACAGTATCAATGTGTTCCTCAGCGAAAATCGATAGTTCTTTATCTGGTGTATTCACAGATTTACTCATGATAAAATTTTACCTTGAGTTTCATTGATTGCGCAAACCACACGGGAGAGCGTCCGAGAATTTGTGTAAAGCCGCCCCTCGGTTCTACAGTGCCATCCTCTCTTCGAATATTGACGCGATAAAAATGCTGTAAACTATCGGCATAAAAACCGGCAGCGATTGGCAAACCGAGCGACGGCTTCGCGCGGTCGAATTGTACCAGAAAGGCTGGCAACAGAAACTCATCGCCGAAGCTCTCGGCGTCACCAAAGGCGCGATCAGCCAGTGGATCAAACGGGCCAAGGACCTACCCCCCCGAGGAGCAAAGACACGCCCTCACTGTCAAGAAGAGTCCGGGCAGGCCGCCCAAGGTCACCGCAGAACACCGCAAGCGACTGACACAACTCGTCGACCAGGGACCCGAAGCCTTTGGCTTCGTCGGCGATGTTTGGACTGCCAAGCGTCTTCAGACCGTGGCTCGACAGAAGATGGACCTGCGGGTCAGTGTGGCCACCATCAAGAATATCCTGCGTCAGGAAGGATATTCGGTGCAGAAACCTCAGGT
>JANRLW010000033.1:0-25394 GCA_033762295.1 Capsulimonadales bacterium
GTTCGTCGGAACCGCCGCCTGGTTCTTCTTCGCCGTCAACCTGTTCAAGGTACCCTTCGGCCTCTATCTGGGAACGGTCACCGGGAACGGGTTCCTGTTCGCCCTGACCCTGTTCCCGGCCGCTCTGGCCGGCGCGGTCACCGGGCGATGGCTTCTGGGACGGATCGATCAGGTATGGTTCGAGCGCATCGCCGTCCTTTTCACGCTCCTGGCCGGTATACGCCTCTGCTGGGGCTGACGGGTCGGCTGGCAATACACCCTACGGTCTGCTAACGAATATTAAATACGTCTGAAAATCCCCTTTCGAAATGCCGAAATCGGGTTATAATGGGACACCCCGCGATGCTGCGTTCCGTCTTATGTCCAATAACCGGAAAGGGTTCTTCAGGCGATGGTTTTTCTGGTGGAAACCGGCAACGGTGACATCATCGAACGAATGTGGCGACTACTGGTTTCGGCACGACGCAATGACGATATCCCCCACCTCTGGCGTCTGACCGATGAGATTCTCGAATCCGTCCGCGCTTTTTACAAACTCGGACGCGACCGTGAGGAGCCGTCCGACGGTCCGATAAACGGTCCGCTCACCCGGTTTCTCGACGTTCCGGTCGATCCGACGACGACGACTCCGCATCTCCTTTGCTACCCGAACGTCGTCTATCACCTCTGAACGTCCGGTCGGGCGTCCCGGTCCGGTCAGGGCGGGACGCCGGATCCATGCCGGGACCGAATGCGAGATCAATGTCGGGCGAAGTTGGCGAGCAGGGTCCGTCCGTGTTCCGTCAGGACGCTTTCCGGGTGAAACTGCACGCCCTCGATATCCAGGGTTCTGTGCCGGACGCCCATGATCTCCCCCTCCGCTGTTTCCGCGCTGATTTCCAGGCAGTCGGGCAGCGTATCCCGGTCGATGAGGAGAGAATGGTACCGGGTGGCGACGAACTCCTGCGGGATTCCCGCGAAAACGCCCTTCCCATCGTGCCGGATCGGGGACGTCTTCCCGTGCATCAATCGTCCGGCGCGGACGATTTTGCCGCCGAAGGCATGTCCGATACTCTGGTGTCCCAGGCAAACGCCCAGAATCGGCACCGTGCCGCCGAACCGGCGAATCGCCTCAACCGAGACGCCGGCGAGTTCCGGGTCGCAGGGTCCCGGTGAGATCAGGATTCGGTCCGGGCGACGCGCCTCGATCTCCCCGAGGGTAATCCGGTCGTTCCGGTAGATCTCGAGTTCGCACCCCATCTCCCCGAGATACTGCACAATGTTATAGGTGAAAGAATCATAGTTATCGATGACCAGAATCATCACTCCTCCAGTTCCAGCCGGTCCCAGCGAGTCGGCGTCTCCGCGCCATGCTCCCCCGACCAGACATCCCCCTGAATGAATCCGAGAATGCGTTTGCACCGTCCGCAGTAGAACACCAGTCGCGGTTTCGGACGGTGTTCCGGGTTAATCTCCGTCATGTCCGGGCTGCTTCCCAGACGCAGTTCTCCCCCTTCTATAGTCATTTGTATGCGCATCTTGCAGTAACCGCACTGGATCTGCATGCGCCTCGAAAACAGTCGGCCCAGGGATTCCAGTTGATCGGACGTGACGGGCCGATCCGATTTCTCTCCCGGTTCAATGCGTTTCACCGGCGGGGTCTCTCTTTTCCGTTGGGGCGCTGGCCGAAGTCCGGGTATCCTGCGGTCGCGTGAACGAATAATCCCGGAACACCTCGCATACCTGTACGCGGTATTCGTCGTAGAAACGTTCCCGTCCGAGCCGCTGCGCTTCCCGGTGTCGCGCCTGCTCGCGCCAGTGGGAAACATCCGCCTCGGTTTCAAACTCGGCCAGCGTCACGCGTTCGCCATCCACCGCCGCAAAGGTCTTTACCGACACGAACCCCGGTTGACGTCGGGCAAGCGTCTCGATCTCCTCGGCCCAGGCCCGGTACGCCTCTCCGGCATCGGGACGCAGACGCGAACGAAACACGGTCAGAATCACAGCAGTCCGCCTTCCGCCATCTCGACCGCGCGTTTGACCGCCCCCGACTTGTTCATCGTTTCCTCAAATTCGGCGTCGGCATCGCTGTCGGCAACGATTCCGCCGCCGGCCTGAACGTAGACCTTCCCATCCCGAATCAGCGCGGTCCGGATGGTGATACAGGCGTCCAGGTTGCCGCTGTAGGAGAAGTAGCCGATCGCCCCGCCGTAGACTCCCCGGCGCGTCGGTTCCAGTTCCTCGATGATCTGCATCGCCCGGACCTTGGGCGCGCCGGACAGCGTCCCGGCCGGAAACGTCGCGCGCAGCAGGTCGAAGGCGGTTTTGCCCTGTCGAAGTCGTCCGCTGACATTGCTGACGATATGCATGACATGGCTGTACTTTTCCACCACCATCAGTTCATCGACCGTGACGGTGCCGAACTCACAGACCCGACCGATGTCGTTGCGCCCGAGATCGACCAGCATGATATGTTCGGCGCACTCCTTCTCGTCGGCCAGCAATTCGGCTTCCAGTGCGGCGTCCTCCGCCGGGTTCGCGCCGCGCTTTCGGGTTCCGGCGATCGGTCGCACGGTCACCTTCCCGGCCTCGTACGTCACCAGAATCTCCGGCGACGCGCCGACCAGCGTCGGGCCATCCTCGTAGGCAAGGAAGAACATATACGGCGAGGGGTTCAGCGACCGAAGCGCGCGGTAGACATCGAACGGCGCGGCGCGCAGGGGACGGGAGAACCGTTGCGCCAGCACCACCTGAATGATATCCCCGGCGGCGATATACTCCTTGGCCGCGCCGATCATCGCCCGGTACTCGTCGAGGGTCAGGTTCGATTCGAACGGTATCTCCTCGCCGGACACATTGATCTTCGGTTCGGGAGCCGGAAGCGGCTGGCGCAGAGTGGCGATCAGGGCGTCGATCCGCGCGATGGCGTCGTCGTAGGCGGCATCGAGGTCGGCGGGGTCATCGATCCGGGCGTTGGCGAGCACGCGCATCCGGTGCTGCACATGGTCGAAGATAACCAGCGTATCGGCGACCAGCAGATGCACATCGTCCGGACCGAGATCGTCGGTCGTGCGCTCGCCGATCGGTTCCAGAAAGCGCACCCAGTCATAGCCGATATAGCCGACCGCCCCGCCGACGAACCGGGGCAGTCCGGGGACGGATACGTAGCGGATCGGGGCGAGCAGTCTTTCCAGCACATGGAGGGCGTCCTCGCCGTCGCCGAGGTCGATTCTGCGCTCCTGTCCCCCATCGGTGATCGTCACCTGTCGTCCGCGCGCCCGAAGCACCATCCGGGGTTCGCTGCCGAGGAAGGAGTAGCGTCCCATCCGTTCACCGCCCTCGACGCTTTCGAGCAGGAAGGCGTTCGGGCGGTCGGCGATACGTTTGAAGGCCGATACGGGTGTTTCCAGGTCCGCGAGGATATCCCGCCAGACCGGAACCATGTTGCCCTCGGTCGCCAGACGTCGAAACGTTTCCCGATCGGGCGTCGGCGCGAACAGGGCGCGGGTCGACGGATTGCTCATCAGGTTCTTCATCGTTGATCCGGACATTCCATATTCCTCGCGGGGCGGGAGCGAAAAGCGAAACGGGGACAGGCCCCGTCGGACCTGTCCCCGTTTTCTAAAATCGTTGCGTCTGCGGAAGAATTTAGCCGGAGACACGCGCGGGTCGAGGCGACGGCGAAAGGTTGCCGCGCCACCACCATCGTCCGAGTCCCACAGAAGCGTTCCGCATACCGAGGGAAGGATAACATACCGTCGTTTCCCTGTCAAGGCCCGTCGGTCACCACCGCCGGTCACACCTTTCGACGCAGGGTAAGAAAAGAGACTTCCGGCGGACACAGGAAGCGCGGCGCCGCCCAGGCGATACGCGGGACGTTCGCCAGGCCGATTCCCCGGGTGATGTACAGAGTCAGGTCACCGCCGGGATCGTAACCGAGAGTCGCGCGCAGACGAGCGCGGTCGAAGATGCCCATATCGATGCGGCGGCAGAGGGGATTCTGGGTTTTGAGCGGGCCGATCAGCGGCAGACGCACCTGACCGCCGTGCGTATGGCCGGACAGCATCAGGTCGACGCCCGCCCGCGCGGCCTGAGTCGCCAGTTGCGGCGAATGGGACAGCAGCAGGGTGAACCGATCGGTCCGCGCGCCGCACAGGGCGGCGTCGAGATCGGCATGCCCGTAGTAGGGGTCATCGACGGCGACCAGGGTCAGGGTTTCACCGCGCAGCGTCAGCGGTCGGTTCTCATTTCCGAGCATCGTCACACCCAGCTCGGTCAGTCGGACACCGAACTCCCGACGCTCTCGAAGCATCATCTTATGCTCGGCGTTGCCGAGAATACCGTAGGTCGGAACGTCGGGGAAGGTATCGGCGACCGTTCGAACGAGCCGCAGGGCGTTCACGGTCCCATGTCGTCCGCGCAGGAAATCTCCGCCCCAGACGATCAGTTCGGGCCGTGGCGTTTCCCGCACCAGAGCGACGATCCGCTCCTCGCGGAGCGTCCAATCGGCGGTATGGAGATCGGCAATAAACAGAACCGGCAATCCGTCGAGGACGGGCGGCAGGCGACGCAAAAAAAGTTCCGTGTGGGTGCGTTCGACGGCGAACGGTTCGACGCGCAGAGCATAGTAAGCCAATCCCAGCCCGGCGAGACCGATTCCGAGCGGAGGAACGACACCGCGATATTTCACCTTCATGGATTCGTCATGGGTTCCCGCAAACGTGCTCCGAGGCGTTCAGGTGCCGGGGGCGGACGGTTTGGCGAGGGCGGCGACCGGTCGCACGTCCCGGTGAATGCGCCGGATCTGGCGCAGGTCCGCCAGCATGGCGAGTCCCTGGCGAAGGTAGGCACTTTTCGTCGGAAACGCGGCGGCTCCTTCCTGATGCGCCCAGCGCACCGGCACCTCGGCGATACGATACCCCAATTTCCGTGCCAGGAAGAGGGCTTCGACATCGAAGGAAAAACCGTTGAGTTGACAGCGGGAGAAGATATCGCGGGCAGCCCGCGCGGTCAGCAGCTTGAAACCGCACTGGGTGTCCTCGATGCCGGGAGTAGCCAGAAGCTGCACGACCTTGTTGAAGGATCGGCCGCCGAGTTCGCGATACCAGGGCTGACGCACTTCCAGACGGCTTTCGCGCAGGGGACGTGACCCGATGGCCACTTCCAGGGAGCGGGACGGGTCGAGCGCCGCTTCCAGTTTGGGAAGTTCTTCCATCGGGGTCGACAGGTCGGCGTCCATGAAAAGCACCCGGTCACCGCTCGCCCGCATGATTCCGTAACGAACGGCGTGCCCTTTGCCCCGGTTGGTTTCATACCGCAGGGAACGCACCACACCGAAGCCGCCGGCGGCCCCGGCGTAACGGGTGGCAAACCCCTGGGCCACGGCGGCCGTTTCATCCCGCGACCCGTCATCGACCACCACCAGTTCGAACGGCATTTTTCGTCCGTCCAGGTAGGCGACGGCGGCCTCCAGCGTCGGCAAAAGTCGTCCGGCCTCGTTGTAGGCGGGAATCACCACGGACAATGCCGGCGGATGGTTTTCCGCGGGTCGAGGGTTACAGGAAACCGAAAGAGGGACGGACATGATGTCCATTATATCACTGTCACCCTGCACCGTCGGTTCCCTTCCTCGTCGGAGTACGGGATTTTCTTATCTTTTTCCTGGCGGAACGAAAATTGCCTGAAATGTGACAGGACCGGGAACCGTGTTTCCCCTTCCTGCGTCTTAAAAGACAACGAACGCGGAGAACATCGTACTTCGCGTTAACAAACAGAGCGCCGCGACAACCGAATATCGAAATACAACCGAATAACGACAATCGAACGGCAAATAGAATATCGAAAACCGAATAACGACAATTGAATATCGCACAACCGCATAACGAAAACCGAATAGCGAGTTAAACCTTACAAAAAGACAATTAACAGGAACGGAATTGCCTCGACGCATTCCGTTCCTTTGTCTTTTGTTTTGCCCCCGGTTATGTCCCCGATCGGCGCGTCGATGCCGACGACACCTTCGATCCCGACGATTGACGAGAGGAGGACGGACTGCTATAATCGCCTCATGTTGCCCCCCCGACGCCCGGCCCGGATTTTCCTTCGTGCCCTCGCCGCCGCGATCGCGCCTCTGCTCCTCGGAACGGTGACGCGCGCCCAGGAGGCGATCGCCGCCGGTTCCGTCGATGACGCTCCCGCCTTCGGGATTCTCGTACCGAAAGGTCCGCTTCCTCACCGCAACAGCGAACCGCTCAACACACCGTTTCTGACGCCGCCGGCGGCGGATGCCCGTGTCCTTCGGAAGGGTCTGGGTCGTCTGGATGTCCGCCTCGATATCGTCAATAATCTGCTGAATCTGAACGAAGGACCACGGCGCTATCTGGTCGATTTCGAGGAACAGCGGTTGTACCTGGGATATGCGCGCGGGATCGGTTCCGGGCAGGAAATCGGTCTGAGTCTGGTTTATGTCTCGCGCAACGGGGGTTGGCTCGATCATTTCATCGACTCGTGGCATAAGGTGTTCGGCTTCGAAGGCGGAGGGCGAGGCAACATCCCTCGAAACCGAACGCTGTTCCGGGTCACCGATGCGGCGGGACAGGTGATCATCGATGATTCGGTTTCCCGGAGCGGGTTCGGCGATACGCTTCTGGAGTACCGTCGGGAGTTACAACGGCTTCCGGCAGCAGTGGAACGAACGCGTCGGATCGGTCTGGCGGCCCGCGCCCTCCTCAAACTTCCGACCGGGAATCGCAACCACCTGCTCGGATCGGGAAAAACGGATTTCGGTCTCGGACTGACGGCGACCGCGCGACCGCTGCGTAACCTGGCGGTTCATGGCAACGCCTCCCTGGTGTTCACCGGCGGCGCGTCGAACCCCGCGCTCCGGCCGGAGCGGACTCTGGTGCATTCCCTGGTCGCGGCGGAGTATCTGTTCGACGGGCGCACCTCCGCCGTGATTCAGACCGATGATAACCCGGCGCCGTTTCGTTCTGGCTTTTCCTACGCGGATCGGCCTCGCCGCGCTTTCACCTTCGGATTCTGGCGTGACATCGGACATGGCGGACAGATTTTTCTGCTCAATTCGGAGAACGATTTCGGCGCTCTGGCGAAATACGCGCCGGATTTCGTGCTTTCACTGGGAACTCGCTGGCTGCTAAAGTAGACTACTATATATATGTAGACTATTTTATACCCTTACTAAGAAGAAGGGTGATTCCCGGAGCGCATGGTCCCTGTTGAATCACCCTGCAAAAGGTAGTAGAAAGGAGATGATTACATTATTGGCAGTTGCGGGAAACCTCCGGAGCGTCGCCGACACGTTGGAATTTCCGTCGTCCGTATTCGCCCGGCGTTAATTCCAAAAAGCGAGGGAACAGTTTGAAACGGATTTCCGTCTTTAATTGTCAGAAAGCTACGGGAGAAAAGCCGCTATGCCCGTTCTAGGCCCGGTCGCCAGTACCTTCCTGGTAGTGTTCTATATCCTGACTTCGTTGATCCTGGTGATCCTCCTGGTGGCAGCGGTTTATCTGGTTCTACGTTTGAACGCCTTACTGGAAAAGTATGAACAGAAAATTGATCCGTTGCTGCAGAAGGCGGATACGGTTCTGACCCTGACCACGGAAAAAGTGAGTTCGATCGGCACCAAGGCAGAGGAGATTCTGACACAGGGCGAGGAGTTGACCGAAATGGTGCATTCCCGGGTCGATACCACGACCTATGCGGTCCGTCGCACCGTTTTCACCCCCCTGATCGGATTGAATTCCGTCCTCGCCGGTCTTCGCCGGGGAGCGGAGACATTCACCCGCCGGCAACAGGAAACGATCACGCAGTCCGTTCGAACGGAAAACCCGGTACCCGTGCCGGAAATTCGTCCGATGGTCGGGCAGACACCGAACCTGAACGGTTCGGAGACCGTAATGAGAGCGGAAGACAACGGAGCGGAATCTCGACAAATTACCCTGAGTTCCCGGACGGAGAAAGGTTAAGTTGAGCAACCATGGCGGACAACAAAAGTGACTTCCTGATTGGCCTGCTGGTCGGTGGCGCGCTGGGCGCGGCGATCGCCCTTCTGTACGCCCCGCAAAGCGGTGAGGAAACACGCGACACGCTCAAGAAAAAAAGTGACGAAATTAAAGACAAAGCAAGCGACACATATGATAAAGTGAAGGAACAGACGGCCAGCCTTGCGGCGCAGGTCAAGGATTCTTCCACCAGCCTGGCCGCGACGGTCAAGGAGTCGGCTGAAAAAGTCGCTACACGCGTCGGTGAAACGGTCGATAAAGTGAAGAGCGACGTTGAAGAGGGACTGGCGAACGTCAGAACCACATCCTCCGTCGAGGCGAGCCATCTTGCGAAAAACGCCCGTACGGAAGTCGATCGGTTAAGTCAGGCCGTCAATAACGGCGGGGCCAACCCGGTCGGCGAAACCACTGCCTGATCCCGGGCGATCGGCACTACAGCAGGGAAAGAAGAAGAATAACCATCGGAGACGAGAAAACCGGAAAGGACACAACCATGGCGGAAAATCAGGAGAATCAGGCGAACGAGCGGGAGGGTGGCTTCGCGGCCAACCCGACGCTGGCTCGTGAAGCCGGTCGTAAAGGAGGCGAGATCGTCAAGCAACGGTACGGTCAGGCCTTCTATCAGGAAATCGGACGCAAGGGCGGCGAAACGGTCAAGAAGTCTCGCGGTCCCGAGTTCTATGCGATGATCGGTCGCAAAGGCGGCGAGATGCGGGGAATCCGCGCGGCGGAAGCCCGCGCCAATCAGCCACCGCCCGAACCGAAGCCGGCTCGCAAGCGTGGTCGACCCCGGAAGAATCCCCTTCCCGAGACGACCAACGAATAGTCGCGAATTACCAACCGAACATCGGCGAGGGGGCGGAACTTCCGTTCCGCCCCCTCGCTCTTGGCGGACGCTTCGCGTCCGCCGTTCCGTTAACCGTTCAACTCCTTCGCGCGGTCCGTTCGCTCCCAGCCGAATGCCGGGTTGCCAAAGTGGCCGTTGCGGGCCGTCTCCCGATAGATCGGACGACGCAGGTCCAGCAGGTCGATGATCCCCTTCGGCGTCAGATCGAACGTCCCCACCAATCGACGGGAGATTTCCGTATCGGAAACGGTCCCGGTGCCGAACGTGTCGACACGCACCGACACCGGCTGCGCCACACCGATCGCGTAGGCCAGCTGAATCTCACATTTCGGCGCAAGCCCTGCCGCCACCACGTTCTTCGCCAGATACCGGGCGATGTACGCGGCTGACCGGTCGACCTTGGTCGGGTCCTTCCCGGAGAACGCTCCGCCGCCATGACGCGCATAGCCGCCATAGGTATCGACGATGATCTTCCGTCCGGTCAGACCGGTGTCACCCTGAGGACCGCCGACCACGAAGCGACCGGTCGGGTTAATATACTGCTTGATCTCTCCCTTGACGAAGTCCGAGAACTCCGCGAGCGTCGGTTCGAAGATGCGCTCGTTCACGATGCGTTTGACGTCCTCCAGGGTGAGGTGTTCGCGGTGCTGGGTGGAGAGGACGAGCGTATCGATGTGGGACGGGGTGCCGTCGGCGTTGTAAGCGATCGTTACCTGCGATTTGGCGTCCGGTCCGAGTCCGATCGTCGGATCGGCGCGGCGAATCTCCGCCTGTCGTTTCGTCAGGCGGTGCGCGATCGCGATCGGCAGCGGCATGAGTTCCTCGGTTTCGGTGCAGGCGAAACCGAACATGAGTCCCTGGTCTCCCGCTCCGCCGGTATCGACTCCCATCGCGATGTCGGGGGACTGCTTCTGGATCGCGACGGTGACGCCGGTCGTGTTGCCGTCGAATCCGAGAGCGACATCGTTATAACCGACTTCGAGAACCGTTTCCCGCACGATATCGGCGATTTCGACATAGGTCTTGGTCGTCAGTTCCCCGGCAACCACGGCGAGACCGCGGGTCAGCAGGGTTTCGATCGCCACGCGGGAGAAGGGGTCGTCCTTCAGACAGGCGTCGAGAATGGCATCGGAGATCGCGTCGGCAAGTTTGTCCGGGTGGCCTTCGCCGACCGATTCGGACGTAAACAACTGGTAATCAGACATAGTGTCTGCTCCTTCAGGTAATCCGTATTACCGAGGAAAGCGGGACTGGCATTTCCCCCGAAGGTCTGCGTGTCTTCCGCGCGGCGCGGAAGGACGTTTCCGTTCGGGTTGTTCGGGTAAGAGGGTTTGCGAGGGCATCGGCTTCCTTCCGCAAATACGGGGAAGCCTCCATTGGCATCGCACGGTCTCTTATCTTTGGCAGGGGTTTCCACCCCGCCCGGAATTCGCACCTGCCCGTTCCGGAACGAAACGGGTGGTTGTGGTGGCATCATCGGGCCGTTCCCTCCGCCACTCTGGATAAGTCCGCTTTATCGGCTAACGGAATATAGCACGTTTCCCGGATCGGCGTCAAGTGCATCATTCCTCAGGCAGCGCCGACCGACTCGAGTTCCATCGTCGCGGCCTCCCACTCCTCCATCCGCGCCGCAATCTCCGCCTGCAACGCCGAGTACCGGTGGGACAGCGTGACGGCTTCGTCGGCCGAACCGGGCGCGGCCAATTTGCCCTCGATTTCGGCCAGTTCGGTTTCCAGGTCGGCGATCTTCCGTTCGATCACGTCCACCTGTTTCTGCAGTTTTTGCCGCTCCTTCGACAGGGCATGAGCGTTGCGTGTCTCGGCCGGTTTTGCGGCGGCCGTCGGCGGACTCTTCGTTCCCGGCCGGGTGGGTGTCGGAAGCGACGGAGCGACCGCCTCCCGGTACTTCCGGTAGTTGCCCTCGAAGAGTCGGACTCTGCCGTTTCCTTCGAACGCCAGCGTCTTGTTGGTAACCTCATCGAGCAGCGCCCGGTCGTGTGAAACGAGCAGCAAGGTGCCGTCGTAGCTTTTGAGCGAATCGGTCAGCGCATCGCAGGAGTAGACGTCCAGATGGTTGGTCGGCTCGTCCAGGATCAGGAGATTGGCCGGAGACAGAACCATGAGCGACATGGCGAGCTTGGCGCGTTCCCCGCCGGAGAGTGCGCCGACCGGCTTGAAGACATCGTCCCCGGAAAAAAGGTACTTCGCCAGGTGGGCGCGGGCCTCCCCGATCGTCATTCCGGCGCGGTCGTAAAACGCGTCGAGAATCGTCTCCTCCGGTTCGAAATCATCGACCTCCTGTTTATGGAACGCCAGCGTCACACCGTGCCCACGGCGGATATAGCCGGAGTCCGGCGACTCCTCCCCGGCGACCATTTCGACGAAGGTCGATTTACCGACGCCGTTCGGTCCGACCACGCCGATCCGGTCGCCTCGTTCCAGGGAAAACGTCGCGTTTTCCAGCAGTACCTTGTCGCCGTACCGTTTCGACGCCCGTTCGACCACCACCACCTCGCGTCCGCTCCGCCCGGAGGTCTGCACCTTCAGTTTCATCCCCTGCGGGTCCTGAGCGGCCGCCTCGATCCGTTCGACCTGCGCCAGTTGCTTCCGTCGTCCCTGGGCGTTCCGGGTATTCTGACCGGCGATATTGCGGCGAATGTACTCCTCGATCCGTGCAATCTCGGCGGCCTGCCGTTCATGCTCCTCCTGCTGCCGCGCCCGCGCCGCCGCCCGCTGTTCCTGGTAACCGTCGAATCCTCCGCTGTAGGTCTTCAGGCCGTATCCTTCGACCTCCCAGACCGTGTCAACGACATTTTTCAGGAATCGTCGGTCGTGCGAGACGACCAGCACCGCACCGGGAAACCGGGTCAGGAACGATTCGAGCCACTCGACCGCGCGGATATCCAGATGGTTGGTCGGTTCGTCCAGGGCGAGGACATCCGGCGCGGACGCCAGCAGCTTGGACATCGCCAGGCGCGTCTTCTCGCCCCCGGAAAGCACCCGGATCGGTTTGTCGAAGTCGGCTTCGGCGAACCCCATCGCCAGCAAGGCCGCGAGCAGGTTCTCCTCGGCCCGTTCCCCGCCCGAAAACTCGTATCGATCGCGCGCCGACGCATAGGCGTCCAGCGCGTCGGCGTCCTCCGGGTTCGCGGCCATCTGAATCTCGGCCGCCCGCAGTTCGTTTTCGGCATCGAACAGGGCATCCAGCGCCGTTCGCGCCTCCGCCAGCAGGGTCCGTCCCTCATCCGCGACCTGAACCTGGGCCAGGTATCCGATCCGCACCCCCCGCGACACTTTGACGGTTCCGCGATCGACCGGTTCGATCCCCAGAATCATCTTCAGCAGGGTGGTCTTCCCGCCGCCGTTCTTGCCGACGATGCCGATCTTTTCGCCGCGCGCCACCCGGAGATGAACGTCCTCGAGAACGGTTTGCGCACCGAACCCCTTATGCAGGCCGGAGATAGTGATAAGGCTCATCGGTATCGTTATATCAGGCGGCGCGGCGTTTCGACCCGCTCCCGCGTTACCCGATGACGATGGGCGAACATCGCTTCGAGTTGCCGTCGGACGAACCATCGATCGGCGATTTTTCCGAGCGGTCCGAACGGCGGTTCATAGGTGATGATGTCCCGCAGGCGGGTTCTTTCCCCGGGCAACGGTTCGAACCGGTGCTCGTGCCGCCAGCGTTTGAAGGGACCGATTCCCTGCTCGTCGATGAAGAGATGCGGCGGTTCATAGACGGTGATATACGTCTCCCAGGGCAGCGGCAGATAGATCGGCGGCTGCGAGACGATCAGGGTGAAATGCACGCCTTCGGCCATCCGTTCGGGCGGGTCCATCACCCGGACACGGGTTCGCGGCGGCGTCACTTCGAGCAGCGTCTCGAGACGATCATAAAACGCCCAGACCCGTTCGACGGGGGCGTCCAGTTCGACGTGATATTCCAGTTTGGGCATAACGATGCGGGAAACGTTCGTGCAGGCAGGAGCGTTCCCGATACGAACAAAAAAGAGGGCACCTCAACGTGCCCTCTTTGCCGCTCCGCGGCGATGGATGGTCCGAACCGAAGATGGGTCAGTCCAGGATCATCACGCGAACTTTGCGCCGTCCGAACCGCCAGGCCTGACCATCCGAATTCATGCCGAGATCGATGCGGTCGCCCTTGATGGCGCTGCCGGTATCTCCGGCGATCGCGATCCCATACCCTTCGATATAGAGTTTGGTCCGGAGAGGAATAAAGCGCGGGTCGACCGCGACCACTCCGTGGCCGGGCCGCAGTCCGGTCGCGGTCCGCATTCCCCACGCGCCGTTGCCGCTCGGACCGTACGCCGAGGCCCGCATGGTAATCACCCGTCGTCCGCCCAGCGCATGCCGGGACGCGAGGGTCATTCCCCGGAGTCCCTGGACTTCGATCTGCGGAACCGGCGGAGTTACTTTTCGGTCCAGGCAGACTCGTTCGGTACGTTTGCCGTCCCGGAAACAGTCGCGATAGGTGACGACCTTTTCACCGGGCTGACCGATCTGTTTGACGATGCGATCGCCGACGCCGAGGTCGGTGGAATACCGTCGTCGAACGGGGAAGGGCAGGGGAATCCGTTCGGTCGTCTTCTCGATCCGAACTCGCGTAATGGCGATCGTCATACCGTCTTTTACGGGCGACGACAGCGGCAACGAGCAGCGGTCATGCTGTGCCAGAGGAATGCGACGTTCCATCAGCACGTCCTCAATCGTGACCGCTCCGGTGAGAATATCGGTGGTCTGTCCGTCCGCCGTCAGAACCACCCGTCGCATCTTTTTTGTTTTTTCCTCCGCCCGGACCTCATTCGGAGTCGCCGCGACCTTCGCGGACACAAACAGTCCCAGGGTGGCTCCGAGGAGCAGGGTCAGAACGCCGGAGCGTAAGAATTCCCGGGTGCGGTCGTGCAGGGGAAACTGCCGAACCCGGGTGCCGCCCTTCTGCAGGAAGGAGCGGCAATACACAAACAAGGGCATATAGCCTCCTCTTTCGGTGGTTGAGACGGTTCCCCTGCGCCGTTGCCGGAACTGTCCCCCGTTGCTTCGGTAGCCGAAGCTCGTTTACCGTAGTCAGGAGCGAACGCTATTGTCCGCCACAGGCACGATTACCTGTCAAGAATGGTTTTACAGACCGGCGCAACGCTTCCTCGCATCGCGTTCCGGAAAACCGCAAACCGTGTGAGTGTACTGCCAAAAATATGCCAGTGTCAACCCTTAGGCGCATTAAACTTTCCGGTTTTCCCCGGCTTTTGCTATTTACCGTCATTAGAAGCGACTTCCTGACCGGAAAACAATCCTGATTCATGGCACGGCGGAAGTGATTTCCCGTATAATTCGGGTATGCCTGTATGTCGGTGGGGTTCCGCGCTTCCTCCCATCGAAAACAGGGGAAGGAATAACGAATTCGTGGCATTTGATCCGAAACGGCATGTTATCAAAGTGCAGGGCGGACGGGAATATCTCCCGGTCTCGGCGCGTCTCGTCTGGTTTCGCAGCGAACATCCCGACTGGGGCATTGTGACTCAGGCGGTCGAAATCAACCTTGAAAAACAGTACGCCATCTTCTCCTGTACCATCTTCAACGAGGAAGGTCGGGTGATGGCCACGGCGACAAAGATGGAGAACGTCAAAGGATTCGGCGATTATCTGGAAAAGGCCGAAACCGGCGCGGTGGGCCGGGCGCTGGCGATGTGCGGTTACGGTACCGCATTCGCCCCCGAACTGGAGGACGGCGCGCGGTTCACCGGGGCGTCCGCACGCTACCCCACCCGTCAGAATGCCGCGCCGCCGGTTCGCCCGGAGCCGCCCGCTCCCCGCCCGTCCGCATCGTCGCGCCCCGCTCCGGAACCGGAGGAAGAGTACTCCCCCCTTCCCGCACGGTCCCCCCAGCAGACTCCGGCCGCCCCGGCACGCCCCGTCGAACGCCCCGTCGAACGCCCGACGGAGCGGAGTTCCGACCGCCCGACCGCGAACGTGGCGATCACTCGTGTTCGGGAGCCGGAGCGAGACCTTCCCGACCCGGGGGGCGAGGACGAGGACGAGGAGGACCCGTTCGGTGACGAGGAAACGCCGCTTCCGGCCCCCTCGACCCGTCGACCCGCCGTCTCGGAGGCCGCCGCCGCGCCCAACCGACCGGAGCCGCGCCCGGAAACACGCCCGGAACCCGCCGAGGGAGCGCCGGACAAAGAACGCAACTCTCTCCCCCGCTGCTCGGTCGAGGGCTGCTCGAATGTCCTCACCTCGGGGCAGTTCACCATGTCGCAGCAGAAGTTCGGACGGCCGATCTGCCTGATGCATCAGCGGGACCCGGCGGTCGTCGGAGCGACGAACGGCGCACGGCGGAACCCGCTCTAGCGCATGGATCTGACCCGTCCCTCGGAACTGAAACCGTTCCTGGCCGCCCATGGACTGCACCTGTCGAAACGGTTCGGTCAGAACTTTTTGATCGATCGGAACCATCTGATGCGAGTGGTGGAGACCGCCGACGTTCGTCCGGACGACCTGCTGTTCGAGATCGGTCCGGGCGTCGGAACGCTGACGGTCGAGTTGGCGCAGCGGGCGGCGAAGGTTCTCTCGGTCGAACTCGATCGCGGCGTTCTACCGGCGTTGCGGGAAACGACCGCCCCCTACTCGAACGTGGAAATCGTTGAGGGCGACGCGCTGCGCCTCGATCTGCCGACGTTTCTCCCCGAGCGGTGGGGCGTCCCATCGGAGAACGCCCTCGGAAAGGTGGCCGCCAATATTCCGTACAACATCACGTCTCCGATCCTCGTTCTGCTGCTGGAAAACCGCCGGTTTTTTCGATCGGTGACCCTGATGGTACAGCGCGAGGTCGCGGACCGCCTGCGGGCGAAGCCCGGTTCGGATGATTACGGAGCGTTGTCCGTGTTCGTCCAGTTCCATGCCGCCGTCTCGGTGGCCGGGATCGTGCCCCGGAGGGCGTTTTTCCCGCCTCCGAAGGTCGATTCGGCGGTAATCCATCTCGTCCCGTACGCTACGCCCCCTGTCGAGACGCCCGACCCCGATCTGTTTCTTCTGATCTCCCGTGCCGCGTTCGGCCAGCGACGGAAGACTCTGCAGAACGCCCTAACCAACGCCGGAACGCTGCCTTTCGATCGGGAGCGAATTCTGGCCGCCCTGGCTGCCTCGGGAGTGGACGGTCAGCGTCGAGGCGAAACCCTCTCCCTGGAGGAGTTCGCCGCCATTTCACGCGTCCTTTATGCTCTGAAAACTGCGGTACACTGAGGGCATGTCAACCGTCGCCCGTGTCACCGTTCCGATGTTCCGCGCCCGCAAGGGTCAAACGCCGCTGGTGGTCGTGACCGCCTACGATGCGCCGCAGGGCCGTCTGGCGGACGCCGCCGGGGTGGATGCGATCCTGATCGGCGACTCGCTCGGCATGACGACTCTGGGGTACGATACCACCCTGCCGGTCACTCTGGACGACCTGATCCTGCATGCTCGCGCGGTCGCGCGCGGCCAGGCCACCCGCACGGTCGAAAAGAATGCCTCCGAGGACGCCGTACGCGGCGCGCGACACGCTCTTCTGGTCGGGGATCTCCCCTTCGGTTCGTACGGGATCTCCGTCGAGGACGGTGTCCGCTCCGGAGTCCGCATGATGCAGGAGGGCAACGTACAGGCGGTCAAGGTGGAGGGAGCCAGCGAAACGATCGAGGAGACGACACGGCGTCTGGTCGCTCTCGGCGTGCCGGTCATGGCTCACGTCGGACTCACCCCTCAGGCCGTTCACCGGTTCGGCGGGTTCAAAGTGCAGGGCAGAACCGACGACGAAGGGGACCGGATACTGACCGACGTCCGGCGGATGGCCGACGCCGGGGCGTTCGGTGTCGTTCTGGAACTGATGCCATCGGATCTGGCGCGACGCATCACGGCGGCGGTTCCGATACCGACCATCGGGATCGGCGCGGGGCCGGACTGCGATGGGCAGGTTCAGGTGCTGCACGACCTTCTCGGTCTTACCGACGGCCGCCTGCCACGTCATGCGCACCGTTACGTGGACGCCGCGCGCGTGATTCAAACGGCCGTTTCGGAATATGCGGGGGACGTCCGCGCACGCCGCTTCCCGACCGCCGACAACTCCTTTTAAGAATCTTCCGTCGTTCCCCGCCTACCGGAAGAGATAGTTCCATTGATAGGTCAGAGTCAGAGTTCGACCGGGAGGGACGACCACCTTCCAGGCGATTCTGGTGATTTTGTTATACTGAGACAGGGCCGGGTTCCGGCCACGAAAGTCCGCGATCTCCGGCGTATCGTTCGCGGGATCGAGCGGCGTCATTGTCGCCTCCGCACTGGCCGCACTTACCTCGCCGATGACGTAGCGAACCACCTCGAACGTCGAGGGACTCTTGCGGAAACTGGTCAGCGTAATCTCCCCTTTCAGATCGATCCGCGTATAGCGGACGCCATCGAACGTTGCCGCGTTGGGCGTCCGCGAGACCTCCGTATCCTCATGTTTGGCTGTCAGATCCGTGGCGTTGGTCAGCATCAAATCGGTTGTCGCACCGGAAGCCGTAAACGTCACCATATTCTGCGCGACGATGCGTCCCCCGTTCATCAGCAGAGCGGGAGCGGTCGTCAGCGGAAACGCGCTCGTATTCCGGAGCCGCCAGAGATGAAAGACGTTCGGTCGCTGCACAAGCCGTACGATCTCCCGCTCCTGCGGTGAGCCGTAAGGCTGCGGCGTCGGAACGGTGGGCGTCAACTCCAGCCGATAGATATCCTGGTAGGGAACGGAGAAGGAGTTCACCGGCAGCGTCATACGCTCTCCCGTTTTCAGACTGATATGTTTCAGGGAAAACAGAAACAGGTCTTCGTTTTGCTCCGCGCCGGAAAATTCGGGGACCGGCGCACCCGGTTCACCGGGGTTCGACCGTTCCGGGCGAAGTCCCCTTTGCTCTCCCATTCGACTTTGGGAAACAATCGCATTCGAGAAATTGGAAGCGGTCGGTGAATCGGGGGAGAAATACCGCGAGAGACGGGCGAACGTGTCCTGCAATCCGATGGGGTCGGGTGTATCCTTGAAGGCGAAGGTGGGTACTCCGACGACGAGATTCAGCGCGACATCGGAAAGGTCGGTCAGGTCGTTGATGAGAATCGCCTGCAGGTCGATCTTCGCCTTCCCGTTTCCATCGCCGACGATTTTATAATTGGGAATCCAGCGAAGTCCTTTCTGCAGATACATCATCCCCACTTCCGCCTCCTGATTCGCCGCCGCCGGATCGAATCGGAGCGAAAGTGCGGGAAGCATCTCTTCCCCGGTAACGGTCGTTTTTGCCGTGGCCGGGAGCACTAACCCGGTAATCTCCGCCGCCGACAGCGGACGCAATCCGTCCGCTGTTTCCAGAAGGACCAGCACTCCGCCGAAGGGCGCCCGAAAGCCGCCCCGGAACGAGGGGTCGCCTTGCTCCCCTGGCGTGCCTTGCCCGGAGACGACCGACCGAATGGTTCCCTCGATCCAGTCACGGTCGCCGCCCGTACGAAGACGCACTTTCTGTCCGATATTCGCCTCCAGGAACTCCGATTGGACGACGGCGGAACGTTCTCGCTGCACGGTTCGGAATCCGGCGACCACCGAGCGAAGAGGAAAGTTCCGCTCGGCGGAGTAGGGCCAGAAGGTTCCGAGAACCGGGTTGGGAAGCTCCGGGAGGAAAACCGAGGCGTCCGCCCCGATTCGGACCTTGCCCTGTTTCAAAACGAACGCATGGCCGTCCTTGAAGACCGTGACCTCGCGCACCGGCAGGGCGGGGGGCGGTTTTACGGGAGCCTTCTGAGCCGGAGCGGGCAGGGCAGGAACAAACACGCCCAGGCCGAGGAAGAAACCGAGAAGGCCGCAGCGCATAGAACCGTCTCCAGAGAACAAATTCGACATTGTTTCTGACGAATAGGACTCGACACCGCCTGTTCGCCTTCACGCGTCAGGCGGCGACGGCTTCCAGTTCGGCCCGGAACTGCTCCGCATAGAGCCGCGCATAGATGCCGCCTTCGGCGAGCAGTTCGCGATGGCTGCCCATCTCCTTGATCTCGCCTTTTTCCATGACGACGATCTTGTCCGCCTTGACGATGGTCGACAGGCGGTGCGCGATCACGAACGACGTTCGCCCGCGCATCAGCGTGTCCAGCGCGTCCTGAATCAGCGCCTCGGTCTCCGAGTCCAGCGAGGAGGTTGCCTCGTCCAGCACGAGAATCCGCGGATCGGCGAGAATCGCGCGGGCGATCGCCATCCGCTGCTTCTCGCCTACCGACAGTTTGACCCCCTCCTCGCCGATTTTCGTCCGGTAACCGTCGGGGAGCGACTCGATCACGTGATGGATGTTCGCGGCCCGCGCCGCCGCGAACACCTCCTCATCGGTGGCCTCGAGTCGGCCATAGCGGAGGTTTTCGAGAATGGTCGTGTGGAAGAGGACGCTCTCCTGCAGGACGACCCCGATCTGTCGGCGCAGGGATTCGAGGTGGATCTCGCGCACATCGTGACCGTCGATCGTGATCGCGCCTTTGGTCACGTCGTAATGCCGCGACAGCAGATTGATCATCGTGGTCTTGCCGCTGCCGCTGCCGCCGACGAACGCCACCAGTTCCCCCGGTTCGATTGTCAGGTCGATGCCCTTGATGACGAACTGCTCCGGTTCATAGGCGAACCACACGTTCTCGTAGCGGATATGCCCCTCGATCTTCGGAATCGGCGGGGCGTTCGGATCGGCCTTGACCGCCGGTTCGGTGTCGAGCAGGTTAAAGATACGGCGCAGACCGGACTGCGTTCGCGCGATCTGGTCGTTGAGCTGGATCAACCGGACGGTCGGGGCATAGAGGTAGTTGGTCGCCAGCAACAAAAACTCCACCAGGTCGCCGGAGCGCAATGCGCCGGAGATGACGAACTGCCCGCCCACACAGAGGATGATCGCCGTCCCGATGCCGCTGATAAACTCCGCGCGGACCCAGAGGGCGGTCCCCATTTTGCTTTGATCGACGTTCAGATTCAGGTTATCGCGGTTGAGCGAGGTATATTGCCGGATCTCCGCTCGCTCCTGCGCGTAGGATTTGACGACCTGCACGCCGGCCAGTTTCTCCTGAAGGTCCGAGTAGATGATGCCGCGCAGTTCGGAGATTTTCGTCGCGTTATCCGCCAGTTTTTTCTTGGTGATCCAGTAGTTGAGGACGTACACAGGGTAGACGGAAAGCGCGAGCAACGCCAGACGCCAGTCCTTGAAGATGAAAATGTTGATCAGGACGCCGATCAGGGTGACGATATCCTGAATGATATTGACGAACCCGCCGGTAATCAACTGATTGACCTGTCCGACATCGTTGACGATGGTGGCGACCAGTTTTCCCGTTTGCGATTTCTCAAAGAATCCCTGTGACAGGGCCTGAAGATGCCCGTACAGCTTGCGTCGCATGTTGTACATGAACAGCTGGCCCAGTCGTACGACCGTCGTCGACATCAGGTACCCGATACCGCCGGACAGTACCGACACTCCCATCAGCAACAGGAAGAAACGCGGGAGATCGACCGTCCCTGCCGATTTCAGCTCGAGTTCGTTGAAGAGATTACCGATCAGTCGGGGAATTTGCAGGGAAAGGATCGCATTCAGGATGGTGATTGCGCCGACAAACGCCATGGTTCCGGCGTACGGCCGGAGTTCTCGAATAAATCGGATCAGGAGTTGCACCCCGGGGTCTCCTGTCCCGGCAGCAGATTGGACGGCATCGCGTCTGGAGGTTTGCCGCCGCGCCGGTAAGGTTCATTCTACCATGGGCGCGACCGATCCCCTTCCGATTTGTCGTCGCCGTCGAAATCCTTTATACTGATCGGAGATGGACGCCTCGACACCCTTTTCACGGACCGCTTCGATCCGGCGGACGACCCGGGAAACCGCGATTACGCTGACCCTCGATCTCGACGGGGACGGCAACAGCCGGATCTCGACCGGCGTCGGATTTTTCGACCACATGCTGACCCACATCGCTCGCCACGGCTTGCTGTCGCTCGACCTCGAAGCGCAGGGCGATCTGCAAGTCGACGATCACCATACGGTCGAGGATGTCGGGATCGTCCTCGGGCAGGCGTTGCGCGAGGCGGTCGGCGACAAGCGGGGCATGGTCCGTTACGGGTCCTCCCTGATGCCGATGGACGAAACCCTGGTCCTGTGCGCTCTGGACTTCTCCGGACGGGGTGGCCTGTATTTCGAGATGGCCTTTCCGGACCCGCGCATCGGTACGTTCGCCAGCGAACTGACGGAGGAGTTCTTCCGTGCGGTCGCGGTCAACGCCGGCATGACCCTGCATCTTCGTCTCCTGACCGGGAGAAACGCCCACCATATCGCGGAAGGCGCTTTCAAGGCGTTCGGTCGCGCTCTGGACGCCGCCACACGTCTCGACGACCGCATCACCGGTATTCCCTCGACCAAAGGAGTGCTTTAGCCATGCCTTCGATTGCCATCATCGACTATGGCGTCGGTAACCTCCGTTCGGTCGGGAAAGCGTTCGAGGCCGCCGGTCACCCGGCCTGTATCACCCGAGACCCTTCCGTCATTCGCGCGGCCAGCCACGTGGTGCTTCCCGGTGTCGGCGCGTTCGGCGCGGCGGCGGCAACGTTGCGGTCGGTCGGGTTGGAGCCGGTCGCCCTGGAAGCGGCGCGTTCGGGCAAACCGTTCCTCGGGATCTGCGTCGGAATGCAGCTTCTCTTCACCGAGAGCGAGGAGATGGGCGTTTATCGCGGCCTCGATCTGATCCCCGGCCGCGTCCTCCGGTTTCACGAGACGAATCTGGGACCGGCGGCCTGCGGTGTGAAAGTCCCGCAGATCGGCTGGAACGGGTTGTCGTTCGTCCGCCCGGATTGTCCGCTGTTCGCCGGTCTGGACGAGGGAGCCATGGTCTATTTCGTGCATTCGTTCTACTGCGCTCCGTCGGACCCGGACGCGGTCGCGGCGACCACGGACTATATCGCGCCGTACTGCTCCGTCGTGGCCTCCGGGAACCTCTTCGGCGTTCAGTTTCACCCGGAGAAAAGCAGCGCGGTCGGACTGAAATTACTGGATAATTTTGCGAGGCTGAATGTTTGACATCATTCCGGCGATCGACCTGCGGGACGGTCAGGCGGTCCGTCTGAAACGCGGCGACTTCGATCAGGAGGAGAGGGTGGCGGAGGACCCGGTGGCGGTCGCTCGTTCGTTCGCCGAGCAGGGAGCGCCGCGCATTCATGTCGTGGATCTGGACGCATCGCGCACGGGGGTTCCGCATGAAGGCGCGCTGATCCGGGAGATCGTCGGCGCGGTATCGGTCCCCGTCCAGGTGGGAGGCGGCGTCCGATCCTTGGCCCGTATCGAGGAGTTGCTGGAGCTGGGGGTCGCGCGGGTGATTGTCGGGACGTCGGCGGCCCGGAGCGCCGGCCTGGCGCGCGAGATGTTGTCGATGTTTGCGGAGAGCCTCATTATCGGAGCGGACGCGAAGGACGGTCAGGTCGCCGTCCAGGGGTGGCTGGAGACGACCGGCGAGCCCGTAGCCGATTTCGGACGCCGCATGGTCGACCTGGGCGCGCGGCGTTTTCTGATTACCGATGTCAGCCGGGATGGAATGCTGGAAGGCGTCAACCTGGCCGCGACGAGAGCGTTTGCCCGGGCGGTCGGGGTTCCGGTCATCGCCTCGGGCGGAGTCGCCGACATTTCCGATGTGGAAAACCTCGTCAAAGCGCAACCGGAGGGCATCGAAGGAGTCATTATTGGCAAGGCGATCTATGCGGGTCGCGTCACACTTTCCGACGCTCTGCGCGTCGCGCGATAAGGAAACGGCATGGACATGGAGTGGCTGGTCGGACTGGTAGCGGTATTCCTCCTGTTCGGCGGTGGTAACATTTTGAAAACCTGGATTGAGGCCCGCGCCGAGATCGAGCGTATCAAGGTGCAACAGGGCGTTCAGCGCGATGGGTCGTCGAATGATGCCGTGCTCCAGGCCATTCAGGAACTGCGCCGGGAGGTCACGGAACTCCGCGAGACCACGACCCGGTTCGACATGAGTTTCGACGCCGCAATCACGAGCCTGGAAACGCGTGTGGAGAAAGTCGAAAACACGCTGTCCGATTCCACGCAATACGGCACACGCCCTGCCAGCATCACCGAAGAACCGCTGACGCTGCGTCGGGGCTGATTTTCGAAAGGTTTTCCGAATGGATCACGGAACGATTGCACTCTTTATTCCGATCGTCGCTTTGTTTATCCCGATTTCGGCGATCTGGACCCATCACCTGCGGCAGATGGCGGAAATCAAAGCGCAGCAGGGAAAGACGATCGCACCGGACGTGCGTCAGGATCTGAATGAGATCAAGCAGCAGTTATCGGAACTTCGCGACACCACGACCCGGTTCGACATGAGTTTCGACGCCGCGATCACGACGCTGGAACGGCGTATGGACAATTTCGAGCAGGCGCAGGGGCAGATCCCGCCGCTACCGCATCGAGTCACGGTCGCCGGTGCGGAGGAGACACCCGTTGTTCTTCAAAAGGGAGGAAGGTAACCACACAACCATGGAACCACCGGAGTTTCTGCTGGCGCTCGTCGGAATTTTCGGGGGCACCGCCTTTCTGCTTTCGCCGGCGTTCATCGTCAAGACGGTCCTGCAGCATCGTGAGCGGATGGCGTCCATGAAGTACGGGGTGGAAGGGTCTCCGGCGTTGCAGGAGGAGATCCGTCGACTGCGCCAGGAGGTCGCGGAACTGCGCGAGACCACCACCCGCTTCGACATGAGCTTCGATGCCGGGCTTGCCCGTGTCGAGGATCGTCTTGGGGTTGTGGAGCAGGAGCAGTCTCGCACCCGTTATACCGCGCCGTCGTCGGTCGATACGATCGAAATCGGCCGGCGTTAAGGCGAGGGATTAATCACCGGACGAGTTGGTAACGACGTGGTTTTTGTTTTCCTCGACGGCGACGTTGAGGACGGCCCCCTATCGGACCGTGCGGCGTGAAGAACGGCTGCTCCACAATGTCGGTCCGGTTTTCCACCGAAAGCATTCCAAGAAACACCTGAAACGAAGGGACAACAAGCTCGGTGATCGGTTTTCCGTCCCTTGAACGTTCGACGACATGAGGTTTCGGCTTTTGTTCCTTTTGAACGGGTTGGTAATCGAAGCAGAGCATGTCGCCGGCGAATAGAACAGCGAACGGCCACAACCTGCGTAAACCTCCACTAGTAGTGAAGGTTTACGCAGGTTTTAGCCAGGACGAAGAATCCGCATTAATCGTTCGTCTATTTTCTTTTCTTGCTCCAAATCGATCGGAGCAAGGGACATAGCAATCCGACACCCTGTATGTACGACGTCAGCAAGAAAGTCCGTGTCCCTCAAGATTTTGAGGATCTCAGATACGCTGCGATTGAAAAATCGCTGACATAGGATTTCATCGCAAAAGACAACTTGGTGAATTCTATCGATACCGAATCTGGAATCGACGCGCCGATTGTTATCGGTATCCAGAAACACTCGTTTATCGCCGATATAGCCATAGTAGCCGTTGAACGCGACGAGCAGAGTTGGAAACACTTCCAAAACTAATTGGCTAAACTCGACTTGACTTTGTCGGAAGTTATACCAAAATATATCGTCATAACGCGCTTGATCCTTGAGGTCTAACCTTGAATGGTATAAAACGTTCGCCCGAAAACCTTTAGCCAGACCTGCAGACAAGTTCTGGCCCACTGAAGGCCATCGGTCAGACTTCGGCAAAGGTCTAACTTTCGCAGGGTCTAGCCTCCAAGGGTCTTCCAGTTGGGTAAGCGCAGTGATGAACCGAGCGTGTTTCTCATCTATGGATTCTCTTCGTTCGGGACGCGACGCCAAGAAAAGTTCAAAATTCGACATTATGGTTCCACCAATCTGACCGAAATTTGAGGATGCTGACTCAATCCCGCTTTACGCAGAACCCACGATATATTGCTTATGCCTTTTTGGGAAGGTGTCTCGATTCTCAAGGAATAGTCAGGGTTCTCCTCCAACGCAAGTGCTACTCGCTGGACTCCGCGGATCGCTTTTGGAGTTCCTGGGAGGCTCAACTTCCTGTCAAAAAACGTTTTCCGTCGATACCATCGAACTTATTGACGGGATAAAAATGCTGTAAACTATCAGCATGAAAACCGGCAGCGATTGGCAAACCGAGCGACGGCTTCGCGCGGTCGAATTGTACCAGAAAGGCTGGCAGCAGAAACTCATCGCCGAAGCCCTCGGCGTCACCAAAGGCGCGATCAGCCAGTGGATCAAACGGGCCAAGGACCTGCCGCCCGAGGAGCAACGACACGCCCTCACCGTCAAGAAGAGTCCGGGCAGACCGCCCAAGGTCACCGAACAACACCGCAAGCGACTGACACAACTCGTCGACCAGGGACCCGCAGCCTTTGGCTTCGTCGGCGATGTTTGGACTGCCAAGCGTCTTCAGACCGTGGCTCGACAGAAGATGGACCTGCGGGTCAGTGTGGCCACCATCAAGAATATCCTGCGTCAGGAAGGATATTCGGTGCAGAAACCTCAGGT
>JANRLW010000034.1:0-61305 GCA_033762295.1 Capsulimonadales bacterium
GAGATGGTGATGCCGGGGGACAACGTGACGATCACGGCGGAGTTGATCGCTCCGATCGCGATGGAGGAAGGTCTTCGATTTGCGATTCGTGAGGGCGGTCACACGGTCGGGGCCGGAGTCGTCGCCAAGATCGTGGCGTAATCATTTATCAGGAAGCGGGGAGTCGCCTGGCGACGCCCCGCTTTCGGTCTGTCGGGGAGTCGTCAGCGGAACGCGTTCGATGGCAGACTGTTAGAGAAACGAAACCATGCGAAAAGAAAAAGTCAGAATACGCCTTCGTGCGTTCGATCATCGAGTTTTGGACCAGAGTGCGGAAAAGATCGTGGAAACCGTCCGTCGGACGGGTGCGCGCATCTCCGGACCGGTGCTGCTGCCGACCGAAAAGCAGATCTATGCCGTTCAGCGGAACGCCACCGTTGACAAGGAGTCGATGGAACATTTCGAAATGCGGACGCACAAGCGTCTGATCGACATTCTGTCCCCGGGACCGAAGACCATCGATGCACTGATGCGCCTGGACCTGCCGTCCGGCGTGGACATTGAAATCAAACTGTAATCGCGATCATCGCGGCGGTCATCCGCCGGAGCGATGGAAGCGATCGGATCCTATCGAGATCGATTAGAGATCAAACCCGCGACACGCAAGGAGTCCCTTCGCCGGACTCCCCAGGTGCGCCGACGGAGAAGTAAGAAATGGTACGTGGAATTCTGGGCAAGAAGATCGGCATGACGCAGATCTTCGATGCCGAAGGCAAAGTCGTTCCGGTCACGGTGCTCGCCGTGGAACCGAACGTCGTCTCTCAGGTAAAGACCGTGGATCGGGACGGCTATTCCGCCGTCCAGCTGGCGTTCGAGGATATCGCGGTCCGCAAACTGACCCGACCCGAGCAGGGCCACCTGGCGAAGGCGGGAGTTCAGCCGAAGCGGTATCTGCGCGAGGTGAAGATTCAGGAAGGCCAGTCGCCGAGCGTCGGCGATGAGATCAAGGCGGATATCTTCGCGGTCGGCGAGAAGGTCCAGGTGACGGGAACCAGCAAGGGAAAGGGCTTTGCGGGTGTCGTCAAACGTTACCACTTCCACGGCGCGGACATGACCCACGGTTCCATGATCCACCGCAAGCCGCAGTCGTCCGGCTCCACCGACGCCGCCCGAACGTTCAAGGGGACGAAGAAACCGGGCCACATGGGCCATGAGACGGTGACGCAGCAGGGTCTGCGGGTGGTTCAGGTCGACCTCGAGCGCAACCTTCTGCTGCTCAGAGGGGCGGTTCCGGGGCCGAACGGCGGAATGCTGATCGTTACCAAGGCGCATCGCGCCGAGAAGGTCAAGGTTCGCCAGGAAGAGAAGCGCTCTTCCAAGAAGAAGTAACAGGAAGTAATCGAAGTAAGCCCGGCGCGTTTCGCGTTCGGCTTCCGGGAGGTCGGAGTATTCCGGCCTCCCCGCAGTGTCCGCCGCAGGCGGGCCTGCTTTCCGGTTTCGGCGTCGAACCGTCGGTTCGCCCGGTGCCGGATGTCGTACAGGGCGGGTCCCTGTCTGCGGGCAGCCTCTTCTGCTCGCGCCCGTGCGAAGGCCATGTCCTCAGCCACCTCCCGGTGGCGTTGCGGCTGAAATATACGGGCATTGTCTAGATGTTTGGAGAAAAACTATGCCTACTGTGGCGATAAAAACGAAGGGCGGCGGAACAGCCGGCGAAATCGCCCTGTCCGACCGGGTGTTCGGCGCGAAGCGCAACATCCCGTTGATGTGGCAGGCCGTCCGAACGGAACTGGAAAACTGGCGGCAGGACACGCGCAATGCGCCCGGCCGTGGCGAAATGCTGGGCGGCGGCAAGAAGCCGTTTCGCCAGAAGGGAACCGGTCGGTCCCGGCAGGGATCGATGGTCGCGCCGCACTGGCGCAAGGGCGGCGCGGCGCACGGTCCGCATCCGCGCGATCTGAGCATGAGCCTGCCCAAGAAGATGCGCTGGGCCGCGCTGCGCTCCGCGCTCTCGGCAAAGCTGGCCGACAACGAACTGGTCATCGTCGATGCGCTTCCGACCATCGAAAGCCCGTCCACCAAAGCGATGGCGGCGTTCCTGAACGAGATCGTCCCGACCGCGAAGAAGTCGCTGGTCGTGGTCGAGGAGCACAATGAAACGCTGTGGCTTTCGCTGCGAAACCTGCCGAACGTCACGGTACGGGTTGCCCCGGCGTTTTCGACCCGCGATGTCATCGATGGCGGCATCATCGTCATGACCCGGGCCGCCGCCGAGAAGGTGGATGCGCAGTGGAATGACGGCAAAGGGACCGCCGGAGCGGCGGAAAACATCGAAGCCGGCGAGACCGCGGAAACCGAAGAGGGAGGAGCGGAATAATGCTGGATCGTTATCGGATCATTGAGCGTCCGGTCATCACCGAAAAGGCCCTGGCCGTCAACGGACAGCGCCGGTATGTTTTTCTGGTCCATCCCGAAGCCAACAAGATTCAGATCCGGGATGCGGTTCAGGCCCTTTTCACCACGCCCGAAGGCGAACCGATCGTCGTCACCGATGTGAACACGATCCGGACGAAAGGCAAGATGAAACGGTTCCGCGCGGTGCGCCGTGTCACCGTCGGGAAGACCGCGACGACCAAAAAAGCCATCATCACCGTCGCGGAAGGCCAGAGCATCCAGCTCTTTGAAGGCGTATAAGGAGCGGAGAAACCATGCCCATTCGACAATTCAAACCCACTTCGCCGGGACGCCGTTTCATGGCCATCCCGACGTACTCGGAAATCACCAAGGGGAAGCCGGAAAAGAGCCTGCTCGAACCGCTCAAGAAGACGGGTGGTCGTAATAATCAGGGACGCCTGACCGTGCGCAACCATGGTGGCGGCAACAAGATCATGTACCGCCTGATCGACTTCAAGCGGAACAAGGACGGGGTCCCCGCCCAGGTGATCGGGATCGAGTACGATCCGAACCGGACCGCGCGCATCGCGCTTCTGCAGTATCGGGACGGCGAAAAACGATATATTCTGGCTCCGGTCGGCCTCTCGGTCGGCGACACGGTGACCAGCGGCGATGGTTCCGACATCAAGCCGGGCTGCACGCTCGCGCTGAAGGATATCCCCGTCGGCACGCTGATTCACAATATCGAACTGCACCCCGGAAAGGGCGGACAACTGGTCCGGTCGGCGGGGGCGGGCGCGCAGCTGATGGGGAAGGGCGAGGACAAGTACGCACTCCTTCGACTGCCGTCCGGCGAAATGCGGCGCGTTCTGTCCGTCTGCCGTGCGACTATCGGTCAGGTCGGCAACCTGGAGCATGAGAACGAATCGCTCGGCAAGGCGGGCAAGAACCGCTGGAAGGGGGTCCGTCCCCACACCCGTGGCGTCGTCATGAACCCGCGCGAGCATCCGCACGGAGGAGGCGAAGGCAAGTCTCCGGTCGGGCGCAAGAAGGGGCCTGTCTCGCAGACCGGCGTTCCCGCGCTCGGTTTCAAGACCCGGCGCAACAAGTCGACCGACAAGTTTATCGTCAAGCGGCGCAATAAGTAAGCGCGTTCAAGGAATACGAGGAGTTAAGTTATGTCACGCTCTTTGAAGAAGGGACCGTTCGCGGAACCCAAGCTCTTAGAGAAGATCGAAGAGATGAACGCGAAGGGTGAAAAACGCATCGTCAAAACCTGGTCGCGCCGCTCCACGATCTTCCCGCAGTTCATCGGGCACACCCTGGCCGTCCATGACGGACGCAAGCATGTCCCGGTGTTTATCACCGAAAACATGGTGGGTCACAAGCTGGGCGAGTTCGCTCTGACCCGCACCTTCAAGGGCCACGCCGGCGGCACCGGTCAGTCCTCGAAGGTTCGAAAGTAAGGAAGGCCGGTAACCGATGGAAGCAAGAGCTACGGCCAAGTTCGTCCGGATGGCCCCGCGCAAGGTGCGGCTGGTCATGGATGCGATCCGCGGCAAATATGCGCAGGAGGCGCTGGATATCCTCCGCTTCACGCCCAATCATGCCGCCGATGAGATCGCCAACGTGATCAAATCCGCGATGGCGAACGCCGTCACCAACCATGCGATGGAAGGGGATTATCTGAAAGTCGCCCGCTGCTGGGTCGATGGCGGCCCGACCATGAAGCGGATGCAGCCCCGCGCTCAGGGACGCGCCTACCGCATCCTGAAGCGTACGAGCCACATCACCGTCGTGCTGGAGGAGGGGGTCGAACCGCCGACCACCCGGCCGCGCGAACTGGAGATCAAGCGCAAGGCGAAGAATCGCCCGCCGCTTCGCGCCGCTCTGAAGACGCCGGAACTCGCTCCGGTCGCGGTCGCGCCGGTCGAGGAGAGTGTGGCCACGGAGGCGGCAGCCGCCGAATAAGGAAAACTATGGGACAAAAAATTCACCCGATCGGGTTCCGCATCGGCGTTATCCGCGATCCCGACAGCAAGTGGTACGCCGACAAGCAGTACTCCCGCTTCGTGCTGGAGGACTACAAGATTCGCCAGACCGTCAAGAAGCGCAAGGGCTGGGACAGCGCGGCGATCTCCAAGGTCGAGATCGAGCGACAGGCGAACGTCGTCAAGGTGACCCTGCACACGGCCAAGCCCGGCATCATCATCGGGCGTGGCGGCGCGGGCGTCGACGAACTGAAAAAGGACCTGGAAAAACTGACCGCCAAGCAGGTGCATGTCAACGTCCAGGAGATCCGTCACTTCGAGACCAACGCGCAACTGGTCGCCGAGTCGATCGCGCAGCAGATCGAAAAACGTATCTCGCACAAGCGAGCGATGCGTCAGGCCGTCACCCGTGCGCAGAAACTGGGCGTCCGCGGCATCCGTTGCGCCGTCTCCGGACGGTTGGGCGGCGCGGAAATGGCCCGTCGCGAACTGGACCGCTGGGGCAAGATTCCGCTCCAGACCCTGCGCGCCGACATCGATTACGGGTTTGCCCAGGCAATCACCCAGTACAGCACGATCGGCGTCAAGGTCTGGATCTACAAGGGCGATATTTTGCCCGGCGCTCGCAAGCCGGTCGAGGCCCCGGCTCCGCAGCAGCGTGATCGCAGCGATCGTCGGGATCGTCGGGATCGCGACCGGGATCGTGGCGACCGGGGTGACCGGGGCGGTCGCGGCGGTGATCGCGGCGGTCGCGGCGGTTATGGCGGCGGTCGCGGCGGCGGTGGCGGCGGTGGTCGCAGCGGTGGCGGCGGTGGTGATCGCGGCGGCGGCGGTGGTGGTGATCGCGGCGGTTTCGGTCAGTTCACCGGCGGCGGCAGCTTTACTACGTCAACGGAAGGAACCTAACCGATGCCCCTTTTATCTCCCAAACGCGTTAAGTATCGTCGTATGCACCGTGGACACCGGCGCGGCACCGCTTCCGGCGGCACCCGTCTGAATTTCGGCGAGTACGGCCTGGTCGCGCTGGAATCGTGCTGGATGACCGCGAATCAAATCGAGGCGGCCCGTATCGCCATCACCCGTAAGATCCGGCGCGGCGGTAAGGTCTGGATCCGTGTCTTCCCGGATAAGTCCTACACCAAAAAGCCGGCCGAGACCCGCATGGGTTCCGGTAAAGGCGCGCCGGAGGGCTGGGTGGCGGTCATCAAGCCGGGCCGTATCCTTTTCGAAATGAACGGTGTGGCGGAGGAGCTGGCCAAGGAAGCGATGCGTCTCGCCAGCCATAAGCTGCCGATCAAGACCAAATTCATCACCCGCCGCGACGAGGCGACTCTGACCGCAAAGGTCGCCACCGACGAGGACGAGCAGATCGCCGGACGGGTCGGATCGCAGGTGGTGCCCGACGCGCCGGAACAGGCGCCGCAGGTGCCCGCCGACGATGCCACCGTGCAGGAAAATGATTCCCGGACGCAGGCGGAAGGGCAGAATCCGTAAGGAGCAAGAGAATGTCGAATAACAAGCAGGCGAAACAGGAGCGCTCCGAGTTCGGGGAACTGGATGTTGCCACCCTGAAGGAACGTCTGGAGAACGAGCAGAAAGCGCTCTGGAAGCTGAAATTCGATCTGGGCAAGCGACAATTGCAGGATACGGCGGAAATCAGCAATACCAGAAAGCGAATTGCGCGCATCCACACCTATCTGCGCCAGCTGGAGCTGAAGCAGGAGGCAGGGACGTAAACATGGCAGACATGGCAGAAATGGTGGAAACGGAAGTGATGGAAGAAACGGCCGCCACGGCGGTCGAGCGCGGACGACGCAAGACCCGGGTCGGGGTCGTCTCCTCCAGCAAGATGGAAAAGACGATCGTGGTTTCCGTACAGACGCTGAAACAGCATCCTCTGTACGGACGAACGGTCAAGCGAACGACCCGATTTAAGGCGCATGACCCGAATAACGAGTGCGGTGAAGGCGATACCGTGGAGATTATGGAATGCCGTCCGATCTCCCGCGAGAAGAACTGGCGTCTGGTCCGCATCGTCGAACGGGCGAAATAGGAGAGAGGATGTCGGATACCGGCCACCCGGCACCCGGGGCCGCTACCTGACACCCGAATCTGCGTCGCCGGGCGGCGGATAGTCGACGGCGATAAGCGATGGGGGGTCCGTTCTCGGATCGCCGCCTCGCTGGAACAGGAACCGAAAATGATTCAGCAGTATACCCGCCTGCGGGCGGCAGACAATAGCGGCGCGCGCGTGCTTCTGTGTATGCGCGTCCGCAAAGGCTCGATGACCCGGTACGGGCAGGTGGGCGACGTGATCGTGGCCGCGGTCAAATCCGCGACCCCCGGCGCGGCAGTCAAGAAGGGCGATGTCGTCAAGGCGGTCATCGTTCGCACCAAGCAGCCGATCAAGCGGTCGGACGGGTCGACCCTGCGTTTCGATGAGAACGCCGCCGTCGTCCTCAACAACAACCTGGAACCGCGCGGAACCCGCGTCTTCGGACCGATCGCCCGCGAACTGCGCGAGTCCAATGTGTCCGGGGGAATGAAGATCATTTCGCTGGCGCCGGAGGTGATCTAATGAAAAAGGAACCGATTCCCTTCCCCGGCAAGATGTTTATCAAGACCGGCGATGAGGTGATCATTATCTCCGGCAAGGACAAGGGCCGGACCGGACGGGTCACCCGCGTCTATCCGAAGACCGGTAAAGTGGTCGTCGAGGGGCTGAATATCGTCGTCAAGCACGTCAAGGCCCAGCCGACCCAGAGCAACCCGAATCCGGAGAGCGGGCGCATCGAGCAGTCCGCGCCGATCCTCGCCTGCAAGGTCGCCCTGGTCAACCATGAAGGTAAGCCGACCCGGATTCGAATGCGAATCAACGACGACGGCACCAAGACGCGGATCGCCGTCAAGGGCGGTCAGCCGATCCCCGAACCGGAACGCCAACGCTAGGAACCCGGAAACGTACTACGCCAGTCCCGCCTTTCCGGCGGGTGCAGCCCCGGTCGGAAATCGGGGCGAACGAAGGAGAAGGAACTATGGCTCGAAAAGAGAAACAGGCGCCCGCCGAGGTCATCGAACTGCCCGATGACTATGTGCCGCGTCTGAAGACCATGTATCAGAACGAAGTCATTCCGGCCCTGATGAAGCAGTTCAATTACAGCAACATCATGCAGGTGCCGAAGCTCGAGAAGGTCGTGATCAATATGGGCGTCGGTCAGGCCGGACAGACCGGCGGCGACCCCAAACTGCTGGATAACGCCATTCGCGACCTGCAATCGATCACCGGTCAGAAGCCGGTCGTCACCCGGGCCAAGAAAAGCATTGCGAACTTCCGTCTTCGGGAAGGCGCGCGCATCGGATGCAAAGTAACCCTGCGCGGCGCACGAATGTACGAGTTCCTCGACCGGTTGATGAATATCACCCTGCCCCGTGTTCGTGACTTCCAGGGGGTGAATCCGAACGCGTTCGACGGTCGCGGCAACTATGCTCTCGGCATGAAGGAGCAGTTGACCTTCCCGGAGATCGTTTACGATAAAATCGACAAGATCCGGGGTATGGATATCATCATTGTCACGACCGCGGACAAGGACGAGGAAGCTCGCTACCTGTTGCACACGCTCGGCATGCCGTTCCGCGCCACCGGTCAGACCGGTAATCGCGGTGCGACCCGCCTGCAACTGTAATCGTCTTTCGAAGATCGATCGCCGGAGCGCCCCCGAACGGGGGCGCTCTTTTCGTTTTCGCGGACATCCGATTGAAGGGTTTTCATTTTTCGTCTATGATAGGGGCGGTGTCAACACGGGCGGCGTCCCTGCGCGCCTCCGGAGACGAAGGAGAGATTCATGCGGAAACCGTTACGGGCGACATGCTGGAGTGTACTCGGGTGGTGTGCGGCGATCGCTCACCCGGCGTTCGCGCAGGAGGCGGTCCCATTTCCGCCGCAGATCGGCGACGCGGTATCCGTTCAGGAGGCCGGTCCACGGGGCGCGGTGCCGAAGGGATGGCCCGACCCCGGACGGATCGGGACACTGAAAGACGGGCTGAATCACGTGATCCGCCGGTCCCTGCGGCGTGGTCCGATGCTCGTCCTCGGCGCGGAGAAGACCGCGCCGTATCAGCCGACCCGGGACGCGTCGGACGAAACATGGCGTCCGCCGACCCCGTTGCCCCCGCCGGAATCGAAGGAGGGCTGGCGACTCGATGTCCTGGCGGCCCACTTCGGGCGGAAGGTGACGCGCGTCGGCAGTCTTACCGCTCTGACTCCGACCACCATGACGATCCTGAACACCCGGCTTCCGGCGGACGTCGACCCGATGGCGAACCTGCAGTCCTGGGACCGAATGCAACTGTTTCAGGCGTCGCTGACCGAGGAGCAGTGGCGCAAGATGGGAACGGAGCAGGGACTCGGACTCGCGGATATGGATCAGGAGCAGAAAGAACTGTTCCTGGGGATGATTCCGGAGAAGGCGACTCTCTCGCGGCAGCGGCAGGCGACGCGATGGACGGAGGGCATCGACCTGGCCGAGGTAAAGGGACTCGCGCCCGAAAACCGACAGGGCAAGTTAACCGCCGCCCAGCGGATGGGCGCGCGCCTTCGTATGAACCGGACCATCCGAATGTGGCTGCCGGATGCCGAGAATGGCAACACTTACGCTGCCTGGGTCCCCGAACGCCCGGAGAACACCCAGTACTGGTCACTGAGTCAATCCGGAGACACGATACGACGGGGGGAGGTCTTCGGGGTCAAGGTGGTCGCCGAAGTTCCCGCGCGATCCAAACCCTCGCAACTCCGGTACGACCTGTCCGACTTCGATATCGACATCGCGATCGGGAACGCAAAGACGGTCGGTGAACTGGTCCGGCGTATCGCCGAAGTCACAGGCAAGGAGATCCGTGCCGACGCGCGGGTTTCCGGCCTGTCGGTTCAATGGGCGGCCGGGGAAGGAGACACGGTACGGGCGGGCGACCTGTTGAGAGCGCTGGCCCTGGCGGTGACCGGAACCTATCGTCAGGTCGGAACCGCCTATATTTTGACCGACGATATCGAGGGGATCGGAGCCCGGCAGGCACGTATCCGGGAGTGGGCGCAGCAACTGATGCTGGCGCGCAACCTGCGGATGCGGGATTTTTGGAAACGCCTGCGCAAAATGCAGCCGGGCAGATTTATTCGTTACGCTTCCGGCGATCCGATGGCTCCGGACGCGAAACTGGCGGAAAAGCTCGAACAACAGCGCGAGGTGCAGCGGATTCCCTACCGCCCCCTGATGGTTCCTGCCGAGGAACTGGGGCCCGCTCTCAAAAAGCAGGTCGACCTGGCGGTCAAGGCTCATGAGGAGAATATCCGGGACAACCCGCAGCAGCGACCGGTCGCGGCGCATCTGGTCCAGGTGCAGATCGAGACACGAACGACGCTGCTACTGCCCGGCATCGGCCCGGTCGAATTTCAAATGGGCGGAATGGGAATCGATTCGATGCTGCCGCCGCCGAAACAGACGCTCCTTTCCAGCGGACGGTCGGCCGATCTGCCGTTCGAACCACCGACCGGCATGAGTGTCGGCGGCGTTCTTCTCTTTGAACCGACGGCGGACGAGGACATTCCTGCCGCGGTCGATCTGGCGTTCCAACGCGGCTTCCGGCAGCTCTGGGTCAGTTTGCCGCTCGACCCGCTCGCCGGAAGGAAGCAACTGGAGGCGGTCATCACGGAGGCGAAGAAACGCAACCTCCCGGTGTATGCGGTGCTTCGGCTGATGCAGAAGCCGCGCACGGAAAAAAACGCCTTCACCCCCGTGAACATTCTGGGAGAGACCTATGGTGAGTGGGCGGCGCGGAAGGAACGCACCCCCGACGTCTATCCGGGGGAGAAGGAGACGATTCGGCGATCCGGGGAGTGGTTCGATCCGTCCGACCCGGCGACCCTTCCCCAGCTGAAAAGGCGGATTCTGGAGATCGCTGCGACTCCCGGATTGGCCGGAATCGCGCTGCGCGATATCGCGACCCCCGGTTTCCGAACTGCGAGCCGACCCAACCGGGGATACGAGTATGTTCCGGAGTCCGCCGCCGATCTTGGCTACTCGTTGACCAACCGGGTCGCCCTGTTGCGGGAGGCGGATACCGACCCGATCGATATCATCACCGGGCAGTACGGGGTTCCGGGAGGCGATACCAACATCAACCTGCCCTTTTTCGCCGAGGAACAGATGCGATGGGTCCGAAAACCGAACGGCGAATGGGGTCCGGATGAGAAACTCGTGACGGCCCGGATGCGCTGGAACGACTTCCGGTTCAAGATCACGGAGAAGCTACTCACCGACCTGCATAAAGCGGTGATCGACGAAAAACCTGACATCCGTCTGCTTTCCATGCCGTTCGGAGAGGAGTGGGAGGGTAACTGGTTTGTTTCCTGGGCGAAGGGAGACTCGCTGCCCCGATCGACGCGTGAGGAAAACCCCGACCCGACGAAGGGGCTGAACATGGCGGGAACGGTGCTCCTGACCGTGGATATTACGACGCAGTTGCTGATGTCCGAATTTTTCGAGGGCGAGATGCCGGTACAGATACGGTTGAACCGCCATCTCAATCAGTCGCTGGAATGGCGGAAGGAGAGCCAGCAACGCATGGACGGTTTCATTCTCGACGTGACCGGGGGATCGATTCGGAAAGTCGCTCCGCTCCTGCTCGCCGGTATCGTTCCGCCGGGCAGCCGAACGGCCGAAAAGTAGGACAGGGGTCGTTATTCGAAGTCTCTTCGAATAGCGACCAGACCCTTGACATAAACCGGCTTGATCAGGGATTCGACCACGACCCGCCCATGGCTGCCGGACGCATGGATGAACAATCCGCGACCGACGTAGATACCCGTGTGGTCGATGCCGGCGCGACGGGTGGAGCAGTCGAAATAGAGCCGGTCGCCGGGCCGCAGGTCATTCCCGGAAAAGATGGCGCGTCCCCGGGTGATCTGGTGTCCGCTATGCCGGGCGAGGTCCACTCCCTGCGTTCGGAAGCAGGAGCGAACGAACGCGGAGCAGTCGAGCCCGTTGCGGGTGTTGCCGCCCCAGACATACGGCACGCCGAGGTAGGTGTAGGCTTCGCGGAGGACGCCCCGGATACGTTCGTCAAAAGCCTCGCCCGTCTCCGGGTATTCGGGTGTACCGCCCGCCGTTTCCGATCCTTCGCTTTCTTGCGGTACCGGGATGCGGGTCTGATAATCCATCAGTTCGAGATCGCTTTTCGGGGTCCAGCCGATCGTTTTGTTGATCATCAGCACCCCCCAGAACGCATCGGTCTCGGCAATGACCGCGACATAGGTTCCCTGCGGTATTTTGGACAGAAGGCGGGAGGACGGTTCGACCCCGACCCGCAGTTCCGCCTGTTCGGAGACCACGCAGGCCAGTTGCGCCGGCACCTGGGGAGCGTTCATCGGCGGCTGGCGAAGGGAACGGATGCCGTTGCGAGACGCCAGGGGAGCGGAGGTCACCCGGCGGCGCGTTGGAGCGGACGTCTTTCCTGCCGGTCCGGTGGTTCCCGTATTGCGTTTGGGCGGTGTGGCGGGCGCGCCGGTGTCCAGGGTCATAGTCAGCGTCGTCGCGCTTTCCTCCGTCTGGGCAGCGGCGGACCGTACGAACCCGAGGGGCGCGGAAAGCAGCGGCAGGCAAACTGCCGACAGGACAGCGATAGAGCGGCACGAAAAAGGCACGGGCGTCACATCCTCCGAGAACCAACCGTGTGGAACGTCAATGCCATTATCGGCATGGCACCGGGGAAATATTTAGACAAATAGTGAGTGGAAATCCTTCGGAAAGCCCTTCCGCCCACAAAATAGGGGCGGAAGGGCCGGAGATTAACGCTGAGGCACCGGGCGGCCCATGCTCTTGTAGGCGTCCTCGATCGCCTTCTTGTCCTCGGCGGCCTGCTTGTTGGTCGGGTCGAGAGACAGGGCGCGGCGGGCATGCTTCAGAGCGGCGGGGTAGCGGTTCCGCGGCGGGATGGTGGCGTCGAGCATCGTCGCATGGCCGAGATCGGCGATGGCGGCGGCGAGCGCTTTCTTCTTGGCCGGATCGTTCTTGGCCTTGTTGTAGGCGGTTTCGGCGACCTTGACACGAGCGGTCGCTTCCTTCACGGACAGCTTCTTCTCCTCGGTGCCGGTCGCTTCGGTCGTTTCCGCGCCTTTCGGGGCGGTCCACGACTTCGGCTTGGTATTCGGATCGGGGTCCGGTCCCACTTCCTCCCCGGCCTTCTTCGCCTCGGCGGCGTCATCGAATTCGACGAAGGACAGGTTGCGGAGTTTATAATAGTTGCCGCGATAATTGCGCTTGCCGCCGCCCTTTTCGTTGACATGGCAGTAGCCGCACGGCTTGCCTTCCTTCTGGGTAAACGGCGGGAAAGCGGTCGCCCGGGGAGCGGCGACGGAGAGCGCCGCGACCAGACCGGTCAGAGAAAGGAGTAGTCGGGTACGGTTCAAGGGTAAATACCTCCATCCGCATGGACGCGGACCAGTGTTCATTGTTCATCCGTTCGGGGCGATCCCGAAAAAAAGCGGGGTTATGTCCGGGTGAGTTCGGATGCAATGGAATGATACGACCCTTGGGAGGGCCGAATCCTGCCAACGGTTACAACTTTTTCAGTAGAATAAAGCAAAAACGTCCTCCGGGTCGGAGAAGGCGCCTTGACAGCCCGAAAACGGCCCCCCATACTGAGAAGGATGCCGCCGACGCAAGGCGAATTTCCTGTCTACGGTGCCGTAATCATGATGTATACCAACCCTGTCTGGCCTAAAGATTTTCCCGATCCGTTTGTGATCGAATGGCGAAAACGCTTCTATGCGTACGCCACCGAGACGCCGCCGTATCGATTTCAGGTGCTGGAGTCGCCCGATCTGGTGCACTGGACGCACCGCGGAACGGCGTTTACGCCGCCCTGGGCGCAGGAACACTACTGGGCTCCGGAAGTCGTCGCCTATCGCAATCGCCTTTATTTCCTCTATTCCGCGCTCAATCCGCAGACCCGGAAGCACGATATCGCCATCGCGGTCGGCGACCACCCGGTGGGACCCTTTCAGCAAAGCGCCCTTCTGGTGCGGGGGGACGATAATCGGGTGGGCGTGATCGATGCGACCATCTGGTTCGAGGCGAAGGTTCCCTATCTCATTTACTCCGAGGAGGACCCGCGCCGGATCGTGATGCGCCGGATGAAGGACGATCTGCTCGGGGTCGAGGAGGAAAAGGTCGAACTCGTCCGCCCCGACCGCGACTGGGAGCGAGGAGTGACGGAGGCGCCGACCCTGATCAAGCGAGGTCGACGCTATCATCTGATCTACTCGGCGGGCTGGTTTCAGAGCAACAAGCAGGACGCGTCCTACTGTGTGGCGCATGCCGTCGCGCCGAAACTGACCGGACCCTATGTCAAAACGGGGCAGATCCTGACCGGAGACGGCAAAGAGGTGTACGGCCCGGGGCATCAGTGCTACCTCAAACTGCGGTCCGGCGAGGAGTGGCTGCTCTACCACGGCTGGGACGCGCAGAACGAACCCCGGTACGGCTCGAATCCGCTCGGGCGGACGTTACGCCTGGATCGGCTGGAGTGGAGCGAAGACCGTCCGCGCGTCATCGTTCCTTCCGTCACGCCGCTGCCCGCCCCCCGTATCGTTCGTTAACGGGAAGCGCGTCCGCCATCACTCGGCGGACGCGTCGCTGCGGTGTTTGGCCTCCCAGAGTGCGGCCAGATTGCGGAAGGGCTGATGGGTATCCGGCACCGGTTCCCGGTGGTCGGGCGCGTGGACGTCATCCTCCGGCGTGATGGTGATGACGTCGGGTGCCACGCCGGGACAGTCCGGACGGCAGATCGGTTGCCAGGGCGCTTCCAGGATCAGATTCTGACGCAGGAGATCGCCCAGATCAAGCACGTTGCCGGAAATCACCGCCGCCGCCGGGTCCTCATCGACCGCCTGCACCTCCTCCTGCTGGTACGCGTTGTGGGTCGTCACCAGGTCGAAATTTTCTTGAATCTCGGCGCGAACGGGGACCGACATCGGAGACAGGCAGCGACTGCACTCCGTTTGCAGCGCGGTGGAGGCGACTCCCTGCAGATGCAGGGTCCCACCGGCATTGGTCAGGGTGATCTCTCCGGTAATGGGATCGGTGGTGACGAAATCCGGTTGCCGTTCGGGCGGAAGAGCGAAGCGGTGCGTGTACCGCATACCCACATGCCGCACCAGTTCGGAGATGTCCAGCAGTCGTGCGGCGGGTCCGGGAACCCCGGGCGTCGATCGAACCCCGCCGGCCCGTCCCTTTTCCTCGACCGTATGAACGCCGCCCTCGGTGGGCTCATCTCCGTAATAACCGAAGCGGGATCGGCCCGATTCTTCCGTACGCATAATGGTCGATTATACCACCGGCGACGCGAAACGCCTCCGGGTAGGGGTAGGGTGGGTTTGTCGTCCGGCGAGGTCGGTTAGCGCCGGACGAGGTCGGCGACGATCCCGGCGAGCGCGCCGAATCCGACGACCGCCGCGACCGGTACACGACGGGTCGCCGCCAGGAGTATGCTGACGGCGACCATGGAAACGGAGAACGGATCGAGGCCGTTGCCCTGCAGTAATTTCCATAGGACGATGACGAAAACACCGACGACCGCCAGCGACAGACCGGAGACGAAACCGACCACCGCCGGATGATTCTCGACGCGGCGGTAGAAATGTTCCACGGCCAGCACCAGCAGCGGCGGCAGGCAGATCGCCAACAGGGCGAGGAGCGCGCCGCGAAGGCCATCCAGCAGGTAGCCCAGTCCGACCACCCAGAGTCCGTTCGGTCCCGGTGAAATCTGCCCGACCGCCAGGGATTCGGCGAACTCACGCTCGGTGGCCCACCCGCGACCGATCAGGTCGCCGTGCAGGCTCGGGACATTGCCCATGCCGCCCGTTGAGAAGAGCGATGCCTTCAGCGCGAGGAGAAAGAAGGTCCAGGGGTTCGGGGGATCGGACGGATTCATGCGGAGGGCGTTCCTTTCCGGTGCGCCTGTCGGTGGCGGTTCACCAGGGCGAACAGTGCGGACAGCGCGCCCATACCTCCCAGGATCGCCAGTACGGGAACGCGTTCGGTCGCCACGGCGACCGCGCTACCGAGAAGGAGGAAGAGCGTCAACGCCAGCGGACCGGGACCGTCCCGACGGCTCTGCCGCACCGGGGTGGCCGCCATCTGATAGGCGGTGAGCAATCCCAGTCCTACCGACGCGGGAATCACGCCGCGCAGGGCGGCCTTGACCAGGGCGGAGTCGCGTATCTGCGCGTAGAAGGCCGTCAGCAGGATGGTGATCGCGGCGCTCGGAAGCAACATGCCGCCCAGACAGAGAAGGATGCCGCGGACTCCCGCGATGCGTCGTCCGAGAAGGATCGTGATGGCGAAGAGATTGATGCCCGGAGCGAAAAGACACAGCGCCCATTCGCGGGCGAACTCCTCTTCGCTGATCCAGCGGTACCGCTCGACGGCGGCCCGTCGAATCAGGGTCAGTGTGGCTCCGCCACCGCCGAAGGACTGAAGGCCGATGTTGAGCCAGACGCCGAAGAGTTGCGCGGAGGAGAGGACGGGCGGAGCGGGCGAAGACGGAACGGGAGCGGGAGAGTTGTCATCGGGCATAAGGAACGGTTCGCCGTCGACGGAGGCTTTGCCTGCCGGGGAAAAATCGCGGCCCGTCCGGTGTTTACGGTTGAAATGGTTCGCCGACTGCGGTATAGTGCATGGGTCTATTCGTAAGGAACGCGTCCACCATGGCAAAAGGCAACGAAAACCGAATTTTTATCAAGATGAAATCCACCGAGAGTACGTATACGTACACGACGGTGAAGAACAAGAAGAACGATAAGGAGCGTCTCGAACTGAAGAAGTACGATCCGATCGTTCGCAAGCATGTTCCTTTCAAGGAATCGAAGTAGGCCGCTTTGCGTGGCTTGAGGAGTTTGAAATGAAAGTCTGTGCACTGTCGGGCCGGCACACGCAGCATGGCCGCAACATTCGCAACCAGCACTCGGTCGGCTGGAAGTTCCGCGCGCCGCGCACCAACCGCACGTTCGAGGTGAACCTGCAGACGGTTCGCGTTCCGGTGGAAGGTGGCGGGACGAAGAAGATCAAGGTGTCGGCGCGCATGATGACGTCGCCCCGGTTCATCGCCATGATGTCCGGTCAGAAGCCGCTCACCAAGAAGGAAGCCAAAGCGCTCTGATCCAGGGAGGGAAGGGTGGCGTGACACCGGTCGCGCCACCCTTTTTTCATGTCTGTTGAAATCGTCTGTCAATCGGTCGCGGATGCCGGCAACGCCCGGGAAGGCGGCGCGGATCGGATCGAACTCTGCAGCGCCCTCGCGCTGGGCGGACTGACTCCCACCGTCGGACTCCTTACGGCGGTCAGAAACGCCGTCCCTCTCCCGATCATGGCGATGATCCGCCCCCGTCCCGGCGGTTTCGTCTACTCTTCCGACGAACTCGACCAGATGGCGACCGATGCCCGTCTGCTCCGTGAAAACGGCGCGGACGGTCTCGTCTTCGGCTGTCTGACCGAGTCCCGCACCCTCGATGTCGATGCCTGCCGCCGTCTCCGCGATCTGGCCGGGGACGGCGAAACCGTTTTCCATCGAGCGTTCGACGGTGTTCTCGATCCGATCGCCGCCCTCGAGAGACTGATCGAACTGGGTATTACCCGCCTCCTGACCTCCGGGAGCAAACCCACCGCTGCCGAGGGCATTCCGCTCCTTCGCACTCTTGTCGAACGGGCCGCCGACCGCATCGAGATCCTCCCCGGCGGCGGTATCCGCGCCCATAACGCCCGCCTGATCCTCGAAGCCACCGGAGCCACCCAACTCCACCTTGCCCCGCTCACTCCGATCTCCGAAACCTTTCCCTTTGAGGTCGGCACTCAAACGGTCATCGATCCGGATGCGGTTCGCGCCGTGGCCGCACTTTTGAAGGACGTTGTGCCACCGGCATAAGTCGACGCGGGTGGCAAAGCCCTCAACTTTCGGTGGAGAACCGTTACCACGGAACGAAGTCGCGCCTTCCGCCGTTTCGTCTTCGGCCCACGTACGAATGGGCCGGACGGAAAGGTGGTCCGGATGTCGGACAAGTGGAAAGTGTTCCTTCTGATCGGAATGGCGGTGGTCGCCGCCTCCCTCGGTGAAGCGCTTGCCTCCAAAGGGATGAAGAAAGCGCAGGAAGCGGGCGGTGTGCTGGCCGTGGTGCAGGCGGCGGCGCAGGACTGGCACGTGGTCGTCGGCCTGATCCTGTTTCTGGCCTACGTCTTTCTCTATATCTACGCACTCGGTCTGGCCGATCTGAGTTTCGCCGTGCCTTTGCTGGCGTTCTCTTACCTGTTCGGATTGGTTTCGGCGCGCTTCTACCTCAAAGAGGAGATTCCCCCCGGACGACTGATCGGCACTCTGATTATCATCGCGGGCGTGGTGACGGTCGCCCTTGCCGGGCAGGGAGGAGGCGGCGACCGTGAAAAGGGCGATACGGAACCCGAACAGGAGCAACTGGCCGACGGATGACGACACGTGCGACCGTCACGGCGGTTATTCGACGGCCACCCTGAGTTTGTAGGACGTTCCCTGGCGTTTGCCGTAGACCTGAATGCTGTACCGACCGGATTCCGGCAGTTTCCCCGACCAGTCGCGCGGCAGGTCGCCGGTCGTCCGGGTCGGCGCGATCTGATCGTCGATCGGTCCACGCTCCAGCGAGTAGATACGAAGACCGGCGGCCTTATCCGAAGCGGTCAAGCGGACGGACAGACGCTGACCGGCGCGCGCCCGCATCACGTAGGCGTCGTAATCGAACGCCGTTTTCGGAATTCGTCCGGTAAGAACGACGCTTTTCTCGCCCCGGCGAAACCGGACCTCCTTCTCGACGCCCTGCGGACGGCCCGGTACGGCGAACGGGCCGAGGAGAAGGACGGCGACAGGGACAAGGGTTCGGATGGCGGACGGCATGGTTTTCCCCCTGGCGCTTCGGATTTCTTGACGATCGGAAGGCCCATCCTCTATACTAACCGATAGATTTCACCGTTACCAACGTTACCAACGAAGGATCATTCGCGATGACGAACTCCCCTGGCTCCGGGTCGGCCGGACCGTCTGACGGCCGCGCGATCGAAGCGCGCCTGACCGAGGACCGAACGTTCCCGCCCAGCCCTGCCTTTTTCGCCCAGGCGAACCTGCGTGACACCTCCGTTTATGACCGCGCCGGTCACGATCCGCTGGCGTTCTGGAGCGAGTGGGCTGCCAAACTGGAGTGGATGCAGCCCTGGCATACGACGCTGGAATGGCATCCGCCCCATGCTCGGTGGTTCGTCGGCGGCAAACTCAATGTTTCGGTCAACTGCCTCGACCGGCATCTGAAGACCGCACGACGCAACAAGGCCGCCATCCTCTTCGAGGGGGAACCGGGCGATACGCGAACCCTCACCTACTGGGAACTGTGGCGTGAGGTCAACCGGTTCGCCGGGGTGCTGAAGCATCTCGGGGTCGGAAAGGGCGATCGGGTCACCATCTACCTGCCGATGATCCCCGAAGCGGTGATCGCCATGCTCGCCTGTACACGGATCGGCGCGCTGCACTCGGTCGTCTTCGGTGGCTTTTCGGCGGACAGTCTGCGGGAGCGGATCAACGATAGCCGATCGCGTGTTCTGGTCACGGCCGACGGCGGCTGGCGGCGTGGCAACATCGTGAACCTGAAACACGCGGCGGATGAGGCGCTGGAAGACGGCGCGTGCCCGACGATCGAGCATGTGGTGGTGGTCAGCCGGACGTCCGACGCACGGCATGTCCCGATGACCGACGGACGCGATCACTGGTGGCACCGCCTGATGGACCATGCCCCGCTCCTGACCGAACCGGAGGTGATGGATGCCGAAGACCCGCTCTATATCCTCTATACCTCGGGTTCGACCGGCAAGCCCAAAGGTATCCTGCATACCACCGGCGGCTACCTGACCCAGGTAAACGCGTCGATGGAGTACACGTTCGACATCAAAGATAGCGATGTCTACTGGTGTACGGCGGATATCGGCTGGGTGACCGGGCACTCCTACGTGGTCTACGGGCCGCTGGCGGCGGGCGCGACCGTGCTGATGTATGAGGGTGCGCCGGACGCGCCGCACCGGGGCCGGTTCTGGGAGATCGTTGAAAAGTGGGGTGTCACTATCCTGTACACCGCGCCGACGGCGATCCGGACGTTCATGAAATGGGGAACGGAGCATATCAAGAAACACAATATGTCCACCCTGCGTCTGCTCGGTTCGGTCGGGGAACCGATCAACCCGGAAGCCTGGATCTGGTACCACGAGAACATCGGCGGGGGACGCTGTCCGATCGTCGATACCTGGTGGCAGACGGAGACGGGCGCGCATATGATCACGCCGTTGCCGGGGGTCGTGGCGACCAAACCCGGTTCGGCGACCCGTCCCTTCCCCGGAATCGCGGCGGATGTCGTGGATGAAAACGGCAACTCGGTTCCGCCGGGCGGGGGCGGCTTCCTGGTGATGCGGCAACCCTGGCCGTCGATGCTGCGAACGCTCTGGGGCGATGACGAACGCTATCGCAAGACCTATTGGAGTAAGTTCGGAGAGAAGAACCTCTATTTCGCCGGAGATGGGGCGCGTCGCGACGAGGACGGCTACTTCTGGCTGCTCGGGCGCGTCGATGACATCATGCTGGTCGCGGGCCACAACATCTCGACCATGGAGGTGGAATCCGCGCTGGTCGATCATCCGTCGGTCGCCGAGGCGGCGGTGATCGGACGCACTCACGACGTCAAGGGGCAGGCGATCGCGGCGTTCGTGACCCTGAAGGATGGCCATCGCGCGACGTCCGAACTGGCCGGGGAACTGAAAGGCCATGTCGCCCATAAACTGGGGCCGATCTGCCGCCCGGATGACATCCTGTTCTCGGCGGAACTGCCCAAGACCCGCTCCGGTAAGATCATGCGGCGGTTGCTGCGGGATATCGCCGAAGGCCGCGCCCTCGGCGACACCACCACGCTCGCCGATCCCTCGGTCGTGGCCGGTCTGAAAGAGAAGTACGAAAGCCAGGAAGGTTGACGGAATGCATGGCGAACCCATGCCGAATCCGGACGGCGTTTCCATCCGCACGGCGACCCTTGCCGATGCGGAGGCTCTCGTCGTCCTGATTCGTGAGTTTTACGACGAGTTCGGCGATCTGGAATTTGACGACGTCGAAACGCCGAAGACACTACGGATGCTGCTGACCGATCCGGCGCTCGGTACCGTTCTGGTGCCCTGCGTCGACGGAGCGCCGATCGGCTATCTGGCGTTGATGTACTGTCTGAGCCTGGAGTTTCACGGACGGTATGCGTTCGTGGATGAACTTTACATTCGAAAGGGATTCCGTGGGCGCGGTCACGGCAAACGTCTGCTCGCCCGGGCCGAGGATAGGTGCCGCGCGGACGGTCTCCGCGCCCTGTTTCTGGAGGTCGACCGCGCGAATCCCGATACTCAGCGGCTCTATCGGAACGCCGGTTTTCAGAATCGGGATCATTACCATCTCTTCTATAAACGTCTCGACCCGGCTGATCATTAATCAAATGAATTTAGCTTACGTGATAGTACGTGATAGTACGTGATAGAAAGCCCGTAGTTGCCATAGCAAACCGTCATGTATATACGACGCATCGAAATCTAAAATATTCGATCGATAAAGCATGCCTGCAGTACCGAAGTTTTCGGCTCGGGCATCACCCGGTCGCCACAGTCCCAGGATAAGCTCGATCGTCTGGCCGATCTGAACTTCAAAGAGATGGACGGAGGCCGAGAAGAGGGAACAGGAGCGACTGAGGGCTATGTTACCGACCTCGCAACCGGTGCCAATTGGACGATGATCCGTTTACCCGACGTAACTCTTCAAAACCGTGCGCGAACCCAATTACGGAACTGGCAACGTAAAATCGATGACGTGCCCGATTTCGGGCGGCGAGTCGACGAGGCCGAACGCACCTGGAAAAACCGGAATAAGAGAAACAACGTCACATTTAGCAGGGTAAGGGAAGATTTGAGCCAGCATTGTGGTGAACTCGAGCGGTGCTGTTACTGCGAGGATTCTCAGGCAGGCGAAATCGACCGCGATCCTCGCGAAATCGACCGCGAGGATGCTGTTCGCCGAAGCGCGGGAAGCGCCGGACTGGTAAACTGGTAAAGACGACCGCTTACTCAACGCCGAGGAGTTCGACGTCGAAGATCAGTGTGGCGTTCGGGGGAATGACACCGCCCGCGCCACGCGCCCCGTATCCGAGGCTCGCCGGAATGGTGAGTTTGCGGCGACCGCCAACCTTCATCGTCAGGACGCCCTCATCCCATCCTTTGATGACCTGACCGACGCCGATCTTGAAGCGGAACGGCTGGTTACGGTCACGCGAGGAGTCGAATTTTTTGCCGTCGGTGAGCGTGCCGGTGTAATGCACGGTCACCATCTGTCCGGGTTGGGGACTGGCTCCCTCGCCGACGGCGATATCTTCGTACTGCAGACCGGACGGGGTCGTTATCATTTTTTCGTTACCTTTCGAGGAATCGGCTTCCGATGAGGAAGCGACGGACGGAGGCGGCGGACCGCCGGGCAGGCGGACATTCACCTGGGCGATGACGCCCATCAGTCGGTGCGCCCACTGCTTCGCCAGACGTTCCTGTGTCACTCCCGCCGCCTGCGCCGTCTCCCGATCGATCGTCACCAGCCGGATGTCGCGAACGTACAGGGTCGGTCCCTGCGGTAGCGGACGGACTCGAACATCCTTCGCGGTGACATCGGGCAGGGACAGCACCTGATTCACCCGTTCCTGAACCAGATCGGCGCGTTGTGCGGCCGTCAATCCGCCCGAATCGGTGCGGAATCGAAAAACGACGATATCGCCGAGAACGATCTCGCCCGGCGGCACCGGGACGGCGGCAGCCAGGAGGGCGAAGGCGCAAAGGACGGTCGGAGCGGGGGAAAACGACGGAGGGGCGAGCATAATGGCGCTATTGTACTCGATTTGCCCTTCCCGTCGTGTTATTCCCAGGCAAATTCCGTTCGTCAAAGGAAAAAACATGGCGTACAATGACGATTACCTGAAAAACGGACAACGCTGTTACGGAGAGAAAACCCCTGTATGTCTGCTATTTCTGCCGCTACGCCTGATGCGGCGGTACGTATCGCCATCCGTCCCGCCGTCACCTCGGATTATGAGGCCGCCGCTCGCCTCTTTCGCTTTACGATGGGGGAGGCCTTTGTGCTGGACAGGGCGCTCTGGGAGGAGACCTGTTCCGGGGAGAGCTACCGCGTTTTTGTCGGTGAGGAGGAGGACGGAAGGATCGTCAGCCTGGCGGTCGTGATCGTGTCCGATCGAATCCGCCTGGCCGCCGGAATCCGCCGTCGCCGGTTTCACCTGGACGAGTTGATCGTCGATCCCTCGTGCCGACGGCAGGGGATCGGTCACGCGATGCTGGAACACCTGAAGGCGGAGGCTGCCAGGGAAGCGCCCTCCTATATCCTCGTGAACTGCGACTTCATGGATGTTGCCGCGCGTCGTACCTACGAGTCGGCGGGACTGAACCTGGTGCGTCAGTCCGGAGATCGGTTCGAAATCACCTTCCGATAGGTGTCGAGCCCTGGCTCCCGGCAGCAGGAGGCCGGGAGCCGGGGCTACATCTCCAGACCGCCGCAGATATCGTAGGTCGCGCCGGTGGTGAAGGAGGAGCGGTCGGACATCAGGAACGCGATCAGTTCGGCCACTTCCTCGGGCTTACCGGAGCGTTTCAGCGGCAGACGGGCGAAGAACGCGTCGACGTCCGCGTCCCCGCCGACCGCGCGACGTTCCCGCAGGGTCTGTTCCCACATCGACGTCTCGATCGCCGCCGGACAGACCGCCAGCACGCGCACATCGGGAGCAAGGGCCAGCGCCGCCGACTTGGTCAGGTGGATCAGCCCCGCCTTGGTCAACCCGTAGATCGTCTGGGTCGGGCGGCCCGATCGACCGGCCGACGAGGAGAGGTTGACGATGACGCCGCCGTTGCCGAACCGTTTCATTTCGCGGGCCGCCGCCTGCATCACGAAGAACGCCCCCTTCAGGTTGACCGCCATCAGGCGATCGTACCCCTCCTCGGTGATATCGAAGAAGGGTTCGTTGCGGAAGATCCCGGCATTGTTGACCAGTCCGTCGAGGCGTCCGAGTCGGCCGGCAATCCCGGCGATCTTTTCCTGCGCGTCGGGGACATGGGCGACATCGAGCGGGAGAGTATGAACGGATTCGCGGGCGGCGAAGGTGCCGGCGGCGTCGTTCAGAGCGTTTTCATCCCGGTCGGCCAGAACGACCTCCCAGCCATCCCGGACCAGAAGTTGCGCGGTCGACAGACCGATACCGCGCGCCCCGCCGGTGATCAGGGCAACCTTTCGAGCGGACATAGGACGCGGTTCCTTACCCTTCGCTGATGACGCGTTTGATCTCCTCGACCTGGGCTTTCATCGTCTCCAGACCGGTCCTGCCGCCATAGTGGGTGATGATCCGGTCATCGTATCGGTCGGCGGTCAGGGCAACGCCGAGGACAGAGGCTTTCAACTCGTCCGGGTCGACGGTGTTGGCAAGGATGGTATGTTTCAACAGGATATCGCCGTCCGAGTCGAGGGCGAACGCCCCGAAATTGAGCTCGGCGTTCTCGGACAGGAGGTACGCCATCAGTTCGGAGGAGATCTCCGCGCCGCTGACCACGTAGGCCCACGTCGTGATGACCGCCAGTTCGTTGTTGTGCGGAAGGACCGCCGTATGAACGATCGCGCTATCGGCCCGCAGACGAAAGACGGGTTCGTCGGCGAATTCCATGACGAACTGGCCGAAGATTTCGTGCATCAACTCGCGAACGCGCCCGTAGCAGGTTCGCTGCACATCGCTCAGAAACTCCATGTTCTCGGAATTCGCCGACGACCTTTGAGATTCCTCTACGAAAATCCGCACTGATCCGGTCGTTGCCGGAGACTATACCGGCAGAATGATCGTCTGTGCCTGGACGGCGGCGGCGCGGCGGGCCATTCGGTCGGCGAAGCTGCCGAGGCACGGAGCCTCATCGTCCTCGGTGCGGGTGTGGCGCATGGTCAGAACGACCAGGTCCATCGGTTCGTCCCGGTAGACGGCCAGCATTTTCGCCTGAAGGGCGGCGTAGGGGTCCCTGCCTTCGACGATCGTGCGGCGGGCGTAGATACCGTAACGCTGGAAAATGGTGGCGATATTGGCCAGGGCACCTTCGGCATGAAGCACTTTCTTCTGTCGTTCCTCCGGGGTATTGGAAGGGGAGATTGTCGCGGCCAGAGTTACCATGCAGTTCTGATGCGGTGTGAAGAACTCGGCGACGGTCTCCGCGGATCGACGGCACTCCTCCGTGCAGTCCACCGGAACCAGGGCGTGATGATAGATATGCGAAAACATGAGCGAACCTTCCCTTCGATGCCCCGAGATTGACCGGATAGAGTCGGTCGATCGGGCGTATTGACGATAGGATTGTAGGAAATAGTACGAATGTCGGAATCCGCAGAACGGCGGATTTGCCGGCAAGCCGTCGAGTGGCGGCGCGTCTCCGGGAAAGGTTCCCGATTTCGGGGCGTGTTCGGTGATTATGGTCACAATTTTTGGTGATGCGGATCACTTCCCTCAAACGGAAAGGGCGATACCCTGAAAGCGTAACCCATACCATCGGCTTGTATTCTCCGCAGTGCGAAAAAGAGAGAGGAATCACACAGAAAACCAGCTGCAAGGCTGGTTTTTTTGTTACCGTCCCGACCGAGAAGCACGCGGCGTCTCCGTCGAACGACCGTCCCGGTTGGCGACGAGTTCGGTCGCCGATTTTTTCCGTGTTTTCACTTATAAGAAAAATTGTGATTGATTTCACGAAGTTGTCGCCTCCGCTTATAGACGGACCCGGAGCCGGTGTTGTATGATAGGGAACGACGGATACAGGGGGAAGCCCGGTCCGTTCCGCACCGCATGGCACTTCTCGATGACAACACCACTGCCCGACTTGACCGCGCCCACCCGGTGCCGGACGCCACGGAACGGCGATCGGGCGACGTAGGTCGGCGGGTTGCGGAACGTACGTTCGGACGGTACGCCTGGTTCGTTCTCCTCTACAATCTGCTGGTCATCGCGGTCGGGACCGTGGTGCGCGCGACCGGTTCGGGGGATGGCTGCGGGGCGCACTGGCCGCTCTGTGACGGCGAGATCATTCCGCTCGCTCCTTCCGTCGCCCGGATCATCGAGTTCACTCACCGGGTCGTTTCCGGTCTGGACGGTCTGTTCGTTCTGGCGCTGTTCATCGGCGGTTTGCGGCTTTTCCCGAGAAGGCATCCCGTCCGGCCCGCCGTGACCGTCACCCTGCTGTTGACGCTTTTTGAAGGATTCATCGGCGCGTACCTGGTCAAACAGCGACTGGTCGCCGACAACGCCACGATCGACCGCGCCATCTGGATGTCGATCCATCTGTGCAGCACCTTCTTCCTGCTCGCCTCGCTCTCGTGCGCGGTCTGGTTCTCCGGAGAGGGCGCCCGCCTGCGTCTGCGCGGCCAGGGCGCGGTCGGATGGTCGTTGCTGTTCGCCATGCTGTCGATGTTCGCTCTGGGCGTCTCCGGCGCAGTCACCGCGCTGGGCGATACCCTGTTTCCGGCGCGGGACCATGCCGACGCGCTGATGCAGGCGCAGTTCGGTTCGCATTTCCTCCAGCAGTTGCGTCTCCTGCATCCCTATATCGCCGGGTCGGTCGGCCTGTACCTGTTGCTGATCGCCGGACTGGTGTCCCACCTCCGTCCGATGAATCTGACTCGTCGGTGGAGTTTGATCCTGGGGTATCTGTTTCTGGCGGAGATCGGCGCGGGACTGATAAATGTCGCTCTGCGCGCCCCTGTCTGGATGCAGGTCTTCCACCTGTTGCTCGCCGATTTCGTCTGGATCGCTCTGGTATTCCTGGCTATGAGCGCCCTGGCGGAGACCACGCCCCATGCCGAAACGCGTCCGACCGTCGCTTCCCTGTCGGGAACGCCGCGTCGGGACGTCCCCGGCGTCACCTGGCGGGACTATCTGGAGTTGACCAAGCCGAAGGTCATCGCCCTGCTGTTGATCACGACCCTGACCGCCATGGTGATGGCAAAAGGGGGGTGGCCCGGCTGGGTGCCGTTCCTGGCGACCGCTCTTGGCGGATACATGGCGGCGGGCGCGGCCAAGGTCTTCAATATGGTGATCGATGCCGATGTCGACCTCCGGATGAAGCGTACGGCCGGACGACCGACGGCGTCGGGCAGGATTCCTCTCGATCACGCGCTTTATTTCGCATTTGCCCTGACGTTCGGCTCCTTTTTCGTTCTCTGGTTCGGGGCCAACCTGCTGTCCGCGATGCTGGCGCTGTTCGGACTGGTCTTTTATGTCGTGGTCTACTCGCTGTTGCTGAAGCGACGGACCTGGCAGAATATCGTTATCGGCGGCGCGGCGGGGGCGTTTCCGCCGCTGGTCGGGTGGGCGGCCGTGACCGGCGACCTGAAAAGCATGCTGGCCTGGTACCTCTTCGGTATCATTTTCGTCTGGACGCCCGCGCATTTCTGGGCGCTCGCTTTGCTAATCAAGGAGGATTATGCGGAGGCGGGTATCCCGATGGCGCCGGTCGTTCTGGGCGACCGGAACACGGTTATCCAGATCGGCATTTACACGATACTGACCGCCGTCGCCTCGCTCGCGCCGCTTTTCAGCGGATTCGTCGGCGTGGCGTACACCGTGGCGGCGGTCGTTCTGAATCTGGTGTTTTTGTTGTTCGCTCTCCAGTTGTACCGTCGAACGGACCGACCGCACGCATCGAAGGTGTTCCATTACTCGATGCTGTATCTGGCGTTGCTGTTCGTCGCGCTGGCGATCGATCGTACTCTGTAGTCGGAAGGGGCGCCGCCGACCTCTGTCGGGCGGAGGAACCCTTGTCAAAATTTGTGAAATGTAGTACAAATAACGCGCCGGGGCGAGGTCGCCGGCCGAGGATCTCTCCGGTCCGCCCGCGGCGGTGTCAGGACGGAGCGCAACTGCCCCGGCAGGGAAACCGGGTATAAACGGGGAAAAACGGGAAGAGGACGCTGGAAAAGTCGATACCGGGGCCGTCGGCTCCGAGACCCGGACGTAACGGTTCGGATCGGCAATTTACGGAACGCTTATGGCACAGATATTTCGCCCTTACGGAAATGTAATCGCCCGGCTCGTGCTGATTCTGCTCGCGCTGACACCGTTGACTCTGATGGTGACCATGTCGCAGTTCACGCGGTCCTCCTATGTCACGAAGGTCGGCGTTCCCTATGAACAGCCGGTGCCGTTCAGTCATGAACACCATGTGAACGAACTGGGAATCGACTGCCGCTACTGTCATTCCTCGGTCGAAGTCTCCGGGTCCGCCGGGTATCCGTCGACGCATACCTGCATGTCCTGTCACTCCCAGATCTGGACCAACTCGCCGTTGCTCGAGCCGGTGCGGGAAAGCTATATCAAGAACGTTCCCCTGAAGTGGACGCGCCTCAACGAACTGCCGGACTTCGTCTACTTCAACCATAGCATCCATGTCAATCGGGGCATCTCCTGTAACAACTGCCATGGCCCCGTACAGGCGATGCAGATGGCGTATAAGGGGCAGGCGTTCCAGATGCGCTGGTGTCTGGAATGTCACCGCAACCCCGAGCGTTATGTCAACGAGACGCAGTTCGTCTGGGACCTCTACCGGAACATTCAGCGCGGTCAGCGTGCCGACGGAACCGTGTTGACCAATGAGGAGGAGGCGCTGAAACGCGGCCTTCAGTACCACCGGAACGAAGAGGAATTGAAAAAGGGACGGGAACTGGTCAAGAAGTACAACATCCAGACGCAGGCGCTCTCGGACTGCTCGATCTGCCACCGCTAAAGGCCGGGAACGGCGAACGGACGGTCAACGAGTCAACGGAAGATGACGACAGACGAAACTATGCATAACGATACCGAAACTAGGGACGACAGGACGGACGCGGTGGTGGAGTTCCCCGGGCGCGAACGCTCGCCGGAGGCGAAAGCCGCGCTCGCGACGATGCAGGAAAAGCTGAGCGGGAAGACCGGTCGTATTTTCTGGAAGTCGTTCGAGGAACTGGCCGGGACGCCGGAGTTCAAAACCTGGGTCGAGGACGAGTTTCCGAACCGGACCGTGACCTCGCAGGTGGATCGCCGCACGTTCCTGCGGCTGGGCGGCGCGGCGATGGCGATGGCCGGTCTCTCCGGATGCCGTATTCTGCCCAACAGCAAGGCGGTCCCCTATGTTCGCGCTCCCGAGGAGATGGTCTCCGGACTGCCCCTGGTCTATGCGACCACCCTGCCCCGACACGGGTACGGCGTCGGCGTCGTCGTGGAATCATCCGAAGGCCGACCGGTCAAGATCGAAGGGAACCCCTCTCATCCGGCCAGTCTGGGGAGCACCCTCGCGCAGGAGCAGGCGGAGTGTCTGACTCTCTACGACCCGGACCGCTCACAGAGCGTCGTGAACCGCGTCATACCGAAGTATGCAAAGGAACGTGCGGAGATTCAACCGCTCCGTGAATCCTCCTCCTGGGATCAGGCGCTAAATATCCTGCGCCGGGAGATGATCAACCGGGCGGTTTCCGGCGGGGCCGGTCTGGCGCTTCTCACCGAGACCGTCACTTCGCCCACCCTGATCGCCCAGATTCAGCAACTTCTCCGCAAGTACCCGCAGGCCCGCTGGGTGCAGTACGATCCGACCGGGCGGGAAAACGTCCATGAAGGGACGCGTCTGGCATTCGGTCGCCCGCTCAACCCGGTCTACCGCTTGAAGACGGCCCGTGTCGTTGTCGCGCTGGACGCCGATTTCATTCAGGAGATGCCGGGCGGAATCCGGTACGCCCGAGACTTCAGCGACGGACGGCGGGTACGCAAGTCCCGACCGACGATGAACCGTCTGTACGCCTTCGAATCCTCCTATACCATCGTCGGCGCGACGGCCGACCATCGTATTCCGGTCAAGCCGAGCGAGATCGAGCAGATCGCCCGCCTGGTCTATCAGGGAGTGACCACCCGGAACTCCGCCGTGACGCCGCCGCGCGGGATCGACGGCCGCGTGATCTCCGCCCTCATCGACGACCTGCTCGCCAATCCGGGCGCGGCGGTGGTCATTCCGGGGGAGCAGGTATCGCCAACCGTCCATGCGCTGGCGGCCGGGATCAATGCCGCCCTCGAAGCGATCGGCGCGACCGTGGTCTATACCCCGCCGGTCGAAGCCGGCGATCCCGCGCAGACCGCCTCTCTCCGGAATCTGGTCGGGGAGATGGACGCCGGGCGAGTGCAGTTCCTGATGATTGTTGGCGGAAACCCCGTCTACAATGCGCCGACCGACCTCCGTTTCGCGGAGGCCCTGCTGAAGGTGCCTCTCTGCTTCCGGCTCGGCCTCTACGAGGATGAAACATCCGAATATTCGACCTGGCACCTGCCGATGGCGCATCCGCTGGAGGCCTGGGGCGACCTGCGCGCCTTCGACGGCACCGCGTCGATCCAGCAGCCGCTGATCGCCCCCCTGTACGGCGGTCGTTCGCCGGTCGAACTGCTCGCCGATATGCTCGGAAACCCGCGCCCCGGCTATGAGATCGTCCGCGATTACTGGCGCGGTCAGGCCCGCGCCGCGAACTTCGAGAACTGGTGGGAAAAGGTGCTGCACGACGGGAACGTGCCGGGCACCGCGCTTTCTCCCGTCGCCGTGACCCCGGTCGCCGGTTTCGACGCCTCTCTGCCCGCCGCGCCGGCCACCGCGCGGTACGAGGTCGCCTTCCGACCTGACCCGTTGATCATGGATGGGCGGCATGCCAACAACTCCTGGCTGCAGGAATGCCCGAAACCGATCTCCACCGTGTGCTGGGATAACGTCGCCTATATCAGCCCCGCCACCGCCAGGGAACTCGGTCTGATCCCGAACGAGCGGATCAACGACGCTCTGAATGTGAGCCAGCTCAACGGCAAAAAGGTCATCGAACTGACGGCCAACGGCGCGAAGGTACGATTCCCGATCTGGATTCTGCCGGGGCAGCCGGACGGAGTGATTACCGTCCACCTCGGATTCGGTCGGTGGAGCGCCGGTCAGGTCGGCAGCGGGGTCGGGCAAAATGCCTACCTGCTGCGCACCGCCGCGTCGACCGCCTTCGCCCCGGTCGAAGTCGCCGCCGCGCCGGGACCGGCCTACGATGTCGTCTGCACTCAGGGGCATCACATTCTGCACGTGACGGAGATTAACGTCTTCAACGGAAAAAAGGCCGAGACGGAAAATCGCGATATCGTCCGTGTGGCGACCTTCGAGGAGTTCGTCCGACGCGCCGGAGAGGTATTTCCGCCGGCCCATGTGCCCCGGGTGCCCGAAGCGACCGCCTTCCCCGAGCGACATGAGGGAGAGGGCCACCATGAGGGAGAGGGTCACCATGAGGGCGGCAGTTCCTCCGACCAGGGTTCGGAACGGCCCGCCGATTACTATCGCCGGCAATGGGACTACGCCGAACACTCTCTGGTCAACAAGGAGAACTGGCCGTCGCTTTACCCGGAGTACTCCTACAAGGGTTTCAATGCCTGGGGAATGGCGATCGACCTGACGACCTGCGTTGGCTGCAACGCCTGTGTGGTCGCCTGTCAGGCGGAGAACAACATTCCGACGGTGGGCAAGCGTGAAGTGGGGCGCGGTCGCGAAATGCACTGGCTGCGAATCGACCACTACTACGAAAGCGACGAGAACTGGGATAATGCGGTCAGCCACTTCCAGCCGTTGATGTGCGTCCATTGCGAAGCGGCGCCCTGTGAGCCGGTCTGCCCGGTGGCAGCCACGGTGCATAGCCATGAGGGCATCAACCAGATGGTCTATAACCGCTGCATCGGCACCCGCTACTGCTCGAATAACTGTCCGTACAAGGTGCGTCGCTTCAACTATCTGAAGTGGACGGCGGGAATCGGCGGCGAGCGGACGATCAACTTCGAGTTGCCGGTTCTGAAGATGCTCGCCAATCCGGAGGTGACCGTTCGGGGACGCGGTGTCATGGAAAAATGCACCTACTGCGTTCAGCGGATCAACCGCGTCCGTATCGAGGCCAAGAAGGCCGGACGCGAGATCGAGGATGGCGAGGTGATCACCGCCTGCCAGCAGGCCTGTCCGACCCGGACCATCGTTTTTGGCGACCTGAACAACCCCGACAGCGAAGTGAGCCGGCTGCGCCGCGAACCGCACGACTACTCGCTGCTGGCCGAACTGAACACCCGCCCGCGTACCGGCTACCTGGCCCGGGTGCGTAATCCCAACCCGGCCCTGGCGGCGACCGGCGCGGCGGCGGGCACCCGCGGAGAGGGAGCCAATCCCGAGGAACGAAGCGCGATCGATCGCCAGCGGCCCGCCGGGGCGGGTGGCGCGCCGACGGAAGGGACCGCACGGTAGAAACGACTATGGCAACGCAACCGATACAAACGGAGTTAAAGACGCGCCCGACCTACGAGCGGTTTATCGATGGGGAGCATGACTACACGTCGATCACCGAAATCATTTCGGATGTCGTCCTGTCCCCGCGGCCGCCGGTCGCCTGGTTCCTGGCGTTCGGCTTCGGATTCTTCTTCGTCAATATCTTCCTGATGGCGGTCACCTGGCTGGTCCTGCGCGGAACCGGCGTCTGGGGGAACAATATCCCGGTCGGCTGGGCATGGGACATCATTAACTTCGTCTGGTGGATCGGCATCGGGCACGCCGGGACGCTGATTTCGGCGATTCTTCTCCTGATGCGGCAGCAGTGGCGCAACTCGATCAACCGCTTCGCCGAGGCGATGACCATCTTCGCCGTCGTTTGCGCCGGAATGTATCCGCTGCTCCATACCGGACGACCGTGGTGCGACTACTGGCTTTTCCCGTACCCCAATATTCTGGGGATGTGGCCGCAGTTCCGGTCGCCGCTGGAGTGGGACGTCTTCGCCGTTTCCACCTACTTCACCGTCTCGCTCCTCTTCTGGTTCCTCGGTCTGGTTCCCGATATCGCCTCCTTGCGCGATAAGTCGACCCATCCACTGGCCAAATGGGCGTACGGGATCGCCTGTCTCGGCTGGCGAGGCGCGGCCCGCCACTGGGCGCGGTACGAACAGGCGACCATGATTCTGGCGGGCGTTTCCGCCCCGCTGGTTCTTTCGGTACACACGATCGTCTCCTTCGACTTTGCCGTCGGTATCGTCCCCGGCTGGCATACGACCATCTTCCCGCCGTACTTCGTCGCCGGAGCGGTCTTCGCCGGATTCGCAATGGTACTTACCTTCGGTCTGCCGATCCGTGTTCTCTATCCGCGCTTGAAGGACTACATTACCGACAAGCACCTCGACTGGATGGCCAAGATCACGCTGGCGACCGGACTGATCGTCTTCTACGGTTACATCCTGGAGATGTTCTACGGAATGTACTCCGGCAACACGTACGAGATCGCGCTGGTCATGAACCGCCTGTTCGGTCCTTACAAGTGGTTCTATTACGCGCTGATCTTCTGCAACGGAATCGCCCCGCAGGCGCTCTGGATTCCGTCCCTGCGTCGGCACGTTCCCTTCCTGTGGATCATGTCGCTGATCGTCGGCGTCGGCATGTGGCTCGAACGGTTCGTCATTATCCCGATGTCGCTCACACGCGACTTCCTTCCGTCGAACTGGGGCGCGTACGATCCGACCTTCTGGGACTGGGCGCTGTTCCTCGGAACGATGGGACTCTTCACCTTCCTGTTCTTCCTGTTCATCAAGTTCCTGCCGATGATCAACCTCTTTGAGATGCGGGAACTGCTGCACAGCATCCATAGCCATGACCATGCGACCGCGGTTCGTGAGGGGCGAGATCCGGGGCATGGCGGGCACGGAGGGAACGGCGGCACCACCCGTGACGCGGGGATGCCGGGTTACGAACAGGATCAGGCGGCAACGCGACCCCTGGCGGATGGGGCATAGGTACGAGGTTTTATGGCACACGGACACGGACATGATACGATGGCGGTCGCTCCGGCGATGCACGGAACGATCGCGGAGTTTGACGATCCGGATGCGCTGCTGGCGGCGACGATCCATGCGCGTGACGCGGGATACACGCACATGGAGGCCTACTCGCCGCTGCCGATCCACGGTCTGGCCGACGCGCTCGGATTCAACGACTACCGGATTCCCCGGTTTGCCTTTGCCGGTGGGCTGGTGGGCGGACTGACCGGCATGTTCGGACTCTGGTACGTCTCCGTAATCGATTACCCGCTGAACGTCGGAGGAAAGCCGCTTTTCTCCTGGCCGCAGTTCATACCGGTCGCCTATGAAGCGACCATCCTGTTCGCGGCAGGCATGACGTTTCTCGCCTGCTGGGCGCTCAACGGACTGCCGAAGGTGTACCATCCGGTCTTCAATGCCCGGAACTTCGACCGGGCGTCGCAGGACCGATTCTTCCTGTGCATCGAAGTGACCGATCCGATTTATGACGAACGCGGCACCGCCGAGTTTCTGGCGCACCAGGAAGGCGTCCTGAACGTGTCCGAGGTCGAGAAGTAAGCCGAAACAAGACCCATGCAAGTGCAAACCAACCAAAGCAATACCCGGAGTCCGGAACGGAGGCGTCTCCTTGCGGGCCTGACCCTTGCCTTTCTGGCGACGGTCGCGGTTTCCGGCTGCCATATCGATATGTGGCGGCAGCCGAAGATCAAGCCCTACGAGGAGAGCGACTTTTTCAACGATCGTCAGGGCAGCCGTCCCAAAGTGGCGCATACCGTGGCTCGCGGACGGATACTGACCGACGATGTCGTTTATTACACCGGGAAGGACGCCCGCGGCCGGTTGATTCGAAACATTCCCCTCCGGGCCGTACAGTCGTTCACCTCGCCGAAGGATATGCTGCTTCGAGGACAGGAACGCTTCAACGCCTTCTGTTCGCCCTGCCACGGCCAGACCGGCAACGGAAACGGCTTTATCTCGCAGCGCGGCCTGGGGTACTGGTCCAAACTGCCGGCCTCCTTCCAGACGGATCGTCTGCGCCGGACCGAGGACGGGCATATTTATGATACGCTGGTCAACGGATACGGGATCATGTACGGGTACGGTTCGCGGATTCAGGATGTGAACGACCGCTGGGCCGTCGTCGCCTATGTGCGTGCCCTGCAACTGGCGGCCACGGGAACGGTGCCCGCCCCGAACGCCCCGGTTTCCACGGAACCCCCCGTTTCCGGAGAGGCCCCGGTTTCCACGGAGACCGAGGTGCCCGGCTCGTCCGCCCGCAATCCGGAGGCCGGAGCGCCCGCGAATACCGGAGCGTTCAACACCCTGCGCAGCGGCGAGAGCGTTCCGTCCACCCAGAATATTCCGGCGACCGAGGCAAGGAGCGGAGCGATTCCGTCCAACCCGCAGAACGCGCCCGCCCCGCCCGGACCGGCGGGGGCCGCGGCCCCCGGAGGTACGCGCTAAATGAGTACGACAACACAGAAAAATCCGGCGGCACAGTTCCGCCAGTGGCAGACCCTCGCCGTCGGCATGGCGGTACTGGGAATCTTCGGCCTGATCGCCGGTTTCGCCATGGATCACAAGGCGTTCTATACCTCCTTTATGTTCGCCTGGGTCTTCTGGGGTGGTCTCTCGCTGGGGGCGACGACGCTGACCTATCTCCATCACACGATCCGGGCCCAGTGGAGCGTCTCCATTCTGCGGGTCGCCGAGGCGGCCAACAAGACCCTGCCGATCATGGGACTGCTGTTGCTTGCCGTCACCGGGTTCGGGATTTTGAATCAGGAACTGTACCAGTGGTCCAACCCGGAGATTATCCGGGGCAGTGAACTTTTGCAGCGGAAGACCTGGTTCCTGAACAAGGAAGGGTTCTTCTTCTGGTCGATCGCCTTCTTCATTTACTGGCTCCTCACGACCCGGTTTTTGAACGCGTCGTCCCGAAAGCAGGATGATACGCTCGACGACCGGTTGGCGGAAAGGCGGGCCACCTTCGCCGCGCCGCTGGGCGTTCTGCACGTCGTTTTCCTGACGTTCGCGGTGACCTACTGGATCATGTCGCTGGACCCGGCGTGGTTTTCGACGATCTACGGGGTCTGGTTCATGATCCAGGAACTGCGGCTGGCGATCGCCCTCGGCGTGATTATCGTGATCGGTCTGCGCTTCATGAAGCCGTTCTCCGATATCGTCAGCACAAGCCTCTGCCGGGACCTCGGCTGGATGCTCGAGGGATTGACGATGTTCTGGGCGTACGTCTCCCTGTCCCAGTTCCTGATCATCTGGTCCGGGAACCTGCCGGAAGAGATTACGTTCTACAACAACCGGTTCGCCGGGGCGCTGGTGTATCTGGGCGCGGCCCTGATCATCTGCCAGTTCCTCGTGCCGTTCATTGCCCTGCTGTCGTACAACTGGAAGCGCAATCCCCGGACGCTGAACGCGACCGCCTGGTGGATTTTCGTCTTTAGCGCGGTCGACATCTGGTGGCAGATTACGCCGTTCTTCCGTGTCGGCCTGAAGGTCGAGGACATGCCCGGCTACCTGCTCGACCTGGGCGCGTTCGCCGGGGTCGGCGGCATCTGGCTTTTCCTCTTCCTTGGCAATTTGCTGGCGTTCGCACGCGACGGCGTTCTGGTGCCGCGGCACGATACCCGACCGGCTGAGGAGAAAGCCGCTCTGGAGGCCGGACATGCGCACTGAAACCGTCCGAACGAAAGGGAGCAAACGCGATGCGTAGCGAACAGGTGAACCCGGATCTGCTGGAGCAGATGGGGTACGAGTCCCGCGATGTCAATGTGCGACAGGTTCTTGGCTTCGTTGTCGCGCTGATGGCATTCTTCGTCGCCTCGATGGTCGGGGTGGGCTTTTTCTATCAGGTGATCGCGCCGGACTGGGGTAAGATAGGGGACCAGGAACCCATTCCGGTCAACCGGCGTGTGCCGCCCTATCCGCAGGTTCAGGTCGATCCCCGCCGCGATTTCGAACTCTATCGAATCGCGGAGGATAAAGAGGTCAACGGCCAGGGCGCGGCGATGTCGATCGATAAGGCCATCGATGCGCTGGCGACCGAGCGAGGTATCGCCGGGGTGCGCGGTGACGCCCTGCGCCAGCGAGGGACCGGATATCCCGGACAGCGAAGCGAAATCTCCACGGGCGGAGGCAAGGCGCATGGCGGGGAAGCGGCGCACGGAACCGACGCCGGACACGGAGCGGAAGCCGGACATGGAACCGAGGCAGGACATGGAACCGAGGCAGGACAGGGCGCGCACTAACCGATAGTAAGGAAAAAGTCGTGAATACGCATCCGACACGATTCGTCCGCGGGGCGATCGTCTGTGCGACAACCCTATATGGTATCTTTTTCGCCGCGGTCGGCGCGCACGCGCAGCGGCCGGTCGGATTGGGTACCGTCGGAAACAACCGGCCGATCAACGCCGCGCGCGATATCAGCTGGACCCAGCGTCTCGACCATCAGGTGACCCTGGCGACGCCGTTTCGCAATGAGAACGGACAGGTCGAACCGCTGTCGACCTACTTCGGAAAACGGCCGGTCGTTCTGGTCATGCCGTTCTATAAATGCCCCGGAATCTGTACGCAGGAACTGAACGGTATGGTCGACGCGTTCAAAGACCCGCAGATCCGGTTCCGGGTCGGCCGCGATTTCGATGTGGTCACCATCAGCATCAACCCGAAAGAGACGCCCGAACTGGCGACGGCTAAGAAGAAGGAGTATCTGGATATTCTGGATCAGCCGGGCGCGGAAAACGGGTGGCATTTCCTTACCGGGGAAGAGGCCAATATCAAGAAAGTGGCCGACGAAATCGGGTTTAAATATACGTACGACGCCAAGACGGATCAGTACGCACATCCCGGCGGCATCGTGGTCCTGACGCCGCAGGGCAAGGTATCGCGCTACTTCTTCGGGGTCGGATTCTCGCCGCGGGATGTCCGCTTCGCGGTGACCGAGGCGGGACAGGGCCGGATCGGAACGGCGGTCGACAACTTCCTGCTGGCCTGCTATCACTATGACCCGCAGACCGGAACCTACGGTCCCGCCGTCTTCCGGATCATGCAGGTCCTGGGCATCTCGACCGTGGCGATCCTGGGATCGTTTATCTTCCTGTCGATACGGCAGGAGCAGCGGCAGGCGAAGCCGTCGGCGACCGGTGGGAATCCGCCGGCCGGACCGGCGAAATAGACCGGGTAGACAGAGGGGACGGAGGCGATCCGTCCGGGGACGGACAAACGTTTATGGGCGAATTACCGCTAACAATACCGGCAGCGTCAAGCTATGCGGAGGATGTGGACAAACTATTCCTCCTGCTGGTTCTCCTGACGTTTATATTTACCTTTCTGGTCGGAGCGATGCTGTTGTTCCTGACCGTGCGTTATCGGCGCGGAAATCGTGTCGATCGTTCGAACGCGCACGACCATAATACGCTACTGGAGGTTTCCTGGTCGTTCGGACCGCTTCTGCTGGCTCTGGGCGTCTTTCTCTGGTCGGCGAAGCTGTTTGCCTCGGTCTACTCCGCGCCGCCGAACGCCAAGGAGATTTTCGTCATCGGCAAGCAGTGGATGTGGCATCTGCAGCACGCCAACGGTATCCGGGAAAACAACGAACTGCATGTTCCGGTCGGCGAACCGGTCAAGCTGACCATGATCTCGCAGGACGTCATCCATGCCTTCTACGTCCCGGAGTTCCGGATGCAGCGACAGGTGGAACCCGGACACTATACCACCGTCTGGTTTACCCCGACCCGTGTTGGGAAGTATCACCTGTACTGTAATATGTACTGTGGAACACAGCATTCGGAAATGGGCGGCTGGGTGTACGTCATGAGCAAGGCCGACTACGCCGAGTGGGTGGCGTCCGGCGGAGCCCGCGCGGTGGCTCCCGGCGCGATTTCGGCGCGAACCGGCGGATTGACGATGCCGCAGGCGGGCGCCGCGCTGTTCCAGCAGTACCAGTGCGCTTCCTGCCATTCCGGCGATGCCGTGAAACGGGGACGGGGACCGTCCCTGGTCGGAATCTACGGGAAGAATCGGCAGCTGGCGAACGGCAAGATCGTTAAGGCGGACGACGGCTACCTGCGGAACGTCCTTTTCTATCCGGACGAATACCCGCTCGCCGGGTGGCCCCAGGGAATGCCCAGCTACCGGGGACAGCTGACCGAGGAACAGGTGCTGCAGATCAATGCCTATATCAAGACGCTGAGCGGCGCGACGACCGCCACGCCGAAGACGCCGAACCGAGAAACGGCGACCGGAAACGTGGCGCCGGGCGCGACCACCGAGGAAACCGACGGAGGACAGCCGAGTGCGGACGCGCCTGCCGCAAACACGGACAATCAGCAGTGGCGCTACATGTACGGAGGGGAGCAGTATAACTAATGAGCGTTTCGGCAATTCGACAACCGGATGCCGGCGTTGAGGTGCACGGAACGACGCCGGAACCCGTGCGCGAGGACTACCTGAATACCGACCACAGTATCATGTCGTGGCTCCTGACCAAGGACCACAAGCGCATCGCGATCATGTACCTGATCGGTATTACGCTGGTCTTCGGTCTGGGGGGACTGGCGGCGGGGATAGTGCGGCTCGAACTGACCGCGCCCAAGGGACAGTTCCTGTCCTCCGAAGCCTACAACAAGATGTTCTCCGCGCACGGAATGATCATGGTCTTCGCCTTCCTCGTTCCGTCGATTCCGGCGTCCATCGGGAACTTCCTGGTGCCGCTGATGGTCGGGGCGCGTGACCTCGCCTTCCCGCGTCTGAACCTGATTTCGTTCTATGCCTGGCTCGTCGGTTCCCTGCTGATGCTCGGGGCCATCTTCTTCGGCGGTGTCGACGCCGGGTGGACGTTCTACACGCCCTACTCGTCGATCTATGCCAACGGAAACGTGGCGCTCGCCCTGGTCGGCGTCTTTATCCTGGGCTTCTCGTCGATTTTCACCGGAATCAACTTCATCGTCACGATCCACAAGATGCGCGCGCCGGGACTCACCTGGTTCCGACTGCCGCTCTTTATCTGGGCGATGTATGCGACGTCGGTCATCATCCTGCTGGGAACTCCCGTCGTTGCGATCACCCTGTTGCTGGTCGTGATCGAACGCGTGGCGCACCTCGGGATCTTCTCTCCGGAACTGGGCGGCGACCCGGTGCTGTTCCAGCATATGTTCTGGTTCTACAGCCACCCCGCCGTCTACATCATGATCCTGCCGTCGCTCGGCATCATCAACGAGATTATCGCCTCGGCCTGTAAGAAGCGCATCTTCGGCTACCCGTTCGTCGCCTTCTCCTCGCTGGCGATCGCGATGTTCGGCTTCATCGTCTGGGGACACCACATGTTCGCCACCTCCCAGTCGATGTACTCGTCGATGGTCTTTTCGGTCATCTCGTTCCTGGTCGCCATCCCGTCGGCGATCAAAGTGTTTAACTGGACCGCGACGATCTACAAGGGATCGGTCGAGTTCAACACCCCGATGATCTATGCCCTGTCGTTCATCGGTCTGTTCGTCATCGGCGGATTGACCGGTCTGTTCCTGGCGTCCCTGGCGACGGATATCCACCTGACGGCGACCTACTTCGTCGTCGCGCACTTCCACTACATCATGGTCGGCGGCGCGCTGACCGGCTTCCTCGGCGGACTGCACTTCTGGTGGCCGAAGATGACCGGGCGGATGTATCCGGAGTTCTGGGCCAAGATCGCGTCGATCGTCCTGTTCATCGGGTTCAACGTCACGTTCTTCCCGCAGTTCATCCTCGGCTACATCGGAATGCCGCGACGGTATCACTTCTACGCGCCCGAGTACCAGATCTGGCATGTTGCCTCGTCCATCGGGGCGACGGTCCTCGGCGTCGGAATGCTGATTCCCGCCTTCTACCTGCTGTGGTCGCTGAAGTACGGTCGGGTAGCCGGAAAGAACCCGTGGGGCGCGGTCGGATTGGAGTGGAGCCATGCCGACTCTCCGCCCCATCCGCACAACTTCCATGAGATCCCGGTCGTCACCTGGGAAGCGTACGAATACGGCAACGGTCATGGTCACAGCGACCATGATGTCCACGACAACAGCAACGGCCATCCGGAGATTGTCACCGTCGATGCGCCGGAGAGGATCCATGCATGAGCACGAGCCCTAGCCTCCGTGCAATGGAAGCCAATTACGTTCCTGCTCAGGCCCACCACGGGGCTGAGCAGGAACTCTTCCCGCAGTTCGAGGATATCGACCAGCAGAACGAATGCTACGTCGTCGGCATGTGGACCTTTCTGGTCACCGAGATCATGTTCTTCGGGACGCTGTTCCTGGCGTACGCGATTTACCGCACGCTGTACCACGAGGCGTATCTCGACGCGCACCACTTCCTCAACGTTTTCTGGGGGACGCTCAACACGTTTATTCTGCTGACGTCCAGCTACACCATGGTGATGGCGGTCTGGGCGGCGCAACAGGCGAAAAAGTGGCTGACCATCGCGATGCTCGCCGCGACCATCGTCTGCTCCTTCGGATTTCTCGGGATCAAGTACATCGAGTACAGCACCAAAATCCATGAAGGGCTGTTCCCCGGTTACGGATGGAACTACACCAAGGCGCTTCGAATTCTGGAAGAGGAGCATGGTGGCGGGGCAAAGGCGGGTGGCGAACACGGCACGGCGGCGGAAGGCGGCCACGGAACGGCAGCCTCCTCCCACGAAGGGCCGGCGGCGGGGCATGGCGCGGGCCATGCCGCCGATTACTCCGAAATCCAACCGGGTGCCGTCACGTTCGATCGCGCGCCGAAGGAAGGCTTCAACGCGATGACCGGAACGGTGCCCGAGACGATCGGCGCACCGGTGCTTTCGGCGGAAGCGACGCGGGAGGAGACACGGGGACGACACGCCCGGCTCTTCTTCTCGATCTATTTCACCATGACGGGACTCCATGGCGTACACGTTCTGATCGGCATCCTGATGATGGCCGTGCTGATCGTCATGTACCTGATGAATCATAAACTGGTGCGGGATTACATTCCGACCGAACTGATCGGGCTGTACTGGCACTTCGTCGATATCGTCTGGATCTTCCTGTTCCCGATGATGTACCTGATCTCCTGAGGAACCGGAGGCGTAACCAAACCATGGCATCTTCTCATTCGACGGCAGACGCGCACGGACACGGGGCGCTGAACCGGGGGCGACTTCCCGGGTCCGAACATATCAATCACCCGAACCCCGGAATCCTGACCGTGATCTATTTCGCGTTGCTCGGTCTGCTGGTAGTGACCGTCGGCCTGTACTCGGTCGACCTGCAGAAAGTCATCAAGTTCGTTCCGGGGATCAACCTGATCGTCGCGTTGATCGTCGCGGTCATCAAGGCGGCTCTGGTCGTCTGGTTCTTTATGAACGTTCGAGGGGGCACCCGCCTGATCGCTCTCTGGGCGTTTCTCGGGTTTATCTGGCTCCTCTTCATGGGCGGCATTTTCATGGACTACCTGACCCGACACTGGGTCGATCAGGCAGGCTGGCAGGCGATTCAGCGTCGTTAACGGCGCAAACGCGAACCCCCATATCGAAGATCGGCCCACCGGGAAACTCCGGTGGGCCGATCTTTTGCTTATTTGCCGCGCGTTCCGCTGCGACGCATCGGTTGCGGCGGCGGCGGGGAGTTTTGACGGGACCCGGAGCCGTCTCCGTCCGCCACCGGGGTGCCGTCCTCGTTGACGGTGGTTTTCTTACCCGCGTTTCGATACTGTTCCAGGATCTTGGCCGCATCCGGCGAGAGATTGGATTTCTTCTTTTGCATCTATGGTAACTCCTTGTCGCGAATGATTTTTGCGTAACTCCGAACAAGCCCGTCTCTTTATCGTCCGGCGCGGACCGAGCGGCAAAGCCTTGCCGTCGTCCGGATTCGACGTTTTATAGTATAAACGGAAGGTGTATTATGGCTACACATTCCATATCGTTTTCTACGCTATACGCGCAAAAAGGTTGCCCGGGAGACGGCGAACCTGCGCCTTCATTTCGAGCAGCGTTGCCGCGACCCCGGCCTGTGCCGGGCTGAGTCCAGCCGTCTCCAGGATTGCATCGAAATGCGTCGGAACGGAAGGCAGGCATGCCAGGAACCGTTCCTCCTCCGGGGAGAGAGGCCCTGTCGGTGGCGGAGCGGCAGCCGGCGTCGCATTCGACGATTCCTCCGGTTCCGGCGTCGCGAGTTTCACCGAACGCCGTGGTTCGGGGCGTTGCGTCCCCGCATTTTCGCCGAATAGCCCGAGGGCGAACAGAACATCCTCCGGGTTATCGGCGATCAACGCCCCATCCCGGATCAGTTCGTGGCAACCGCGTGATCGCCCGGTATCGACCGCCCCCGGAACCGCCAGCACCGATTTACCATACTCCGCCGCGCACCGGGCGGTGATCAACGCCCCGGAGTCGGGCGGCGACTCGATGACCACCGTGACTTCCGACAACGCAGCGATGATTCGGTTTCTGGCCGGAAAACGCCAGGGTTCCGGCGGGGTGCCGATCGGATACTCACTCACGATCGCGCCGCCGCCTTCCGCAATCCGGCGAAACAGGGCGCGATTGCTCGACGGGTAAACATGATCGATGCCGCAACCCAGTATGACCACGGTTTTTCCGCCGGCGTCGAGCGCGCTGCGGTGAGCCGTCGTATCCACCCCGGCCGCGCCACCGGAAACGATCGTCACGCCGGCCTCACACAGGAGGCGGGCAAACCGCTCCGATTGCTCCTGTCCGTAACGGGTGGCGCGCCGCGATCCGACGATGGCGGCCATGCGTCCCGAAAGGCTATCCGTCTCCCCCTGAACGAAAAGCAACGGGGGGATGTCCGCGAACGGGAGCAGCGATTCCGGGTAGGCGGGATCGGCCCGCAGCAGGACACGAATCCCCAGACGTTCGGCGGTCCGTCCGAACTCGGTCGGAAACGGGGCGTCGGCGGCGAGACGAAGCCGGTCCGTCTGCTTCTCGGTCAGTTCGAACGGAGCGCGTCGGAAATCCGCCCAGGGCGTGGCGAAAAGATCGGTCAATGTCCGATGTTCCAGCAGGGCACGCAAACGGGTCGGCGGTATCTGCGCCTGAGCGAGGCGATGGGCGGCGATAAACGCGTCAGGTTGTTCCCGGTAGAGGATGGAGGTCGGTGCGGACATGCGGAGTTTATTCAATCGGTTGGCGGACGGTAAATGGAAAATGGGGTCGCCGGAAGGGACGACCCCATGACGACCCACCCGGAGTTACGGGTTCGGCTGTTCGGTCGGCGGGTTCGGCTGCTCCTCCGGCGGGGCCGGCCCATCGTTCGGCGGCGGCGCGCCTTCCGGAGTGCCGGGCGGGTTATTCGCCGGGTTGTTTCCTCCGCGCCGACCGCGTCGGTTCCGCTGGGGGTTGCCGGTCGATTCGGTGTTCCGCGCGGTCCGTGCGACCGGCGCACGGCGCGTTTGCGGCGGCAGGGAGTTATTGACGATGAAGGACCAGGACTGCTCGGTTTTATTTCCACGGTAGTCGGTCGCCGTAATGGAGATCACATGGCGGCCGTCCGTCAGCGGTTGATCGACGATCTTTCCGGAGTCCTTGGTGACGTAGATCAGCAGGCTACGCGACGGGTCGTACTGTGCCGCAACCCGGGCGTCATCCAGTTTGACGACGAAGGAGTTGGGATCGACGCCGCTGCCGATGTCGGTGATTTTGGCCGCCAGAGTGACCGGAGGCTGACCCGAGACGGAAAAGCCGGCCGGCGGATACAACTCGGCCAGTTCGGGACCGGTGGCATCCGGCGCGTCGGAGCGGAAGGCCGAGAGCGAACCATCGTCGCCGATAACAAACAGGGTTCCGTTCGCCACCGCGATCGGCGCGGTCAGCGAGACATCGTCGGAGTTGTCGGAACGCTGTCCGCGCCGATTGCCCTGACCGGCAAAGTTCCCCTGGCCTCCGGTGTTCCCACCGCCGCCCCGGTTTTGACCGCCGCCTCCGGCAAAGCCGCCTCCACCGCCTCCGGCAAAACCGCCTCCGCCGAAGCCGCCGCGCGCGCCGCCGCCGCTTTCATCGCCGCCGAATCCGCCCCCGCCTCCGCCGCCGAACCGGTTGTTTTGCGTGTCGCGACGCAGGGGCAGATTGGAGCTGAGATTCACATAATAGGACCAGAGGAGCTTGCCGTCCTCGGTAGACACGGCCATCACCTGGTTCTGGTTGGTCGGGATATACATGACATTACCGACCATGGTCGGAGCGGCTGCGGGAGCCAGCGGAAGCGCCACCGGTTTCGCCCAGAGGTCACGACCGTTATTCGCGCGGAGTGCGTACAGGATCGCGCCTTCTTCCCGGGAGTTACGGACCAGCGTATAGATGGTGTTGCCGTTGGCGATCGGTGCGACCAGGACATCGTCCGGCAGCGTTCGCGTCCACCGGGTCAGGCCGGAGTTTGGCTGAATCGCGAGAAGATTTCGGCCGGCAGGGGCGAACAGCGTGTTGTCCGAGTAGGCGAGACCATCGTTCGGCATACGACCGGGGGTGCGGATCGTCCAGCGGCCAACACCGGTCGACTGTCGAAGGGCGTGGATCGTATTGTCGTTGGTGGTGAAGAAGATCATCCCGTCGCTGATGATCGGAGCGGAGTTGATCCCGTCCCGAACCCGGTACTGCTGGTTCCAGACATAGTTACCGCTCTCCGGGTTCAGCGCGTAAAACGTCCCGTCGTTGGAGCCGAAGTAGAGGACTTTGTCATACAGGGTGGGGGAGGAGTTGATCGGGCGGCCCGTTTTGAATCGGATAATCTGTGCGCCGGTCCGGGCGTTCAGCACGTACATGTATCCGTTGGACGCGCCGATAAAGACCTTTTCGTCCTGGACGAGCGGGGCGGTAAGGAAGATCGCGTTTTCCAGAAGTCCGTTGTCATCGTTGGGGAACTGCCACTTTCGCGCACCGGTTCGCACGTCCACCGCGAAGACGGTACCGCCCCGGTCGGAGCGGGCGCGGGCCGCATAGTAGGCGGTATCGCCGACGATGGCCGGCGAGCAGGGGTTGTTGCGCTGGGCTCCCGCCGAGAACCGCCAGAGCAACGAAAGCGGCGGCTTGATCGTTTCGTCGGAGATGCTTCGGCGTGTCACACCCCCGCGCAGTTCCGGCCAGTCGCGTCGACCGTTCAGGGCGGATGCCGCAGGCGCCTCATCGCCCTGAGCATGGACGGGAGCGATTCCCGCGACTCCGAGGATGGCACCGGCTCCGAAAAGGACCGTCAGAGAAGCCAGACCGCTGTCTGCGCGGCGGCGGAGGATGTTAGTCATACCTTGATTCCTCTATCACGAACGGCGCGACGGCCGATTGATTCCCGGGTGTGGCTCCTGATACCAAGGAGGCCCCTGAGTTCCCGCGACGCCGCCAAATTATAACAAAAACACCTTACAAGCGTCAAGTATTACGTATCTTGCCCCGGACCCCGGGTTCTTGCCCTCAGGGTCAGGATTTCCCCCGGCGAGCAGCGGACTTTGCCCGAACTCTACCGCTCTTTTTATCGGAATCCGGGCCGAAAACAAGGAGGGCGTTCGCAACCGGGCGCTCCCGCCCGTCGCTCGGGGTGTTGACGACCCGGCCGTGAACGATCATGACGGACGAACCGCCCCCATCCAGATTGACCGCGTCCCGCGTATCATACTTCAATAGTAGCGCCGCCAGTTCCGAAAGCGACATGCCCCGACTGACCGTCTTCCGCCGTCCGTCCACGACCGCCAGAAGCAGTTTGCCGTCCCGGGTGATGCCCGCCGCCGTCCGCGGATGCCGCGTGACCGCGAAGCCCGACGAAAAACCCTCTGCCGCCGCCCGGATCGTCACTTTCCCGTTCCGGATCAAACGCGGTCCGCCGCTGACCGCCGTCCGTATGTCGGTGAAGCGGACCGGTCTGCCCGAAAGCGAACTTACCCCCGGACGAAAGGACAGCGTTCGACCGGGCAGGGCATAACGACGAAGGAACGCCGCGCCGGGTCCGATACCGGATAATACTACCGTGTTCTTCGACAGCGGCGATTCTCCTCCCTGCCCGATGGTTTTTACCCGCCCGGCGTAGGTACGATTGGGCAAGATCGGTGTCCGGATACCGGCAAGAACCACTTCGGTACGAGCCGGCTGCTTCAATGTCCGCTCGGCGAAGGTCGGAGTGAAGAGCAGTAACGCCTCTTTCGCGCCCGGACGTCGGTTCATTCCGCTCAGCGAAAACCGGGCGGTACGCCCCTTCGTCTTCGCCACTGCCTGACCGGCAAACGAGAAGGCATCGAGACGCGCCCGGTTTCCACGGTCGATCAGGAGGCAGGTGCGGGATGCGCCCGGCTCGGTGACGATCTCGCCGTCCTGGATATGGAGTCCGATCGGATTTCCGCCGAGGGGAAAGAACCCCGCATTTACCGCGGCGACCGCCCGACGCCGCTTCGCCATCGCCGAAACGATCTCCCGCCCGGAAGTCGGGTCGGTCCCCCACACACGGTCCCCGCCGAGGGCAGCGGTGACACGCACTCCCGACCGTTTCAGATCGACGAGAAGAAGGGACGCCGACAGCGGCCCCTCCGTTGCGTTCGCCGCGACGGACTCCCGAATCAGCGTGATACCGGGCGACACCACCCGGCGCGTCACGATCCGTCCCGTTTCCCGCCCCGCCGTCCCGTGACCACCCGCCGGCTGACAGACGAACCACAGGACGCAGCCGGAGATTACCGAATGCCACACGTCCTGTGGTTCGACGCCCGAGCGGAATTGCCCTTCCCGTCCGACCCATCCGATCGAGACGGGTTCGGAAGAACCGGGGTTCCGTCCGTCGGTTGCCGCTCGTCCGCCGGGCCGAAACGGCGGTACAATGGACGCATGTTTCGTTTTGTTCGCGCCTACCCGCCGGCCCGACCCGCCGAAGGGCCCGTTCTCCTGCTGCAGTTCCATAACGGAGAGTTCGTCCATCGCCGGGAGGCGTTTTCCCCGGTCGTTCCCGGACCGGAAGGAATGGTCCCCCGTCTCTTCGTCGGAATGCTGGACGGGGTGCCCTGTCTGGCGGAGGCGCTGCCCGAATCCGAGGCGTTGCCGGAGGGGATGCGCACGGTCGGCCTGCGGTCTCTGTACGGTCATATCGACGAGGCGTATTACGTGCTGGTCGGATACGCGGCGCAACTGGTGCGATGGCAGCGTACGGCACGGTTCTGTTCGGTCTGCGCATCGGAAATGCGGGATGTGACCAATACCTGGGGCCGTGAGTGTCCGAACTGCGGCCATACCGGCTATCCTCCGGTCAGTCCGGCGGTGCTGGCGCTGGTGCATGACGGCGGGGACCGGGTGCTGCTGGCGCAGAAACCGGGCTGGGGCGACCGCTTCTCGATTCTTGCCGGATTTGTCGAGCCGGGCGAATCGCTGGAGGAGTGCGTCGTCCGCGAAGTCCATGAGGAGGTCGGCGTCCTGGTCGACGATCCGACCTACCAGGGGAGTCAGTCCTGGCCGTTCCCGCATCAGATCATGATCGGGTTCACCTGCCGTTATCGGAGCGGTGAGGTCGTCCCCGATGAGACCGAGCTGTCCCGCGCCGAATGGTTTCGTTACGATGCGATGCCCGAACTGCCGCCGCCCCTGTCCCTTTCCCGACAGATCATCGACCGGTGGGTCGCGTCCCGTCGGAACTCCGGGAACTGAAGAACGGCGGCGGGGACTTTCGGGCAAAAAGACGTTTTGTTATAATGAGGGCGACCGATGAAGTATACGTTCATTCCGCCCCGCCTTTCCGAGCCTCTGCTGCGATTCGTCTTCGCAGTCTATGACATCGCGCTCCCGATCAAGGAGAACGTCACCCGATTCGTTTGCGAACCGGAGGACTGGAACCGTCTCGCCGATCTGAAGGGGAAACGGGCTATTCTGCTCTGTAACCATCCCTCGCTGACCGATCCGCCGATCCTGTTCGGCCTTTCCCGGCGGCTGAAGGAACCGTTCTATTACGTCGCTTCCTACGATCTCTTCGTGTTGATTCCCTGGCTTGGCTGGTTCATCAACCGACTGGGCGCCTTCTCCATCCAGCAGGGCGGCGCCGACCGCGAATCGCTGAAGATGTCGCAGGAGATTTTGATCGAGCGGCATGCCAAACTGGTGATCCTTCCGGAGGGCGAACCGAATTTCTGCAACGAACGGATGCAGAAAATCAATCCCGGCGCGATTCAGATCGGCATCTGGGCGGCGGAGAAACTGGTGCGCAAAGCCGAGGAGGAGGGGAAAGAGATGCCGGCGCTCCCGGTTTTGCCGATCGTCATCAAATACCGGCACGTCGGCGACCCGCGCCCCGAACTGACCCGGACCCTGGAGGAGATCGAACGCGCCCTGGGGATCGTCCCGGACGTGCGGACAGGGGTTCTCGAACGAACGTGCCATGCGGCGAAGGTCGTTCTGAGCCGGATCGAGAAGGAGTACGACCTTCCCGAACCGACCGATGGGCAGACCGTCGACGACCGGATCGAAAGAATCTACGGCCATATCGAACAGCGGATTCTGACCGTCACTCATTCCCGTGCGCCGCGCGAGACGGAACGGCATACCCGGATGCGCGCCCTCTTCAATTTGCTGTACGATTTCCGCGATCAACTTGCCGATGGAACGACGTCGGACGAACGACGCCGTCACGAACGGCGGAAAAAGACGTTCGACGGCGTCTTCGCCGACATGCGCCGTTACGAGAACTTCATGACCATCAGCGCGGATTTTCTGACCGATGCGCCGTCGACCGAACGCTGGAGCGAGATGTTGTACCGGCTCTCCAAAGAGGTTCTGGGCCGGGAAATACGTATGCCCCGGCGGGAAGCGATCGTCCGTATCGGCGAACCGACCGATATCGTCGCCCATCTCGATGCCTACAAGAAGGCGAAACGGGAGACACTATTGCGCCTGACGGAGCATTTCGACGCGCAGATGCGCGGACTGCTGGAATCGATGCGGGCCGAACGAACTCCGATCGAAGGTCCCTGATCTCCCAGGACAATCGACCCCGGCCGGGAAATCTTTAAGGCAGATGAAGACCGTGCGCGTTCGTGCGCGGCGTCAGTGGGCGGCGGAAGGGGAATGTCCGGCGTCGGAATCCTTCTTCGATCCGTGCGCCTCCCCGCCGTGGGAGTCCTTGCCTGCGTGGGAGTCCTTGCCTGCGTGGGAATCCGCGCCGGCATGCGACGTGCCGTGTCCGTCGCCGTACCCCTTGCCGTCGCCGTGTCCCTTGCCAGATCCGCCCGATTTACCGAAGGTCGTCGCCAGGACGAAGACCATGGCGAAGACCAGGACCGTCACACCGAGAACGGAGGCCACGAATCGCGCGGTACGGGGCAGTTTTTCCATGACCTCTTTATATCGTACGGTCGGTCCTTCGGCGAGGACTCCGTACGATTCAGCCCTTTTGCGAGGGCATCTCCGGGTTCCTGTAGGCAAATTTACGGGTCTGACGACCGGGGCTATAGACAAATAAACTTCCGCCGATACTATAATGGAGCGGAGGGGTTCGCAGGAAACCTCGCCTCCGGACAGCGCAACTGACCAAAGGACCAAAACACAGCAGACCATGTCAACGATCAACCACCCGTCGAACGTCGACTCACGACGCACCGTTCTGTTCCTGAGTTCCTGCACCGGGGCCTGGGGCGGGAGCGAGGAACTCTGGAGTCAGACGGCGTTGCGCCTGGTCGGCCAGGGACATCGGGTCCATGCGGTGAAAATGGGCGTGGATCGGAAGCACCGTCGTATCCGGCAATTGACGGACGCGGGCATCTCTCTCGAGGATCACTGGAACGTTCCCATGCCGCCGGGAGGGAACGTGGCGCGCCGCCTGCTGCCCCGCCGGTGGACCGGTCGGTTCGATTATCACGCCTTCCACCATCTTTGCGACACGATCCGCCAGTTGAAGCCCGATATCGTCGTCATCTCGCAGGGGGATAACTTCGACGGACTGGAGTTTGTGACCGCCTGCCAGAAGACCGATTCTCCTTACCTGCTGGTCAGCCACAAAGCCTCCGACCTGAACTGGCCGGTGGACTGGTATCGGGAGGCGATTCTCAACGCCTACACCGGGGCACGGGCGAGCTACTTCGTCTCCCGGCACAATCGCGAGTTGACCGAAGCCCAGATCGGCGTTCGGCTTTCGAACGCGGAGGTGGTCCGCAACCCGTTCCTGACGCCGGTGGAGGAACCGCTGCCCTGGCCCGAAAGCCCTGACGGACGATTCCGACTGGCCTGTGTCGGACGGATCTTCATTCGAGACAAAGGACAGGACCTCCTGGTACGCGTCCTGGCTCAGGAGAAGTGGCGAAGTCGGCCGCTGGAAGTGGCGTTCTTCGGCGAGGGCGTGCATGGTGACGCCCTGAAACAGATGGCCGGATTGCTGGGCGTTGACAATGTCCGGTTCCCCGGGTTCGCCTGGAATGTCGAGAAAATCTGGCAGACGCACCATGCTCTGGCGTTGCCGTCCCGGGCGGAGGGGCTTCCGCTGACCGTCGTCGAGGCGATGTGGTGCGGACGTCCGATTATCGTCACGGATGTGGGCGGCAACGCCGAATTGATGGACGATGGGGAGACCGGTTTCCTGGCGACCGGGCCGAGCGTGGAGGAGTTCGATACCGCACTGGAGCGTGCCTGGGAGCGTCGAGAGGAATGGGAGCGGATCGGGCAACTGGCCGCCCGGCGCATCCGCGAGCGTATACCCGCCGATCCGATCGGCGTTTTCGTTGACAAGATTTTCGAGTTCTGCGGGCGTTAGAGCGACCCGTCCGGAACCGCCGTTTCACGGGGCGAGGAAAAGAGGAAATGACCAGCACTCCGACAACCGAGGATTCGCCGCGGCGTACCTTTCTGTTCCTGAGTTCCTGTCCGGAACCCTGGGGCGGGAGCGAGGAACTGTGGGGGCAGACGGCGTTGCGCCTGGTCGGCCAGGGACATCGGGTCCATGCGGTCAAGACGAACGTCGAAACGGAGCATCGCCGTATCCGGCAGATGACGGACGCGGGCATTACCTTCGAGGATCACTGGAACCTCCCGATGGCGGTCGGACTGAAAGTGGCGCGCCGGTTGCTGCCCCGCCGGTGGAACCGGCGGTTCGATAATCGCGCCTACCAGCACCTGTGCGACACCATGCGTCAGCTGCAACCGGATCTGGTCGTGATCTCGCAGGGGGAAAATTTCGACGGACTGGAGTTTTCCGGGGCCTGCAGCCAAATGAACATGCCCTACGTCGTGATCTCGCAGAAGGCGTCGGACTGGAACTGGCCCGTCGACGAGATTCGTCGCTACGTCCGACGCACCTATTTCGAAGCCCGGGCGAGCTACTTCGTCTCCCGGCACAATCGCGAGTTGACCGAGGAGCAGATCGGCGTTCGGCTTTCGAACGCGGAGGTGGTCCGCAACCCGTTCCTGACGCCGGTGGAGGAACCGCTGCCCTGGCCCGAAAGCCCTGACGGACGGTTCCGGCTGGCCTGTGTCGCCCGGCTTTTCGTGCTGGAGAAGGGACAGGATATCCTGCTGCAAGCCCTGGCGCAGGATCGGTGGAAGGAGCGGCCTCTGGAGGTGACGTTCTTCGGAAAGGGCATGCAGTCGGAGGCGCTCAGCCGGATGGCCGAACTGCTGGGCGTCACCAATGTCCGGTTCGCCGGATTTACCTGGGATGTGCCGGAGATCTGGCGGACCCACCATGCCCTGGTTCTGTCCTCCCGCTGTGAGGGACTGCCCCTCTCCCTGGTGGAGGCGATGTGGTGCGGTCGTCCGGCGATCGTGACGACGGTCGGGGGCAATGCCGAAATCATTGACGACGGCGTGAACGGCTTTCTGGCCGCGGGATTGAGTCCTTCGTCCTTCGATGCCGCGCTGGAGCGTGCCTGGGAGCGGCGGCATGACTGGGAACGGATCGGACGGCTGGCGGCACAGCGTGTCCGTGAACGGATCACGGACGACCCGGTGGAGACCTTTGCCGAGAAACTGCTGCATCTCTGTCAATAAACAGGAATGGCGGAGCGGGGCGTGGGGCGATCCGGGAGAGGGAAGCAATGACGGAAGTATCCGATTCCGCGAGGGAGACCGCAACCGGCGAAACGAACGAGGACCTGCCGTCCGGATTTTGGGATGTCCGGCGGATGCCTGTTCCGGAGGGGATGAGTCCGCTCCGGCGGATCGCTTTCGCGATTCGACTGCCGCACTGGTGGAACTACAAGATTCCGCCGGCGCTGGGCGTCGGGTACAGCCTGACGTGGCTGCTGGCCGTACCGCTGCACGAGGTCACGGTTCCGCTGGCGCTTCTCTTTCTCGGGGGAATCACGGCAGGGATCTTCGCCAGCGTGTTCAACGACCTGATGGATTTTCGACAGGACTGGCAGGCGGGGAAACTCACCGGGGTGATGACCTATTCGCGTGGCGGGCGGATGGGCTGGCTCCTGTTCTCCCTGGCCCTCATGCTGGCGGAATGGCTTCTGCTGTTGCCCTATCCTCGGGCGCAGGTCTGCTTCCTGGTGATCTGGCTGATCCATGTCGCCTATACCCTGCCTCCGATACGACTGAAGGAAAAAGGCATCTGGGGCGTTCTCTGTATCGCCGCCGGGGAGCATCTGCTGGCCGCCCTCCTGGCGACGATGCTGATCCTCGACGCAACCGGAAAACTGTTGCCGACCGTCTGGTTCGTCGCCCTGATGGTGTGGTCGGCGATGATCGGTATACGCAGCATTCTCTGGCATCAGTTATGCGATTTTGTCAATGACCGCAAAGCGAACTCCCGGACGTTCGGCGCCCGGTACAGTTACGACTTTTTGAAGCGACTGGGGGAGCGGGTCATCTTCCCGGTCGAAGCGACGGCGTTCGCTCTGATGCTGTACCTGAGCCACAATCCTCTCGCCTGGGCAATACTGGCCGTCCATCTCTACATCGAGTGGACCTGGCACCAGTTCACGGAGGCCAATTTCACTCTGGTCGCACCGGCTCCCAATCATCGGTTCGCCCTGTTCGAGTACTATCAGGTGTTCTGGCCGCTGGCCTTCGTGTTGCCGGGACTCGGGCGGGACTCCGGCGCGCTTCCGCTTCTGGCGTTGCAACTTCTCCTTTTTCCGCAGCCGATCCGCGACTGCCTGGTGCATCTTGGGAGCCTGTTGCGCTGGCGGGTCTGGGTGTTCCTTCTCTCGCGCGGACAGTGGCCGGAAACACCCAAAGCCATGGCGCGGCGACGGCAGAGCGAGCAGGTTCCGGAGTGATCCCGGACCATGGAAAACGCAGAAAGGCCGCCCGTGCGATGGGCGGCCTTTCGTTTCGGAAGGGGCATGGTTACGGGCGTCGCGCCATCACCTCGCCGGCCAGACCGAAGGAAAAGCCATCGGCGACGAGTTGAGTCCAGATAAATCCGGCGCGTGCGTCGAAGTCGAGTACGGTCGCCGCGTCCCAGCCGAACGGCATCACCTCGGCATGCTCGACCACGAAACCTGCCTCCTCGATGGCCCGAACGAGTTCCTCACGGGAGAACGTCACCCAGCGATACTCCTCGTAGACTTTGGCGAGGACGGCGTCGACCCGCTTCTGCGATTCGGAACCCGGTTCGAAGGTGGCGCGGAAGTAGTCTTTGATATACAGGTATCCGCCCGGTTTCAGGACGCGATGAACGCCCTCCAGCACCATCGGAAGCGTATGGGCGTAACCGATCGTTTCCATGAACATGACGCGGTCGTAGCTGTGTTCGGAAACCAGGCTCGGGAGGTAGTGATAATCGCCTTCGAGGACCGTGATTCGATCGCTCATCCCGGCCCGATCGACGGCGGCTTTCGCCTCCCTGACCAGATTTTCGGCGAGGGTGACTCCGGTGACGCGGATATCGCGCTGTCCGGCGAACCAGATGGACGGCCCGCAGAAGCCGCAGCCGGCATCGAGCAGGCGCATGCCGTCCGCCAGACGCATGGTATTCATTTCATGCCGCAGCAGGTCCTCGACATCGGCGGAGCGCACGGCCTGCAGAACGGTTCCATAGGCGGCCTGGTAGTTCTCGCTGTGTTGATTGTAGTGCAGTTCGACCTCGGCAACGTGCGCGGAAGGTTCCAGCAGGGGGATCGCTTCACGATGCCGATCCGGTCGGGCGAGCACTTTACCTACCGGCGAGGCCGTATCCTCGGCGACCTCCGGGCGATTTCCGGCCGCCGGTTCGGCGACCGCGCCGGCCGCCTCGAACGGTTCCGCCCCGGTTTTGGCGACACGGGGCGAAAATTCGATCAGGCGATTCATCTGCCGCCGTAAAAAGTTCCGAACGCTCATGTGTGGTATCCTCGACAGTATTCTTTTGTATATTGTCGTCGGATACCGATTCGAAATGGAGGACTTTCACGGCGACCGTTCGGAGAAACCTTATTTTGCCCGGTTTTCGTCCTCATCGGTCGGCGGATGATACGCCGCGGAGGGGAACGGGCGGTTCGGGAACTGCGAATACCAGATGGCGCGTGAGACGATCCCGGCGTCGGCCCGGTCGACATCCGACCAGTCCAGACGCTCGGAAGCCTCGGCCAACCGTCTTGCCTCGCCTCGCAACGCGGTCGGCGCGGGATTGCGTTCGTCCAGCGGAATGCGATTGGGCAGCGCCTGATACGGAGTCGGGTCGGGCGTCGATGTGAAACAGGCGGTCATCGGCGTCGCCGTCCGGTCGAAACGGTTCATCGCCGGGATTCCGAGCACCAGGCCGATCGTGCGCAGGATCGACGTATGGTCGTACATCTCGCTGACGACCTGCCCCCTCCGCGTGTACGGGGAGATACAGAGGGCGACCGTCCGGTGACCGTCCACATGATCGACGCCGTACTGCGAGTCGTCCTCGATCACCAGGATCAGCGTCTCCTTCCCGAAACGCGACTTGCTCACGCGTTCCACGATACGCCCGAGGGCCAGATCGTTGTCGGCCACGGTCGCCCGCGGGGTCGGGACGTTGCGGCTCGTCCCCATCGTATGGTCGTTCGGGAGCAGAAGTATGCAGAGGTTCGGCATGGCGCCGGCGGTCTCGAAGCGGTCGATGTCGTCGATGAACCGGTCCGCTCGCCACTGGTCCGGGACAATCGACGGGAAGCCGATGTAGGTCGGGTGCAGGTGCGGTTTGAGCGAGGCGTTGTCGGTGTCCGCCGTGATCTCGTAGTTCTTCATTCCCGTCCGGTAGTCCTCGTAGATCTCGAAAAACGAGCCGCTCTTTCCGGTTTCGCGGTGACGGACACGGGGTTTGTTGACGAACTCCCCGTAGACACGGACCGTTTTGCCGCTGGCCAGGGCGGCGTTCCACAGAAAACCGCGCGGCGAATAGGCCAGAGCGTCCCCGCCATCATAAGGGTAGGATCGGGAATGCGCGCCGTAGTTCTGCTCCATGTAGGCGTTGGCGATGCCGGAGACGGTCCACTGGTGGCCGTCCGCGCTGTTGGTGCCGCTCGTGTAGGTATTGTCGAGCAGCACATACTGCCGGGCCAGGGCGTGATGATTGGGCGTCACCTCCTCGGGGAAGGTGCACAGGGTGGCGTCACCGTTTCCGATCGGGTTGCCGTTCGCATCCTTCATGTCTCCGAAGACACCGTCATACGTCTGGTTTTCCTTGATGATGAAGATGACATGCTTGAAGACCGACGGCTCGCCGACCCGTTCGGGGACCGGAACCGGCGCGAGGTTTTTGCGGGCGGGTGGTTCGCTTTTGCCCCAGCCGTTGTTGCCGGCGACCGTCCGCGAGAGGGTGGCGAGGTCGGTCATCGCGGCCGGCGGGATAAACTGCACCGTCCCGACGGTATCGTGGACGCCCTTGCCGGCGCGCGACCCGATTCCCTTGGTGCTGGCGACGAACAGCGTCCCCTGGCGTTCCCGGACCGCGATCGGGAACCACCCGGTCGGAACGTGCCCCGTGATTCGGCCCGATCCGGCGTCCAGAACCGCGACGGCGTTCGCGCCGCCGCAGGCGACATAGACGCGTTTTCCGTCGGACGAGACGGCGACATCCGCCGGAATCTGCCCGAAGCCGGGGTCCTCTTTGGGGCGAACGGAGACGCTTTTTCGCACCTTGCCCTCGGTGACGGCGACGATCAGCAGGGAATCGTCATTGGCGCTGGCGATATGGAGGGTTTTCCCGTCCGGCGAGAACGCCATTCCGCCCGGTAACTGTCCGGCATCGACCGTGCGGACCCCGTAGGTGGCGGTATCGACCAGGGCAAGAGTTCCGCCGAGGGAAGCGTCGGTTTTGGGATCGATCCGGACGGCGGTGCCGGCCGTTCGCGCCTGCGCCTCCCGATCGGTCGTCGGCCGACTGCCGCGGCAGGCGACGGCCAGGGTCTTCCCGTCCGGCGAGAGCGTGACATGATAGGGTGCGGGGCCGACCGGAATCTCTCGGACGAAATCGCCGGTGGCCGTGTCGAGAACGGCGACCGTGTTGCGGATTCCGAGGGCGGCGAAGAGCGATTTTCCGTCCCCGCTGACGGCGAGGCCGGTCACCTGAGGGTTCCCGGCGGGCGCGCCCGGAATCCGAACGATCCGATCCTCCTGTCGGGTGACGTTCGCGCCCTCGACCGCGATTCGTGCGATCTTTCCGTTGTTCATGGAGGCGTACACGCTCTTGCCGTCGGGCGACCAGCAGATTCCCAGCGGACCGGCGTCGATGCCGGGGATGGTGGCGACGGTTTCACCGTCCGTGCGACAGAGGAGGACCTGACCGGTGGCGAGGAGGGCGACGAGATCGCCGTTCGGAGAGACCGCCAGCGCCTTGGGACGCGATCGGGCGAGGCGTTTGACCGTGCCGACCGGGGTCAGACGCTGGTGGGACGAGACCAGCACACTGCCGTCGGGCTGTTCCCCGATGGTCAGCGGAGCCAGCGTCACGCCCAGGGCGGACCCGACGGCCAGACAGGCGACAGTGGCGTAACCGGCAAAAACGGCCTTTCGAACGGAGCGGCGCATGCGGCAGTTCCTCCTGAAAAATATCCGGCGACGGTCCGACGGAGCGACCGCCGGGACATTATACGCGATGATACCCGGGTTCGAGCAAGCGTCCGGAGACGGAGGAAGGATTTTTGACGGGGATAAGGAACGTCAAAGCATGACAAACCCCTGGGAAACCTTTTTCACCGGTCATGCGCCGACCTATGAAGAGAACGGATTTACAAAGAATACCGAAGCCGAAGTCGCCTTTCTGATCGAGGCATTGCCGCTATCGCCCGGTGATGCGGTACTGGATATCGGCTGCGGTACGGGACGTCACAGCATCGCGCTGGCGAGGCACGGGTGCCGTGTGACCGGGGTTGACCTGACACCGGCGATGCTGGACCGGGCGCGAGCGGGGGCGGAGGCCGCCGGGGTGACGGTCGAATGGGTTCTGTCGAATGCCGCGCAGTTTCGGCGCGACGGGGCGTTCGACGCGGCGATCTGCCTTTGCGAGGGGGCGTTCAGCCTTCTGGGGACGGACGACGATCCGATCGAGCGGGACCTTCGGATTCTCCGGAACATCGCGTCCTCGCTGAAACCGGGCGGGACGTTTCTCCTGACGACGCTGAATGCGCACCGGCTGATCCGCGCCGTGACGCCGGAACAGGTGCGGACGGGGCGGTTCGACCTGGTGACGCTGGTCGAGACGGAGACGATGGAGTTGCCGGACGGGGGCGGGACGGTGACGGTGCGGAGCCGTGTCTACGTGCCGACGGAGATTCGGTTGATGCTGGAGATCGCCGGATTCTCGGTCGAGGCGATCGGCAGCGGATCGGCGGGTGCCTGGGGTATCTCCGAAACGCGGCGACCGCCGGTGGGCGGCCTGGTGCATCCGCTGGAACCGGACGAGATGGAGTTCCTGGTCCTCGCGAGAAAACGTGCCTGACCCGCGGATCATACACCGACACGAGGAGGGTCCTCCCGCTTTCCCTGCACCTCGGTAGCCCTCACCTATTCCGGCAAATAAACTCGGCTCTCGTGAGAGGACAAGGGCATCCTTCTCGTAACGGCGAGCAGGCGTCATCCCGCCTCCCCATGGCCCTGCGTCAGGTACCGTTGCAGATAGGCGATCGCGAAATCGGCGTCCTTTCGGGCATCTTCCTCGTACCGGATCTTTTCGGCTTCGGTGTTTTCGGTGAAGTGCCATGTCAGCATCTCGACAAAGCGGAGGGCAATGATATCTTCGAGCGAGCGATGTTCGGACGGCAGAAGCGGGCGTTGCCTTTCATAGGCGGCGAGCAATGCGGCCTCACGGGGGGGCGCGATTTCCGGCATATCCCAGCGTATATCCATCAGAACGACGGCCAGATCAAAAAGGAACCAACTGTAGCCACACTCCGCAAAGTCGAATGCCCCGATCTGCCCCTCCTCAAAAACACAGTTGTCAAAGTGCAGGTCCGAGTGAATGACACCGTACACGTCCGCCCCGGTGCCCAGCGTGCGCAGGGCGCTCCGAATGCGCTCACCGGCGGCTTGCAGTACGACTCGTTGCTCGGGCGCGAACCAGGCGGCGTTTTCGGGAACGACCAGCGGCGCGAAGACACGGTCGAAGTCCCAGCGTGGCTCAGCGGCGCGCGGATAGGTGGCGGAAAACCGGTGCAGTCGTCCCAGGAAATCGCCCACCGCGCCGGCGTGTGCATCGGTCGGCCTCTTTCCCGCCTTTTCACCCGGAACAAACGTGAGCAGGGCGGCATGATTTGTTTCATCCAGGGCCACCATGTCGATCACACGTGGTGCCCGCAGGTCCGTCCCCACGGCAATCGCCTCCAGGAAGGCGCGTTCAAACTGCGCCTGGAAAAGCCGTTCCGGGCCACCGGAAAACAGGCGCAACACATACGCGCCATCTGCCGCGCTCACCTGAAAAACGCTCTGGGTCGCCTGTGTTTTCAGCCGTGTCAGGATTGCCCCGGCTTTGCCGAAGCGTTCCAGGGCCTGCTTCGCCGGCCGCAAGAACTGCCGTCGCTTCTCTTTCACGATGGTTTCTCCCGGTGCCGCCCGCGCCGATTCCCCACGTTGCGGCCGTATTCCTACGGATCGTTCAAACGCACCGGGGCGATTCTCCGTTGGCAGCAATCGTGCCTCGGCCCCGGGTTAACGTAAAGCGCTTTCCGAAAATTCGAAAGGAAAATTCGCTTGCTTTCCAGGATTTTCCGAGAGGAACGCTCGACATTTTACAGAAGCCACCTTGCGCTATCGCCCGGGGGTCCGGACGGAGCGAATTCTCATTCTATTTAACCTTTCAGGGTTCGGGTATCCGAAACGGGGGGTCGACGTTAAAAGTGGGATGCACCCCGTCGTTCCCGACCAGATAGCCGTTCACGGGCGGCAATCCGGCGTTCCCCGGAATCACCGCTTCCGGGATGTACCATTTGGTGTGACCATCGGCGAACGTATAGTTGGCGCCGCCTTGATGCCGAATCCAGGCGCCCTCCCGCCGATCCTCCTTCGGATAGAATCCGGACTGATAGGGTTCCCGCAGTTCGCTGTCACAAAAACAGACCGTGGTTGTAGGAAATGGAATCATGGAATCGGTCGTGGCATATATGCCGGGCGGGCCGGTTGTCTCGGCAGTGAAACGCTCGGCAAAACCTGTGTTGTACCCGTAACCCGGAACGCCCCTTATCGGAAAGGAAACGTACCCTGTCACGTCCGGACAGGCGGGGAGCGCTTGCCAGCTTAACCAGGCACGGGTCGTTGGCCAACCACCGTCATTGTCATCGATATAGGCGCGAATGGAAAGCCAAACTTGCCGAGAGTTGGACAGACAAACGTTCTGTCGAGATTTGGCTCGTGTCTGAAATAAAACAGGTAGCAGGATCGCTATCAATACGACAATGATGCCAATAACAATGAGCAACTCAATCAGTGTGAAAGCGGAATGCCTTTTCATACCAATTTTCCTTTCATAACTTTAGCGAATCCTCCGGCTCCTGGCATTCGCTCAGATCAAGTCTATTTTTGTGTGGGTTAGTTTCTGCGCTCGCTTGCTTTGTTATCCGCCCTGCTCTTCCCGGTCGTCTCGGTTCATGGCCTCCAGTGCCTCCATGTCCAGGTAGCGCTTCAGAGCCCACTCTTCCGTAGCCCGCAGAACCACCGGACTGCACAGATTGGCGGCGCTGGCTTCACTGGGGAAAACTCCCACCACACGAGTGCGGCGTTTCACTTCCCCGAACAAACGCTCAAAACCATTGGTCGTTCGCAGAAGCCGCTGATGGCTCGAAGGAAACGCAAGGAAGGTAAGAGCGTCCGAAATACCCGCCTGTAGCACCGACACAGCCCGCGAAAAACGCTTCTGATACCGCGCCACAAAAGCGGCTACCAATCCGTCCGCGCTCTCCCGACGATGCACGGAAAAGATGCTCTTGAGGTCTGCTGCTACCTCGCCGACCTCCGAAGAAGGAACGTACGCCAAAACATTGCGCTCAAAATGAGCAATACATCGCTGCCAACGCGCCGAAGGCAACTCCGACACAACGGCGGATTTGATACTCTCATGATCGTCACTGATTACCAACTGACCCCCACGCAAGCCCCGCTCCAGCAGTCCCTTCAGAAGGTTCCTGTAGGCTTCCTTGCGTTCACCTGCCGGCGATTCTACCACCAAAACTTCCCGATAGCCCTGCTCATTCACTCCAATGGCTACCAACAACGCCAGATCACCCACATGACTGCCCCAGTTTACCTTTTTGAAATCGCGGGGCTTGACGGGCGTGGATCTGGTCGTCTCGGACGACCATGCCGGATTGGTTAAGGCGGTTCAGGGCAGTTTCGCCGGGGCGAGTTGGCAGCGTTGTCAAGCGCACTTTCTGAGGAATTTGTCGGATGCCTGCCCAAAGACGGAGAACGAAGCCTTTGTCGCGGCAGCTAAGTAGTTATCCAAAAGAAATGCGGTAGCGTCCTCCCACGCTATCGAGCACCGAGCGAACGCTCTGGCACAGGAAAGGGAAACTTCGGTAGGCATCCAAACCCAGCCACCGATACTTCACCTGACGCCAGAGCACCTC
>JANRLW010000035.1:0-44943 GCA_033762295.1 Capsulimonadales bacterium
CGGTCGGTTCGACATCGTCGGGCAAGTCGATCCGACGGTCGCCAGTAAAGGGAAGCACGACATCGAAGAGCTTCTTCTTCTGCTCCGGAGACAGTTTCTTTTTTCCCACGATCAGACCGAACGCGATCGATTCGAATCCTAACTGATTCAGGTTACGTTCTGTCACATCGGTTTCTTTGACCACCGGACCTTTTTTGACCACCGCCACCCAGAAATCCGTATCCTCGTCCGAGATCGTCCCGGTCTGATAGATGGACTTACCGATCGCGGATAATCGTTCATAGTCGGAGCGAAGCAAAAGGGCATCCTGATTATAGGGTTTGGCATTTTGATGTTCCTCCTCGCTTGGAACCGACGGTTGGACGGAAACGGATGGATTTTGGGAATTAGATGTTTGTTGGCATCCGCACAGGAACAGAAACCAGCAAATGGTACACAGCGAAAGAACCCGTTTCATGTTTTGCGAGACAGCTTTCTATATTTTTCGTTTTTGCCTTGAAGAAACGTTCAGGTTCCTATACGCTATCGTTTTCCATCTTCTCATAACGTATAGGAACCATCCAAGGTCCCTCCGGGAGGTCAAATTCCCGAACCAAAAATCTTCGCACAAGCGCTCTGACAAGCATGCACAACGGCATCGGCTCGAATACCACAAGGTAGTTTCGGTTTTCCGGGTCCTGGCGTGCAACAATCGCCGCAGGCGCTTTGACAACAGGCAAGGGCATCACCTGGATTGCTTTTTCGGCAAGTTTCCGCGAAGTACGCCGCGCAACCGATACAGGCAGTCTGACCGGGGCACGGTCTCCACGGTATGTTTTGTAACTTTTTGCGATCGGCACATCCCCACCAGGTACACGGCACGCACTCCTTGCCCGGTGTCGGCGTACAATCCGTACTGCATCCCGGTTCCAGACACCAGCCGGGTGACGGATCCGCTGCGGCAGTAACTGAGATGCCCGCGTCCTTGAACTGCTTGGCGACTTCATGGGTGACGCGGTTGTTGCGCTCCCGGTTTTTCATGGAGGCCGACGCCGCCTGTGCCAGTTGCTCAACGCTGAACACGCCCAAAACTGCCATAGCGGATTGGACACCAATCTTCTTTAACGCGGCACGACGCGACATCTTTTCCTGTTCAAAACGCGCCCGCGCCTCCACAATGCCTTCCTCATTCATTTCGTCAGACACAGATGCTTCCTCCTTGGTTGCTGTCAGGGAACGATTTTCGTTTTCCCGGTCGTCTCCTCTTCGTCCTTGTCAGTTACGAACCCGGAGATCGGTTCCTCATCGGCAAGTTCGTGTTCTCGTGTCTGCAATTCGGCTTCTTCTCGTTGCAAAGCGAGAACTCGGGCCGTGACCATCTCCACAAGATACGCGACCTGATCGCGTTGCTCGATGCGGTCAATCACGGCCTGAGCGACCCGGTCAACAAAGTCGTCGCTGTTATCAAGTAGCATAGATTTTCTCCGATACGGAATCTTCGTAGAGTGCCCGTACGAAAGAGAATATAGGTCAAAAAACCGCAGTAAGGAATGCCAAAATTGGTAAATCTACTTGCTGTCCTTGGTATTTTTTGTAGGGACGTCGGGGGGGGGGGGGGGGGGAACACTGGCTTAAAATAAGGAATGACAGGGAAACCAGCCTTCGTGCAGTGCCGTCAGAAGCACCTCGGAACGATCCTCCACACCAAGTCGTGCAATCATGCTCTTGAACCGACGATCTATCGTATGAGGCGAAAGACAGAGACGGTCCGCGAGCTTGCGCGAGGTGGCAGACCGTATTTCGACCGCTTTGCAAAGCACGTCCCATTCGGCCTCCGATAGGTCAAGCGACGGCATCGGTACGGCAGTCTTCTTACTGTTGGGCATATTGTCCCCAATCTAATCCGGCCAAAATATACCGGCATGTTTTACGAACACTTTCTTTATATATATGCGCAAAATTTATTGATAATCAGCTAGAATTTGGTAGTAGAACAAGAAAATTAGGATCAAACCTTTTTTTGAGGTAGGTAAACGAGGTCTGATAGAGAACTGCTCGCACAAAGCGGGGACCATGCCTCCCCCCAATCCAAGGGCCATCCCTTCAACCGGACGGATCCGGTGGCGTCGCTCACTCCATGCCGTCGGGAACCGGTACCGGGACGTCATGGTATACTGTTTGGGCTCCGGCGAGGGTAACCCTCGCCGGAGCGTGCATTCCTGCACAAGAAGGGAAGTGAAACGTCTTGCTGAGTGAACTGTCAAAGGATATGCAGAGGCTTGGTGAGCGCGTCGTAGAGCTGGGTGGTCATCTTTGACATCACCCAACGCGAAAAAGAGTTAGCCCTCCTGGAGGCGCAGTCCGAACAACCGGGCCTCTGGGACGATACGGCGCGGGCGCAGGCGGTGATGCGCAAACTGTCGCGGGTGAAACTGGACGTCCAGCCCTACCGCGAACTGGTCAAGCGTTTCGAGGATGCTCAGGTGCTGCTGGAGATGGCGCTGGCCGAAAAGGACGGCGACCAGTTCGAGGCGGAGATCGAGGCCGAACTGAAAGGCATGCTGGCCGACGTGGAAGCGCAGGAGATCAAAGCTCTCCTGTCGGGTCCGCACGATGCCGCCTCCGCTTATCTTGAATTGAAGCCGGGGGCCGGTGGGACCGAGGCCTGTGACTGGGCACAGATGCTGTTGCGAATGTATCTGCGCTGGGCGCAGGATCACGGATTCAAGGCGGAGATCGTGGACGAACTGCCGGGGGATGTCGCCGGTATCTCGTCGGCGACCGTGCGCGTGGACGGACCGAACGCCTACGGTTTTTTGAAGTCCGAGCACGGGGTCCATCGACTGGTGCGCATCTCGCCGTTCAATGCGAACGGCAAGCGGCAGACGTCGTTCGCGGCGGTGGAAGTCGCTCCCCAGATCGAGGACGACTCGGAGATCGTGATCGATCCGGACGATCTGGAGATCGATACCTATCGCGCGAGCGGCGCGGGCGGCCAGCACGTCAACAAGACGTCCTCGGCGGTCCGGATCACGCACCGTCCGACCGGTATCGTCGTGCAGTGTCAGAATGAGCGGTCGCAGTTGCAGAACAAAGAGGTCGCGATGAAGATTCTCGCCGGGCGACTGGCGGAATTGAAGGAGCGCGAGGAGGAGGCCAAAATGGCCGCCATTAAAGGGGAGCAACGCGCGATCGAGTTCGGGAGTCAGATCCGGAACTATACGTTTCAGCCGTACACTCTGGTGAAGGATGTACGGACCGGCGCGGAAAGCGGAGATATACAGCGCGTGATGAACGGGGATATCGACCCGTTTGTGACCGCCTATCTGCGATGGCGCGCCGGTGAAGGAAGAAGCGGAGACGATGGAACGACAACAGACGACGAATAAGCGTCGCAATTTCCGGAGCGGAGCAGGGATTCTGATCGGATCTCTGCTGCTGACCGGTCTCGGGGCGACCGTTCTGCCGGTCGGCTCCGCCATCGCCGCTCAGGCGACGATCTCGACAGCGAACGTCCGAACCGCCGAAACCGAAGCCGGAAACCTTCTGGCTGACGCGGTTCGTAGCGCGGCGGGGGCGGAGATCGGATTTTTTCCGGCAGCGGCCTTCAAACCGGGCGTCTCGGTCGCCCGACCGGTCACCGCCGCGCAGGCGGCCACTCTGGTCGACCCGCCCACCGATGTCATCGTCGTGCTGAACCTGCGCGGCGATCAGGTCCTGGCCGCGCTCGAGCGATCCGTTTCGTTCGCGCCGCAGCCCAGCGCCGGCTTTTTGCAGGTTTCGGGCCTGCGATTTTCTTTCGATGTGCGTAAGGAGAGCCAGAAACGGGTCTCCAATGTCACCGTCAACGACCGTCCGCTGGAATCGGGCCGGGTCTATAAGGTCGCGACCACCCGGCCCCTCGGCAACGGTCAGCAGGGATACGGTCGGGTCTGGGATCGCGCCAGCATCGCGTCCGATACGGGCAAGTCGCTGGAAGCCGCCCTCGCCGATTTCGCGCGCGGCGGAACGCTGTCACCGTCGCTCGATCGGCGGATCACGCAGACCCCCTGAGGCCCGAAGTGCGGCCCGATGAGCGGTCCGATGAGCGGCCCGACGAGGGAGCGATCGAACATGGAATGGTCGATGGCTCGTCGTCGGGCCGCTTCCGCTTCGATGGCGACCGCGCCTTCGTCGACCTCCGACAACAGACCGATTTCGGCCCCCGCGTTCCCGGAACCCCCGGACACCGTCAATGCCGCGACTGGCTTCTCGCCGAATGGGAGTCCGTTTGCGGAAACTGCCGGGCGCAGGACTTCCTGGCCGCCCCGCGCGGTCGTCCCCTGCCGATGACCAATATCCTCTCGGTACTCCGCCCGGAACTCCCCTCCCCGGTCCTGCTCTGCGCCCACTGGGATACCCGTCCCACCGCCGACCGGGAGCCGGACCCGTCGATGCGTCGACAGCCGATTTGCGGCGCGAACGACGGCGCGTCGGGGGTCGCCGTCCTGCTGCAACTGGCGCGGCATCTGGCCCTTGATCCGCCGCCGGTCGGCGTTCAGTTCGTCCTGTTCGACGGCGAGGACTACGGGCCGGGCCGGAAGAGTATGTTCCTCGGTTCGCGGCATTATGCCGCCGCGCCGGTCCTGCCCCGACCCCGGTTCGCGATTCTCCTGGACATGGTCGGCAGGCAGGGACTTCGCCTGCGCCGGGAGTACTTCAGTGAGCGGTTCGCGCCGGAGGTCAACGATCGCCTCCGGGCATCCGCCGTCGCGCTCGGCCTTCCCGAATACATCGATGAGATCGGAGCGGCGGTGGAGGACGATCATCTGTTTCTGCAGGCGATCGGATGGCCCGCCGTGGCGCTGATCGATATCGACGACCCGCACTGGCACACGCTCGCGGACACGCCGGAACACTGTTCCCCCCGCTCTCTGGCGGCGGTCGGGTCGCTGCTGTGGCATCTGCTCCATCAATGCGCGTGATGTTCCGCGGAAGGCCTCGCCTCCGACAAAAAAGGAAAGCGGATTTCGTTTGCTCGATTTAATGCACTTTTAATGAAATTATGCTATGGTTGTTTTGTGTGATCTCCTTTTCTCTCTCCGTGCTGGGGAAGCGTCGTTTTCAGTAGAATTCGGCGCTTTTTTTTCGTTCGGGGTCAGGCGATTTGCAGGTAGCGCAGGAGAAGCCGCATCAGGTGCTCCATCGCCTCCTGGTGCATGATCTCAAAGCCGTGGGAGTTGTCGGCGGCGAACGCGATCGTCACGGGCCGGGCGCAGAGTCCGCGGGCGGCGGCGCAGGACGCATCCGATCCGCCACGGGTCACCGCCTGCCAGTGCGGCGAGAGTCCTTCCGCCTGGGCCGCCTCCGCCAGCCGTTCGAGGTCGCGCGGATCGGTCGCCGCGAACGAGTCCGACACCCAGATGGTCGGCATCGCATCGATCTCGAACGGCGCGTCGGGCGTGGTCGGCCCGATCTCCAGAGCGACGCAGATCTCCGGACGGTAGTTCTGCATCAGGTATTGCGCCCCCTCGCCGCCCACCTCCTCGGAAGAGGTCGCCGCAAAAAGGATCTCCGGACGGTCGCCGAGCCGTTCCAGAGCCATCAGCCAGGTGACCAGATCCGCGCGGTCATCGAGGAAGTACGAACCGAGGAAACGCCCGCCGAAGTGCCAGAGTCGCCGCCGCTCCCGCGCGAGCACGACCCGACTGCCGGGACGGACCCCCGACCGTTCCAGTTCGCGCGGCGTTCGCCCCGGCAGAACTCGCACCTGATCCCAGGTGACGGCTCGCCCCTCCCGTACCTGCTGTATGGTCGAGGCAGGCGCGGTCGTATGGATGGAACCGAACGACAGGACGGCGGGAACGAACGTCGGGGCGGCGACGGAACCGGCCAGAATCTCCACCGGTCCCTCCCCCCACTTATACGGGTGCGCCCCGCCCAGCGGCATTACCCGCAGATTCCCGTCGCTCTCCACGCCGGTCACCATCAGGGCGATCTCATCCAGATGGGCGGTCACCAGAATACGCGGACGCTTCGCCCCCTCCCGAAACGCCGGGTCGCCGACCAGGAGATTCCCTTTCGGATCCTCCCAACTTTGACGGCGCAGAGCGGCGATATAGACAGCAAGCGCGCCGCGAACGGCGCCCTCCTGTCCGGGCGGTCCCGGGACGGCGACAAGCTCGCTCAACAGTTCGTGAGAGGATGGAAGAATGGACATGACCGTTGGTTTCCCACCCATACCCTACGACGAGGAAGCCACCTTCCCCTCCCCGGCAACGACCGGGGAAGCGGATTCTCCCGGTACGGAAGACGCGGGGGCGATCCGGGCGGTCGGGTCCTCGGCGACGGGTTCTTGTTCGTCTTGTTCGAAGGGCAGGAGACGCCACAGGCCCGTTCGAGTCAGCGTCCCCCGCAACTCCTCCGACGGCAGGACCACACAGCAGACCTTGACCAGACGGGCAACGCGCGCGATCGTGACCAGGGTGTTGATTCCGGCAATCTCGATATGAGACACCGAACGCAAGTCCAGCAGCAGCAGCGAGGGACGCTCGCCGATCGCCGAGAAGGCGACGTCGCGCAGGCGCAGGATCGATCCCAGATCGATCGCGCCCGTCAGTCGCAGGAGCAGAGAAGCCCCCTCATATCGCCGCTCAATCTGCAGCATGTCGTCGCCAGACCCTTTGCGTTCCGTTATGGATTCGTACGTAATGCCTCGCCGGAATTTCGCTGTCGCGCCATCGTACCCTGTACGACTCCTTCCGGCAAACCGATAAATGGCTCAGGCACCGGCAGATTCGACCGGCGGCGGTTCCTGCCCGATCGGCGAGCGTACCATCGCCTCGAATCAGGTACAACCATTCCGTAAGGAGCATACGTTATGGCCAATTCCCTCTCCCCCGCGGCCGTTACCGTCGCCGTTCGCAAGCCGATAAACCATCGGTTTCTTGTCATGGCGGCCGCCCCGATTCTTTTGCTGGTTCTCGCTATGGCCGCCCTGCGATTCCTGCCGAACGAGGAGGCGGACCCTGAGGCACGGCCTCGCCTCCGGCGTGTCCGCCTTCCTTCCCGGCCCTTCACTCCGGGTCCGCCGCTTTCCGAAAAATCCCGGCGGGCGATCCGTGACGTGGTTCAAGGTCAACTCGACGCTTTCCGCCGCAACGACTACGCGGCGGCGCTTCGCTTCTCCGCCAGCGACTTCCGGGCGACGACCTCTCCGGAACAGTTCCGCGACCTGATTCGCGCACGGTACACGCCTCTCAGCACCAATGTCCGCGTGTATGTCCGTCCGCCGAGAAGCACGCCGAACGGTGCGAACCTGCTGGTGATCGTCCAGGACAAGCAGGGCAACCAGTCCGGGTTCTTCTATCAGGTGATTCGAGAGAGGGAAAACTGGCAGATCGCCGGTTGCGCCCCCGCCCCGCTCTATGATCTGGAACCGCCCGAACGTCGCCGCCGGAACGGTTTCGCGCCGTCGCCCACCGACTCACAGTACCGCCTGCACTGATTCCTGACCGATTCCTGACCGATCCCTGACCGATTCCTCGTCGCAGGCCGGTGCAGGAATCTCCGAACGCCGCCGCGTATGAAACGATAACACCTGTTTTCCCGGTATCCGGAAGGATTATACGAGTATGGCGCTCTGCCACCTGAACTATTTCAGCCACGTCCTGCAAAAGCAGTCTGCCGCATTTATCATTGTGCCGGAAACCGGAACACCACCTTACCCGGTGTTATACCTGCTCCATGGTCTCTCGGACGACTATACGATCTGGCTTCGCCAAACCTCCGTGGAACGGTACGTCGCCGACCTCCCGCTGATGGTGGTTCTGGCCGACGGCGGACGCGGCTTCTACTGCGATGCGGAGGAAGGGTTCGCCTACGGCACGGCGATCGGCGTCGAACTGCCGGAGCGGATCGAGCGCACCTTTCCGGCAATGCGGACACGTGAGGGACGCTGCCTGGCCGGCCTCTCGATGGGCGGATACGGCGCCACCCGATTGGCGCTGACCTATCCGGATCGCTTCGCCGCCGCCGTCTCTCACTCCGGCGCGATGGGTTTCGGACATTTCCCGGTCGGTCACGACGCCCGGCCCTACCCCGCCGAGTTTCGCCGCATTCTCGGACCGACCCCCACCGGCGGGCCGAACGATCTCTTTGCTCTGGCCGAGAACGTCGCTCCCGCCGACCGCCCCGCCCTGCGGATCGATTGCGGGGTCGATGACTTCCTGATCGAACCCAACCGGCAGTTCCACGCCCATCTGGAGTCCATCGGCTACCCGCATGAGTACGAGGAGTTTCCCGGTGCGCATACGTGGGACTACTGGGATGTCCACATTCGGGAAGCGATCGCCTTCCTGCGCGGTCAACTGCTCGATAAAACCGGAGCATAGAGGGTATACGGGTCCGAAAACGGCGAGTTTCCTCTCGTCGTCCGCGATATCCTTCGGTCATGGAACTGACGTCCGATGCCTGTTACCAGGCGTTACAAACCCATGATCGACGCTTCGACGGGGTGTTTTTCGTCGGGGTGGCGACCACCGGTATCTACTGCCGTCCGGTCTGCCCGGCACGCACCCCGCTTCGGAGGAACTGCCGGTTCTTCGACAACGCGGCGGCGGCGGAAAAGGCCGGGTTTCGTCCCTGTCTGCGCTGTCGCCCCGAACTCGCGCCCGGCCGGGCGACCGTCGATGCCGGACGCCGCCTCGCGGAACGAATCGCCGGACACATCGAGGACGGTGCGCTGTCAAACGGCGATACCGCTGCCCTGGCCGCGGCCGTCGGGATCGGCGCACGCCACCTGCGGCGGGTCATTCAGGACGCCTACGGCGTCGCCCCGGTCGAACTGGCCCAGACCCACCGCTTGCTTCTCGCCAAACGCCTGCTCACCGACACCGACCTGCCGGTCACCGAGGTCGCCTTCGCCAGCGGGTTTCGCAGTCTGCGCCGGTTCAACGCCCTGTTCCGGGAACGGTATCGCCTGAATCCGACCGAACTGCGGCGACAGCGAGGAACCGACCGGCCCGAGACACTCACCTGCGAACTGCGTTACCTGCCCCCGTTCGACTGGCCGTTTCTGACCCGGTTCCTGGCCGGGCGGGCGTCGTGCGGCACCGAGGCGGTGGTCGACGGGCAGTATCGCCGCACCGTTCGCAGGGAGGGCCGGATCGGCTGGCTGACGGTCGACCCCGTGCCGGACCGCCCGGCGTTGCGGGTTACCCTTTCGACGTCGCTGGCCCCGGTCACTCTGCCCGTGCTGACCCGTGTCCGCCGTCTGTTCGACCTGCACGCCGACCCGGATCGCATCGTGGCCCACCTCGGCGCGATCGCCGACGCCTCACCCGGTCTGCGTGTCCCCGGCGCGTTCGACGGCTTCGAGATGGCCGTCCGGGCGATTCTGGGCCAGCAGGTGAGTGTCCGGGCGGCGTCCACCCTTTCCGGGCGATTCGCCCGCGCGTTCGGCGAGGAGATCGTGACCCCCTACCCGGAACTGACACACCTGTTTCCGACGCCGGAAACGGTGGCCGGGTTGTGTGTCGACGACATCGCGCGTCTCGGCATCTTCGCCTCGCGCGCGACAACCCTCCTTGCCCTGGCCCGCGCCGTCACCGGGGGCGTCGTCACACTGGAGCCGACCCCCGATATCGAGCCGACCGTACGCCGTCTGCGGACGCTGCCCGGTATCGGGGAGTGGACCGCCGAATATATTGCCCTGCGTGCTCTGTGCTGGCCGGATGCCTTTCCGCACGGCGACCTGGGCATTCAACGAGCCCTCGGTGAAACGAAAAAAGAGCGTCTGCTGGAAAGGGCGGACGCCTGGCGGCCCTTCCGTTCCTATGCCGTGCTGCACCTGTGGAAAAGCCTGGAGGAGAACGAAACGAAATGACGACCTTCTACGCGTATACCGAAAGCCCGATCGGACGACTGCTGCTCACCGCCGACGAAGAGGCCCTGACCGGACTGTATATGAACGACTCTGCTACCGCCCTGAGGACCGCGCCGGACGCCGTCGAGCGGGATGACCATCCGATTCTGGCGGAGGCGAGACGGCAGATCGCGGAATACTTCACCGGATCGCGCCGGACCTTCGACCTGCCACTGAGAACCGAGGGCACCCCGTTTCAGCGGCGCGTCTGGGAGGAATTGAAGGCCATTCCGTACGGGGAGACGATCTCCTACGGCGAACTGGCGCGACGGATCGGTGATCCGAACGCCTCCCGCGCGGTCGGCATGGCGAACGGCCGCAATCCGATCTCGATTATCGTCCCGTGCCATCGGGTCATCGGCGCGAATCAACGGTTGACCGGTTACGGCGGGGGACTGGAACGCAAGGCCACCCTTCTCACTCTGGAATCGGGTCAGTGCGCAATGCCCTCATCGATGTAGTTCCTGGAGTGCCCCAGTTCCTCGGGGGCGTGAAGACGCAGCATCTTCAGATCGATATCCGTCGGCACCTGCGACCGGGTCGCGGCGGAGACGACGAACATCAGGACGAGGGCCAGCGGCACGCCCCAGATTGCCGGCTGTTCGAGCAGTCCCTTGACCAGCGGATCGACCGGGAAGGTGAGTACCTTCTTGTCGATCAGCATGAAAGTGATAATCGCGCCGAGGGAGGCGGTACCGCCGATCAGCATTCCGGCCGCCGCTCCGGGCATCGTCAATCCGCGCCACCAGGCACCGAGCAGGAGCAGCGGGAAGTAGCTTGCGGCGGCGATGGCGAACGCCCAGCCGACGAGCAGGGCGATATCGAACGTTTCGACCAGAAGACCGAGCCCCATGGACGCGACGCCGACCACGATTGCGGCCACCTTGAAAGCGTTCAGCCGCTCGTTCGGGGTCGCCGAGGGCTTCAGGATCTTTCCGTAGATATCATGGGCGAACGCGCCCGACATCGACACCAGCAGGCCGGAGAAGGTGGACATGAACGCGGCGAACGCGCCCGCCGCCGTAATTCCGGACAGCACCTGGCCAAGAACCTTATTCTCCAGCATCTTTGGCAGGGCGATTACCACGGCGTCGGTTTTGTTATTCGCGAGCAGTTCGGGAATATGGTTGCGCCCCAGCGTTCCCCAGATCGGCGTGAACAGATAGAACGCCCCGATCAGCACCATGACCAGGAGAGTGGTCCGTTTCGCCGCGCGTCCGTCCGGATTGGTATAAAACCGGACGAGGATATGGGGCAGACCGGCGGTTCCGCAAACCAGAGCGATAATCAGCGAATAGGTGTAGAGCAACGGATACCCGTATTTCGAGGTCAGGGTACCGTAGGGTTCGATCCACTTGCCGTTGTTCTGCGCATTGGGAATCCGGTCCCCCTGTCGGAAGGCGACCTCGGTCGGCGCGGCAAACTCGATCCTGGGCGCGGTCGTCACCGGGTTTCCGCCCTTCTCGACCGGCATTCCGCCTTTCGTCACCGGAATCGAGGTCAGAGAAACGACCGTTCCCTCGTCGATCCTGCCCCGATCCGGAAGGTCGGGCGAGAAGATCGCCGGATCCTCCCCCGCTTCGGGTTTCCGGACGGTGGTAATCCTTTCGATCTCGCCGCCTTTTGGGAAGGTCAACCTTGTCTCGCCGATGGGCGACACGGACAGGACGTTTGACGGTGCCTTATCCTTGCCCGGATATTTGAGGGTGATGTCTCCGGCGAAGGTCGGCGCATCCTTCGGTTGCGCGGCAAGCCTGTCCAGGTTGGAATCGTAGCCGCCGAAGACCGCCATCAGGATAAAGACCGGGGCGGCAATGGCGAACGCCTTCATCCAGTATTGAAACGCCTGAACCAGCGTAATGCCTTTCATTCCGCCGACGGCAACGTTAAAGGTGATAACGCCGCCGACCACGACGATCCCGACCCAGTACGGCCATCCCAGGATCGTATTCATGGTCACCCCCGCGCCCTTCATCTGCGGCATCGTGTAGAACAGGCCGATCGCGACGACATAGGAGACGGCAATCTTCCGGAAAAGCGGGGAATCGAAGCGACCCTCGGCGAAATCCGGGATCGTGTACGCGCCGAACCGGCGCAACGGTCCGGCGATAAAGAGCAACAGGAACAGATAGCCGACCGCGTAGCCGACCGGATACCAGAGAGCGTCGTAGCCGTGTTTCATGACGAGTCCGGCGACGCCCATGAACGAGGCGGCGGACAGGTACTCCCCGGAGATCGCCGACGCGTTCATGAAGACGCTGACCTGCCGCCCGGCGACAAAGAAGTCCGAGGCCGACTTCGCCTTCGCGGTCGCCGCCATTCCCAGGCCGACGGTTGCCACAATCACCGCAAACACAAACAGAAGCGGGATAAACTCCATTCCTTACCCCTCCCGGTGTTCCGAAACGAGTTCGGACTCGATTCGATCGGATTCCCGAATGAAATATCCTGAGAGGAACCAGGTCAGGGGATAGAAAAGGATGCCCAGCAGGAGCCAGGTCAGGGTGAATCCGCTCAGAATCGTGCCGGCAAGGTCCGGGAGGAGAAAATTAAACAGGGGCAGTCCGAGCAACAGGATCAGAAACACGACGGCGACACGAATGCTCAGTGCCACCTGTTTGCGCATGACCTCGTCGGCCAATCGTCGCTGTTCTTCGACGGTCAGGCCCGCCGTCAGTGCCTCCGGTTCGTTGGAAATACGCATCGCCGCAATCCTGCTCCCTCTTCGGATGGTGAACGCCGCTTCAATTGGACAACACCGGTCCGGATTCCTTCCCGGACCCCGTTCCGTCGCGGGACGGTATCGCGTCGTGAACGGAGAGTCGGGACATGGTACGATCGTTTTCGGAGAACGTTCCCCCCGGCCATCCGTGGCGACCGCCCTTGTTACCGGAGTGAAGATCGATGATGACGAACGAATCGACGTCCGAAAACGTCCTGAGCGACGAGCAGAAGCAAGATTTTATCGAGAAAGGCTACATCGTCCTGCGCGGCGCGTTCGACGGCGAGGAGGCGAAAGCCTGGGTCAATGACGAACTACGCCGGGCGGGGTACGATCCGGACGACGCCTCCACCTGGACGAAACCGTATCTGCGCCTGCCGACCGTCCGCCGGGAATCGCTCGCGACATTCGCCCCCGCCGCCTGGGCCGCCTCCTGCGAACTGATGGGTGGCGAAGCGCGGGTGAAAAACCGGGCGGGCATCGGTCTGTTCGCCGTCAACCTCGGCGAGGGAGCGGATCGGCCGTTCGAACCCGCGTCTCCGCAGTCTCCCGGCTGGCATAAGGACGGGTGGCATTTTCGACATTTTCTCGACAGCCCGGACCAGGGCCTTCTCGGCATTCCTCTGCTGACCGATGTACTGCCGCAGGGCGGCGCGACCTTTATCGCCGAGGGTTCGGTCGCCCGTGTCGCCCGGTTTCTGGCCGACCATCCGGAGGGCGTCCTGCCGGACGGTTTCCCGGTGCGTGATCTGCTTTCCGCCGAGGTTATCTTCCATGAGGCGACCGGCGCGGCGGGCGACTTCTACCTGTGTCATCCGTATCTGCTCCATGCCGTCTCGCAAAACGTCCTGCGTCGGGTCCGGGCCATCAGCAATATCCTCTACGAACTGAACGAACCGATGAACTTTGACCGGGCCGACGGCGACTACTCGCCGGTCGAGGAGGCGGTCCTGCACGGACTCGGCGTCGACCGCTACCCATTCGGGATTACCGGAGAGCGTTATCGCACACCGGACTACGGCCCCATCAACGCCAAGTACCGGTAAAATACGAACCGGCAGAAGGAATCAGGCGGATAGCTGACGAATCCCCCTCCATGAAACGGACACTTCCGGTTCTGATCGCGCTCTCCCTGTTCCTGAACACCGGCTGCCACTTCGAAAAGGAAACAGGGCGCAACCATGTCACCCTCGAGGTCGCCGTCTTCGAGGGTGGGTTCGGTATCGACTGGCACAAAGACGTCGCCCGCCAGTACGAGGCGTTGCATCCCGACATCAAGATCAACCTCTGGGGCGACCCGCGCGTCGATGAGAAGATCAAGCCGCGTATTCTTCGGGGTGACCCGCCCGATCTGGCGTCGTGCAACGTTCCGATCTGGAAGCTGATTGTTGCCGGAAAGCTCTACCCGCTCGACGACGCTCTCGATTCGCCCGCCTACGGGCAGGACATTTCCTGGCGGCAGTCCCTGATCCCCGGTATTCTGAACGATTCCCGGTACAAGGGCAAGACGTACGCGATGCCGACCAACCTGGGTAGCTGGGTGTGCTGGTACAACAAAAAACAGTTCCGGGACAATGGCTGGACCCCGCCGACGACCTGGGCGGAGTTCATGGCCCTCTGTGAAAAGATCAAAGCATCCGGAACCGCTCCCCTCGCCTTCCAGGGGAAATATCCCACCTACGCCTGGGCGGTTCTTCTCAGCATCTACCAGCGGCGGGTGCCGTTCGAGAAATGGTACGAGATGCAGGACCTCAAACCCGGCGCGTTCCAGGACCCGGAGTTCATCGAAGCCGCCCGCATGATGCAGGAGATGGCGACGAAATACTATCAGCCGGGCGCGTTGGCCATGACCCATACCGAATCCCAGCTGGAATGGGTGAACGGACGCGCCGCGATGGTCTTCTGCGGACTCTGGCTCAAAAATGAAATGAAGAAGGCGCTGCCGCCCGATTTCGAAATGGCCTGCTTCCCGGTCCCTCCGGTCGAAGCCGGCAAAGGCGACCCGAACGCCATCTATGCGGGGGGTGGCGAGAACTTTTTCGTCTTTGCCCAGGCAAAGCATCCGAAAGAGGCGGCGGACTTCCTGAAATACCTGACGAGCATGGAACCGGCGCACTCCTACATCCTGAAACTCGATACGCTGTCGCCGGTCAAGGACAGTGTCAAGGGTCTGAAAATCTCTCCCGAACTGCAGAGCGCGGTCGATATCATGGATCGCAGTTCGCGCATCTTCAGCGATAAGCTGGGCGGTCTCTACCCGGAGTTCAACAAGGGGGTGGTCCAGGATAACCTGGCGGCTCTGGTGTCGGGGAAATGCACGCCGGAGGAGTTCGGGCAGCGTCTGGAAACGGCCGCCGAACAGCTGCGGCGCGACCCCGAAATCTACAAGCCGCCGGCGATGGGGGTGCCGAAGTGAAACGCAAAGAGCAGCGGAACCTGATCCTGACCTTTCTTACCCCGGCCCTCGCCCTCTATTCGCTCTTCGTACTGTTGCCGACCGTGAACGCTTTCCGATACAGCCTCACCCGCTGGGACGGACTGAGCGATCCGGTGTGGGTCGGGCTTGCCAACTTCGGCCGCATTCTCAACCCTAAATCGCCGTTTCTCACCGCCCTGGGTCACAACGCCTTTCTGATGTTCGCGCCGGGTGTGATCATTCTTACGCTCGCTCTTTTCTTCGCCTATCAGATCCATCAGCGGGTCCGGGGAGCGCGATTGTTCCGGGTGACGTTTTTCTTCCCCAACGTCATCAGTTCCGTCGCCATTTCAATCCTTTGGGTCCTGATTTACAGCACGTCGGCGGCCGGATTGCTCAATAACCTGCTGAAAACCTTCTTCAACGTCAAGGAAGCGATCCCGTTTACGGAAAGCAGTCACCTGCTCTGGGCGATCGTTCCGATGATCGTCTGGAGCGCGACCGGCTTCTACATGGTGCTGTTTCTGGCCGCGATGGAGAATATTCCGGAGTCGTTCTACGAATCGGCGCGGCTGGACGGAGCGACCAACTTCGTGCTCTTCCGCCATATCACGCTGCCGCTGATGTGGGATGTTCTGACCACCGGCATCATCTTCCTGATCATCGGCGGTCTGAAAATCTTCGACAGCATCTGGGTCATGGAGAACGGTCGCCCGTCGACATCGACGCACACGCTCTCCACCCTGATGTACTCGAAAGTGTTCGAGGAGTACAACATCGGGTACGGCACGGCGATCGCCGTTCTTCTCTTTCTTCTGGTCATGGCGGCCACCCTGGTCAGCCGTCGTCTGCTGCAGCGAGAAAGGCTGGAGTATTGAAACCGCTCGGAAACGCCCTCAAATACGGACTGCTCGTTCTGTACCTTCTCGCCGTCATCTACCCGATGTTCTGGGTGTTCTATACGAGCGCGAAAAGTACGCAGGAGTTTTATAAGAATCCCATCGGTCTGCCGCAGGTGTTCACCGCTCCGAACGCCGACGTGGCGCGCGCGGCGATCGACAACTACGAGAAGGCCTGGATCGGCAGCAAGTTCAGCGGGTACTTCATCAACAGCCTGATCGTCGTCAGCATCAGCCTGACACTGATCATCCTTCTGGGCAGCATGGCGGCGTACGTGCTGGCGCGGTTTGAGTTTCGCGGTCGGAACCTGATCTACATTCTGTTTCTGAGCGGGCTGCTCATCCCGATGCAGTTGATTCTGATCCCGCTCTTTTTTCAGTTCTCCGACATCGGCGAGACGCTGACGCGGGTTTTCGCCCCCCCGGCGCGGTCGATGGGACTGGGCAACCTGACGGTTTCCCTGCACAACTCCCATATCGGCCTGATCCTGATCTACGTGGCGGCGAGCCTTCCGTTCACGGTGTTCACCCTGACCGCCTTCTTCCGGACCTTGCCGGGGGAGTTGCGCGAGGCGGCGATGATGGACGGGGCGAGCGAATACCGGACGTTCTTTCAGGTGATGATGCCGGTCGCCCGCGCCGGTCTGGTGACGGTGACGATCTTCAACTTCCTCGGTCTCTGGAACGAGTATCTGTTCGGCCTGGTGTTTCTGAGCGACGACCGTCTGAAGACGCTTCCCCTCGGACTGGCGAGTATCAGCATGCAGGCGCAATACAAAAGCGACTTCGGTCTGCTGTTCGCCGGTCTGGTTATCGCCATGCTCCCGACCCTGATCGTCTACATCTTTCTTCAGGAGCAACTCACCAAAGGCATCACCACCGGAGCCGTCAAAGGCTAATCCTTTTTATCCTCGAAGCCTGTTCGTCGTCCAGCCGTGCCAAAAAGCGCTCCACCACTTGGCGTTCCTCCTCGGTCATGTTGCGCCAACGCTCTCCTACCGGACTCTGCCCGGAGGCGGCATCGAGAGAAATGAAACACCTGCCCAAGCCGCTGTCCGCGAGATGTGGGAGGAAACCGGCGTGCGTGTTCGTGTCCTGCGCCTGCTTTGGGTGGGAGTGTATGGAGGTGATGTCTGACGAGTTATCGGGTGCATTGAACGGGGACGCAACCCCGACTATGGAGAAAAAGAAATGCCCCAAGCACGGTGACCGCAAGCGCCGGGAGGCGAACTTCGAATGTACCTGCCGAAACGGATGGAAGCCTTTCCAAGGTTTTCGTGGTTAAGCCATTGGTCGTGCTAAAATGAGAACGGAATGGCGGCGAGGGATATTTTTCATGACCCGTTCGTCCGGTCTCTGACAAAGGCAGGCTGGACGATTACTCATGACCCGCTGACGCTGGTCATCGGAAAACGCGACCTTCTGATCGATATCGGTGCGGAACGTATCGTCGGAGCGGAACGGAACGGTGAGCGAATCGCGGTCGAAATCAAGAGTTTTCTCAATCCCTCTCCCGTTCAGGATTTGAAAGAGGCGTTGGGCCAATTCATCCTGTATTCGGATATCCTGGCGCAAGACCACACGGAATCGGATCGTATTCTCTTTCTCGCCATTCGCGAAACCTCCTACGAAGAGATTTTTGAGGAGCCCATCGGCGAGGTTTTACTGGCCAACCACCGGCTTCGTCTGATTCTGTTCGACGAAATCCGCGAGGAGATAACGCGATGGATAAATTAGCGCATTACCGGGAAATCATTCGACAGGTCCTGACTCCGCTAACGGCGCGCCGTTATGCGAATGCCGATCTGACCAATGAGGCCGTGTTCGATGAATCCCATGACCGTTACCTGATTATGTCCGTGGGGTGGCAGGGACGTACCCGTCGAATGCATGGTTGCCTCATCCACCTCGATATCATCGAGGGCAAGATCTGGATACAACGGGATGGAACCGAAGACGGAATCGCCTACGATCTGGAGGCGGCGGGCGTCCCCAAAAGCGACATCGTTCTTGCCTTCCACCCACCGGATGTCCGACAGCATACCGGCTACGCGGTCGCGTGATGGTGCAGGGGTTCTCCTCCGGGAAACGGAACGTTATGGCAACGACGGACTATGGAGAAAAAGAAATGCCCCGACGAATCGTGACTGTCGACGGAAAGACCTTTCGCATCGCCGATTACGACCTGAAACCGCTGGAAGCCGGCGAAATCAGGGTCACCCTGACTTTCGCCGCCCCCAAGCACGGCACCGAACTGCACAGTCTGGGCGGCAGTGTCTTCGACCGTAAGCGCTGGGACGGCGAACTCCGAATGTTCCTGCCGAAACCGGACGATGCCCCGCCACCGGCCGCGCCGGCCGAACGCGGGATCGGGAACATGGTCGTCGGGACGGTTTCCGAGGTCGGCCCGGAGGTAACTCGCTGGCAGGTCGGAGACAGCGTGTTCGGCTACGGGCAGGTCCGGGAGATCGTTCAGGGGCCGGAAAGTTCCTGGTACCCGCTGGGCGATCTGACCCCGGAAAGCGCGGTCTGCATCGACCCGGCGCATGTCGCCTTCGTCGCCGTTCGCGACGGCAATATCCGGATCGGGGACACGGTCGCGATCTACGGTCTGGGCGCGATCGGACTGTGCGCCGTTCAGATCGCGCGGGCGGGCGGGGCGCGGCAGGTGTTCGCGGTCGATCCGCTGGCGATCCGTCGGGAGTACGCCGTCGCTCACGGCGCGGATGCGGCGTTCGACCCGACCGCCGTCGATGCGGGACTGCAGATCAAACTCGCCACCGGCAAAGCCGGGGTCGATGTCTCGATCGAAACCAGCGGCAATGCGCGCGCGCTTCAGGATGCCATCCGGTGTATCCGGCAGTGCGGGACGGTCGTTCATGTGCCGTGGGGACCGCGCGACTGTACTCACCTTCATCTGGACGAGGAGTTTCATATCAATCGCCCGACCCTGATCGGCAGTCAGGCATGGGCCGGTTGGGGCAATCCGGATCGCGACTACCCGCTCTGGAACTGGGACCGCGCCTACGACGCCACGATCGAACTGTTCCGAGCGGGCCTGGTGACCGGCGAGGGAATGGTGACCCCGATCGCCTCGTTCGCCGACGCGCCGCAAATGCTCGCGGACGCCTTCGCCCATCCGGAAACGGCGATCAAAGCTGGAATCCGCTTTTCGTCCTGAGGTAATTTCGCTTTATGATCCGACCGATTTCACCGAACGATGAAGCCCAATGGCGCGTCCTCTGGGCAGGCTACTGCACGTTCTACAAAGAGGATGTCGCTGAGGAGGTAACGTCCGGCCTGCTGAATCGCCTGTTCGCGCCGGAAGGCGTCGTTCGCGGCATCGTGGCGACGGATGACGAGGGCTATCTCCTCGGATTCGCGCACTACGTCCTGCATCCGCACACCTGGAGCGAGCGGACCCTCTGCTATCTCGAGGACCTGTATGTCTCTCCGGACGCGCGCGGGAAGGGAGTCGGCAAGGCGCTGATTGACCACCTGATCGCTCTCGGGCGGGAAAACCACTGGAAACGCGTCTACTGGCATACCGAGATCGACAATGAGACCGCGCGACGACTGTACGATCGATTCGGCCCCGCCGATCCGTACGTGCGCTACACGGTCTCGCTATAGGAACCACGGGCATGTCCATTCGAACGGCGGTTCTGATCCACGGCGCGGGTGGCGGCGGATGGGAGTTCGATCTCTGGCTGCCCGTTTTTGAGAAGGCGGGCGTTCGTCCGGTCGTATTCGATCTGGTTCCGGCGAAGGGCGGTCCGGAGAGCACGACCTTCGACGACTACGTCGAGCAGGTACGCGCCCAGGTGCCCCGTACCGGGCGGTTCGCTTTGATCGGGGCAAGTCTGGGCGGCATTCTTTCTTTGAAGGTGGCGGAGCAGGCGCGGCCGGCGGCTCTCGTCCTCGTCAACAGCGTGCCTCCCGCCGGAGTCGGGCCGCCGAACCCCTCGCCCCCCTACCCGGAGATTGTCCGCTGGGCGAACGGTCCGCTGGAGGAAACGCGTTTGGCGATGCCGGACAGTGACGAAGCGACGATACAAAAAGCCTGGAAGCGATGGCGGGACGAGTCCGGCACGGTCCTGAACGCGATCACGAAAAAGATCCCGGTTCGGAAACCCGCCTGTCCCACCCTGGTCGTGATCGGCGCGGAGGATACCGATATCCGCCCGACCACGAGCGTTGCCCTGGCCGACTGGGCAAAGGCGGACGTGCTTCGCTACGCCGGGATGAGCCATGTCGGCCCGCTGCTCGGTCGGCGCGCCCCGGAGGTCGCCGGGACGATTGTCCAGTGGCTGAAAAGCCGCTGACCGGCCGGGGCATCGATCAGGGCGTCGGCGAGGGCGTCGTGGCGGCCTTTTCGACCCGCGCAGCATCGGACGGCGACAGTTTGGTCCTTGCCAGAGCGACCAGTTCCCGGACGGAATCCGGCTTCCCGGCGCGGGCGGCGCGTTTCACCAGCAGGAGGAACGTCTCCGCCGTTCCTTCAAAGCCGATCAGTTTGTCCCGAATGGCGTCGCCCTCGGTTTTCCGATCCGCGCCGATCGCCGCCTCGTAGAATGTTGCGCCGCTCTCCACTGCCTCCCGGCGGAAATCCCGGATCGCGCCGGGCGGGAAACCGCTGGCGGAGGTCGTCATCCGGCATCGCTCGATCGTCTCGTCCGTCTTTTGTATGACATCCATCGCGGCGACCAGATCGGCATACCGCTTTTTCTCGATCAATACCGGCGCGATCTCCTCCAGCAGGACCTCGGCGGTCGGCGTTTTCTTGTTCGGCAGGGCGTCATATACGATCAGCGTTTTTTCCGATTCACCGAGGCTCCGGTTGTAAGCGACGAAATCCATCGCGATATCGAAGTCTGCCGTCCCCTTTCGGAGGCGGTCCAGAGCGGCGTCGCGGCGACGGACCAGCGCCGTCCGGGCCGCCGGGTAGGTTTCGGACAGTTGCAGAATGTCGGCAAGCAGGAACGACAGACGGACACCGTAGAACGCCCGGTCGTAGGCCAATCCCTTATCGAGGCACCAGAGAAACTCGGTCAATCCTTCGGCGGTTCGTCCCTTCCGAATCAGAGCGCGGGCGTAGTCCATTCGCGCCATCGGATTGTTGACGCCCTCCGCCTGCCACTTCCGCTTCGCTCGCGCGACGCTGTCCAGCCCGGCCAGAGCCAGGTTGGCCTCCTCGATGAAGTTCTTCGGGGCCTGAAAGCCGACCAGGCGGTCGATCTCACGCCCGTCGGGCCGCAGCAGGAGGATCGTGGGGTAGGCATCGATCCGGTAACGCCGCGCCAGATCGACTTCCTTTTCGGCGTCGATCTTGCGGGAGACGGTTTTCGCGACGAGCCAGCGGCGAACGGCCGGGTCTTTCCAGGTCTCGGCGTCCAGCTTCTTGCAGGGACCGCACCAGGTGGTGTAGAAGTCGATCAGTACCACCTTTTTGGTCCGTGCCGCCCGGACACAGGCCGAACGGACATCCCCCGGCGCGAACGGCTCTTCCGACACTCGTTCCTTTTGCCTCATGTGCTCATTCCCTTTCGACCGCCCCTGAAAATCGCTTCTTCTATGCTACCATAGCGGCATAGCGGGGAGGGAAGCATCTCTTGGAAATCACGGAAACGCTTTACGTTCGAAATCGAGAGGAATGGCGGACCTGGCTCGAAGCGAACCACACGTCCAAAACCGAAATCTGGCTGCTCTATCCCAACCGTTCGTCCGGCAGACCGTCGATCCCGTATAATGATGCGGTGGAGGAGGCGCTCTGCTTCGGCTGGATCGACGGACAGGTGAAGAAACCGGACGCCGAGACACAGGCGCAGCGCTTTACCCCGCGCAAACCGAAGAGCAACTGGTCCGCCCTGAACAAGGAGCGGGTCCGACGTCTGATCGCCGAGGGTCGAATGACGGACGCCGGACGGGCGACGCTCCCCGACCTGTCGACGGACTTGTTCGTTATTCCGGAGGACATCGAGGCCGCCCTGCGCGCCGATCCGCAGGTCTGGGAGAACTTTCAGAACTTTCCCGAAAGCTACCGACGTATACGTATCGGCTATGTGAACGATGTTCGCCGACAGCCACAGGAGTTTGCGAAACGGCTCGCGAATCTCGTCCGGCAGACCGCGCGAAACCGGATGTTCGGTACGATGCCGTGACGACGGACCGCTTGGTCCGATATTCCAAGGAAATACAGGCAAGAAAAAAAGGTGTCCCGTTGAACCTCTTCGGAATCGACTTTACGCCGTTCTTTCAGCCGCTGCTCGCGCTTTGCGGGGCGCTGGCCCTCGTGCTGAACGCCCGCAACCAGGACCTGAGCCGTCTGATCCGGAGCGGGACCGAGCAGGTGACCCGCCGGGAGAACGGGCGGGAGACGATCGACCCGACGCGTAAGGAGGATTTGCGGCGGCAGGCGGTCGTCTTTCGCGAGCGGATCCTGATCGTTCAGCAGGGACTGTTGCTCACCTATACGGCGGGCATCTCCCTGACCCTGATGGCCGGTTTCTCACGGGTGCCGTTTCCGTTTCACAACGTGGCGGCGGAGGTCTTCGGGGCGTTCGGGATACTGGCCGTGGTGATCGCCTGCGCGTCCGCCGTTCGCGACATCGTCAAATCGATCGACACCACCGAGATGGAGTTGATCTCCGCCTACGGTCCGGAGATCCTTCCGCCGCACGCGACCGTCTTCCGGCGTCGGCCCGGTGGCGGTCGGCGCAGTTTCCGGGTACGCCTTGCCGACGGTCTGCGCGCCTTCGGCAAGGCTTTTGCCCGGGATTAGGCGACCGCCGCCGGGAAGACTCCCTGGTTCAGCAGATCGACCAGCGGTGAATCGTCGATCGTGAGCGGCAAATCGATCCGTCCGCGCCGCCGCGCCGATTCGTAGGTGGCGAAGATGATCTCGGTGGTACGCAGGGCGTTGGTGACGTCCAGAAGCGGGGTTCGTCCGGTTTCCAGCGCCTCGACCAGATCCTTGATTCCGAGCGTGATCGCCGCGTCGCCGTGGATGCCGCCGCCTCCGTCCTCGACCGGCTTCAGTTCGGTATCGTCCTTGCGGCGCAACCGGACGTTCGGGGCATCGTTATGAATTTCCAGCATCCCCTCGGTTCCGATCAGGCGGTTCTCACAGCCCATCATTTTGTGCGCCCCCTCGCCGGTGAGGAGCAGTCCGGTGACGCCGTTGGCGAACTCCATCAGGGACATCGCCTGTGTCTCCATCGGCACCTGAAAGACCTTCTTCGGGTGACGCGCATCGATCTGTCCCATGACCCGGACGGCAGGCTGCTCGTCGTTGTAGAAGAGGAACATGTTGAGCCAGTGGGTGCCCCAGTCGAGCATATCGCCGCAGGCCCCTTCGATCCGCACCAGTTTCCCGATCGCTCCCTCGTTCAGAAGGCGTTTCGCCGTTTGGAAGGGGTTATTGAAGCGCCGCTGATGGTTGAACGTCAGCTGGACCCCATTCGCCTTCGCGGCCTCGGCCATGCGTCGCGCCTCGCCGAACGTGCCCGCCATCGGCTTCTCGCAATGGATGGCTTTGACTCCGGCCTCGGCGGCCGCGATCACCATCGGCGCATGGAGAGCGGGAATGGTGCAGACGGAGACGATATCCGGCTTCGCCGTCCGGAGCATCTCGTGGTAATCGGTGAAGACGGCGGCGTTCCCGCCCAGTTTTTCCTGATTGAACGTGTCCGCGTTCTCTTTGACGATGTCGGCGAGCGCCGTGACCGTACAGTTGCCGGTAGCGGCGTACCCTGCCGCATGAAGATGGGCCATTCCGAAGCCGGTCGCCCCCGCCGAATTGCGAGGGCGGCCCGTTCCGATGATCCCTACGCTAAAGTTTCCCATAACCGCATCCTACCCGGTTTCGTACGCGGATCGATGGAACGAGTGGCTATCGGCGAACCACTTTTTTCGACGGTTCGGCGGGCGACCCGGGCCGGTCACTCATGCGATAGCGGAACGGGTAGCTCTCCGTCACCGCCCGGATCAGCGTTTGCGCTTTTCCGTCGCTCTTCATCACCGTCTCCTCGATCTTGCGGACGGCGGGCTGATCGTACGGTTCGAGGCCGCGTCCCAGCGCGTAGGATAGCATTTGTTCGGTCAGATGCCGGACGAACTCCTTTTTGCGGTTCGCGAGCAGGAACTGCTTGAACTCGACCGGACCGGTGAACTTCGCCCCCTCCGGAAGCGCGCCGACCGCATCGACCGGGACCTCACCGATTTTCTCGCGCCATCGTCCGATCGCGTCGTAGTTCTCCAGCGCGAACCCGAGCGGGTCCAGACGGGCATGGCACCCGGAACACTCCGGCTTTTCGCGGTGCTTCTCGAGGCGCTGCCGGAAGGTCAATCCCTCCCTGGTCGGCTGGTCGTCGGAGGAAAGGGTGGCGACCACGGGCGGCGGCGGGGGCGGCGGGGTTCCGAGCAGGTTTCCGAGAATCCACTTGCCGCGCAGTACCGGCGAGGTCCTCTGCGGATAGGAGGAGAGCGTCAGGATGCTGGCCTGGGACAGAACACCGCCGCGCTTGCCGTCCGGCAGATAGACCCGACGCATCTCCTTGCCGGTCACCCCGGCGATCCCGTAGTGCTTCGCGAGTTCCTCGTTCAGATAGGTGTAATCGGAGTTCAGCAATCGGTAGACGCTCCGGTCCTCGGTCACCACGCTCCGGAAAAAGCGGATCGTCTCCTGGTACATGGCATCGCGCAACGACGGTGTAAAGTCGGGGAACTTGCCGGGGTCCGGGTGCGCGGTGGTATAGAGTTCGCGCACGCGTAACCACTGCCCGGCGAAACTGTCGGCGAACGCGTCGGCTTTCGGGTCTTTCAGCATCCGGACGACCTGCTGGCGCAGGACCTCGGGCCGCCCCAGACGCTTCGCTCCCGCCAGAGCAAAGAGCGTGTCGTCCGGCATCGATGACCAGAGGAAATAGGACAGGCGGGACGCCAGTTCGTAATCGTTCAGCGGACGCGCCCCCGGCGCGCCGCTTTCCGGTTCGATACGGAACAGGAAGTGCGGGGAGATCAGCACGGCTTTCAGGGCGAACTTCAACGCGTCCGTGTAGGGCAATCCCTGTTTCCGCGCCCCGGAAAAGAGCCGAACCAGCCCGTCGATCTCCTCCGTCCGCGCCGGTCGGCGAAAGGCGCGGGAAGCGTGGCGGGTCAATGTTTTCCGGGCAGCCGCCGTCTCGTCCGGTCGCTTGCCGCCGGGACCGGGCGCGGGCGGCAACAGATTCAGGCGTTTCGGATCGACCGCATTCAGGATTTCGGTCGCCGCCTCGAGATACCGCTCCATCAGGACCGGCGGAACGTACAGCGTATCGGCGTTGTTGTCGAAGCCGCCGCCGCCGCCCGCGTCCGCCGGAAACTTCTCCGACAGCTTCTTATCGACGCCGAACAGGTCGCGGACGGTGTGGTCGTACTCCGCACGTGAGAGCCGGTGAATCAGGATACGACCGGGGTTTTTCGGAATCAGGCGTTCCGGCGTGTTTTCGAGCGTATGCCCGATCCAGGCGGTGAGCAGCGAATGCTCGGCGTCGGTCGGTTTCGGCACCCCCTGCGGCGGCATCGTTTTATCGGCGATGCGGGACAGCACCTTTTGCCAGTGGGTCGGGTCCTTCCATATCTCCTCGACGGTTTTTGTCTTCGTCAGGTCGAGTCCCGTATTGCTGTTGGGGCCATGGCACGAATAGCAATACTTTCGGAACAACGGTTCGATCTTCGCCGTGAACTCCTCCTGCGGCGTGGGCGGATCGCTCGCGCTGACCGGACGAAGGAGACCGGGCGCGAACGCCAGTCCGATCAGCAGGATCGGAGCGACGGCGAACGGCAGACGGACGGACGATATTCGAGGGGACGGCATCGCAGAGACACTTCCTGACCGATCCGGACGGTAAATTCCTTAAGTCACATTATACGACACCTTGATCCGAACGTCCCGCCGGATTTTGTGATTACCGGCCGGTCGATTTCGGGTACAGTAAGGTGTGAAAAAGATCGTTCTTGCCGGTGCGATTCCCGATGCTCTTCGTCATGCGCTCTCCGCTTCCCTGCCCGTTTCCGTGTTCGACGGCGTCCTGACGGACCCCGATTCGATCGCGGCGGCCCTTGCCGACGCCGACGCCTTGATCTACGCCCCGCCGATCCCCGACGTGCACGAGGCCGGACGGACGATCGGCGACCTGCTGCGCGGTGGTTACCAGCTTTTCAAGGCCGCTTCGGAGAACGCCGCCACCCGGCGCGTCGTTCTGCTCAGCACGCTCCGCTTCTTCGCCCGGATGCCGCAAAACTGGCGGGTACATACCGGATGGCGACCTCGCCCCTCGACCGACCCGTCGGAGTTGATGCCCTATCTGACCGAGTGCTCCGTCCGCGAATTGACCCGGGCCAGCGGTCGGTTCAACGCTTCCGGCGGCCTCCATACCACGGTTCTGCGCCTGAACCCGGAAACCGACACGCAAAAAACGGTGGATTTCCTGAAAGCGTCTCTGGAAAAGCCGTACCCGGAGCATCACTCCTGCAGTTTCCGCATCCTGCATGCCGGGGACATCGAGGGTCGTCCGCCGGCAACCGGGGCACCGTTTACCGAGGTGCTCGCCCCGACGGACCCGATTCCGTCGCGTCCTCTGCGCCGGGTGGTTCTTTTCGGCGCGGCCGGCCCGGTACAGGCCGCGACCGCGCAGGAACTGGCGCGCGACTATGTTCTGCGCCTGAGCGATGTGCGTACGATGGCCGAAGTCCGTGCCGATGGCAAGCGACAGTCGCCGTTCGCCCCGCTGCCGGTTCCCCCGGAGGAGTTGCCGCCGAGCCGCTTCGAAATGCCGCACGACGAATTCACGCTGGATATCGCCGATCCGGACGCCGTTCTGGCCGCCTGCGCGGACGGTGACGCGATCCTCAACGGGTCGGTGCTGCGGCACGAACCGGTCGCCGCCTTTCGCGTCAACGCACAGGGCGTCTATAACCTCTGCCGCGCCGCCGTCGCCCACCGTATTCGCCGTCTGGTACAGACCGGACCGCTGCAGACGCAGGGGCATTCCGAGGACGACTACTCCTGGGACTGGGCCGTCGATAACCCGCCCGCTCGCCCCGGACGCTCCCTCTATGCGCACAGCAAGTACCTGGGTCAGGAGATCGCCCGCGTCTTCGCCGAAAACCATGACCTGTCGGTACCGAACCTTCTCTACACCCAGTTCGTCAGTCCGGAAGCCCGTCCGGGCTGGGGGTCGGCGATGCTGGTCACCTGGGATGACTCCGCCCGCGCGTTACGGGCCGCTCTGGAGGTATCCCCGGAACAGCTGGGTTCTCCGTACGAGGAGTTCCAGATCTCCGTGACCGTTCCGCAGGATACCTTCCGCTACGATCGCGCCCGCCGTATCCTCGGCTGGACACCGCAGGACGATCTGTCCTATCTCTGGCAGGAACCCACCGACGCCTGATCCGCGCCTAATCGGCGCGCGGCGGCAGGGTCCACGGGAACGCCGGGGCCATGCCGGGAAACGGCTCGGGGTCGAACGAATAGCCCGGATCCCGATCGTAGAACATTCGGTCGGAGAAGTCCAGCAGCGTCTGCCAGTCGTCGAGCGAGTGGTCGTGTCCGCCTTCGCGATACCGGACGCCGATCAGGTCGTCGGCATCCAGGAACCGGTAGACCTCCCGCGCCCCGAGGTAGGTTTGATAGGTGCCGATCGGGTTGGCCCAGAGGTCGCCGATCGCCTCCGTGGTCAGCAGGGCGCGCGGCGCGACCAGCGCCTTGACCTCGTGCTGATCGAACGGCAGTTCCTCATCGCGCCCGATATAGTCGTTGAGACGCGGCGAGAACCAGTAGGGGAACACACCGAGGATATTTTCCAGCAGTTCGCAGCCCTCGCCCTGTACCCGGAAACTGCCCGCGCCGCCGCAACCGGAATTATTGGCCGAGGTCAGGGCGATCCGTTCGTCGGTCGCCCCGGCCAGCAACGCCGCCTTCCCGCCGCGAGAATGCCCTACAATGGCGATCCGGTCCGGATCGACCCTGGGCAGGTCCTGCAGGACGTCGACCGCCCGATGGTACCCCCAGGCCCAGGCCGCCAGCGCGCCGTAATCCCCCTCCGGGTACACCTGATGCAGGGCACGATCCCGTTCCGTTCGCTGATCGTCGGGAACGATCTCGGTCCGGTTGAACGTCGCCAGAATATACCCTCGCTGCAGGATTTCCGACTCGACCCGATGGGTTATGTACCGCCAGCAGGCGTCGCCGCAGAGGACGACCGGGAAGGGACCGTCGCCGGTCGGGGTCAGGACGCTGAGCAGGAACCAGAACGGGCGCGCTCCGCCCTCGGTGACGACGCGGTAGGTCGCGTGCGAGACGCCGCGCGGATCGTGCAGCGTATAGGCATGGAGGATTTCGGCATAGACATCGGTCGGTGTCGGCGGCAGGTGCCCGTACTCCGTCCCGAGAATCAGGTTCAAAAGTTCGGCGCGACGCCGACGCCAGTCCCCGGCATCGGAAACGCGTCCCCCGCCGTCGAACGCGAACGGATCGGGGAGTTCGGCTTTGACCGTATACATGGCACACCTCTCGGAAACGAAAGGAGACGACGCCGGCGCATCGTCTCCTTTCGAAATGGGTTGGTTTTTCGGATACGTTACGTCAGCGCCGGTTCGATCGGGCGTCCGCCTCGCGAGAGGGTGATGCGCACCCCTTCCGGCGAGGAGATGGACTGGGTATGATCGATCCCCAGGCACTGGTAGATGGTGGCGGACAGGTCTTCGGGCCGCACCGGCCGCTCGGCGGGTTCGTAACCTTTGGCGTCCGACGACCCGATGACCTGTCCGCCCTTGATGCCGCCGCCCGCGAGGAGGACGGAGAAGCAGCGCGGATGATGGTCACGCCCGCCGTCCCGGTTGATGACCGGCGTCCGTCCGAACTCGCCCATGACGATGACCAGGGTCTTTTGCAGCAGGCCGCGCTGACCGAGGTCGTTCAGGAACGCCGCCAGTCCCTGATCGAAGGCGGGCAGGGTCCCGCCGCGCAGTGCGTTGAACGCGTTGCTGTGCGTGTCCCAGCCGCCGTGCTGGACGGTGACGAAGCGAACGCCGCCCTCGACCAGACGACGCGCGAGCAGGAGCGATTGGCCGAACCCGTTGCGACCGTAGGCGTTTCGCGTCTCGTCCTTCTCCTTCTTCAGGTCGAACGCTTCGCGCGCCTTATCGGAGGAGAGCAGGGCGTAGGCCCGCTCGTAGAAGGAGTCCACGGTGCGGGCGCGGTCGGACCCCTTCTCGAACCGCGCGAACGCGGCGTCGACGGTCTGGCGGAGCGTCCGACGGCGGTCCATCCGCTCGGTGGTGACGCCTGGCGCGAGGTTCAGGTCGCGAACCTGGAAGTTGTTGTCATTCGGGTCGCCGCCCGGAGAGAACGGGTCGAGCGCCGCGCCGAGGAACCCGGCTCCGCCGTAGAGGACCGGCGAGGGCACCGCGATATACGGCGGCAGCGCGGACAGCGGCGGCAGCTGGTTGGCCGCGACGGAGCCGTAGGAGGGGACGCCGAATCCGGGGAGCGGTTGAAACCCGGTCATCATGTAGTGGGTGCCCCGTTCGTGCGCCGCTTCGGGCGTCGTCATCGAGCGGATCAGAGCCACTTTGTTCATCTCTTTGGCAAGCTTCGGCAGGCATTCGCAGATTTCCACGCCGTCCGCGCTGGTTTTGATCGGCTGGAATGCCCCGCGGATTTCGGAGGGCGCGTTCGGCTTGAGATCGAACGTATCCAGATGCGACGGACCGCCGCCCAGCCAGATCAGCACCGCCGAGTTCGCCGTTCCGGCTTCCGGCCCTTTCGCCGACGCCGCGCTCATAGCGAAATACTCGGTCATGGAAAGTCCGAGGGTCGTGAGCATACCGACCCGTAAAAACTCGCGTCGCCCCATTCGATTCAGGCGGTTGTACTCGTCGCAGGCATTTCGATCCGGACCGTTCATCCGATAACCTCCCTGTCGCCGCTTGCTTCGTCTTACCGTTTCTTCGCTCGGGCATCGCCGACGGCGTCGGTCGCTTCCCCGTCTCCAGTATACCGTTTTAGACGGCTTAATCAACCGCGCGTTACCGATTTTTTCGCGGGACCGCAGGGAGAAGGCTCGCCGGGGAATAACCTACGCTCAACGGATGACCGATGGAGGAGGAACCGGGCAATGGCTGACGATGTGAAGGCGCAATACGAACGGGACGGGTATGTTCTGTTTCCCGACGTGCTGGACGCCGACCTGATCCGGGAGGCGAGCGACCATGTCGACTGGCTGCTGGCGAAGAACCCCGGTCTGCGCCCGGAACAGCTGCACCATCACCTCATCACGCGCGATCCCTTCTGGGTTCGACTTATCTCCGATGACCGACTGCTCGACGTCGCCGAAAAGTTCATCGGTCCGAATATCGCCCTGTTCGCGAGCCATTACATTTCCAAACCGCCGTACGACGGGCAGGCGGTCCTCTGGCATCAGGACGGCAGTTACTGGCCGCTCGAACCGATGGAAGTCATCACGCTCTGGCTGGCCATCGATGATTCCCTGCCGGAGAACGGCTGTATGCGGGTCATTCCGGGAACGCAGACGGTCGATCTTCAGGAGATGACGCGCCGCACGGACGTCCCCAACGTCCTGAACTCCGAGATCGGCGCGGAGTGGGTGGACGAATCGAAGGCGGTCGACCTGATCCTGAAGAAGGGCGGGGTCTCCGTCCATCATCCCAACATCATTCACGGGTCGAACGCGAACCATTCTCCGCTCCGTCGGTGCGGACTGACGATCCGCTATATCCCGACGACCACCCGGATCAAGACGGAAGAAATCTTCCCGAGTGCGTTCCTGTTGCGTGGGGACGCCGTTCCGGGCGTCAACGCGTACCATCCGCGCCCGAAGTACGTCCCCGGCGAGCATATGCCGTTCCGCGGTTGCGAAGCGTGGCAGTGACGGGCGGACTACACCCCGCTACGGCGTCGCCCCGGTGACGGTGATCGAGTAAAGGGTGTTCGGTTCGGCGGCAATCTCCAGTCGTCCGCCGCGGATCATCGCCACGGAGCGAAAGAGCCGCTTGGAATGGTCGGTTCCGGTGGCGACAACCGCCACCTTCCCGGTCGCCCTCTTCAGGAACCGCAGGTCGTAGGTGATCTTCTGCGCGTTCCCGTAGTTGAGGGTGATCATCACCAGTTCCTTCCGCCGGTCGTCGTAAGCGACGATGCTGTTGTCGTCGTTGCTGCCGAGAAGGCGAAAGCCGGGGCGAAGAAAGCGGGAGAACTGGGCGAAGACATAGTATTTGGTATAGATCCAGGTCGGTTTGCCGCGGTCGGGCGCATTTTCGCTTCCGGCATAGTCCCCGTTGACCAACCCCCATCCGGAGTAGGGTTCCAGCGGCTGCCAGTAGATCCAGGCGGTCGGGCGCAGGTGGTTGATATCCTCGATGATGGTCTGCGCGAGAGCCATGCCCGAGCCGTCGGGGTCGCCGTATTCGCTCATTCGGATACGTTTGTCGCCCGCCGACCGGCGCAACCGCTGTCGGGCGGCGTTGTCCCGCCACGGGTCTAGTCCGTTGTAGGCATGGACGTTGACGGTATCCACCAGGGAATCGACGGTTCGGTTCACGCCGTTCACGGAGACCGATTTCCCCTTGAAGAACTCATGGGTGGATCGGGCCTGCGTCATCGTGTTCTCGTCGGACGCCGCGATGGCGATGTCTTTCAGGCCCCGGGCGTCCAGTTCCTCGCGCAGGTATCCGAGCATCTCCGCCTGTTCGTTGCCGCCGATATTGCAGCCTTCCTGCCCCTTGGGATAGGTCCACCACCCGGCGGAGGGTTCGTTGAACGGTTCGATCGATTCGACACGGACGCCCCAGCGATCGCGCGCATATTTCGCGACCGTCGCCAGGTACCGCATGAAATCCCGCCGGTTCCACCACTGGAGGGCACCGCCCGCCGAACTCTTTTCGTGGGTCATCCACCACATCGGCGCGTTGGCGAAAAACTCGACATGGTTCACTCCCCGATCGAGAGCGGCTTTCAGCACGGCGCGCTGCCGGGCATCGCGCGACCAGTCCCATGAATCGGAGGCCGGATCGAAGTTGTACCAGTTGACCTGATAGCCGTCGATGTCCTTGAACCACGGGAAATCCGAGGGCACGTTCTCGGTCGCGCCGCCGATGTTATCGTTCCGTCCGCCCCCGCCGACGTTGTACCGGACGAGATTCATTCCGAGACCGGGCAGGGCGTTGCCGAAAAAGGACACGTTCTTCAGGGTGAAGAAGAGGTCGGCGTAGGTATTCTGATAGGCGGAGTTTCCAACCCCGTTGCCCCACCAGCAGAGGGAACAGCCCCAGCCCTCCCAGACACCCCGGTTCTCGTCCTTGTTCGGAACCACGGTGTAGTCCGCCCGCACCGACGACGGCACAAGCAACAACAGCAGAGCCGGAGCGACGATCGCTCGCTTCAGTTGAAATGAAAGATGCATAACGAAGCCTCCATGGCAAAGCGGACCCTCCCGCGTGAAACCGTCCCGAACGTCGTCCTACCCTTTTTGTATCCGATCGCTCAAGTACTTGATTATACGAGAAGATGGGGACGGTCGACAAGGGGCGGGCCGATCAGACGCGGCGAAGCAGGTGGAAGCGCCCGCCGAAACGCAGGTGTCGAATCCGGTCCGGTCGACCGCCGTAGAATGCCAGGAGTTCTCGTACCAGGAATTGCCGGTGGGTCTCCGGCGACTCGCCCGAGTCCCCGAGGTATTGAAGCGTATTCGAGACCGAAAGGAAAAAATCGGCCAGACGCTCGGCGGTCATCGGGACCGCCTTCTCATAGCGCCCTTCCCGGACCGGTTCGAAGCCGAACGGCGGTCCGTTCTCCGGTTCGAACGGGGGGTGGCGCGGCGGTTCCGGGTAACGCGCCAGGTGGACTTCCCGCATCCAGGGCGTGAACTCCGGCACCTCGTCCATGACGCCGCGAATCCCTCCTCCGTAGACCAGGAACCACGCGCCCGGTCGGATGACCCGGTGGGCTTCCTCCAGAAACCGCGGTTGATCGAGCCAGTGAAACGCCTCGGACAGGGTCAGCAGGTCGATCCGTTCGGAGACGAGGGGCAGACGTTCGGCGGGAGCGACCCGATATCGGATTCGCGGATCGGCGGGGGCGCGAGCGATCATTGCCGGCGAGGCATCGAGGCCGATGATCCGGCGGGCGTAGGGCAGGAGCGCACGGGTCGACAGTCCGGTCCCGCAACCCACATCGAGGGCGTTCGCGACCGGGCGGGTCCATCCCTCCGCTTCGGCGACGGCCTTCAGCGCTTCGTCGTGGTAAAACGGTCGTCCGCGCTCATAGAGTTCGGCAGAACGCGCGGAATCGAAATAGTTGACCATCCCGACGGTATTGTATCGCCGTGCGGATTTCCTCACGACGATACGATTTTCGTCCGTTCACGCGGTCGGTAGTGCGCCCTCCGGGTCTTTATCGCGGTTTCTCCTGACCGCACGGCAGACGGACCTTGCAGGGTTCTTCAGGGTTATTGCGGTAGAATACGTCGTTATGTCGTCCGTTTTCAAACCCCGGCCCCGTATGGGCGGTGTCCCGGAATCGCCTCGCGACCCGCCGTCGTCCCCGACGCCGGGCGGAACGATGCTGTAAACGACGATGTAACCAATCGTCCTCCTCCTCCCGTCCCTCCGTTTCTCCGACGTCCCGTTCGCTCTCATTTCGTTCAGGAGACCCTTCATGGAATCCGCCGCAGGTCATGGCGGGGTCGGTATTCTGCTGACCCTGTTTATCGTTTACGTCGCCGCTCAGATCGGCGCGGAGGTCGCCGGTCGCCTGCGCCTGCCGTCGGTCGTGGGCGAGATCGCCGCCGGCTGTCTGGTCGGGCCGTCCGTGCTCAACTGGGTGCATATCAACGAGCCTCTGGAAGTGCTGGCCGAGATCGGCGCGGTCCTGTTGCTCTTCTCGGTGGGCCTGGAAACACGTCTGGCGGATCTACGCCGGGTGGGCCGGTCGGCCGCTCTCGTCGGAGTGCTCGGGGTGATTTTTCCGTTCGCCCTGGGCGCGTTCTGGGCCTATTTTTCCGGCTTTGAGACGGCGAAGGCGCTGTTCGTCGCCGCCGCGTTCGTCGCGACGTCCGCGGGCATCACGGCGCGCGTGCTGTCCGATCTGGGCGTTCTCGGCCGAACCGAGTCGCGCGTCATCCTGGGCGCGGCGGTGATCGACGATATCCTTGCCATGCTGCTTCTGGGCGTCGTGACCGCCCTTCAGGGGGATGGCGGGACGCGTTCGATCGACTGGGTGCAACTCGGGCTGGTGCTGGTGCAGGCAATCGGCTTTATCGTCATCGTCGCTCTGGTCGGCACCCGTATCATTCGCAAACGCTCCCGTCTGCTCGATCTGCCGATCCACCCGCTGTCCCCTCTGACGCTGTCTCTCGCACTCTGTCTCGGGTTGGCGGCGGCGGCGGCCAACCTGGGATTGGCGGCGATCATCGGCGCATTCCTCGCCGGGACGGTGCTGGCGGAATCGCAGCAACGACTGGCGCTGGAGCGGCAGATTCAGCCGATCATGGCGTTCGTCGTGCCTTTTTTCTTTGTCGTCACCGGCGCACAGATCGATTTGAAGGCTCTGTCCAACGGACCGGCCTTACTTTCGCTGGGCATCGTCACGGCCCTCGCGGTGGTCAGTAAACTGGTGGGCGGCGGACTGGGTGCGCTTTCCCTGGGGAAGAGACGCGCTCTGATCGTCGGCTGGGGAATGGTCCCTCGTGGTGAGGTGGGGATCATCGTGGCCAGCCTGGGCCGGGACGCCGGTGTGTTTACCGGACGGACGTACGCCTTGATTATCGCGATGTCGCTTCTGACATCGGTGATCGCTCCGCCCGTACTCAATTTTCTTCTGGCGAAGGAAAAGGCGAAGGATTCGGAACCTCCGCCGTCCCCGGACACGAGCGAGGACGGCCATGAGGACGGTTCGGAACCGTTCCATCTCCATCGGGTGGACGAGTGCGGATACGACCGTCCCGCCGCGGAGGTCAGGCGCTCCTGATGTCCGACCCCGTCTCCGCTCCCGTCTCCGCCCCGCTCCGGGAGATCGCCGGTGTGTTCCTCCGCCTGGGCTTTACGGCCTTCGGCGGACCGGCGGCGCACATCGCCCTGATGAAGGAGGAGTTCGTCGTCCGGCGAAAATGGCTGACGGAGGCGGAGTTTCTCGATCTGCTGGGGGCGACCAACCTGATTCCGGGACCGAACTCCACGGAGATGGCGATCCATCTCGGCTACCGGCGCGGCGGTTGGATCGGTCTGATCGTTGCCGGCCTCTGCTTCCTCCTCCCGGCGGCCCTGATCGTTTCCGGGTTCGCCTGGGCGTACGTCCGGTTCGGCGCGTTACCCACGGTCGCGGGTCTGCTTCAGGCGGTCAAACCGGTCGTGGTGGCGGTGGTTCTGCAGGCGATGGCGGGGCTGGTTCGTCCCGCTCTGAAAAACGTGCCGCTGACGGTCCTTGGCATCGCCGTGCTGGGCGCGGCGCTTTTCGGTCTCGCCCCCCCTTACCTCCTGTTCGGCGCGGGCTTCCTCACCGGTCTCGCGCGCTGGTGGCAGGGCGAGTCGTCCCCGGTGCGGCGTTCGCCGGGTTCCCTGCTGGCCCTGCTCGCCGGTGTGGCGGGAATGATCGGCTTGCCCGTCCTGCTGACCTTCGTTTCGTTCTCTTCCCGAGGAGCGGTTCCGCTCTCCTCCGGAGCGCTGTTCGCCTTCTTTCTGAAGGTCGGCGCGACCCTCTACGGCAGCGGTTACGTGCTTCTTTCCTTCCTGCGGGAGGAGCCGGTACTGCGCTGGCGGTGGCTGACCGAGGGGCAACTGCTCGACGCGGTCGCCGTCGGGCAGGTGACGCCGGGGCCGGTCTTCACGACGGCGACATTTATCGGATACGTTCTCAGCGGACCCTTCGGAGCGTTCCTGGCGACCCTTGGCATCTTTCTGCCCTCGTTCGTCTTCGTCGCCCTCAGTGGTCCGCTGATCCCCCGCCTGCGACAATCGCCGGTCATGGCGGCGTTCCTCGATGGGGTCAATGTCGCCGCTCTCGCACTCCTGGCGACGGTTGTCTGGGAGACGGCCCGGACCGCGTTCACCGGCCCGTTCACCGTCTCGCTGGCCATCCTGAGCGCGGTTCTCCTGATCCGTTACCGCGTCAACTCCGCCTGGTTGTTGCTGGCGGCGGCGGGGTTCGGCGCGGTCTGCGGATGGCTCGGTCTTCGCGTCTCCTGACCGGTTACCCGGTGAGGGAGGCGCGAACGATTGCGGACAGACGGGCCTTATCGGCGCCTGCCAGGCGGGCCGACGCGGCGGCGATGACCTTTCCCATCTCCTTCACCGAGGCCGCGCCCAGACGAGCGATCTCCTCGGCCACGATGGCGCGCATCGCCTCCTCGGACGGCGCGGCGGGCAGAAACTCCTCGACGACCGCGATCTCGTAGGTCGTTCGCTCGATCAGTTCGGCCCGCTCCCCTTTCCGCGCGCTGTCCAGCGTCTCCTGGAACTGCTTCCGCAGTTTTTGCAGAAGCGTTACCGCCAGGGCATCGTCCGGATGGTCCTGTCGCGCGTCCACCGCCGCTTTCTTGAGCGCGGCGAGCAGGAACGACAGGATCGAACGACGCTGCCGGTCCTGCTGCCGGAGCGCCTCCCTGCTCGCATCGTCAATTCGCTGTTGAATGGTCATTTATAATCTCCCTGTTGAAAAGACAAACCCCGACGGCCCTGGAGGAAAGCGGTCGGGGTTTCGGAAATCGATCGGAACAAGGATGTTACGACGTCTCCCCTCCCCCGGCTTCGAGGAGCGAAAGCGGTTCCGGTGTCGGGTTATCGATCGAAAGTATCATCACTGTCCGTTACACCCTTTATCGGGACCGGGTTCCCGGTTGCTAAACGGGGCGAAAAGGGTTAAGGTAAGCAACAAGGAGGACGTAGATGGGCAAGGTGTCGGAGACGGGGATCGATTCCGAACTGGCTGCCTGGCTGGAAGCGCAGCCGGTGTTCTTTACGGCGACGGCGCCGCTGTCGCCGGACGGGCATGTGAACTGCTCCCCCAAGGGCGGCGAGGCGTTTCGAGTTCTCGGGCCATGGGAGGTCGTTTATGTCGACTTCACCGGAAGCGGTATCGAGACCGTGGCGCATCTGCGGGAGAACGGGCGGATCGTCCTGATGTTCTGTGCGTTTGCCGGTCGTCCGACGATTGTCCGTCTGCACGGACGCGGCGACGTTCTGTCGCCGGACAGCGCCGCCGGGCGTGCGTTCCTCAAGCGTTTCCCGCCGAATCCGGGAATTCGGGCGATCATTCGCATCTCGGTCGAACGGGTTGCGACGTCGTGCGGGTATGCGGTTCCGGAGATGGAGTTCAAAGCGCGACGTGACATCCTCGACCGCTGGGCGACGAACCGGGGCGAGGACGGACTGACGGCGTATCGCGCGGAGAAAAACGCGGTGAGTATCGACGGTCTGCCCGGTCTTGACTGACCGTTGCCACCTTAAACCGCAGCGTCGTTCCCGTCGGATGAAAGGTAAACTGGTGACGTTATGCCTGCCGCGACCCGCTTTGTGACCCTCAGTTTCGACGACGGTTTTCGGACGTCGTCCGTCCGGACCGCCGAACTGTACGAACGGTTCGGCCTGCGCGCGGAGTTCCATGTCGTCGCCACCTACGGACTTCGCGATCCGGTCACCTTCGGCGACTGGGCTCTGTGGAACGATCTGGCGGCGCGCGGCCATGTTATCCACCCCCACGGATACGACCATACCAACAAGACGAGCCTCCCGACGGAACGGGCGCAGGATTCGATTCTGCAATGTCTGGAGGAGTTTCAGGCCCACCTGCACGGTTTCGATCCGGCGCAGGCGATCTTCGCGTTTCCGTACAATGCGTCCACTCCGGAACTCGAGGCATGGCTTCCAACCGTCGTAAGGGCGTTCCGGACCGGCCACACCGCGCTTAACCCCCTGCCGTCCGCAGGCACGGTGCGGCTGACGACCGGCGGATGGGAGGACGCCGAACCGTGGCTGGATCGGTGTACCGAGGACCTTCTGGCCCTGAACGAAGGCTGGCTCATCTACTGTGCGCACGGCCTGGACGGCGAGGGTTGGGGGCCGTTGCGACACGACTATCTCGAACGTCTGCTGGAAAGGCTGGTCGCGACGGAGAACCTGGAAATACTGCCGGCCCGTGACATTCTCCGCCGCTTCGATGCCGCTCCGGAAGCCTAGTCGGCTTCCAGCGCCTTGCGGATCGCCGCCTCCACCGTCGCCGGACGGACTTTCCCGGACCAGGCGTCGATGATCCGCCCGTCGCGCACCAGCAGGACGGTCGGCAGCGATTTGACGCCCCACTGTTTCCAAACGTCGCCCGAATCGATGAGCATCGGGTAACTGAACCGGGTCTTGCTTTTCGCCAGGAAGGGCGCGACCTTTTTTGCGCCTTCCTCATCGATGGAGATGCCGACCACGGAGAAACGCCCGTCCGCGCCGAGCCGTTCGTGCAGTTTTTGCAGTTCGGGCATGGCTTTGACGCACGGTCCGCACCAGGTCGCCCAGAAATCCACGAGCAGCACCCGGTTTTTCATCAGTTGCTCCGACGTGATCGTCTCGCCGGCAACGGTTTTCAGGGCGAACGCCGGGGCGGGCCGGGGCAATGGGGCGGGCAGGTAGGCGTCCGGATTCTTGACGAAGGCATCGATCTCCCGTCGGTTGCAGAAGTAATAGGTCTTGCCTCCGTACGCGACGCCGCCCGCCGGTTTCTCCTCGCCATGCTCCTCGCCGCCCTGGGAGCAGACGAGGCAGACGGCCTTTTTCGGCAGATTTTCCCGGACCATGACCGGGCGATCCTGCGCCCGCGCCATCGTGGACAGCGAACACAGGCAGGCGGCGGCGATGGCCGCTCCGATTTCTCTCATGATCGTTCCCTTTCAGAAGTTTTGCGCGAAGGCGAACCCGATTCGCCGATTGAACGGCGCCACCAGCGAAAAGGAGCGGCCCGTTCCGTCGAACCAGGAAAGCGTCGTATGACCGTATTTGCCGTCGCACATCGGAATCAGCACCAGGTCGTCTCGCAGGGCGACGCTCGCCCCGAACGGCACCAGCACCTCACGCCCCCATTCCGAGTAGGACAGCCCGATATACGGGGCGAATCGTCCGCTCTCCCCGCCGATCTGTTTCTGGGCGGTGACGAAATAGGCCATTCCGGACGGGGTTCCGATCCGGTCGCTGGAGAACCCGGCCACGATTCCGGGGCGACGGTCATCTTCCGTCCGCACGAACCAGTTGCCGATAGGATTGGCCTTTTCTTCCGGCGCGAGCGGATTGTACTCGATCCCGAGTTGCAGACGCGGCGAGAGCCGCGCCGACAGAGTCGTGCGCCAGCGGGGCCGTTCCTGCCGGGTATCGGCATAGCGCTGTGCGAACTGCCATCGTCCCTGAACGCCGCTCGCACGGAGCGGCGACCCTTCGCCGGGTCAGCCCGTTCACGGGGGAAGGGTCGACCGCAGTCGGTCTCGCTCATCGGGTCCCTGAGCGAACGCGGCGACGGGCAGCAGGAAGACACCGCCGAAGGTAACGAGAACGACGGCAACGACGGCAGGACCGGACATGGTCCGCATGGTTTTCCTCGGGATGCGGGGAGCGAAAGACGTCATTTGCCGGAGACGAAGGCCGCGATCCCGGCAAGGGCTTCGGGCCGGACTCGACAACGGACGACTCGCCCTTGCCGTTCGGTGGTGATCAGGCCCGCCGCTCGCAACTCGTTCAGGTGGTGTGTCAGAGTGGACGGAGCGCAGGGAACCACACAGCGGATACGGCAGGCGGTCACGCCGCCCGCCCGGTCGTCGTCGCCTTCGGCGTTACAGCAGGTTCCCTGCTCGGTATCGTAACCGCAGGTCGGCCCGCAGCAACGGATGCACCGGAAGACCGCCAGACGGGTCGGATCGGCGAGCGCCTTAAAGATCGCGGAAAGGTCGAGTGTGGGTTCGTCGGCCATCATTTCCTTTCGATGGCTATCGAAATATTCGACAACCATCGAAAGGTTATCATGCCTCGCCGGGTTTGTCCATCCTTTACGATTGCCGGGGAAGGGAAGCGACGACGCCGGCTTTCCAGGCGGCGATCAGCTGATCCTCATACTCGTCCGGGGTGACGGCTGCGTGCTTGCCGTGGGCGTCCATCCATTCGACGGTTCGTCGGACGCCCTCTCGCCAGGAGACGGTCTGTCCCGTGTAGTTCGTGTCGCGCTTGATCTTGGCGTTGTCGAAGATGGAAGTCCAGGCGAAAATCTCCTTCAATCCCCCGCTGTACTTCGGCGCGACCTCGATCAGGATATCGGTCGGAAGGTAGACCGGTTCGTACTTGCCCCCGACCACCTCCGCCACCTGTTCGTGGTAGGTGTTCCAGGTAAACCACTCATCGGCCGTGATGTTGTACGCCTGTCCGAGCGATAGGTCGTTGCCCATGACGCCGATGAATCCGCGCGCGACGTCGTCCACATGGCAGGAGGCCCAGAGTCCGGTTCCGTCGCCGGGGACGATCACCGGCAGACCGGCGCGCACCCGGGAAATAAAGCTGTCGGCGGGTCCGAACGGACGGATCAACAGACCGCCTTCACCGTAGGAGTGGGACGGGCGCATGATCGTCGCCGGGAAGCCCGAATCGGCATGGGTCCGCAACAGCAACTCCTCGCAGGCGATCTTGTTTTTGCCGTAACCGCCGATCGAATGGTACGGTTCGGTCTCGGTGGTCGGGATCTGCTGCGGCGGCCCGGAGTAGACGCAGACGGTCGAGCAGTGGATAAACTGCCCGCACTTGCCGGTGAACGCGCGGATCGCGGAGGCGGTGTCGTCCGGATGGTAGGCGACCATATCGACGACGACATCATAATGCTGGCCGTCGAACGTCTTTTCGAAGGTCGCATAGTCCCGGCGGTCTCCGGTGATGACCTGGTAGGTTCCTTCCGGGAGGCGGCTTTCGCTGCGTCCGCGGTTGAAGCAGACGACTTCATGGTTCTCGGCGATGAGCTGGCGGGCGATGGCGGTGGAGATCAGGCCGGTGCCGCCGATAAAAAGCACTTTCATAGGTTTCGTTTCGACGGCGCTCCGAACTTCTCCTTTTCTCCTGAGCGGTTCCCCTTCTTTCCCGGCGTGTTCGCTCGCAGAGAATATCGATATTCAGGTACAATGCGCGCAGTCATGTCGCCTTCGGAAATTCGGTTCGATTATCATAGCCATCACCACCGTTGCGGCCACGCTTCGGGGGACATATCCGACTACATCGAGCGGGCTCTTTCTCTCGGGATGGTCGCTTTTGGCGTCTCCGACCATGGTCCGGCCTACTGGCTTCCCGGCGACCACGATCAGCCGTTGACCCAGATGGCAAAGAGCGAACTGCCGCGCTATGTGGAGGAGGGCCGGAACCTGCAGCGGCATTACCGGGACCGGATCGCGGTCCGGGTCGGACTGGAAGCGGACTATATCGAGGGCCGGGAGGCGGAACTGGCCACGATCCTGGCGGCGCATTCCTTCGATTACGTTCTCGGGTCGGTCCACTATGCGTTCGGTCGCAACATCTTTAACCCCGCCCGATGGACGCACCCGGTCCCCGCCGTCTACGAGGAGTATTACCGTCTGGTCGCGAAGGCTGCGGCGAGCGGGCTGTTCGATATACTGTCTCATCTGACGGCTGTCGAGGCATACGCGCCTCCGCCAACCGATGCTCAGGCGGAACAATTCTACGTGCCGGTCGCCGATGCCGTCGCCGCCTCCGGGGCGGTCGTTGAGATCAATACGTCAGGATACCGGAAAATGGGGGGCGACGAACCGTTTCCCAACCGGCGTATGCTGCGTCTGCTGATCGAACGGGGTGTGCCGTTGACCTTCTCGTCGGACTGCCACTCGCCCGCCGAGGTCGGGTTCGGTCGCGAGCGGGTCGCGGGCTTGCTCAGGGAACTGGGCATCGAAACGTCCGAGGCGCAACCCGTTCGGAGGAAATCGCGTCAGACCCCTGGCGGTTCCGACGGACGGGGCGAGGTGATTGCGTTTCAACCGACGCCCAATCAGGGCCAGCCGAACGAAAGCGGAGCGTAAAGAGTGAATCTTCAACAGCTATTAAATTTTTCCTGGGTTACCGATGCCACGGCCTGGGTCGGTCTTCTGACGCTGGTCGCGCTGGAGATCGTTCTGGGGATCGACAATATCGTTTTTATTTCGATTCTGTCCGGGAAGCTTCCGGAGGCGGAACAACCACGCGCCCGCAAACTGGGACTGATTCTGGCGGTGATTCCACGCCTTCTTTTGCTCCTGTTCCTTCCGATCGTTCTCAGTCTGGACCAGCCGATCATCCGGCTGCCGTTCGAACTTCCGGGGAACCACGAGGGGCCGCTCGGCCTCTCGATCCAGGACCTGATCATCTTTGTCGGCGGTCTCTTCCTGCTGGCGAAGGCGACACGCGAGATCCATCATAACCTGGAGGGCGAGGAGCATCACGTCGATGAAGCCGGTGTCGTAACGAAAAAAACGGCCTCCTTTTCGTCGGTCATTGCCTCCGTCATGCTTCTGAACATCGTCTTCTCGCTGGACTCGATCATTACGGCGATCGGGATGGTGCCCAAGGAACAGATCACGGTCATGGTGCTGGCCGTCCTCGTCTCCACGGCGATCATGGCGTTTGCGGTCAACTCGGTCAGCAAGTTCGTCGAGCGACACCCGACGGTCAAGATGCTCGCTCTCTCGTTCCTGTTGCTGATCGGGATGACGCTTGTCGCCGAGGGCCTGCATGTCGAGATTCCGAAGGGTTACGTCTACTTCGCGATGGGCTTTTCCGTCTTCGTCGAGATGCTCAACCTCCGGGCGGCGAAAAGCAAGAAGACCGCGCCGGTCCAGCTTCGCACCACGTCGCCCGATCAGTATCTGCGTCCCTGAACCTTGCCCCCGGTGAATTTCGGCGAAACTTTTCCCCGGTTCATTTATCAGGGGAAGAGGATGCGAACGGTAGCGGTGCGTCATCGGTGTGCAATATTCTACTGACCAAAACCCGGTGACGCTTCGACCAAAGCGCCTCCGGCGGGGTAGTATGAATTCGAGGGAGAACCGGGAACCATCGCCGGGTCGCCGTCCAAACGTACATTCTCATCGTCGCTGTCTCGGACATCGCACTGTCGGCAGTCAGGGGTACGCTAATGAATAGGGCCGTTCGCAGGGAGTTCGTCGCCTCCGCAATCATTCTGGCGATTCTGGGCGCAGGCTCAACGTCGTACGCGCAGGCGGTCATCCGCAACCAGACGACGTACAACAGCTTGACGGCGATCGCCGGCAACAATCCGAACCAGTCGGATGTCACCGGCAATATCCTCACCCTGACGGGACACGGGGTCGAACCGCTCAAAAACGTTCAGACCGGTCCGGCGGCGTATGCGTTCCGCTTCGGCAGCGACGGCACCACGGACGGTTCCGTCGATCCGGCGTTGGGAACGGCCAATGTCGGCAACAATACGCTGTCCACCATTCTCATTGCCGACGACCTCTGGCTTCAGGCGGACACGACCGGTCTGGGCAGCGCGCGGCTGGCATCGGTCAACCTGACCGGCATGCAGTTTCTGTTGAGCAATGCGAACGCGGAAGCGATCACGGTCAATGCCCATGTCCGCCTCTACGACACCCTGGCGACCGGTTTTGCCGGAGACCTGGTCGGTTCGTACGACCTCGGCGCGGTCACGCTGAACGGCAACGGCGGCGGCTACGCCAGCGTCACCCAGTTAAGCGTCCCCTCCTCCTCCTTCGCTCTCGATCCGGTGTCGCTCGCCGGTTCGACCTTCGATCGTGTGAGTGCGGGGAGGTATGAAAAGCGTATCTGGGCCGGTCTTTTCTTCACCGCCGATGCCACGACAACCACAACCACCCAGTTGTCCAACATCGGTTCGGTCGTCTTCGACCCGAACACGGCGGTGCTTTCGGAAAACGTCTCCTCGAAAGGTACCTTCTTCGATGTCGGTCGCAGCAACGATCAGATCGTCGGGGACGATATCAGCGGGGCGAACAACGGTCCTCAGGTGAACTTTTCCTATACACAGGACTTCGACGAGCTTTTCTATACCTCACTGTTCAAAACCTGGTCGCTCGATACGAACAACCAGGGTCAGGGTCCGGAGGCGAACTTTGCCTGGCTTTTCCGTGCCGATATTGTCATCACGCCGGAACCGGGAACTGTCTCTCTGCTGATTCTGGGCGCGCTTCCGGCGGCGATCCTGATTCGCCGTCGCCGCCGCTGACCGCGGAGGCAGGAATTCCCTTTTCCGTTCGGTAATTTTCGCTCGTCATGCGATTTTCGACACTTTTCGGGGACCGCCGACCGATCATCGGTATGGTTCATCTGGGGCCTCTTCCCGGCAGTCCCCGTGATCCCGGCGGTTCCGACGGCTTTCCTTCGGTTTTGCGGCGCGCCACCGAGGATGCGGTCGCTCTGAAGGAAGGCGGCTGCGACGGCGTGATGGTCGAGAACTTTTTCGATGCCCCGTTCGCCCGAGATCAGGTTCCCCCACATACCCTGGCAGCCATGACGCGTGCGGTTCTGGCCGTGCGCGACGCGGTTGGCCCCTCGTTTCCCGTCGGCGTCAATGTTCTGCGGAACGACGCCCGTGCGGCCCTGGCTATCGCCCATATCGCGTCGGCACAGTTTGTGCGCATCAATGTCTTCGTCGGAGCGGCCGTCACCGACCAGGGGATCATTGAAGGCGCGGCTCGTACGGCCTTGCTGTACCGGCGTGAACTCGGTGCGGACGTCGCGATTTTCGCCGATATCTTTGTCAAACACGCTGCCTCCCTGGGCGGGTCGGACTATACGCTCGAGGACGCGGCCCGGGATGCCTTCTACCGTGGATTGGCGGAGGCGTTGATCGTCAGCGGGTCGGCGACCGGCATGTCCACCGACCCCTCCGTGGTGGAACGGGTACGGATCGCCGTGCCGGAGGCTCCCGTGCTGGTCGGCAGCGGGTTCGATCGACGGACCGCCGCCGGGCTGCTGG
>JANRLW010000036.1:0-8604 GCA_033762295.1 Capsulimonadales bacterium
CGGGAGTATCCCGTCAGGGCCAAACGGCCTCAGCGTTCGGACGTCGTTTCGATATCCGGGGCGACCAGCGGCAGCAACAAGGTGAAACGCGACCCCTGACCCAGTTCGCTTTCGGCGGTGACGCTTCCTCCGTGCGCTTCGACTATGTGCTTTACGATGGATAACCCCAGTCCGGTTCCCCCGGTTCCGGAGCCTTCTTTCGAGTTCTGGAAACGTCGGGCGCGATCGGCCCGCCAGAAGCGTTCGAAGATCCGTGGCAGATCCTGGGAAAGGATGCCGATACCCGTATCCGCCACCGTAATGGTCACCTTATTGTCGGCAAAGAGCGGAACGATTCCGATAGTGACCTTACCCCCGCCCGGTGTGTATTTGATCGCATTATCGACCAGATTGAAGACGACCTGGTCGATCTCGCTCGGATCGGCGTCGATCAGAATCGGCGCGGCGGGGGAGGGCGGCAGATGGAGCGTGATGCCCCGTCGCTCGGCCTGCACCAGCAGCCGGGAAGCGGCTTCGACAATCAGATCGTGCAGGTCGAACCGCACGCGCTGTCGCCGGGACGATTCCGCGCGGGACAGTTCGAGTAGGTCCTCCGACAACCGGACGAGACGATCGGCTTCACGAATGATCGTTTCCAGGAAACGCCGCCCGTACTCGGGATCGGCAACGGCGCCCTCCAGCAGGGTTTCAGCCGTGGCGCGTATGGAGGCGAGGGGAGTACGCAGTTCATGAGACACGTTGGCGACGAACTCGCTGCGGACCGTTCGGAGATGGGAAATCTCGGTCAGGTCGGTGAGGATGAAAAGGGTCTCACCGGTGGACGGCGGCGGTAAAGGCAGGGCGCGAACACGAAGCAGGCGTTCGAATCGACCGACCTGGCGAACGTCCGCCTCTCCGGGAACGCCGGTTCTTTGCGCTTCCTGATGCAGTTCGGTCAACGCGCGCAGGTGGGTCGCTTCCAGCAACGTCTGCTGGATCATTTCTCCCGGCGGGGGCGGATACTCGCGAACGCCGAAGAGCCGACAGGCATTGCGGTTGACCGCCACGATGACGCCGTCGGGGTCCACGCGCAGAACGCCGTCGGAAATCGCATCGACAAGAACATCCGCCAGGGAATCGCCGGTCGTATCGGCGTCGAAACCCATCGGCAGGTCGGAGGAGCGGTTTCGATCCGCTTCGCTGGTTTCGGGACTGTCCATCAATGTCAACCTTGAAACTTGTATCCGACGCCGCGTACGGTAAGAAGGAACTGCGGTTTGCCCGGCAACGGCTCGACCTTTTCACGGAGCCATCGAATGTGTACATCGACCGTCCGGTCATCCACGTAGGCGTCCTCTCCCCAGACGCGGTCCAGGAGGGTCTGCCGATCGAAGACACGGCCCGGATGCGACGCCAGCAGGGCGAGCAGGTCGAACTCCTTTCGGGAAAGGTTTAAAAGCGTATTCCGCAGCCGGACTTCGCGCCGTTCGGAATCGATCGTCAGGCCCGAACCGGAGGAGACGATCAGCGATCCGCCGGAAGGTCCGTCCGCCACCGGGGACGAGAGCACGCTGCGACGAAGCAGCGCCTGCACCCGCGCCATCAGTTCGCGCATACCGAACGGTTTGACCAGATAATCGTCCGCGCCGATTTCCAGACCGTATACGCGGTCGGCCTCGGTAAAGCGGGCGGTCAGCATCAGGATCGGGATATTGTTGCCGGTCTGACGGATCAGGCGACAGATGTCAAAACCGCTTCCGGAGGGCAGCATGATATCGAGAATGACCAGTTCCGGTTCCTTCTCGCGCAGCAGACGAAGCGCCGTATCGGCGTCGCCGGCCATGATCGGATCATGTCCGTGAAGCCGCAGGTTGTACGCGACCGCTTCCACGATCGCCTGCTCGTCATCGACCACCAGGACACGCGCTTTCGGCGGGGGCGGAGCGGACGTTTCGGCGTGTCCCACTCCCGTCTGCCCCGCCTCCGACACGGCATCCTCCGCTATCATTTCCGAACGTCCTACCATATCGCTCCTCGACCGCTCGCTCCTCAGCCCGGTCGCTCGGGTTTTTCCTGTCGGGCCTGTCCTCTCTATTGTACTTGACAATCACAAATAACAACACTACAGTATTCCAAAAGGGAAAGGGTGGCACATGGCGAACCCGGGCAAAGAAAAAAAGGGAAAGGAAAACCGTGAGGACAGCGCTCTGTTACGCCGACTGGCGGAGGATTTCGCCCGACTGCGCCTGGAGCTTGAAGAGATCAAACGCGAACGGTTTCTGCCCGAACGGTCCCCGTCGGAAAAGAGGATCGATTTCGGTCCGCTGACGGATACCGAGAGGGACCCACAGGCTGTCGTCGCCGCCCTGCGCGAGACCGATGAGGCGGCGGTCGCTCGCCTTGCCTATGCGTTTTCCTCACCTCAGAAGGTGAAGATCGTCCGCATCCTGCTGACCGAGGGAGAACTCTCCTCGTCCGGAATCGGGGAACGAACGGGGTTGACGACCGGTTCCCTGTATCATCACCTGCGCGAACTGACCCATGCCGAAGTCATCGAACAGGCCGGGCGCAACCTGCATCGCATTACCCCGCTCGGGCGTCGGGCCGCGATGGCACTGTTTCCTCTGACCCTGTGATCGGCTCGGACCAGGCGAACTAAGCCGCTTTGCGGACGGACAAAACGGAGGACTGAGGACGTTCCGTTTCACGGACGACAATCAGAAACGAGGGGACCAGGTCCGGGTCGAACTGGCTGCCGGACCCGGCGATAATCGTGGCCAGCGCCTCCTCGGTACTGCGTCCGCGCCGGTAAGGTCGGTCGGTCGTCATCGCGTCGAACGCATCGGCGAGGGCGATGATCCGGGCGATCAAGGGAATGTCCTCCCCGCGAAGACCGTCCGGATAGCCCCGCCCGTCCCAGCGTTCGTGATGGGATCGGATCCCCGAAACACAGCGGGCGATCTGAGGGATTTTCGCGGCGATCATCTCTCCCATCACCGCGTGCGCCTCCATCATTCGCATCTCCTCCGGCTCCAGTTGCCCCTGCTTCTGCAAAATTCGGTCCGGGACGCCGATCTTGCCGACGTCGTGGAGGGTGGCGGCGGTGTGAACGCGGGAAACCTCCTCCGGGGAGAAGCCGAGCCGTTCGGCAAACCGAACCGAGAGATCGGCGACCCGATGGGAGTGTCCCTCCGTGTACCGATCCTTGGCATCGACGGCGGCGGCGAGCGCCTGGATCGCGACCAGGCTGCCGTCGCGCAGCGAATGGAACAGGTACTGCATGCCGGATGGCGCAGTGATGAACTCCTCGGTAGGGGAGAGACGGGGAGCCGCCACCGAAATCGAAAGAGGGTCGAACCCGAAGCAGGTGTTGCCCCCCTGGTGCTTGGCCTGCGTCAGTGCGAACTCCGCCGCCAGCAGCAGCGGCTCCGGTTCGGCCATGCTGGCGTGATTCAGCGCGAACCCGATACTGACGGTCAGGGAGGTGCCTTCCGGATTCGCCAGATTGGCGACGATCAGTTCCGCGGTACGCTGCGCCTCGGCCGGGTGTGAGCACGGAAGGATGATGCCGAACTCATCGCCTCCGTACCGGGCAATGGTCGCGACCGGGGGCAGCAACGCTTTCAGAGCGGTCGCGACATGGCACAGAATGCGGTCGCCCGTGCCCAGATTGTTTCGTTCGTTAAAGACGCGGAACTGGTCGAGGTCCACCAGCAACAGGGCGAGGGTCTCGTCGAAATCGATACTCCGTCGCACCTCCTGCGCCAGCCGCTCCCTGAACCGTCGATGGCTTTCCAGATCGGTCAGCGGGTCCGTATCGATCCGCGCCAGCAGCCGTTCCTGCGCCGTCCGAATGGTCGTCGTCATTTCGTTGAAAGCGGACTGAAGCAGGCCGATCTCATCGGAGCGGTCGGTCGGCAGATGTTCCGGCCAGACGCCGAACCGGATCTGTCGGGCGGCGGCAACCACATCATCCAGTGGTCGAACCACCCGATCGGCGACGAGACTGCCGACGAGGAATGCCAGCAGCAACGCCGCCGCCGCGCATCCGAGAATCCCCGCCCGAAGGTCGGAAACCAGAAGGGTCGCCTCGTTCTGCGGGTGCATGAGGACGACACCGAGCGCGTCCTGGTTCGGAAACAGGGTCAATCGCTGGTAATCGATGATATACAGGGCGTCGTGGACGTACATTACCTGCCGGGTTTGTCCCTTCGTCGGCAACGGCGGCAGCCAGGAGAGGGGAACCGACGACGCAATCGGGCGTGACCGGTGGAGGAAAGCGATATCCTTGCCCAGGGCATTCCGCATCTGCCGTGCGAGTTCGTCGTCCAGTATTTTGGACGCGAAGAAAGCGCCCCGGACGAACTGTCCGTCCGGAGACAGGATCGGGACGCAGACCGCGACGGCGGGTTGTCCGTTCTCCTCGATCATTCCTCTCCACCGGCGGCCCCGGAGAGCGGATCGAAATCCCCGTTCGGAAATGGGGGTCGAGGTCGCCCCGGCGCTATCGCCGATCGTCCTTCCCCCGGCATCGATCAGGGCGACCCGGCTCGCTCCCATCGTGACGCGAATATCCTCCGTGAGGTCCGCGATCGTTTCCCGGTCCGCGCGCGCCATTCCCGCACCCGGCTCCGCCTCCTGGTACAGGTACGAGAGCGTCGTCGGCTGGCTGACCATTACCTTGCTGATTTCGGTCATGGAGCGGGCGCGCTCCTCGAGTAACTGGTTGAGAAAACCGCCCAGAGTTCGGAAATCCCGTTCCATCGCCCGTTCCGACGCCTGTTCCGAAATCATCAGAACGCTGGTCAGTATCAGGAGCGTCAGCCCGACGACCATACCTACCAGCAGCAACAGAATATGAGTGCGCAGGGAGACGGCGCGAAATAGGGCGGGCCAGCGTCCCAGCCACACCCGGAGGCCGGACACCGGGCGCGAACCGTCCGGTGCGCCGTCGGTTATTCCGTGTCGGGAGGGGGAACTCCCATCGACTGCGGAGATCGCCTGCATGGCAACGTTACCGATTCCTCAGTTGAAGGTCCGGTGTCGGCATCCCGGCCGTGACTGTCAGAGACTGGCGGACGACCGCGCCGCTCTCATGCCATGCCCGGAGAACATACTTGCCCGGTGGCACGGAAGCCAGGGCGAACCGCCCGTTTTCCGCTGCGACATCGTGGTAGCGGGAGTCGGCGACGACGATAAAGGCGCTCATCTTCGGGTGGATGTTGCAGAGAACGGCGACGATTCCCGGCTTTTGGAAGGTTTCACCACGGGAGGTTCCGCGCGGATAAAGTCCCAGATCGAAGCGCTTCGCCTCAAAAAACGCAAACACGTTATGGAAGACGGTGTCACTGTTCGGGAACTCGACCCGCGTGCCGGGGGTGACAAAAAGAACATGCGGCACAAACGTCTTCTCCCGCTGATCGATCCGGGCATTCTTTAGCGGGGTCGCCGGCGGCCCACCTTCCAGCCAGACAGCAGCGAAACGCGCCGGGGCGCCGTTCGTCAGTCGCACGGTACCCTGAACGGACACCGGTTCCTCGGCCCGAACCATGGCGGCGGACAGAAGGAAAAGGCTCAGAAGATGGAACCGGCCAAAAACCCTGATCGATTGTTTCGTCCGCGAAGTTCGGATTTCCGGCACGGCGCTTGCATCGGACCCCTGCCGACGGAAGCAGGAATCTCCCTTTCCTGTTCTGTTACTGAACCCTTCCATGATGAAGAAATATCTCCTGGTTGCCATATTAATTGTAGGTATGGAAGACGAAAATCTTTCGGGTAATCTTGCGACCTGACGAACGACGAAAGAGGGACGGCCATGCGAAGGAGATCCAAGCGATCTCGATACGGCGCTTGCGCACTTTTAGGAACCATCGGGTGCTGGATGGCTTCGATGCCGATGTGCGTCGCTGCAACCGGCAGCGAGAGCGAGGATTCCGAGGGATCGTTCCACCTTAACCCGGTCCGGGCCGACCTGCAACTGGACTGGCGCGCCTACATCCCGATCCGTCGTCGGGGGACGAGTCGACTCCATTCGACGTTTGTTTCCGTACAGACCTCCGAGGAGGCCGCGCCGTATCGCCTGACGGTCCAGTTGATGGGTATGGATCAGTACGGCGCGTTTCGGTGGCAACAGGCCGCTCTCAGCGCGGAACTGGCTCCGGCACGGGGGCATCGCCTGCCGCAACGACTGCAACTGGGGATCGTCCGCCTGCCCTTCGGAATCTACGATTATCGGGAGACGTATAACTCGGGCCTGATCGACTATCCGATGCCGCGTGTGGACTATGCCTTCAGTGCGGTGGACTGGGGCGTGCCGGGGGCGCAATGGACCGGCGGATCGGACCGATGGCAGGTCGAGGCGGCGCGGTTCAACGGAAACGGGGCCGGGGTCTGGAGCAATCTGAACGGGGTCGACGGCACCGCGTTACGGGTGCAGACCTTCGCGCCCCCCGGCCTGGTGGTAGGAGTCAGTGGATGGCAGGGTCGTCAGGCGGCGTTTCCGGGGCAGTCCGAACGAAAGCCGGTACGCCTGATCGGAGCCGATTGGCGATGGGCACGCCCTTATCTGCTGGTTCGGGGGGAGGTTCTGGCCGGTACGCTGGCCGGAGACCCGATGCGCGGCGCTTATCTGGACCTGTATTACCGGCTCCCCGATCGTGTGCGCTGGACACTGGTCGCCCGGGGCGAGTTTTTGAAACCGACCTCCGTCGCGCCGACCGCGCGGCAGATTACGCTGGGTGGCCGCTGGAACGTCGATGCGGACCTGTCGCTGGCGCTCAACTGGCGACGGAACAACATGGATCGGGCCTACGGATTCACCTGGACGACGGTCAGCGGTACCCGGGGCGAATTCCTGTTTCAGTTACTCCGGCGCATCACGGTACATTGACGTGTCCTTGAATGCCAGTTAACATTTAATTCGTCTCAAATTTATCGTGGCGTCAGAGAATTCCGTCCGGTAAAATACGGTGATACGAGCCGTTTTCGGGTCGTATGCGTGGATGGAGCGGTCCGTCCGCGCTCCGGAATCACTTGCGGAAGCGGAATCCTGCACTCATTTTTTCCGCTTCCTTTTTTCGTCCGCCGATGTCGGCGGATCGGCGGTCAGCCCCTCGGCCAGGAGTCGCTTTCGCAGTCCGCTCCACCATGCCTCCTTCGGCGGAACCGCCCAGACGCTTCTTCCTCCGGAAAACTCCACGACATTCGGCAGGCGACCGAGCCCGAGGGAGTGGTACAGATACGTATCGTCGTCGCAGACGAACACCGCTTTCAGTTCGGAGTTTCCGGCGTTATCGCGTCGAAGCAACGGTCGAACGCGTGCATGACCGTCGCGGGTGACCAGAGCGACGGTGTAGCCACGGGGGTACAGTGTTTCGGTCAACCAGTTGATCCTTCGGAAGGTTTCGGAGTCGCGATGAGGACAGGTTTCGAGGAAGATCGCCAGGACCGGTCCGGCGGTATCGGTAGGAAACTCCCTTGGCAGGGGACGTCCGAGCGGAGTGGGCAGGTGCGCGAAAAAGTCGGTGACGGGTTCCCGGAGGCGCGCGAGTCCATAGGCGAGCGGAGGCAGACAAAGGACGGCGAGAGCGACCAGGGGAAGGGCACGAGAACGATTCGGCGGGCGGGCGACGGTCAGGGTCCGCATAAATTTCTCCGATAAGCGATCAGGCTTTATCGGAATTATAGACCGGACGCTTCCGCGACGGCAAGGTGAACGTTTCTTGGTCGGAACCGTGACCGAACGGGGAAACCGGTAAAGAGATTTGCGCGAAAGCAAAACGACGGCCCGGAACGCTTGTTCCGGGCCGGTGTTTTCGGAGGTCGATTTATTCGGCGACGGGGACGGGCGGGTTGGTAGGAGTGACGACTCCGCCAGCTAAAGCAGGCGGCTTCTGAGAGCGTGTACAGGACACGTTTCCGTCAGCCGAACGTTTAAACCGCGGTTTCTTACGCAACGCAGGAGGCAACCCTCTACGTTGGCGCGTAACGGCTCCGTCCGAGCCATGACTTTGCAGGCAAGCATGCAAAACCGGATGTTTAGAAACAAACCCGTGCAAACCCAACCACAGCCATGGATGCGAAAATGAGACCGGAATCTTATGCTCCGCTTCCCACAACTCACTCGGGCATAAACCGCGTTCCGTTGGCTTGTCCGGCATCATTCATTTCGAGGAGCGGTTTCCAGGTAAGAGCGCCGTTCAAACCGATTCCCATGTCCAACGGACTTCGCTTATCACCGCTTATTAACGGGCGTTGACGAATCTGGTTAGTGAAGGCCAGATCATGGAAACTGCAACTGAAGATCGGCCAATTCGGATCGGCGGACAGGTGACGGTAACCGTCGATATACGGATAGGATTCGATGTAAGCGTAAGTAAAGCAACCCGGGCAGTCTTCGGCAGGGGCCCGCCCGTAGATATACTGATTGGGGCACCTGACAAGACGGATGTCCACAGGATGTCCGGGGATCGAACCGTCCCCGCGAAACTGTCGTCGAGCGGGCAGACCGAAGTCGGCGGCGCAGTTTCCGGTGTCCTTTCCGTCCCAGTCCTGTCGGTACAGGTTCAAAGCGGTGACGATCTGTCGCATTTGGGAGATGCAGGTCGTTTGGCGGGCTTTGAATTT
>JANRLW010000037.1:0-2461 GCA_033762295.1 Capsulimonadales bacterium
CGGCTTGCCCAGCGCCATCGCCTGCTGGATCACCGCCGCGCACGGTTCCGCCCACGTCGACGCCAGCACATGCACGTCCAGAGCGTTCATCGCGTTGTTCACGTCCGCCCGGAAACCCGCGAAAACCACACGACCGCCGATACCCGACTCGCGCGCGGTCCGTTCCAGTTCGGGACGCAGTTCGCCGTCGCCAAGGATCACGGCCACCACCCGATCATCGTCCAGCCGGCGTATCGCCTCCAGAAAGATATCAACGCCCTTCTCTTTCGTCAATCGCCCGACCATTCCTATCAGGAACCGGTCCGGGGTTACGCCCCATTCGGCCCGCACCTCCGAAGGGTCTCGGAGTCCCTGACGAAACGTCTCGACCTCCGTGCCGTGGTGAATGGCGACGACCTTTCGGTCCGACATACCGCTTCCGATCAGCACACGTCGGACGGACTCGGAAACGCCGATCGCCCGATCGAACAGCACCTGACGTATCAGAAAGCGTTTCCATGCGCCCTTCTTCAACGGAAACGGCAGATGATGGGTAAACACCCTGACCGGAACCCCGGCTGCCCGCGCGGCCAGTGGCGGCACGAGATGGTCCGGAAACATATGAACGTGCAGCACGTCGAACCGACCCGCTCGCAGCACCGGCAGCAATCGACCGTAGGCTCCGAAATCGCTCTGGCTTCGCACGAGACCGTGCAGGACCGGCAGACATCGCTTTCTAGCCTCGCTTTCGACAAAACTCTCCGGACGGCACAGAACGGAGACGTCGTGACCGCGCCCCGCCAGTTCCGCCGCCAGGCTGACCAGATGCAGTTCGGCTCCGCCCCAGTTCGGCATCCCGGAGGCGACCTGCAGGATGCGCAGGCGCGGTCCGGCTGCCCTGCCGGTCGCGTGATCAGACCGGGGATTCATTCAGCAGTTTCCGGGCGGCTTCCACCGCCTCCGTGACCGAAATCAGGCGAAGACATTGCAGCAGGTCGTCGCCGGTATTCCGGCAGGTCTTTTGATAACAGGGGCCGCACGGCACGGGTTTCGACAGCGCGATTCCGCAGCCGCGCGGCGCAAAACGTCCGGGCGCGGTCGGTCCGAAGAGCGCGAGATACGGCGTTTTCACCGCCGCCGCCAGGTGCATCGGCCCGGTGTCGCCGCTGACCACCAGTGCGGCCCGGTCCACGAACGCCGCGAACTCCCGGAAGGTCAGTTCTCCGGCCAGGACCGGAGGACGCCGCCGGAGTTGCTCCGCGATCGCCTCGATCTCCGGGCGTTCCTTCTGGCTGCCCACCAGCACCACCGGGAAACCGTCCTGATCCAAAACCTCGATCAACCTTCGGAAACGGTCGGCGGGCCAGCAACGCGAGGGCCAGGTGGTGAGCGGAGCGACCGTGACAAAGTTCCCCGGGGTCAGTCCCGCCCGCGTCAGAAAACCTTCGGCCCGTTCGGCATCCGCGCCGGTATAACCGATACTTAACGACCGATCCTCCGGCTCCGCGATCCCCAGCGTCCCCAACGGCAGGAGATACTGGTCGGTTCGGTGCGGCGGATGTTCCGCATGAACGAAGGCGCGCGTGTAATAACGGGCGTTACCGCTGGTTTCCGTCGCGCCGTAAAACTCACGATACGTGTCGAATACCCCGATCCGGGTCGCCGCGCCGCAGCCACGCGCCAGCAATTGCCACTCCTCCGGCTGATAGGAGATAAAAATGTCGAAGTTCCGCGCCACCAGTTGCCGGCGCATCGTCATGCAACGCAGCACCCACGGCACCAGTTGAACGCGCCGGATCATCCGCTTCCAGTACGCCGAATCCCACAACAGCAACCGATCGACCAGAGGATGGGCGTTGATCGACACCGCTTCCTTGCGCTCGACGATCCAGGTGATATGCGCGTCGGGCCAGGCGTCGCGCAGAGCGGTCAGCACCGGGGTCGCCATCAGGATGTCGCCGTGCGCCCCGTTGCGCTGGATCAGGATACGTCGGGACGCCCGCTCCGCCGACGTCGAGCAGCGACGCACCGGCAGGTTGATCGGGTCCTCCGGCGCGACGAACTCCGGAAACATCAGCGACGCCACGGCCTCTACCCGGTTCCGGCGGTCGTCCCACCGCGTTTCGTCCGAAGGATTTCGCGATACAGCGCTTCGTTTCGGTCGGTCATTCGTTTCAGGGTGAACAGTTTCTCCACCCGTTTGCTCCCCGCCTCACCCATCCACGCGCGTTTCGCCGGGTCCTGGTACAGGTCCCCGATCGCCGACGCCAGCCCCTCGGCATCGCCGGGCGTGACCAGAAGACCGGTCTCGCCCCAGACCACCATCTCCGGGGTGCCGCCAATATCGGTGCCGATCACCGGCTTGCCCAGCGCCATCGCCTGCTGGATCACCGCCGCGCACGGTTCCGCCCACGTCGACGCCAGCACATGCACGTCCAGAGCGTTCATCGCGTTGTTCACGTCCGCCCGGAAACCCGCGAAA
>JANRLW010000038.1:0-79809 GCA_033762295.1 Capsulimonadales bacterium
GTTCCAGGGCTTCGCGGATCGGGGCATCGCGAAGGTCGAGCGTGACGGGTTGGAGTTGTCGATCCTGCTGTGCGTAGACCGCCGTCGGGCAGGAAAGCGCCGACAAACCGGCGACGGCAATGCAGGCCGCTGTTCCGAAATGTTTCATTTTGCTCCTCATTATCGATGTCATTCGAGTGTTTCCTGCCGCGAAACGCGGGTTGGAGACAGGTGTTCTTCAAGTCCGAAAATCGACATCGGAGAGACCTGTACCGGGATTTGGCAAAGTGCCTCTTTCAAAGAACAACCGAATGGGGTCACAAAGTTCGGGACAACGGATAAATTTTCGAAATTTTCAGGAATACAGGAGAAAGGGGGCGCGGCGACGGTTCCAGGATTCGACATCGGTCCGCCAGGAAGCGATGATCCGCTCCGGGGCGGCTCCGGCAGCCAACGCGGCGGGAACGGCCACCGTTCCGACCATCGTTCGCATTCGGTCGAGCGTTTCGGCGCGGAATGTCTCCGGAGCGACCCGAACCAGAGCGGCGGCGAGGTGGATTCCGAACGCGACCGGCCGGAAGTTTGTTCGATCCGCCAGGCCGATTTGTACGCCTCCGCAGAGCGTTCCCTTGTGAACGCTGCCGGTCGGAACGAACCGGACGGGCGTGAAGGTCAAACCGGGCAGCCGCCGCGCGTTCAGTTCCTCCGCCAGCGCCAGCGGATCGATTGAGGGTGCGCCGAGAACTTCAAAGGGCGTATCGGTTCCTCGACCGACCGAAATCGGCAGCGTTTCCAGCATCCCGACGCCGGGATACAGGCGAACCTGACGGATATTCCGGATATTGGGCGAGGGGTTGATCCACGGCAGTTCGCACTGTTCGAACTCCGTTCCTCGCCGCCACCCTTCCGCCGGAACGATGTCCAGGGCAACCGACAATCTCTTTTCGGCGACGAACATCCGCGCCAGTTCGCCCACCGTCATGCCATGCGTCACCGGCAGGGTGTGATAGGTGGTAAACCCTCCGACGAGACGCTCTTCGAGCAGCGGTCCTTCGACCGAATGCCCGCCCAGAGGATTCGGACGATCGAGAACCATCACGCGGATTCCGTGTTTCGCCGCCTCTTCCAGACAGTAACCGAGCGTCGCGATATAGGTATAGAATCGCGCCCCGATATCCTGAATATCGAACACCAGAGTATCGATTCCGGCGAGTTGTTCGGCGGTCGGTCGGTAGCGTTGTTCGCGGGGCAGTTCGAGGTTATACAGGGAATAGACCGGTACGCCGGTTTTCGTATCGACCGCATCCCGGTTCGATGCATCGACTTCGCCACGGATACCGTGTTCCGGCGCGAACAGAGCGACGATTTTTCCCCTTTCGCTCTCGTACAGTCGATCGACCAGATGCCGACCCAGTCGGTCGACCGCCGTATGGTTACAGACGATCCCCAGACGCCGCCGCTCGAGTCGGCGGAACGATTCCGCTTCCAGCACCTCCAGGCCGGTCAGGACCGGTCGTCCCCCGCCCCGCTTCCCCGTCGATGGCGGTCCGAACGGCAGCGCGGAGACGATTCGAAGGTGAACCGTTCGCCGCAGACGGATCGCCTCTCCCCGGTTGTTCGGGGAATGAACGGCATTGGTCAACAGCAAAACGAAGGTTTTCGTGCGAGGGTCGATCCAGACCGACGTGCCGGTGAACCCGGTGTGCCCGTAGGAACCGGGCGGGAACCCGGTTCGGACCGAATACGGAGAATCGAGATCCCAGCCCGGCGAGCGCTGTCCGTCGGCCAGGTCCGTTTGCCGGGCGGTGAAGCGTCGCACCGTCTCCGGGCGCAGAATCCGGACCCCGCCGTACTCCCCGCCGTTCAGCATCATCTGGCAGAAACGCGCCAGGTCGTCGGCCGTCGAGAAGAGTCCGGCATTCCCGGAAACCCCACCGAGCGCCCGCGCGGTCGGGTCGTGGACAAGGCCACGGGTGTCCTCGTTTCCGGAGTGCGTGGCCGCGCATCGGGCGGCCACCGTGGCCACCGGACGGAACCCGGTCGCTCCCATTCCGAGAGGTTCGAAAATCCGTTCCCGACAGAAAACATCGAACGGCTTCCCGGAAACCGCTTCGACGATCGCCTGCAGGGCGATTGCGGAGTAATCGGAATAGAGGTACCGCTGTCCGGGCGGAGCGATCTGCCGGGAGCGGACGATGTTTTCGACCACTTCCGCCAGAGGGACGGTTTTCCCCGCATAAGCGCCGCCCGCCGGGACGCCCGCCGTATGCGTCAGCAGATGCCGGACGGTCGCTTTCGGGCGATCGCCTTCGGCGTTCGCGAACGGGGGCAGGTAGGTGGCCACCGGCTCGTCGAGGACGATCTTGCCCGATTCGGTCAGGATCGCGACCGCGGTCGCCGTCGCCACGACCTTGGTCAGGGAAGCCAGGTCGAACACCGTCTCCGGTGTCATGGAAACGACGGTCGGACGTAGGACCGCGCTGCCATACGCCTTGCGCAGGACCGTCGCCCCATCCCGCGCGACCAGGAGGACCGCGCCCGGAACTCCGGACCCGTGGACCGCCTCGGCGACCTCGCGGTCCGCCGCCGCCAGCGGGACGGGATCGAGTCCGACATCCTTCGGGTTACGGTGCGGCAACGGTCCGGGCGCGGGCAGGGCGAAAACCGGAGGAATCGGGGTCAGAGGGTCGAGCAGAGCGATGCCGAGGGTTCCAAGGGTGCCAAGGGCGTGGCGACGATTCATGTCCTATACTAACCGAAACCGGAGCGAAACGGCAAGCGGAGACGGTTTCGCCGTCCGCCGGACACCCTTTCCGGTTCCCCACCCCGTGTCTACGGAGCGGGGAACCGGCCGTGAAGGGGGCTTACTGCTGCGCCGCTTTCTGATTGACGTTGGTCTCGGCGATGCGGGAGAGCAGTTTGTCGGTATCCCCTTCCTCCTGCAACGTCTCATCGAGGAGGTTGGCCACCTGGGAGTTGCCCATTTGCAGGGCGAACGTCCGGGCGGTTCCGTAGGAGGCGATTTCGTAATGCTCCACCTTCTGGGCGGCATCGATCAGCACGGCATCGAGCAACGGACCGGTTTCCGTTTCCTTGATATGCTCGTTAGCCTCGGCGATCAGGCCGCGCGTCGCCAGGCAGGTTTTTCGTTCGGCTTTCTGTCCGAGCAGTTGAAAGACCTGATCGAGCCGCTTGATCTGCCCCTCGGTTTGCCGGAGGTGCGTTTGGAACGCCTGTTTCAGTTGCGGGGAAGTCGCCGCCTTTTCCATCTTCGGCAGGGCTTCGGTGATCTGATGCTCCGCGTCATAGATATCGCGAAGTCCTTCCACCGCCAGTTCGTCGAACGTCTTCACCATTGTCATCGTAACCTTTCCGATCTTTGACCACGTTTCGGACCGTGGTCCTCCTCCATAGTTGAGGAAATCCCCGGTCGAGGTTCCCTGCGGATTTACGGGGACCGGTGCGGGCGGGCCGTAACTTCGATTGAAGGCGTGCGAACGAACATTGGTCGAAAGGGTCGCGGCCTGTTACAATGGGAGCGACGTTCCCGTTAAGGCGTTCGCCGACGTCCCCGCCTTCAGGAGAGATAATGCGATGAAGTGCCACGAGTGTCAGACGGAAAACCCGGCGGAGAACAAATTCTGTCGGGAATGCGGAACGATGCTGGCTCCGGCGGACGCTCCCCCTTCCCGTGACGAGATGATGCGGCGGCAGGCCAAAGTGGCGGAACTGCTGTCGGACGCTCTCCGTCTGCGCGACAAGGGTCTCCGAAAGGAAGCGCTGGCGCTCGCCGAGGAGGCGTCGCGCCGGATGCCGGAATCGGTTCGCGCCCTGGGTCTGCTGACCTCCCTGTACGAACAGGAGGGCAATCTGCGCGAAGCCATTGCGGCGATGGAACGGATCGTCCTTCTGACGCCGGATTCGGTCGCCGATCAGGAAAAACTGGCCGAGCTTCGGCGGCAGACGCTCCTGCCGACCCCGTTGCCGATCGCGCATGGTTCCCCATCCGCGTCTCCGGCTCGCGCCCTGCCCTCGTTCCTGCCGCTGGCGGTGGCGGGCGTGGTGGCGGGTGTGGTGTTCTTCTCCTTGCTGCCCCTGGTCAGCCGCAAAAAGACGGCCCCTTCCGTGCCCGTCGAACGGCAGACCGCGTTGGCGGTCGCCCCGCAGCCCGTCCAAACCCCCTTCTTCGATCCGGTGACCCCGTTGCAGCAACCGCTGCCGCCTCCCGTCAACCCGCCGGTCGATCCGTTTTCGCGCCAGCGACCGCCGGAGACTCCGGCCCCGGTCTCGATCGGAAGCGGGGTGAGCCAACTTCCGGAACTGCCGTCGCTGCGGAACCGACCGCGCGTCGCCCGCCGCCCTTCACCGACCCCGGTTCCTTTCCGTTCGGTCGACCCCATGCCCGTCGCGCCGCCCGGAACCGGCGAAAACGGCGCGTTGCCCGGCTTCGAAGGGGAACCGGCATCCGGTGAAACCTCCTCCGAGAACGGCGGTTTCGGGAATGGCGGACGCCTGACCGTCCGTCCGCCGTCGGAGGGCGCACGGGAATCGGCCATCTCCGCAGGACCGCCCGCCGAAAACGGCAGTCAGAGCTATATCTATATCAAAGTGCATCCGGCGCCGGTCAGCAGCGGTAAGGAGGAGCCGACTCCGACGCCGCCCGCGCCCCGGAACAACCAGGACGAACAATCCGGCGTTCCGGCCACGCCGACAGGCACGGAGGTCGGAATGAACCGCGACATGGAACGCGCCCGCTCGCTCCAGGGCGCGGGTCACTACCCCGAAGCCATACGGGCGTACCGCCACGCTCTCAGCAGCGGGGCGCGCGGCGATGCCTACCAGGGGATCGCGCAGTCCTATCAACGTATGGGGGATGAGGAGTCGGCGCGCGCCTCCTACCGGGAGGCAATCCGCGCCTACCAGCATGAGCGCCCGGCCCGCCCCCGGCTGGCTCAGCAGGGGATCGAAACCTGCGAAGCGGCTTTGACGCTTCTTGGAGGATAAATACTCGTGCGGTTTGCTTCGATTCTGCTGCTAGGCGTTGCGTTGGTCGGAGTCCCGGTTCCGGGAAATGCGACGGACCGCTCTCTTGCGCCGTCCCCCTTCCCGGCGATCCCTCAGACAGGCCGTCCGCTCGTCATCATCCTTCCCGGAGGTCAGGTGACCGGCAGCGGGGTCTCCTCCACCGATGAGGCCGACGGCGAAACCCTGTCCATGCGCGCGATGAAGGCCGCCGGTAAGGTACGCGATCTTTTGAACGAGGCACGGACGATGGAGGCGATTCTGTACTCGCCCGACATGCCGCTCTTCAAACGCGCCGCCCTGGAGGCGAAGCTGAAGGTCGAAAATCGGTATCGATTAACGGCGAGCGAGCAGACCGCTCTCGGCAAGGCGGCGGGCGCGATCTACGTGGCGGTCGTCAGTCTGCGTCGTGCGCCGGATGGCGGACCCGGTTACGAAATCGCTCTCGACGGCATCGATACGACCACCGGCAAATCGTACGGCGATGCCGCAAAGTACAATGTCAGCCGGGCGGCGGCGATCGAGGTCAATGCGCTGAGCGGCGGAACCCGAACGGTTTCCGACAACGCCATCAGCAGCGCCGCCAACACGCTGGTCACCCGCCTTTTGAACGGGCCGCTGGCCGCCTACGGACGGATGGCGCCGCCTCCCGTCCTGGTCGCGCCCAAAACCGATCCCGGCCCCGGGGTTTCCGCCGACGCCGATACCGAGGCGGACACCATCCAGGTCACCTTGCAGGAGGCGTCCTCCATGCTGGCGGACGGCAATAACAACGGGGCCATCGTCCTTCTGCGACACACGATCAACCAGTCGCCGTTGAATCTGAAACTGCGTCTTCTGCTGGCCCGTAGCTACGTCGCTTCCCGACGCAATACGGATGCCGCCACGGAAATCAAACGCTGCCTGATGCTGATTACGCCGAGCGAATCGGAACGCAAGGAAGCGATCGGCGTACTGGCCGAAGCGCTGCAGCAGAGCGGCAATATCGGCGCGGCGCGGGCGACCTACGAGGATATTCTCGCGGCCCACCCGGAGGCTGTCTGGGCCCATCTTGCCCTCGCCGACCTTCTCAAAAACGAGGCGCCCTCGGAATCGGAGAAACATTACCGTGCCGTGCTGTCTGCCGATCCGACCAGCGTCGAAGCCGCACGGGGACTCGCCCGACTACTGGCCACCCGCGGCAACTTTTCCGAGGCCGTCTCCGCCGTCGTACCGGCCGGGGAGACGCCCGTCAACCGACAGATGCGTTACACCACGGCCGCCGCGCTTTTCGACGAGTTTGCCGGGCGGGCGGTCGCATCGCTGCGGAAAAACCGGACCGCCTGGGAAAACCGGGAGATGACCCGCGAGAACTTCTACAAGGCGACGGTGACCGAGGTGACTCAGGCGGGTGCTCTGATCCGTCTGCTGAAGACCGCTCCGCCGCTCGATACCGATGCCGCGGCCAAAAAAGCGCACTCCCATCGCGTCCTCGCCGCCTCCCTGCTCAGTCAGGCGGCAATCGCCCTGCAGACCTTCCTCGAAAACGGGGACAAGGAGTCAGGAGCGCAATCCGCCCTCTGGCTGACCGAATGCGCCAGGGAACTCGCCGCCGTCCGTTAGCGGCGAGTTCCCCCCGGCCCCCTACTTTCCGAACCCGCGAACGAATCCGATACACTGGGCGATCTCCGGAACCGAGGATTCCCAGTTGTGCTCGTACTCGACCGAGATCGGTCCCTCGAACTTCTGACGACGAAACTCGGTCAGAATCGCCCGAATATCGGAGACGCCGGTTCCGTAGGGGACGTCGTGGGCACCCGGCGCGAACTCATTCAGGTCCTTGAGGTGGCTGGCGACGATCCGTCCCTCCAGAATCCGCAGAGCGTCCAGCGGCTTGATCCCCGAGCGGACGAAATGTCCCATGTCGGCGCAGGCCCCGATCCGTCGGTCCCGGTTCTTCACCAGCGAAAGAATGAAGTTCGGGTCCCAGTGTCGGTAGCCGGGGTTATTTTGCTGGCGCGGGTGGTTGTGGATACCGACCTTGATATCGTACTCCTTCACCAGTTTCTCCACCGTCTCCATCGCGTCGGCATCGCACTCGGTATTGATGACGCCGATTCCCATCTTTTTCGCGAACTCGAAGACCGCGCGTGTCTGTTTCTCGTCCTTGCTCAGTCCGGTGACGCCGAACGCGACCGGCTTGATTCCGTATTTGGTCAGGTGGGCTTTGACGGCATCCAGCACGTCGTCCGGTGTCTCCGGACCCAGACGAACCTCCCGCCGTTCCGGGCTGAACGCCTGACCGGGGAAGAACTCGATCGTTTTTCCGCCCGCCTGCGCCGTCTTTTCGATCGCCTCAAGGACCGTATATCGATGGAAGCACCAGGCCTGACATCCGAGCAGAAACCCGCCGGTACGGACATCGGGGGCGGACTGCGTCCGCCGCACGGGGGTCTCCGGTCGGGCGACGGACGGCATCGCCGACATCGCCGACATCGCTCCGAGAACGCACAGGGCTATGGTCAGCCCACTACGAACGTTTTGCATTCCTCGCTCCTATGCCACCGGATTGGTCAGCGTTCCCACCCCGGCGATCGTAATATGCACCATGTCTCCGCTGGTCAGCGTGAACGTATCGGGCGGCACCAGTCCGGTCCCGGTCATCAGCAGTGCGCCGTGCGGAAACGACGTCTCCCGAAACAGATACTCGGCCAGTTCCTCGGGCGACCGTTTCATACGCGCGGTCGTCGTTTCCTCCGAGAAGACGACCGCCCCGGCGCGAACGATCTCCAGTCCGATCGTCCGGTTCCGCAGGTCGTCCGTCGGACCGACCGGAACGACGGCCGGTCCCAGAGCGCATGCGCCATCATAGCACTTCGCCTGCGGCAGGTACAGCGGGTTCTCTCCCTCGATCGATCGGGAGGAAACATCGTTTCCGATCGTGATGCCGACGATGCGCCCGCCGGAGGACAGAACCAGCGTCAATTCGGGTTCCGGGACGTTCCAAACGGAGTCCTTGCGAACGCGGACCTGCTGACCGGGGCCGACGACCCGCCATCCGACCGCTTTGAGGAAGAGTTCGGGCCGATCCGCGATATAGACCCGATCATAGAAGTCCCCACCGCCCTCGCTCTCCTCCATTCGCGCGACTTTCGACCGCTCGTAGGTGACGCCCGCCGCCCAGACCTCCTGCAGGTCGACCGGCGGCAGAAGGAGGCAATCGTCGGGAACGGGTTCCAGGGCGCGATCCGCCGCCCGGCGCAGGTCATCGACCGGGTCCTTGCGGGCGAGCCAGGCGGCGAGCGTACCGAAAACCTCGGGAGCAAGGCCGGTCAGATCGAATCGTCCGTCCTCGGTCTCGACCCCGAGTCGGGGTCCGTCCGCGTCATAGCGAAAGAGTTTAATCATGCTTAGAGGATAGCACAAACTGCCGCCGGGCGAAAGGGCTTCGAAGCGGGAGGAAAACGGACGTCGGATCGAGAAATCCAGCGTTATGGACCATGCCGCTCCTCCTTCAAAGCCGCTGGGCGGGTTTGCATGGGCGGTGCTACTGTCGCTTCTCCTTCTGACTCTGTTCCTGATGTCGCCACCGCGCGCCCAGTCCGACTCGGCGGCAGCCGACCGGTTTTCGGCGACCCGCGCCATGGAGACCGTGCGGGCCCTCGCACAGGTTCCTCATCCGCCCGGCACCCGCGAACATGACCGGGTCCGCGACGAGATCGTCGCTCGCTTCCGCGCCCTCGGCTGCGAGACGCAGGTGCAAAAATCGATCGTCGTTCGAGACTTCGACTACTGCCTCAAAGCGGCCACCACGGAAAATATCATCGCCTATCTGCCAGGCTACCGGGATTCCGATCGTCTCCTCCTGCTGACCGCGCACTACGATTCGCACGGAATCGGTCCGGGCGCGGGCGACGACGCCGCCGGAGTCGCCGCACTTCGGGAAACGGCCAGGGCGCTTCTGAACGATTCCCCGTCCGACATCCCCGTCGCGTTTCTGATCACCGACGCCGAGGAGCAGGGATTGCTCGGAGCCCGCGCCTTCGTGGAGAACGCCGCCCGATTCGAAAACGGACGGTTCGACCCGCGGAAGCGGGATATCATCGCCCTGAACTTCGAAGGACGCGGCGCGGGCGGTCCGGTCTTCATGTTTGAAACCGGAAACGGCAATCGGAGCCTGATCGACGCCCTCGCCGCGACGCCGCGCCCGTCCGCCAACAGCCTGATGTACGCCCTGTATCGGTTATTGCCGAATGACACCGACCTCACCGTTCTCAAACAGGCCGGTATGCGCGGGATGAACTTCGCGTTCGCCGACCGCTGGGCGCACTACCATACCGCTCTGGACCGCCCGGAAGGGCTGGACCCGCGCAGTCTTCAGCACCACGGGGAGTACGCCGTCTCCCTGGTCCGCCGACTGCGCAACGACTGGCCCCGCGCCGGGGCGGAGGATGCGATCTATTTCGACCTCTTCGGACGGGTTCTGATCCGGTATCCGACCTATGTCAGTTACCTTCTGGCCTTGATCGGGGTGGGACTGTATGCGGAGGCGTTCCGACGACGAAAAGGGCGCAACTCCGTTCCGCCGGGCTTTACGGTCGGGATCGGCGTCTTTTTTCTCACCCTGGTTCTGGGCGGTCTTCTCGGATACCTGGTCACCCTGGCGATGACTCCGTTCCGCCAGGGAACGCCCTACGAGGATACCCACGCACCCCGCTGGTTCGAGGGCGCGTTCTTCTGCCTGGTCTTCGGCGCGATCCTGGCGGTCTGGCTGCCGTTGCTGCGCCGCCATTCGACGATCGGGCTTTCCCTGGGCGCGCTCCTCGGCTGGCTGCTACTTCTGATTGTGACCACGCTGCTGCTGCCGGGCGCGTCCTATCTGTTTTTCTGGCCGCTCTTCTTCGTCCTTCCGGCGCTTTTATGGCGGGATACTCCCCCGGCCCCGGTTATTCTGGGCGCGATTCCGACCGTGATTCTCTATACGCCGATCTGGCACGGGCTGGCGTTGATGCTCGGCTTCGGTAATCCGCCGGCGCTCGGGGTGACCCTCGCCTTCGTCTTCGCGCCCCTGCTCCCGACACTCCGGGCCGTGGTCGGTCTCCATGTCCTGTCCCCCGTCGCCTTCGCCGTCTGCGGCGTTCTGCTGTTCGTTGTCGGCGGCGTTCGATCGAACGGCCCGCGCACCAATACGCTGTTCTTCGCTCAGGACACGGACAGCAACGCCGCCTTCTGGGCGACACACGAGGAGAAGGACGACCGCTGGCTGAGCGAGTTTCTCGGCGGGTCGGCGGAGCGGCGGGAGGGCCGTTACTTCTATCCGTGGCTGGAGAAGCCGTTACGGACGGCGTCCGCGCCACCGCAGACACTCCCCCCGCTGTCGGTGACGCGTAACGGCGATACTCTGACCGTCCGCTCCGCCCGGTCCCCGCAGGAGATCATCCTTTCCTCCGACCGTCCGATCCGCCGGGCGACCGTCGCCGGGCGGACATTTGACCTCCGAAACCGTCCGTTTTGCCTGCGGTTCCTTGCGCCGCCCGACGATCGGGTGACGCTGACGGTCGAGGCCGAGCCGGACACGCTTTTTACCTTGACGGAGTATACGTTCGGGCTTCCCTATCCGGTGCCGCCCCGGCCGGCCCATCGAATCGCCGCTCCCGTTTCCCCCCTGACCGACACGACGCTGACCCGACGGACGCTTCGCTGGTAGGCGACCGCTTCGCGGTTCGGTCCTATCGCGCCGCGACGTCCGTGGCCGGATCGGTCTCCTGCGATGCGGACAGGAGGTCACAGAGGACGCGTTCACGATCCCGCGCGCCGAAAATGTAATGCTGCACGACCTGATCCCGATACTTCGCGCCATGGATTACGGTCGGCATGGGTGTGCCGTCGGCGCGAAACGGGATCAGTTTGGCGGAGGTAACCGGAGTGGTCTCCTTCGTCGGCTTGCCGTTTCGAAACACCGGCGTCCGCCAGGAGGAGACGGCGGTCAGGGACAACGCCCAGCGTCCTTCCGGCAGTTTCGGTCGTCCCAGCCCGTAGTATTCCATTCCCGGGGTTTCCTGCGGAACGACGGTCAGATCGGCGACCCGTTCGACCGGCAGCGAAACGCGTTTGCCGTCCACGATCCCTTCGAAGGTCGCCTTCAGGGTTCCGTTCAGGGCATAACAGCCGCCTGCCCGATAGACGAGAACACAGTCCCGGAGGCGCGCGTCGTGCTCCGGGCGGGGCGGTTCCGCCAGAATGCCGAACCCGCCGGCGTTCACGCCCGTCCCTACCGCTCCGACGGCGACCATCACCGCCGTCGCCCTTCTCCCGATCTGACGATACATACTTGCCACCTCGCTGTCTCCCGGATCGGACGCTATTTTGTCCGACGGTTTCGACCCCGCGAGCAGTCCGTTTCTTCAAAAAATAGCAAACGCCGGGGACATTCCCGGCGTTCTTTTCCCTGGTCCGGTCAGGCATTATGGGCCTGTCCGATTGGGCCTAACGGGCCTGTTTTGCCGGTTGATCGAGCAGAACCGCCCGACTGATCGTTTCACCATCCAGCCAGAAATGCTGAAACGGCGCTTCGGAAAGCCGCATACGGACGATATCGACATACTCGATCAGTCCGAGTTCGGCGCGAAACTGCGTCGCAGTGTCTCCATCGGTGAAACAGGCCAGGTGTTCCCGGCCTCCCTGACGCAGGCAGATGAACTCCGAGGTCTCCAGGTGCTGCAATGCATAGACTTTTTGAGACACCGGCACCATGGCGTGCAGCGGCTTTTTGTCGTTCATTCGATCTTTCATTTAAGTTCCGTTCTATGTCTCGTTATGGCGCTCTCACCCCTGTATCGGTTCGCCTCCGGCGAAGGTTTGGCCATTCGAGTCTCTCTATTCATAGAGACGAAAACCGAAATTTCCACGTTCCGAAACGATCGGCGACACGAAACGTTCCGTGTCCGGAAACTTATCGCGAATTTTTCCGTAGGGTAATCGTGAAACAAAAATCGACCGAAATCCGCGAGTTCCTGTCCTCCCCGTACTTTCCGTACATCGCGGGCGCGACCGCTCTGGGTCTTTGCGCGGCGGTACCTGCCGCCGCCGCCTGGCTCTTCCTGCATCCGCCGCGCGCCTTTAACAGGACCAATCCCCGAGCGGGTCGGGGGTTGCCCTACGACCGGGTGCGGTTCACCAGCGCGGACGGAACCCGGATTCGGGCATGGCATATTCCCGCGCCGACGGAGACGCGCCCGCGCGGGATCGTGATCGTCTGCCACGGATACACCGGCAACCGGGCCACCATGCTCCCCTACGCGGATTTCCTCCATCATGCCGGGTACGTCACCCTGCTCCCCGAATTCCGGGCGCACGGATGGAGCGGAGGCAGTCGTATCTCCTTCGGTATCGGGGAATCGCTGGACCTTCGGGCGGCGATCGAATGGGTGCAGGGACACGAGGAGTTACGCCATCTGCCGTTGATCCTTCTCGGGGAGAGTATGGGCGCCGCGGTCGTTCTCCTGGTCGCGGCGGAGATTCCGGGAGTCTGTGCGGTCATCGCCGATTCCCCGTACGCCCGGTTCGATATCGCCGTCGAGGGGCGGTTCATCACCATGATGGGCGAGAAAGTCGGGCCTCGGGTCGCGCCGTTCGTTCGGCGCATCGGGGAGCGAATGCTCGGTATCCGCAGCGAGGACATCGCGCCGGAATTGGTGGTCGGACGCGTTGCGCCACGCCCCGTACTGCTGATTCAGGGGCTCGCCGACCGACTGATCCATCCCCGGAACGCACACCGCATTCTGAATGCCGCGCCGGGGAATGTCACGCTCTGGGAGGTTCCCGACGCCGACCACGTCATGTCGGTCTACCTGGTCAAAGAGGAGTACGCGCGACGTGTGCTCGCGTTCCTGGACGACGTTCTTGGAGACTCTTCCGCGGAGTGCTCCTGTCCCCCGGAACCGGGGGACAGGGACGAGATTCAAATCTCCGAAACCGCCCGCTCGATAATGCTGCGGGCGACGGACTGAATACCGGTGTGCTCGTAGTAGTTGGTCGAGGAGTCGAGGAACCCGGCGACGAAGTCCAGTTTGTCATCGCTGATGTCCACGAAACGCCGCAGTGAGTCGGCGACACTGTGCTGCGTGATTCCGCGCTCCGCCACCAGGCCGCCGATCCAGTTTCGAACGGCTCCGAAGTTCTGTGTGAGGAAACCCAGTTGCCCCATCGTATCGCCGCCGGGCACCATTCCGCGAATCCGTTGGAAGAGCGTATTCTGTTCCAGGTCCTGCGGCCTGGTCTGGCCCTCCAGAATATCCGCCACCTTGTTCAAAAAGTTGTCGCCGAGCGGGATCACACCGTCGAACGCCACCAGGGCGGACATCCGGATCAGGGACTCTCGTTCGTAGGCGCCAAGAGCCTGCACGAAGTCGCCGATACTGTCGCCGGGCAGTCCGTTGGTCTGGGTGAACGCGATCAATTCGGCAATCAGTTTGAGCGACAGATCGAGCGTCTGCACCTTATCCGCCTTCGGGGTGATCTTTGACAGGAAGGACAGGAAGCCGACCTTCTCGCCGACCTTGTTCGCCATCGCCGCCATGCCGAGGGCCTTATCGGTATTGTCCACCGTCTGGTAGATCCAGATGGCCCGCTGGTAGCCCTGGGACGCATCGTTATACAGTTCGATCGCCCGGTTGCGGATACGGAAGACGGTTTGCGGGTCGGTTTCTCCGGTGACCAGAGAGATCGTATTTTCGAAGCCGATCGGGTTCTGCCACTGTCCCGGGGCGACGAAATCGAGGGCACGCAGAACGCGAACGGTCACATTGTCCGCCGGAAGCGAATCCACCAGTTGATAAATCGGGGTCATTTCCTATCAGCCTTTCCCAAATCGTTTACTTCGCCATATTCGCCAGACCGCTCAGATCGAACTTTTGCAGCCAGGCTTCCCGGTCGCGTGCCGAGAAGGAGGAATCGGTCGAGCGCACCTGCACCTGGAACTTCTCCCCAACCAGGATCGACGAGCCCTGACTGCCAACGTTCGACGCGGGATAGCCGCCGACCTCCTGCGTGCTGCGATTGTACTTTTCGAGAGCGGACAGGTTCGCGGCGATATCGGAAACGGAGAGCGTGGCGACCTTTTTTCCGCCTTTACGGAGTTCGGCCATCGCGAACCCTTTTTTCTCCTGGGTGAAAACGACATCGAAGCCATCGCCATCCTTCGGGAAGTGCCGGTTGAAATCGCCGCCCTGCGCGACCGGGCCGGTCGGCGCCGGGATGCTCCCCGGTTGACGCGCCATCATCCCGCCGCCTGCGGGGGGAGATGTCGAGGTACGTTCCGACGCCGGGTTTCCCGGAGGCGGAGTCGGAGCGGTTTCCGTTCCCGCATCGCATCCGACCAGCATGAAAACGCCGATCGCGGCCAGCGATGGCAGCCAGCGGCGACCGCCGCGAGAATGTATGAACGTGTTGATCACGGATACCTGACCTTTCTCTGTGCGTGAGAAACAGTGGGGGAGTCGGAGGTACGGCCCGACATCCCCCGGTATTGTGACCGATTTGCGGCGAAAAGGTTGTGCTGCCGAAGCATCCTCAACCCCGTCGGCGGAACCTTCCGGCGGTTAACGCCGTTCCATAACACCGACCAGCGACTGAAGGTCGAAGTCGCGGTCCCGGCCGGAAAGGCAGATTCCCGAACTGACGACGGTGAGGTCGCCCCGGGAGATTGCCGACGTATGCACCCGACCGTCGCCGGTCGTCCATTCCACCAGGTAGTATTCGCCCCGGTCGTTGAAGTCCCGGAGTTCGCCTCCGCCGGTACGTAACGCCTGGCGCAGCCGTCGCTCGTCTCCGGTATCGCGCGGCTGCCCCCGGTGAATGCGCGGGCCGTACCAACCCGGGTCGTCCTGTTCGCGGACATCGGCCTCGAACGCTCGTCGGGCCTGCTCGCGCTGCCGTCGACCCTCGCGTTCCGCCTCCCGGCGGGCGCTTGCCTGACGCTCCCGGCGTCGTTGTCGGAACCGGGGGTCCGCCTGCGCGGCCAGTTCGTAGACGGTCCGCATCTCCGGGGTCCGACCGGCGAACATCGGAACGTCCGGTTCGACCGTTTGACGGAACGCCTCGCGCAGCGCCTCCGTCGGCGCGGTGTCCGCGCGCCGGTCGGACGCGGCGAAAAACCACGTACCGCCGACGGCGTGCGCGACGATCGGTTCGAAACGTCCCCCCTCGGTCACCAGATGCACCGCCACCGGGCGTGGCGGACCGAACCGCTGGTTCATATCCGCTTCGTTGGCAGGGTAGGCGAGCCAGATCGTTCCGCCAAGCGGTCGGGCAAGGCGCAGGCGCAGACGGGGAAACAGCGACAGATAGGCGTCGATCAGCGGCAGGTCCGCCTCCTCGACCAACCGCGCCGTCTCCCCGTCCGGGCGGAACACGCCCCACCCCTCGAAATCGGCCGGAGCGGTCCGGAAGGTCCGCACGATCCCGGCAACGCGCGTCCGTACCCGGCCGCCCTGCGGGCAGGGCGCGACAAACCGCGTCCCCTCGAACGCCGCCTCCGCCTCCGCCATCCGTGCCAGCATGTCTCGAACGTTTCGCATCCTGCCTACCTCATTTCCTGCCCTTGACGATTTTCCGGGCGGGTTATACAATCGCCACCATGGGAAGCGCCTACACGCCCGGTCTGACCGTCAGCGAGGACACTATTATTTCGAAGACGCGCCGTCTGCCGCTAAAGGGAACGGTGCTGGTCGAACGGGGACAGGAGGTCGCGCCCGATACCGTCGTCGCCCGCGCGGACCTGCCCGGCATCATGCATTCGGTCAAGGCTGCGTCCATTCTGGGCTGCGATCCGGAGGATGTTCCCCACTCGTTGCTGGTGCAGGTTGGCGATCCGGTGACACGCGGTCAGGTGATCGCGCGGACGACCGGCCTCTGGGGCCTGTTCAAGTCGGAGGCGAAGGCGACGACCACCGGTACGGTGGAGATCGTCTCGCCGGTGACAGGTAACGTCGGCATTCGCGAGACGCCGACGCCGATCGAGGTGTCGGCCTATATCGGCGGTACGGTAACGGAGATTCTTTCCGGCGAAGGGGTCGTCATCTCCACGCGCGGAGCGTTCGTACAGGGCATCTTCGGGGTGGGCGGCGAGCGGCGTGCGCGGTTACGAACGGTTTCCGGCGCTCCCGACGCCGTGCTGACCGGGAACGAGATCACGCCCGATCTGGCGGGGTGGACGATTGTCGGCGGGGCGCGTGTCACCGGCGAGGCGCTGAAAAAGGCCGCGGAATCGGGCGTCGTCGGAATCATCGTCGGCGGCATCACCGATACCGATCTGATCGAGTTCCTCGGCTACGATATCGGGGTCGCGATTACCGGCCATGAAGATATTCCCCTCACTCTCGTCCTTACCGAAGGGTTCGGTAAGATCGCGATGGCACGCCGGACCTACGACCTGCTGCGTTCCCGTGACGGGCAGTATGCCTCCTTCTCCGGAGCCACCCAGATCCGTGCCGGAGTGATCCGCCCCGAGGTCATCATCGAAGGGCGTCCGGCCGGGGCCTCCGACGCGCCGGCGGACGCAGCGGCCTCGGACTCCTCACTCGCCATCGGCACCGCCATCCGGATCATCCGCGAGCCGTACTTCGGTCGTCTGGCGACCGTCACCGGCCTGCCCCCGGAACTGGTGCGGGTGGAATCCGGCGCGGAAGTTCGCGTCCTTCAGGCCCGCTTGTCCGGCGGGGAGAGCGTCACGGTCCCACGCGCCAACGTCGAGCGGATACTGTAATCGGCCCCCGCCCGGTCGTGTGGCTGCCCCCTCCCTTGATTCGCCCTGGCGTTTTATGCTTCAATGTCCCATGGACGTTGCGATTCTGGGCGCTTCGGGAGACTGCGGTCGGGAGATCGCCAGTCAACTGGTCGCGTCGCGCCTCCTCGCCCCGACGGAACGGATGCAGATGGTCGGACGGGCGGAGGGTGCGTCCGCCCGTGTTCTCTACGGTCTGGCTGCCGATCTTGCCGACGCGCATGCCGAATATATTCCGGAAGTCGACGTCGCCCTGGACCCGTCGGAAGTCGTCGCCGATCTCTGGGTCGTCGCCTGCGGACGAACGATCGAGAAGAACGGTCCGTCCGACCGGAACATGCTGGCGGAGAGCAACGGCCCTATCTTCGCCGCCTACGCCGATGCCCTGGCCCGCTACGGCCAGGGTTCCGAGATCGCCATCATCGTCTCGAATCCGGTGGAACTGGGCGTCGCGATCTTCGCGGAGGCGATCGGACGGCATCGGGTGATCGGGATCGGCGCGTTTCAGGACTCGTTGCGTTTCCGCCGCGAGATCGCCTCCGATCTGGGCGTGCGCCGTCAGCGGGTGAGCGGTTTCATGCTCGGTGAACACGGCGTCAATCAGGTGCCGCTCTGGTCGAGCGTCGGGGTCTACGGCATGGCCCGGGGCGATGTCGCCGCCGCCATTCGCAACCTGCGCCGGGGAACCGAGGCCGTTCCTTTTGATGATATGGTTCGCGACGGGCGCGACGAGATGACCGCCCTGATCGCCGGTGACGATATCGCGGGCGCGTTTCGCCGTCTGGAAAGTCTGCCGCCCGACCTGCGCGTGGTTTTGAAGCCGATCGTCACTCACCTTTCGGGAGCCAAAACCGTGATGGCGACCGCCAACGTCACCATCGAACTGTTGAAAACGCTTCTCGGCGGGCATGAAGCCCTGATCGCCGCGCAGGTCGTGACCGAGCCGGAGGAGTACTACGGACTGAAGGGACCGCTGGGCGTTCCGATCATCGTCGGACCGCAGGGGGTTCTGCGCGTGGTGGAGACGCCGGTGACGTCGGACGAGTTGCAGCGCCTGACGGCGGTTTCGCGCACCGTCGCCGGGCATATCGATCACTGGATGGCGAAACTCGGAAAGAGGTGACGGGGTGAACGTTCTGCCCGAACATACGCTGGTACTGCGGCTGACCGACCGTCCCGGCGCGATGGAGTCGATCGCCGCCACGTTCGCCCATCGTGGTATTTCGCTCTGCTGGACCCTCGGCAACGACGGTTCGACATCGCCGGACGGTCAGGCGCTGGTCATCGTCCATTTCCGGGCGACGGTGACGCACAAGGAAGCGGTGAAGCGGGTACTGACCCGTCTGACCCGTATCGTATCCGTCACCGAACCGGCGGCGGACGGGACGGCGGTACGGCTCTGCGCTCTTGTCCGCCTTCAGCCGGACGGGACCGCTCCGGTCTTGCCCGTTGGGGCGTCCGGCCATATCGACTTCGTTGCGCAGGATCCGCAGTCCGGCGAAGCCATCTACTCGCTCACCGGTCCGTCCGAGGTCATCGCCCCCATTTTGAGCGACCTGCACCGTTCCGGAACCGCCCGAACCATCACCCAGGTTCTGCTCGCACTTTAGCCGGGGTCAGGCATCCCCCGGATGCCACCGTTCCGCCGGCCTTGCCCCTTTACAGTGTTTCGGGCAACGGTTACCATAGGGGTGCCGGGCGTTTGCCCGAGCCACCGACAGGGTACAGGGCTATTCGATGTCTGCCGATACCGTTCTTCCTCCGTTCGGGCCGTTGACCCGACGTCAACTCTTGAAACGATCCGCCTCCGGGCTTCTCCTCGCCGCCACGTCCGCCGTCCCGCTTCCCTCGATCGCGCAGGGCGGTCGTCCGGTTCTTACCCACGGCATCCAGTCCGGCGATATCACGGAAACGTCCGCCATTCTCTGGAGCCGCAGCGACCGTCCGGCCCGGATGGTGGTCGAGGTAGCGGCAACCGAGCAGTTTCGGGACGCGCGACGCCTCCTCGGACCGGTCGCGCTCGAAAACACCGACTTCACGGCCAAGCTGCGGGTCACCGACCTGCCGGCGGGCCAGGAGGTGTTCTACCGTGTCTCGTTCGTGGGCCTCGACAGCGACCGGGCAACGAGCGAACCGCAGATCGGCCGTCTGCGCACCGCGCCCGCGCCGAACGGCAAGCCGAATCGGGCCGTTTCGTTCGTCTGGACCGGCGATACCGCCGGGCAGGGCTGGGGCATCAACGAGGAGTGGGGCGGAATGCGGGGCTACGAAACCATGTTGCGCAACCGACCGGACTTCCTGATCAACTCCGGTGACTGCGTCTACAGCGACGGTGTCATCCCCGCCGAGGTCAAGCTCGCCGACGGGACGCTCTGGAAAAACCGGACCACCGAAGCGAAATCGAAGGTCGCCGAAACCCTGGAAGAGTTCCGGGGGAACTTCCGGTACAACCTGCTCGACACCCATTATCGGAAAATGATGGCCGAGACGCCGATGCTGGTGCAGTGGGACGATCACGAGACGACGAACAACTGGTACCCCGAAGAGATACTGGAGGATAGTCGCTACACCGTCAAGAGCGTTCCGCTGCTGTCCGCGCGGGCCAACCAGGCGTTCCGCGAGTATATGCCGATCCGTGAGTTCGACGACGAGCCGGGCCGCGTTTATCGCAAAATCTCCTACGGTCCCCTGCTCGATATCTTCGTCATAGACATGCGAACCTACCGCGGAAACAACACGGCCAACCGGCAGGAGCGGCCGGGACCGGATACCGCGTTTCTCGGTGCGGCGCAGATGGCCTGGCTGAAGCGGGAATTGGAGTCTAGCCGGGCGACGTGGAAGGTGTTTGCGGCGGATATGCCGATCGGCCTCATCGTGCCGGACGGCAACGCGATGGAGGCGATCGCCAACGGTGACGGTCCGCCGCTCGGACGGGAGTTCGAAATTGCCGACCTGTTGCGCTTCCTCAAACAGCGGGATATCCGGAATACGCTCTGGCTGACCGCCGACGTCCACTATACCGCCGCCCATCACTACGATCCGGCCAGGGCGCAGTTCAAGGAGTTTCTGCCGTTCTGGGAGTTTGTCTCCGGCCCGATCCATGCCGGAACGTTCGGTCCGAACAGGATCGATCCGACTTTCGGGCCGGAGGTCCGGTTCATCAAGGATGGCGGCGGCAAATCCAATCTTCCGCCGAGCGACGGGTTACAGTTCTTCGGACACGTCCGCATCGCGCCCGATACGCGGGTTCTGACGGTCACCCTGAAGGACATCGCCGATCGATCGCTGTATACCGTCGATCTGACACCGCAACGCCGCTGAGCCGGTCGGTCCGATCGTTCCCGATCGGCCTGCCCTTCGTTCAGATTCCCGGATCGAAGAGCAGGCCGATCGCCCGGGCGAGTTCGGTTTCCGGGCTTCCCGACGGCGCGACCCGATTGGCGGCCGCCCGCGCCGCCGGACGACCATGCGACATGGCGACCCCCAGTCCGGCCCAGGCCAGCATTTCGACATCATTGTTCCCGTCGCCGAACGCGACCACCTGGGAACCTTCGATCCCGTGCCGTTCGGCCACCGTCGCCAGACCGTGCGCCTTGTTCACGCCCGGAGCCATGAACTCCAGGTACTCCGGATCGGTGATGGTGATATACAACCGCTCGCCGAACCGCTCCCGCGCCCGGTCCCGAAGCGTCAGAATCCGTTGTGGTTCATCGATCCACAGGATTTTCAACGCCGATTCGCCGCCGAAATCCTCCAGGGGATCGTGGATGCTGGCCAGACTGCCGGTTCGTGTCTCGTATAGCTGCACCCAGCGGTCGCGTTCCCGAACATAGGCGTTGCCGTCGGTGTGATAGTAGTTCTGCGCGACGCCCAGTTCGTCGCCCCATTGGATGACCGTCTCGGCGAGGTCGGCGGGCATCACGATCTCATGCCAGGTTTCGCCGTTTTCGGCCACCTTGACGCACGCGCCGTTACAGGAGACGATGGGACCGCTCAGATCGAGCTGGCGATGGAAGCGCAGCATATTCTCGTGACGCCGCCCGGAGGCGAGGACGCAATGCACGCCCGCTTCCTGCAGGCGTCGGACGGCCTCGGCATTCTCCCGGCTGATCGCCTTATCGGGTCCGAGCAGAGTGTCATCCAGGTCGATCGCGGCAAGCCGGTACGGCAGCATTTTGATTCCCTTTCGTGTTCGACGGTCCTGACGGGTGGATGCGCCTTTGCCTCCGCCAGTATACCGCTATACCGCGAACGTTCGCGCATTTCCGTACACGGGACGGTCGGGCGAGAGAACGCGTTTGCGAGAACCCTCCGGGAAGGTGTCTTGCGTTCGTCGTAGGCGTCATTTTTTACGGAGGGAAGAACGCATCCGTTCGGTGGCGAAATCGACGGCGGGAGCCAGCGGGAAGAGTCGGGTCGGCGCGGACCCGACCAGGCCGAAGCGAACCTTTCCCATCCGATCCCAGGCCGCGCCGATCTCCTCGAACGGATCGCTGTCGAAGTCGATGTCCTCGTAGGCCACCCACTGCCGTCCCTGCTCCGTTTGAATCGCCGCGTGGTGGACGGTCGGCGTGGCGATACCGCTCCGGTATTCGCTCAAATGGAAGCAGGTGCAGCACTCATACGCGGTTCCGAGCATGAGAACCTGCGCGTCGCGTTGGTAGAGGCGTCCGAGCGGCGAGTTCTCTCCCAGTCCGTCGTTCAATGGGTGATCCCGCGTGATCGCCTCCGCTTCCGGACCGCAGGCGCAGAAGGAGACGACCGGATGGTAGCTGCGCCGTACGCCCGGCCAGGTTCGGAAGGTTTCGACGATCCGTCCCATGCCGCGTGTCGGTGTGACCTGCGGATCGAAGACCGGCATCGTCTCCCGGATAATCGGCCACCAGTGCTCGGGAACGGGCGGGTTCTGCCAGCGGGCCGGATCGGAGTTTTCGCCGGAGAAGGCGGGCGTCACCAGAGTGCCCGTCGGGCCGAGAACGTCGAAAATCGCCTGCAGTACGGTCACGGAGCTTCCGCAGACCCATCCCAGGCGGGAAAGCGACGAGTGCAGGAAGACCAGGCTGCCCTCGGCGAGGCCGAGCTTTCGAAGATCGTTTGCCAGGCTGGCGCGAGTCCGTGGCAGATCGGCGGCACGAATACTTTTTTCTTCGCTCATCGGTTCCTCCGTCAGGCAGGGCTGGAAACAGGGCTAGAAAAGCGTGGTGGGCGGTTCCTTTTTCGCGACGATGACCTGTTTGCGCGCGGCTTCGATGTCGGCGATCAGTGAGGCGCGCGCCGAATCGTAGGCTTCGCCCTGCTGGCGAAGAATATACGCCGGGTGCAGGCCGGCAATCGCGTAACGGGCGTACTTCGACGGAAAGAACTGTCCGCGCTCGCTCATGATCTTGAAGTTTTTGTGGATGATCGCGCTGGCGGCCGGTCCGCCCAGACAGAGGATTACCAGTGGCTGAATCGTTTGCAGGGTCGGTTCGAGCCAGAGGGTGGTACAGGTGGCGGCTTCATCGGCGAACGGCGCACGGTTTTTCAGGCGATTGCCTTCCTTTTCCGTGGGGCGGCAACGGACGACGTTGGTAATAAAAACGTGCTTCCGGGTCATGCCGCACTCGCGCAGGCATTCGTCCAGCAGTTGTCCGGCTCGTCCGACAAACGGTCGTCCGGTGGCATCCTCGGTCTCGCCCGGTCCCTCGCCGACGATGACCAGGGGAGTGTTCGGATTTCCCTCCCCGAAGACCACATTGGTCCGGGCCTCATGCAGGCGGCAGGCCGTGCAGTCCGACGCCTCCTGCCGCAATGCCTCGATTCCGGTTTCTTTCTCGGTCGCTTCCGGCGAACCCGTAGCCATTTCCTGCTCCCGCCTCGTTTCTAACTCGCCTTACCCGCGCTTTCTCGCGCCTCGATCGCACCACGAACTTTTCGATACGTCTGCTCCAGCGTCTCGGGCAACACCTTGACCTCGCCGATGACCGGCATAAAATTGGTATCGCCGTTCCAGCGCGGGACGATGTGCAGATGCAGATGCGCCGCAATCCCGGCGCCCGCCGCACTGCCGACGTTAATCCCGATATTATACCCGTTTGCCCGGTAGACCTCGTCCAGAACCGTCGTCAGGTTCGCGGTCGTCATCATCATCTCCGCGCACTCGTCCGGGGTCATCTCGGCCGGGCGGGCGATATGCCGGTACGGAAGCACCATCAGATGCCCGTTGTTGTACGGATAGGCGTTCAAAATGACGAAACAGGTCGGTCCCCGGTAGACGATGAAGTTTTCCGCATCGTTCTCCTCGCCGGTCTGCGTCGGCTTGTGGCAGAAGATGCAATCCGGGCGCGTCGCGTCGGCGGCGGGTTTGTTCTCGGTAATATAACTGAGTCGCCAGGGGGCGAAAAGTCGTTCCACGTTTTCGGTGCTCCTGAAGGCGGGAGGGACGATTCTCCCGGTGATAGTGTAATCCCCCGCGCCGCTCCCGGCAACTCACTTGACAAATGCCCTATTTTTAGTATATATTTTTATATCAATTCGAGCCGACTTCGGTCGGTCTTCGTCTCATTCGGAGATCGTATGCTCTCAACCTCGAAGCCCTCCCGTCGGGCCGCTTTCACGCTGATCGAGCTGCTCGTCGTGATCGCCATAATCGCGATTCTGGCGGCTATTCTTTTCCCGGTTTTCGCCCAGGCGCGGGAAAAAGCCCGGCAGACGTCGTGCCTGTCCAACATGAAGCAGATCCTTCTGTCGGAGATCATGTACACGGGCGACTATGATGAGATGCTGCCTCGCATCCGATACGGCGCAGCCAATAGTAATGTCTACTGGGTGCTGGCGATCGACGATGTTCTCGCGCCGTACATCAAGAGCGAGCAGGTCTGGAAATGCCCGTCGGACAGCGTTTCACGGAACGACTGCGATGCGGACGGATGGGGAACGCCGATCAGCTACGCGTTTACGTACTATCGCCCCTCGACCGCCCCGCAGAACGGCAACCCGATCGAGGTGCAGTTCGGCGTTCACAGTCTGCACAACGCCAGCGCGGTCAACAACTACGATTCGCTGACCCTTCCCGCGATCGGTGCGCCCGCCGAGACGGTCTCCATGTACGAACTGTTCTTCACCGGCAGTTACACCCAGGGCTATCCGTACTACCGGAACGATCAGCGCGGCATCGCCTATTCCCAGTTCGAGTTACCGACCTCGTTCGGTCCCGATACCGCGCCGAACGCTCTGCAGACCAACTGGTGCGCTACCGGGGACGCTCTGATGTCGATCGGAGCGCACAGCGGCATTACCAACTTCGGGTTTCTCGACGGTCACGTCAAGGGAATGCGGCGCAGCGCGTTGATGCCGAAGGACTGGACGCTGGCCGGGATCGAGGCCCGACGGGCCGCCGGTCAGTCGAACAAGAATCTGATCCACTGGGATTCCCAGTTTAAGTAAGGAAGAATCGATGCGACCGGAAGAAGCGGACGATCCGTCCAAACGGACCAAGTTGATACTTATCGTCGTCGGGGTCGTTCTGGCGCTCGGCCTGGCGATATGGTCCGGCTTTCGCGCGCTGGATACCCGTCCGCGGGTGACCGGCGTTCTGGGAGAGGACCCCGCCATGACCTCAACGGGCGGCGGAAAATAGGAAGCGACCGCCGGGTAACCGCCGTGAGAAAACGCCGGGTTCCAAGAGCCCGGCGTTTCGCTTTGCCGCATGTTCCGGTTGTTCCATGATCCGAATCGGAACCGGGTCGCTTTCCTGCGGGAATTTCGGCAAACGCCATTGACATATTGAACGACCTCATATATATTTTCATATCAACGGAGCTTTTTTCGCCTGTCATCGGACGTCGGCCGGCGTCTCCTGTTGTCGCGGAGCGTGCCGATCGAAACCGTGCCGCCCCTCCGTCTCTCCGGGAATCGGCGTTCCCATCCTTTACCGTTTAAGGAGCTACTCGTATGCAACGCACGAATCAGCGCGCAGCCTCTCATCCCTTTAAAGGTGTTCGGGCCGGCTTTACGCTCATCGAACTGCTCGTGGTCATTGCCATCATCGCCATTCTTGCCGCCATTCTTTTCCCTGTTTTCGCTCAGGCCCGTGACAAGGCGCGTCAGGCGACCTGTCTTTCCAACCAGAAGCAGATTCTGCTGGCGATCCTTGCCTATGTTCAGGATTACGACGAAATGCTTCCGCGCGGACGCGCCTGGGACCCTCCCGCCCCCTGCGGCACCGGGACGGACTATGTGGCGGGAGGTCTTGCCGCCGGCTTCAATACCGACGGGCAGAACGATCAGGTCTTCGGGATTGAGAACGCCGTCGATCCTTATGTCAAAGCCGGACAGCCGTGGGGCGACGACCGACGCGGCACGGTCTGGCACTGTCCGAAAGATACGCTGGTGCGCCATGACTGCAGCCCGAGCGGCCCGAACAAAGCGGTCGGCTACGCCATCAGCTACTCCTTCACCCGCTACAATCCCCGTTCCGCCTCCGGCTTCGGCCTGTTCGCCCGTGGCGGACGCGGCAGCAACGTCTGCAATGCCAGCAACTCCGAATACTTCGAGACCGGCGGCGGTCCGATCAACTCGCGTACTCTGGCCGGCATCGGAGTTCCGGCCGATACCGTCATGATGTTCGAGTTCTACGGAGCGGACGCCGGTTACTCCCGGTTCGTCGCCGGAATGCGAACCAATGCCGCCGATGTTGCCTCTCCCCGCTGGACGGACTACCCGGCGACGATGGATATCGGGGACGGTTGCGGCGATGGCACCCGATGGTTGTACACCATGGGCAGCCACCAGGGTGTCATGAACATCGGCTGGGCCGACGGTCACGTCAAGGCTGCCCGCCGCCTCAGTCTGATCGCGGGCGTCAGTCCGACGACCGGCGCCTGGGACGGAGTCAGCCGACCGAACCGAGTGCACTGGGATGAATCCTTCCACTGACCCCCGATCCGTTCAGGAGATCGTTCAGGAGATACTGTCGTGAGTTACAACAGCACGGAGGGCAACAAACTCTCCCAGCGGGATATGCTGGTCATCGCGGGGGCGATCGTCGCGGTCGTCATTGCGGCGGTCGTCATCGTTCGCATCGTTCTGGCGGACCGTCCGTATGCGGTCAATAAGCCGCCGGCCGCCAAGGGGTTCTCCGAGAAGCTCCAGGGGCTCAAGGCGGACGAGCAGGCGAGACAGGCTAAAGAAAAGGTTGCCGGCGACGATTTCCAGCCCTGATCGCCCATTTTGTATCCGTTCCTGGCGGCCCGTCCCGAATCGACGGGCCGCTCTTTCGTTCCGGTTCGCCCCGGTTCCCGTTTGCATTTGACAGCCGGTAAGAAGTGTTCTATACTCAACCACAATCCGGTCATCGCCGACCGATCACCGTCTCTTCGACGGTTCCCCCTGATGCTTCGAATTTTTCCTTAGGAGTTCGTTTCATGTTTCGTCCCGTTCCCGCGCGTTCCGGATCTTCCCTCCGCGCCTTCACACTGATCGAGCTGCTCGTCGTGATCGCCATTATCGCGATTCTGGCGGCGATTCTCTTCCCCGTCTTCGCCCAGGCGCGGGAAAAGGCGCGCGCCATCTCCTGCCTCTCGAACTGCAAACAGATCGGTACCGCCCAGATGATGTATATGCAGGACAACGACGAAAATGTCATGTTCTGGCGGAACGTTCCGGCGACGGCATCGCTGGACGCTCAGATCAACGGCAGCTGGGTGAATCAAATCCAGCCCTATGTCAAAAGCGGCGGACAGATTCCCGACCTGGCGACCGCGCAGGCGAACCCCAATCCGAGGGGAATCATGGCCTGCCCCTCGTTCAGCCTTGCCACGCTTCATAGAGCGGCGGACCGGGCGGACTGTGACGGCGACGGCTCGACCGGCAGCGGGTCCACCAACTTTCAGAATCCTTCCGGGATTCTGGCCCACTACGGCATGTCCTTCTCCCTTACCTGCGGGGACGGCTCGACCCAGGGCAACTACTACTGTAACTGGCCCGGCAGCGGATGGAACGGCAACACGCCGGCGGTTCTGGCCTATGCCGCCGTGCAACGTCCCGCCGAAACCGCCAATATCGGCGATGGCGTGACCCTGATCCGGTCGACCCGGACCCCCCGTTTGAACCCCCAGTTCGGCTGCGAGTCGATGTTCGCCCATCAGGAGGGTTCCAACTTCGTCTTTCTGGACGGTCATGCCAAATACCTGAAAGGCAATATCGAACGCTACCTGAAGCAGCATTCCGATGGCCGCTGGTATCAGCAGTATCTTACCTACGACCTGTAGACCGGAGGGGAAAATGATTCCGAATCGAAGGGAGCGCCTTTGGGTCGGCGTGGCCGTGTGCGGATGGCTTCTTTTTTGGATCGTCGGCTGCGCGAAAGAGGAGCCGCCCAAACCGGAGGGCGGTGGCACCTATTACAACGGTCCGATGCAAAAGGGCGGTCAACGCAGTCCGCAGTAGCGGTCGCCGGACGGCTGTTTTCACCGCGATCCGTCTCCTTCTCGGAAGGAAGGCCGGAATCTTGCATTCCGGCCTTAAACTTTTGGCGGTTCCGTCACGATTTTGGAGTACAATTTCCTGTGCCGTCGTTTCGGAAGCGGGTGGCGTATGAAGCGAGCCAGTAGAATTACATTTTTCGTCTCGTGTGGCTGTTTACTTTCCGGTATTGCCGGATTGGCTGCGCCCGCCCTCCGGGATACCCTCAATCAGGCCGTGCCGGCGACGAAAGAGGAACCTATTCCTCCGGCGACCCCTATCTCCGCGCCGGATGCGACCGCCCCGCGTTTTTCCGTCCGTTTTCTGGAGGAAGGCATTCCTTCCAGCGTTTTCCAGGCCCTGATTTTGAATAACCGGGGCGAGGTTCTCTGCATAACGGAGGATCGCGAACCGTTCCCGGAGGCCGATCAGGGCGGGAAACGGATGCGCCCGCTTTATCGAACGGTGGGAACGAAGTACCATGTTTACCGCGAGGGTAAGCTCACCACCGTGGCGGAGATGGGACAGATCGTCACCTTCCGACCGCTGGCGTTCAACGATCGCGGACAGATTCTCGGATTTGAGTATGATATCGAGGAGATTCGCCGGGCGACCCAGGCTCCCCGTCTCGAAAGTGGTCGCTCTCCGTCCGGCTTCCTCAACCCCGGCATGACCCCCGCCGTTCGTAACACCCGACTGACTCTCTGGGAAAACGGACGATTCCGCCCGCTCAATATCGCCGAAGCGCTGATCGAAGCCGGCATGCCCGCGCGTTACGCCCCTTTCCTCGAGTCGGCGATGATCGCCATGAACTCGAAAACGCAGATTCTGGTCGGGCTGCAAAACCTGTATCTCTGGGAGAACGGCAAAGCGCGGCGCATCGGCACCGGCGGTGTCTCCACCGGGGAACGTTTCTTCATTAACGAACGGGGGACGGTCGTCCGCCGCGGAGAGCAGTACCGTCCGTCTCCGGACGGGGCAAGCGTCTACCCGGTGACGGCGATCTATTCCTCCGGCAACAGGACCCCGCGCACCCAGGATTTCGGCTTCGGATCGTTTGTCGTCGACCTGAACAGCCGGGACGAGCTGCTGGTCGGTCGCATGTACCTGCCGACACCGGACACGCCCCGCATGCAGTTCACCCGCTGGCAGGGCAGCCGGCAGGAGACGCTGTTCGCCGTGAACGGCCGAACCCCGGCGCGAATGAATCGCCATGGTATCGTGACCGCCTGGCGTCAGAAGGAAAGCGCCGGCGGGTGGTCCTCCCTTTTCGCTACCGGCAACGGTTCTTTCTCCCCCAGCGTCCCGATCCTCTGGGACGGCCGGAAACTCTATGACCTGCAGACTCTCCTTCCGACCAACCTGGAGGTTACCAGTCTGACCGACATCAACGATCGGAACGAGATTCTGGCTCAGGTGCGTGTCGATGGCAAACTTCGAATGGCGTTGCTGGTTCCGGAGAGCCCCCCTCGCTGAGCGGGCGGGCTTCCGGGAAAAGTTTCCGCCGAATTCCCCCCGGTTCACTCTGTAAAATACCGGTCGTCGTGCCGACAAATAAGATAAGCGACGGCAGGTTTCATTCGCCCTGACCGTCGTTCGATTCCGATATTTTTACGGGAATTTTCCGGAATGGCAGGCCCGTCGGCAACCGGCGTGGCACGGCAGTTGCAGGAACAGTTCGCCGTATGGTTCGGGAAGTGAATCAAAACCAGCACATTAGAAAGTTGAATGCCTGACCAGGCAATCGTGACGAGCGTCCTCGACGGGGTTGCTCGTCTTCGTTCCCCGAATCGCATTCCGCGGGCCCGGAGGCAGGACCGTGGTTCACGGGTGGCTTTCCGCCAATGCGAACGGCAGGGTACCGGCGTTGACGAACGTGACGACCGTGGTTTCGGAAAACGCGACCGTCGTGCGGGGTGACGTGGAGGATATCTATGGCTCTTGAACATTTGCCGCTGGAAAAAATTCGTGCCGCGCTGGATCAGCCGCGTAAAACGTTCTATCAGGAATCTCTGGAAGAACTGGCCGCCTCCATTAAGGAGCGTGGTGTCCTCGAGCCGATCGTCGTTCGACCGCTGAAGGGCACCGAAGCGGGAATGTACGAAATTATTATGGGTGAACGGCGGTACCGGGCTTCCCGTCTCGCCGGCAAAACCACCATTCCTGCCATCGTCAAAGAGATGTCCGACGAGGAGGCGGCGGCGGACGCCCTCCTGGAAAACTTCCAGCGAGAGGATCTCAACCCGCTGGAGAAGGCGCGCGCCGTCGAATCGCTGCTCAAGATCATGAGCTACGAGAAGGTGTGCAAGGTTCTCGGCGTTTCGGAAACCACGGTGCGCCGGTTGATGGAACTGCTGGAACTGTCGCCTCAGGTACAGCAGGAGCTGGTGCAGCGTCCGGGCAACCCGGCCAGCAACTTCTCGGAAGGTCATGCTCGCGCCCTGTCCGCCCTCAATGACGACCCGGCCACTCAGGCGCGTCTGATCGCCAAGGTCAAACAGGAACGGCTCAGTGTCAATGCTCTCGAGCAGATCATCCTCAACCTTCAGAAGTTTCCCTCCAAAAAAGAGGTATTTCTTCGGGTTTCCCATACGGTCGGTGACCAGATGGTGCGCTCCCTTACCAATCGCGAGGAACGTAAAAAACCGTACCGCGCGCAGACGGCGAAGGAGCATCTGAAGAGCATCGACAAACAGGCCTGGACACTGACCGATCTGCTGGACGAGCGCATCGTCGAGTACCTGACCCCGGAGGAGATGAACCATCTTCTGGCGATCACGATGCAGGCGACCCGACAGATGGAGATCTTCAACCACCGGGTGCGAACCGCCCTGGAAAACCGCACGTTCGGTTTCAAGGAAGTGTACATTCACTGCCCCCTGTGCGGACGTATCGAACTGATCGGGGCCGTCCGCTGTTCGACCTGCTGGTCGGTGCTTCGCCGTTGTTGCGACTGCGGAAACTTCAATCGGGCAGGCGAGCGTTGCGAACTGTACAACCGTGAGGTAAAAGCCGAGGACGCGGAAAATCCGAAGGATACCTCTCCCTCTTTCCGATGCCCCGATTATCGGCCGAAATTTACGCCCAAGCTGATGAAGATGAAAATGAGCCAGTAATGCCCGCCGGCGTTCCGGCAATTCAGGTATGCGTTTCGGGCCGCACGGCACCGTGAACAGGAGCAGCAGGTGAACTTCGCGAAGAAATTGCGGGAAGTCGTCGCATCGAACTTTATTGAAATCGCCAAGACGGAGGAGAACGATGCGTCTCCCCGGAGGACGCCGGATATCGATCGTGTCTCCCCTCCGGCGTACATGGACGCGCCGCCGCCCCCGCCGGTCGTCCCGCCGGTCGTTCCCGTAACGTCGGAAAGCGGAACGATCGCTCCGGACAACGACACCGACCATCCGGCAAACGAGGTAGCGGCGGAAACCACGACGGTTCCGGAGACGGTCGTTGCCGAACCGGTTCCCGTGTCCGTGGAACCGCCCGTCAGCGCCCCGGCGCGCCGTAATCTTCTGGCCCTGGTCGCCCCGCACGAGCCGGTGGACCTCGAGAGAATCCTCCAGGAGGCGCGACTGCCCCAGGTCCCCTTCAGCGCGGAGCAGGCCGCCAAAGTCCTGGCAGCCCTTCCGGCGGACCTTCCGCTTCAGGTCAAGCGCATCACCGTCAAGGCCACCATGGAGGCGGTCGAACGAACCCGCGCCATCGAGCCGCAGGAACTGGTCGCCGACGCCATGCTGAAAAAGGCTCACCTCTCCGACTATCGGGAGGAGTTTCACGGGCACGTGGAGGCGCTTCACCAGGAGACGGACCTGGAAATCGAACGGCTGCAGGCGGAAATCGAGCGGCTGCGACAGTTGAAAGCCTCGTTCGATCGAAAGAAACGGGCGCTGAACCAGGCGGCGGACGAACGAATCGCACAGATGGAGCAGGTCATCGTCTTCTTCCAGAGCGAGGTCGCCCAGGAACTGGAGCAGGCGAAACCCCTGACCGTGGACGACGACGAGGAACTGCCTCCGTTTATGCGCGACGATTCCGTCATGAAAATGCTGGGCATGGAAACCGCCGCGGCCGCCCCGGAAGGCGCGAACAACGAGGAGGAGCGTCGGCCGCTCGCCAGCGCCGGATCGACCGCCCACTGATCGACCCCGGAGGTTCCCTTTTCCCGGGTCGACGGACTATCCGTCGTCCCGAAATCAGGAACCTCCCCCCCTCCGGATGCGTAGCAAAAGTAGAGCTTGTTTCCGAGGGCGCCTGACTATGTCCATTTTCCGCCGACGCCGCGCTTTTCCCGGCATACTGACCGCCATCTTCATCCTTCTTCCGGGGTCACTTCTCCCCGCATCGGTGTTCGCGGGCGACCCTCCGCAGCAGAACGACGCGAAGAAAACCGAAAAAACCGAAAAGAAGGCCAAACCGCCCGGCGAAGATCCGGAAGTCAAACTCGGTCAGCAGTCGCATGAGGAGATGGTGAAATCGGGCCTCAAACTGATCACCGACCCCGCGCTGGTCGCCCGTGTCACCGAGATCGGAAAGAAAATCGCCGCGATCGCCAACACGACGAAGACCGAGGCGACGTATGGCTCCTCGGAACTCGTCCCCTACGATTACAAATTTTTTATCGTCGACGATCCGGATGTCAACGCCTTTTCGCTTCCCGGTGGCTATATCTATATCAATAAAGGGCTGCTGAACTACGTGCAATCCGACGATGAACTGGCGGGCGTCCTCGGTCATGAGATCATTCACGCCGCCCACCATCATGTCGTCCGCCTGCAAAAGGAGCAGAACAAGCTCAACAATGCCATGTTGATCACCACACTGGCAACCCTTTTCGCCCGGGTTCCGACCGCGGACGCACTGAATGTACTTCAGGGCTTCCAGCTGGTCGCCCTGCAAAAAGTGAACGGATTCGGTCAGAATGCGGAACGGGATGCCGACCGCGCCGGGCTGATCGTGATGCATAAGGCCGGGTATAACCCGGTCGGGATGCTGACGTTCATGGAACGGCTGAGCCGGGACCAGAGACTGCGACCGGATATCGAACTCGGTATTTTCCGCACACACCCGCCGGAAAACGAACGGGCGGACGCTCTGACCGCTCAGATCAAGGAGCAAAACCTGCCGATCAACCGGCGGGCCGTCACCAAAATGCTCAGGGTGGAGGTTCGAACGGTCGCCCTCAATAAGGATGTTCAGGCAACCGAAGTGCTCCTCGACAAGCAGATCGTTTACCGCACTCCGTCCGAAGCACGGGCCAGGGAGGCGGCGGATCGTCTCAACCGACTCCTCGACCATAACATCCAGTTGTTCGACGTCACGCGCAAGGGCGTTTCCGTTCTGGTGCGCGGCGAAGCCATCTTCACGGTCGGCGCGGCGGACACCGATCTCCCCGGCAGTCCGTCCGCCGAAAAACTGGCGGAAACCGGCTACAAAAACCTTCGGCTCGCGCTCTACCGCCAGTCGGTCGAAACCAGCTTCTGAGGAATTCATGACCGGCCAGTCGCCGTTCGTTCGTGTGGCCGTGTTCGCCATGCGAACACGTTTTGAAATTCTTCTGTGCGGCGAGGACCGCGAAAGCGACCTTCGCGCGGCGGGCGAGGAAGCCCTGGAGGAGATCGTCCGTATCGAATCGATGCTGACGGTTCACCGTCCGGACGGCATGCTTCACCGCCTGAACGCGGCCGCCGGCCAGGGTCCCGTGAGGATCGATTTCCCTCTGCAAACCTTTCTCCGTCGGGCCCTCGATCTGTCGCTGGCGACCGACGGAGCGTTCGATCCGACCGTCGGTCCGCTGATCGATCTCTGGCGAGGCGCAGGCGAAACCGGAGCGTTTCCCTCCCCTGAAGAGATCGCGGATTGCCGGGCGACCGTGGGTTCGGATAAGGTCCGGCTCAATGACACCGAGGGCACTCTCGCTCTGCCGGTGCAGGGAGCGCGATTCGACCCGGGAGCCATCGGTAAAGGCTACGCACTCGACCGTGCCGCCTCGTTACTGCGAGAGACGGGAGTCCGCTGCGCTTTGCTCCATGGCGGCACTTCCTCGGTGGTTGCGATCGGCGCGCCGCCCGGTTCGCCGGACGGGTGGCCGATCGCGGTCGGAAATCCGCCCTCCGATTCCGACGCGGTTTATCTGACCGACCGGGCGCTGGGCGTGTCGGGAGTCCACGGGCGGACGTTTCAGGCGGGGCGACGGTCGTTCGGTCATGTGATCGATCCGCGCTCCGGATATCCGGTCGACCGCTCCGGGCTGGCCGCCTGCCTCCATCCTTCGGCCACGGTGGCGGACGCTCTCTCCACCGCCCTCCTGGTGGTCGGTGAAGAGGGTCTGCCCGCGCTTTCCGCCCGGTTTCCCGAAGCCCGCTGGATCCTCAAAGCAAGCAAAGCCACGCCCGGGTCGGACTGAACGCCTACCGCCCCGCGAGGAACCGCTGACGAAAAACCGCCATTCCCGCGAGGCCGAGAAGGCTCAGAACGGCCACGTTCGGTTCCGGGATATTATTGCCGCGGACCGGGGGACCGATCAGAGGCTGACTGCCGGCCGGATCACGGAACCAGGTCGCCTGGTCCTGCCTCCCGGACCAGTCGGTCAGCATCGTATTGGCGCGAGCGATCAGGTCCGTATCCACGGCACTCCCTCCGACCACGCCTCCGTACTGAAAGTAACCGTTCTTCAGGTCAATGCTTCCGTTCGTCCCGCCGACGAACGCCGACCCGTCCCAGTCGTACTGGGCTTCCCACAGAGCGATCTGCAGGGCGGCGGCCTGCCGATTGTCGGCGACGGCGGACCCGGCGTACCGGTTATACAGCCAGGCGATCGACCCTCCGTGGTTAACGCCCGGCCTGCCCAGCGGGAAGACATCGGTGGGAAGCAGTTCGACCGGATGCGGGTCGTGATTGATTGCGGTCAACAGGTCGATACAGTACGTATCGAATCGGATCGGGTCCGGCTGCCCGCCGTAACCGGTCAGGGTCGTATCCTGCGAACCGATGTAGACATTCAGAAAGTCGTACGTTCCCGCGCCGCCGTAGTCGAGATCGAGAAGCACGGTTCCCTGGTTTTCCACGTTCCCTTCATACTTCTGAAGCGGCGTGAGAATCTGCGCGGAAGCCGACGCGGCAGCGGTAATCAAGAGGACTATCGGAGCGAGCGCACGAGACGGACGGACGATCATTTGGAGGCCACTCCCGGTTCCGCACGGAATCCGCGCGGACGGTTTTACTCTTAGTTTATTTTTGTCTGGTAAATGTTCCGGGTATTTTCGTTTCCGAGGAGGCGAATCTCCGGATAGTTTATTCCGGGAAACAGCCGAACGTCCCTCCCCATCACCACGACAAAAGGGTAAAATTTCGCCAATGAGCACGCTTTTCGATCTTCCTGACCTCCCTTCTTCCGCCGGAAAAACGGAATCCGAGATTGTCGCCGATCGTGTCGAGGCGCTTCGGGCGGAAATCGCCCGGCACAACCATGCGTATCATGTCCTCGACCGTCCGACGATCAGCGATGCCGAGTACGATGCCCTGATGCGGGAGTTGCAGGCGATCGAGGCGAAATATCCCGATCTTGTGACGCCCGATTCCCCGACTCAACGAGTGGGCGATGCGCCGTTGACGGCGTTCGGCAGCGTCACCCACGGTCGCCCGATGCTCTCTCTCGGCAATGCCTTCTCCGCCGACGAACTGCGGGATTTCGACCGCCGCGCAAAGCGTTCGGTCGGCATGGGGGAAACCGAGACGATCGAATACATCTGCGAATTGAAACTGGACGGTCTGTCCGTTTCGCTGACATATGAGAACGGCCTTTTCGTCCGGGGAGCGACCCGGGGGGACGGTACGACGGGCGAGGATATCACCACGAACCTGAAAACGATCCGCGCCATCCCGCTTCGCCTTTCGGGCCACGATCTCCCGGAACGGATCGAAATTCGGGGCGAGGCGTTCCTGACTCATGGCGAGTTCGCGCGGATCAATGCCGAACGCGAGCAGTCGGGCGAACCGACCTTTGCCAACCCGCGCAACGCCGCCGCCGGTTCACTCCGCCAGTTGGACCCACGGATCACGGCGAAACGGGGGCTGAAGGTATTTTTCTACGCGATCGGCGAATCCAAAGGCTACTCCCCGGCCACCCAGGCAGGACTGCTCGAACAGCTTCAGGCGTGGGGATTTCCGGTGAATCCGACCCGCGCGGTCTGTCCGGATATCGAGGCGGTGATCGCCTGGGTCGATGCCTGGGCCGATAAAAAGAACACGCTCGACTATGATACGGACGGCGTCGTCGTCAAGGTGAACGACTACCCGTTGCAGCGGGAAATGGGGCAGGTCGCCCGCGCCCCCCGCTGGGCGATCGCTTTCAAGTACCCGGCGCTGCAGGTCGAGACACTGGTGGAGGATATCGTCGTTCAGGTCGGGCGTACCGGATCGATCAACCCGCTGGCGATCCTCAGGCCGGTCGCCGTCGGCGGCGTCATCGTTTCCCGCGCCACCCTGCACAATCAGGACGAGGTCGATCGAAAGGACGTCCGTGTCGGGGACACCGTGGTCATTCAGCGGGCGGGCGAGGTGATCCCGGAGATCGTTCGCGTGATTCCGGAAAAGCGTCCGGACGGAACGGTCCCCTACCGACTGCCGGATGCCTGCCCGTCGTGCGGGACGCCGGTTATTCGTCCGGAGGGCGAGGCGATCGTTCGCTGTCCGAACGCCCGTGGATGCCCGGCGCAGCTTCAGACCCGCCTGGAGCATTTCGTCTCACGGAACGCCCTCGATATCGCCGGTCTGGGCGAGCGGCACATCGCGCAGCTGATCGGGGCGGGACTGGTTCGGGATCGCGCCGACCTCTTCTTCCTGAAAAAAGAGGACCTCCTGCCGCTGGAGCGGATGGGCGACAAACTGGCCGACAACATTCTCCGGGCGATCGACGATCGGCGGCAGACGACGCTTTCCCGACTTCTATTCGCGTTCGGGATTCGGCATTGCGGGGAAAAGGCGTCGAGCGTGCTGGCGCGTCAGTTCGGCACGCTCGAACGGCTGGCGGCGGCGTCCGCCGACGAGATGGAACAGGTGCACGAGATCGGACGGACGACCGCCGAGTCGGTGGCATCGTTCTTCGGGATGGAGGAGACCCGGGAGATGCTCGCCCGACTCACGGCGGCGGGCGTGGTCGCCAGAGGGGAGGATTCCGCGCCGGTCTCCGATCATTTTGCCGGAAAGACGTTCGTCTTCACCGGCGGGCTGGTCGGTCGTACGCGGGAGGACGCCGAGGCGGCCGTTCAGCGACTGGGCGGACGCGTTTCCGGTTCGGTCAGCAAGCAGACCACCTACGTCGTGGCCGGAGACAAGGCCGGATCGAAACTGGCGAAGGCGCAGCAACTCGGCGTCACGGTCCTGACCGAGGAGGAGTTCGAAAAACTGCTGCCGGATACCGCCCGCGCCGGGGCGGTCGGCAGTCTCTTTGCCGACGGTTCGTAAACGGCGTTTCTACGGTTTTTCCAGCGAGGCGAGGGGGTTGGCCGCGTTATCGGGATTGCGAGAAAAGCCCGGGTCGGTTTGCGTCTCCAGAACGAACCCATGCCAGGCATCGTTTCGGACCATTCGTTCGCAAAGCATCCGTAAGGAGCGGCGGTCGATTCCCGACCATAGTTGAATAATGCGATACGCCAGACGGGATTGCGCCTTCGCCTGCGTGACCTCGTCGGCGGGCCGTTCTCCCCCTGGAAAAATGTCTCTATAAAACGGGAGCGGCGCGTCCGGTCGATCCCACGAACCGAACCAGGGTCGATACCGTCCCTCCGTCGTCCGGGCGGCGATCAGAAGGTCGAAGGACCTATCGCCCGTCCCGATCGTCCCCTCATACAGCGATCGGAGGAAGGCCACGTTCGTTTCCCGACGGAACTTGCTCCATTGCTCGGTAAGTTCCCGCTCCCGGTCGAAACCGTCAAAGAACGCCAGCCGGGTATTGGCCCGCCCCGTTCGATAGTAGTTCGGAAACACATCGATCGGATCGCTATGATTCCGGCGAAGGAACTTCAGGCGCATATCCTCGCCGTACCCGAGTTCCGTTTCGGGATCGCTGCTCGTCAAAAACCGATCGTCGGAACCGCGATAGCCGTTCGGGGCGTCCGTTCGCCAGACGACACCGGCGATTCCCTCCCGTTTCCGCAATGCGACCAGCAGTTCGGTCAGGTCCTCGCGCACTCCCGGTCCGCTCGGCGAAACGTAGACCGGCCCGTTGGGCATGGGGAACGACGGAGGTTGGGGGCCGCGCTTCGCCTGTGCGAACCACGCCTGACGCCGCAACTGACGTATCTCCGCTTCCAGGGAATTGTCACCGAGAATCGTTCGATCGCGGACGGATTCGGAGGCGTTGGCGGGAGCCCAGGCCAGCAGATCGACGACCGGAAAGACACGAATCCCGGTTCCCTTCGCCGCCTCCAGAGCCAGCGTCAGCACATCGCCTTCCGGTTTTCCGGCGGTCGGCGCCGACCGCTTCGTTCCGCCGATATGGGCGACACCATCCGAGAAGACATCCAGCCAGAGTTCGTTGAACGTCAGGCGTTTCATCGAAGAGATCAGGGCGTTCACCTCGTCCGCCGTTCGTGGCCGGGCATACACCGCCCGCCGTTCGATCGCCTTCATCAGGGCTATCAGGTCGTCGATCGTCGGCGGTTTCGGAGAATCCGGCGGCTCCGTCGACGGAACGGATGGTTTCGCCTCCGCCCGCATTTTCTCCGCCATTAGGTGCATCGCCTGTTGCGACGGGCGGAAAATTCCGGTCATATCCATGCTCAGGTTGACCGGACCGTCGAGCGAGGGCAGCAACAGTTGGAGCATCGGGTTCGCCTGAACGAGAAACGTGCCCTCCAGCGTTCGTTCCGGGTCCCGCCGGCGGTAGTTATAGGTGATACGGGCGACCTCCTGTTGCGCGGGCGACAGTTCCGCGAACGGCACCTCCGCCTGTTCCTGACTGTGATAGGCGATACCGAACGGATCGTTCCTCTTGGCGTCGGCGAGTTTGCGCTGTGCGGCGTTCATCGCCAGCGGTTCATCGAACGTCGGCAGAACGCGCTGCGGATACCGTTCCAAAATTTCGTCCCCGGCGCTTTCGAGGGCGGTCCGGCGCAACTCCTCCGCCTGCCGTTCGAAACTCGCCCACCGCTGTCGACGCGTCCCGATGCCGACCCGGTCGTCGGTCAGGACGAACGCCGGGCCGACCCGACGGTAAGCGCCGGTCACGCTCAGTGCCAGAGCGCGCAGCACATCGGCGGCCCGCCCTTCCGGTCTGCCGATCACCGTCACCCTTTTGTTCTCCAAACGGTAGTCGGCATAGAGTTCGGTTTTTGTCGCACGCCCAATTCGCTCGATCAGTTCGCCGACCGTCCGCACGCTTTCCAGCGAAACGGCGACCTGCAGGGAAGGCGTCGAGAAATCCAGGTCCCCTGGTTTCAGCCGGTTCGGCACCTCGGTCCGGACCCTGGCGCCGCTCACCCGGTCCGCCTCAAAGTTCTCCGGGGCGATCTGGAAATAGCGGGGCGGCGCCTTTTTCGGGCGGAAACCCATTCCGAAGACATGGTGTGTCGGCTTGCCCGCGACCGGCATGCCGAGCGATACCATCTGCCCGAGACGCAGTCGCGCCTGCGGCAGTTCCTCGCTCCGATCCTGAATATCCTCGTCGCGATTCGGTCCGTCCGGCACGTCGTACTGCACGCGCAGAACGCCGTTCGGGAACAGGGCGCGAAAGAGATCCCGTTGCTCTTTGGTGTTGAGTTCCTGTACGGCGACTCCGTTCCTGCTGACGAACGCCTTCCATTGTTCGGGGGTAAAGGTGGCGGCGAGCAGCTTGAAGAGATCGCCGGGCGGCGCTCCGTCCCAGGGGTTCGGTTCGGCGGACGGGGAGTGCAGGAGGGACATCGTTCGAGGGACCAGCGCCAGCAGTTCCCCGGAGGGAACCGCTTTCCTTCCGAATGCGGCGGCGATTTGCGAGGGCGACGGGCGTCCGGGCAGCGATACCGCGTCACGGGTTCGAAAGGCGCGATCGGGCGCGACGACCAGTATCGTGCGTGTCCCGGCGACCGGATACGCCGCCAGAGCCGCTTCCAGATTCAGCGGCGCGAGCGAAACGCGGGGCGGCGCACTCTGCCCCTTTGCCGAAACGCTCCATAGAATCATCGCTACCGGCGCCACAAGACGAACGATGACACGGTTTGCTCGACGGACCATAGCTACCCTCTTCCGTATCCCGACGAGAGACCGTTCCGCTTTTTTCGCCGTGATTCCTCTCCGGCTGGCGCAGTTCCGTCCCTTCCAACGTCGCGGCCTGTATAATGCGTGGAGTATGTCCTATCGCGATCTGCTGGCGATCCGACCCTTCCGTAACCTCTGGCTCGGTCAGGCTATCTCTCAACTGGGGGACGCCCTCTATGCTCTGGTTTTCCTCTTCATGGTCGATAAACTGACCGGGGACGCCCGGATGGTCGGCATCGCCGGGGTCGCCCAGACGCTGCCCTTCCTACTCCTGTCGCTCCATGCCGGGGTCGTGGCGGACCGACAGGACCGACGCCGGATCATGCTCTTCGCGGACGTGGCGAGCGCGATCATCCTGGTGACTTTCGGCCTGGTGCTCTGGTTCATTCCGAAGCCGCCGGTCGTCGCCCTGATCGGGGTCGGTGGCGCTCTTTCGCTGGTGAACGTCTTCTTCGCCCCGGCGAAGAGCGCGGCCATCCCGCGTCTGGTCCCTCCCGAAGCGCTTTCGACGGCGAACGGCCTGTCGATGGCGACCCAGAGTTTCATGCCGCTGATCGGTATGGCGATCTCCGGCGCGGTTCTCGGAGCGCTGTACGCCATCTCGCCGACCTATTTCTTTCTGTCGGCGGTTCTTCTCAACGCGCTCTCCTTCGGACTCTCCGCCGTCTATATCCGTCGTCTCCCGCCGCTTCTCCCGGACAAAGTCGCCGATTCGTCGTCCGTCTCCCCGCTGCGGCAGTCGTGGCGGGATACCATCGACGGTCTGCGATATATGCGCCGTGAGCATGTGCTTTTTGTGGTCCTGATCCTGACCCTTCTGTTCCAGTTCTTCGTCGCGCCGTTTATGGTCGTCTATGTCAAGGTGAACCGGGAATGGTTCGGCGGCGCCTATGCGACTCTGGCGTTATGCGAGGGGTCGTTCTTCACCGGAATGATCCTGAGCGGTATCTGGGTCGGGCGGCGGGAGATACGGCGTCCGGGTATCGCCTTCATTCAGGGGATTACGATCCTCGGTCTGACGATCGCGGCCATGGCGTTCTCGCGTCCGGTCGGATGGTTCGCTTTCTGGAACTTCGTCGCCGGTCTCGGGATTCCGCTGGCGCAACTTCCGATGACCACGTATATCCAGACCGTCGTTCCGGACCATTTCCGCGGGCGTGTGAATTCCGTGCTGACCATGGTGAGTATGGGTGTCCAACCGGTCGCGATCGGATTGGGCGGCGTGCTGCTCGAAGCGATCGGCCCGTCGAACATGCTTCTGGTGATGGGTCTGGCGATGGCCGCCTCGGCCGTCGCCGGGTTCGCCGACCGCGCCTTTCGCACCGCGACACTGGGAGATCCGGGCAGCTACCGGGAAGTGTCCGACGGAAAGTCGGATTTATAGATCGTTCGAAGGACCGGACAAAGGGATTTGTGAAAGACGTGATTGCCCTTCCATGATACTCTGAAGTGTCGGAGTTCGGTTCCTTCGCCCTGACATACTCCGAGAACGTTTCGAATCCTCCGACGAGAAGGGTGGGCCAATGCGATCCAAATCCGGCACCTCGATTTTAATCTACGGTGTTGTATGCCTGTTTCTGTCGTTGCTTCCCTTTTTCACGAGCGGGTGCGGCGGTGGTGATGGCCGCCCTACGGCCACCTCGGCCGCCGAAAATGCCACCGGGAAGGCGGTTTTGACCGTCCGCTGGCCGGAACGCTCCCGCCTGATTCCGTTCGCCGCCGAAAGTCTGCAGATTCAAATCGTGCGCGGTTCCTCACTTCTTGCCCAGGGAATTCTCCGGCGTCCTGCCGATGGCGGTTCCGCGTCCCTGCAGTTCGATCGCCTTCCGACGGGATGGGTCGTCGTTCGTGCAACGGCTCACCCGGCGGCGGACGGTTCCGGCGTCGCTCAGGCACGGGCGGAAATCGGCGTTGAGGTATTATCCGGCAAGGTGACTCCGGTCAAGGCGACTCTGACCTCGACCATCGATCGGCTGGAGGTCACTCCGTCCCCGGCCGAAATCACCGTCGGCGAGACGGTCCATCTGACCGCCACAGCGCGAAACCGCGAGAACGAAGCGGTCCTGACTACCGGAGCTACTTATGAATGGGTCTCGACCAGCCCCGATCTCGTGACCGTCGACGCGGGGGGAATCGTCAAAGGGGTTCGCGCCGGTTCCGGAAGCGTCGAAGTAACCGAAACGGAATCCGGAAAGAAGGCGACGGTGCCCGTCACCGTCGTTGCCGCGCCCACACCGACACCTACCCCTACCGGCACCCCATCCTCCACTCCGACACCGACACCTACCCCGACTCCGACACCGACTCCACCGCCGCCGGGCGAACCGAGAATCATCCCGCTGGTTACGAACGATCTCGCCTATGATAAGTTTTCGGGAAAACTGTACGTTTCGATCCCCGGTTCGGTGGGTGCGACCGGAAACAGTATTCGGTCGATCGACCCGATAACGGGTAACATCGGGCCGGCGATCTTTATCGGCAGTGAACCGGGGGGACTTCGCGTCACCCGAGACGGGAAATATCTCTATGTCGCCCTGAACGGCGCTCGTGCCATCCGTATCTTCGACCTCGCCACGCAAACCGCGGGCCTTGAGTTCGGACTGGACAACCGGGCCGTGATCGATATGGAGGTGATTGCCGGTCACCCGGACCGCCTGATCGTGATCCGGCATGATACGCGTTTCAGCCCGCCGGGCGGCGTGGACACCGCGATCTATGCGAACGGCGTGCCGGAGGCGCAAACGATTGGCGGGGTCAGCACCATCGTTACCAACGAGGATGGTTCCCGTCTCTACGGATACGACGGGTTCCTGAGCAGTTTCGGCTTTTTGAAACAGCCCCTCGCCAACGGTACGTGGGCCGACGGCGCACAATGGGGTACCGGCATGATCAATTCCTATAATGTCGGCATCGAATACGGGGGAGGACGCGTCTACGCCACCAACGGCGAGGTGATTGATCCGGAACAGCTACGAACCGTCGGTCGGATCGGCGGGGGTGTCCTCTGTCCCGACGCCGCGAATAAGCGGGTTTTCGTCATGGGAGGCGGAAACGGCGGCCCGAAAATTACCGCCTACGATACCGAAACCTTTGTCCCGCTGGACTCCCGGACCGTGACCGGCGTCGGCGGGGGCGGCAGCCTGGTACGCTGGGGAGACAAGGGGCTGGCGTTCCGCACCGGCGATCAGGTGGTCATCCTTTCGGAGGCCCCCGGACTTTGACCCCCGACCCTCATTCCGCCTCCAACGCCGACACTAACCCGGACTCCGAACGGGAGTGCTAGAGGGTCGGCGAAACGGACTCCCAGGTCCGGCCAACCCGATACTCATCGTAGAGTACGGGAACGCTGGACCCGATCCCGATATCCCCGATGACCTGCGGCGTGTCGATCGTTTCCGTGATCATGTCCGGAGCGGGCAACGGCTGTCCCACAGGCGGGTTGACCCAGCCTTCGAGCCTGTCCGACCCTTCCCGGAACCGCGCTCGCAACACCAGAAGGTAGGTGCGATTCGGCTCCGCACGGATCGAAGAGGTCACTCCGACTCCCCGCTTTCCGATCTCGAAGAATGGACCGCTTCCCATACCAAACCCCATGTCGCTGAAACCGAATCCGAAGTAAGTGCCCGAACCGGACAGGTCCCCGGAAACCGCCCGTGGTCTCACCAAAATGCTGAAGTAAAGCGTATCGCCTTCCACCCCGACCGGATAGGTGGGAATGTTGAAGTTGCCGACCGGGTAATAGGAGGTTGTTTCGAGCGCCTTCCCCGTCGTTTTCAATCCCGGATAGGTCAGGCCGGCGGTGGCGACCCGGGTCGGGGTGTGACGGCTATCGCCATAGTCGTTCCACCCGCGCGTCCAGCCGATTCCGCCCAGTTTTCCGGCAATATCCTCTCCGGAGGTATAGTCGAACCCGTCATAGACCAGTAAGGGTGCGGTCGGGGGCGCAGGAAAGGCGGTCGCCTCGAACTCGACGATGTAGCTCGAATCGTCACCCGGATACGCGTCGTTCCAGCTTCCGTCGTCGAAACACGAAACGTAGTCCTCTCCGCCGCCCACGTTATTCGGTTCGCCGAATTGCCATCGAGTGTAACCCCACGGTTCACCGGTCACCCAGCGCCATCCTCCCCCGGGTTCGGAGTAATCCGGAGCGGTACGGTCCTGGAACGCGCCGATCCGCGCGCCGCCCAGAAAGAAGTGCGCGTTCAGGAACGCAAACTCCGCTTCGGAGTTCACGGTAACCAGATGTCCGGGTTTTCCCTGATAGGTTTGAGCGGCGGCGATATCGCGCAGGTGCTCAAAGTTGGTGCTGTCCTTAACGACATGGTAGAGCACATAGCAATGATCGGTTGCCGGATCGCAACGCACCTCCCCGCTTCCCGCCTTCGTCGGCGGGGGAGTCGGGGTCGGCGTTGGGGTCGGCGTCGGAGTTGGGGTAGGGGTTGGTGACGGAGTCGGAGTCGGCGTGGGAACCGTCGTCACGATCACGGAGACGGTCGCCGTCTTGCCCGATTCCGTTTCGGTGGCCGTCACCGTGGCTGTCCCGACCGCCAGACCGTTCAGTTTCCCGCCCGACTCCACGGAAGCCACGTCCGCCCTGTCGCTCGCCCAGGTTATCGTGGCCGGTTTCGTCAGCACCATGTCGTCGGCAGCGTTAAAGGCGGTGGCGATCACGGGGGCGCTCTCCCCGACCCTGAGGGAGACGGATATCGGCGCGACCGCCAGACGATCGATCGTGCTACCCATCGTCAGGCCCACCTGCGTGGTCCGGTTCGCCTCGACCGTCACCGGGACACTGCCCGTCGCCTGCGCCACCCCGGAACCGTCCGCATTCGGATACGCGGACGCGGCGACCGTTGACAGTCCCGTCGGAACGCGCTCAAACGAGACCGACGTACTGCCCCCGTTCTCCGGCCGAATCAGGACCTTCTCCCCGAACAATCGGGTTCCCCGAAAAAGACGAACGTGGATGCTCTCCGACGCGAACGGGATCAGACGCGAACGTTCCGGCCAGCGAACGGTCAACGCCGCCCGCCCGACGGTGGCGGACTCCGTCGATGGACGCGCTTCCGGCTTCGAACTGCCGCAGCCCGAAAGTAGCAACAAACCGGCAAAAAGAATCAGAAAGGGAAACGGCTTGAAGCCATCGTAACGCATGCAAGTCCCCCTGACCTCCTAATCGATATCGATGCGGACTAATCGATGCTGACGCCGACTCCGCCCGTATCCGGGAACTCGCCTCCGACATTGACGTTTCCGGCCTCGACCGTAATCGCGAGGGTCGCGCTTTTCTCCGGATCGTACTGGCTGACCGCCACCACATGGTAGATACCGGGCGTTCCGGGAGCGATATACTGCCCGTTCGCATCGATCGTCCCCCCGGTCGCCCCCTCCTGTACGGTCCAGGTTACCGCCTGATTGCTCGTCGTGCTGACCTGGGCGGTCAGGTTAAGCACACCGTTAATCGATACCTTCGCCGGATTTGGAGAAAGGGTAACGACAGCGCGCGAACCGATCCGCACGGGAACCGGATCGCTCGCAACACCGTCCGCCGTCGCGAGGACACTGGCCATACCCGGCAGCAACCCCTCGGCCTGCCCGCCGACGAAGCGCAGACGATCCCTCCCCGATTCCACACGGAAAAGGAACGAACCGGGACTCAGCGGAACGATCGCCTCTCCGTCACCGCGTGCCGTCGCCACGAGATCGTTCCGCTCCCCGACTATCGCGGACTGCCCCGACGCAAGTTCGATCCGACGCACGATTCCGTTGATCGCTACATCCGGCAGGTTGCCGTCCGGGCCCAGGGTGACGTTCGCCTGGCCCACACCGACGACGAGTTCGGTGCCATTGCCTCCGCCGAAGAAGGTAACGGTCAGAGTCCATTGGCCCAGACGCGCCGGTTCGGGCGCCACGACGGTCGCCTCATGCGGGCCGGGAGTCGCGCCCCGGTTCACCACGAAGACCAGATCCGACCCGTCCGGCTTCGCGCCGGCCAGGCGAACGGCGACGGAGAGAGCGGAGTTCAGCCCGCCGGTCGCCCGGCTCCGCTCGCCCCAGCCAATCACCATTCGAGGCGCGATGGTCGGAACGGGAGTGGGTGTCGGGGTCGGTGTCGGGGTGGGCGTCGGTCCCGGTTTCGGAGTACCGCCGCCGCCACCTCCTCCACATCCGGGGAGAACGACGCAACAGAACACAACGACGGCGACAGGCAGAAGATTGCGCATGGAAAACCTCGGCGGAGCCGGGCAAGACGGTTACCGGCCTTGTCTGCCTCATTTTATCAATCGAGCGAACGGCTTGCCATCCGCAAGCGAGATCGCCGACCGGGAAACTCAGGAGATAGGAGAAAGATTGGGCGTACCGTCGTCGTTTTTCGGTTCGGCCTTCGGTTCTCCGGCCGGTTCCGTTTTCGGTTCGGCCGCTTCGCCCTTCGGTTCCGGGGCGGTCGTCGGTCCGGGCAACGCTTCCGGAGCGACCAGTTCCAGGCGGGTGGCCGTCAGTTTCCCGCCGGTATAGATCCCGACGGCATGCACGGTACGTCCGGATTTGGCCGCCTGCCAGAACGAGGCCGATGCCAGGAACTGCCCCTTCTCATCCCGGTACGCGGTGGCCGCCGTCGCCACGACCGGGATTTTCGAGCGGTCCCCACGGGCGACGATCCCCTGCCAGAGCGTCAGCGAACCCAGGGTCAGCGTCCCCGCTTTCTCATCCGCACTCTGCGCCGTTCCGGTGACGGTCGCCTCGTGGGCGGTCCCCGGCGTATTCTCCTCCAGGCGAACGGTCTTTCCGCGCAGTGAACCCGTGACCGGTTCGTAGGCTCCGGTGACGGACACGGTCGCCCCCGGTCGGGCCGTCAGCGCGGCATGGAACTCGTCATGGGTCAGCAGGACGCCCCCCCGTGACCGATAGACGACGTCCGGCGACATCTGCACGGTCACCGCCGCGAACGTGGGCAGGATTCCCTCCGCCTGAGTCGCAGTCAGCACCAGAAGATGGTTTTTGCTGTCCGCGGCGGTCACCGCCCCTCGAATGGTCGTCATCTCTCCGGTCGGTCCGTCCCCGTTCAGCAGGGTGATTCGCTCGGCGAGCACCCGCTTCGTCACCGGGTCCAGAATCCCGCGAACGGCGGCTTTCTTCCCTTCCGGGAGCGTGGGATTGGGAGTAGGCCCCTCGTTATCGAAAACGGTCGCCTCCCCCGCCTGAACGGTTACGCTTCGATTCGTTCCCAGGGTAAGGGTAAAGAGCAGACCGTCGGGGGAGAGTTCCGGCGCAACGGTCGGGGCGGGTGTCTGAGCAACGGTCGGGGCAACGGATGGCGCGGTGGTCGGTGCGGTCTCGTCGGAGGCAGGCGTTCCCGTGATCGCCGCTCCCTCCTTCGGCTCCGCTCTCCCCGGCGATTTTTCCGACGGACGGTCGGTGTTTTTCGCCGCCAGCTCCTTCGCTTTTTCCTTCGCTTTCGGTTCGACCGGTGTCGTCACCGGGGTTTCGGGAGTGTTTCGTGGGGAGGACGACGACTCGCCGGCGGTTTCCTCCGACGTCTTCGGCGTGTCCTTGCCGGTCAACTCCCTGACCGTCCCGACAAAGGTCGTCGGGATCTGCCGCGCAAGATCGCTCAATCCGTCCTGGTCGCCCTCGCGCAGGGCAGGAGTGATCCGGCCGTCGGCGACCTGCATCCCTGCCAGATCGAAATCGATGACGAGGTTTTCTCGCCCGTTGCCCAGATCGCGAGGTCGGGTCAGCGGAAAGGACAGGATCGGGTTTTCCCGTTCGTCCTTCGGCAGCAGATCGGCCAGCGGCGTGAGCACCCCGGTCGGGGCGTCGGGGGAGAAGCGGGAGAAGGACGGGCCGAACGTCACACGCGCGCGGATGTAGGCTTTTCCGGACGGAACTCCCGGACAGGCCAGCAACTGGAAACGGCGTCCCCCCGTCTCGTACAGGGTCGTCAGGTCAACGTTCGCTCCGTCCTGCGCTTCAAAAACGGTGACCGCTTTCTCCTGAATATCGATCAGTTCGACCTTGAGGATGCCCGCCCAGAGGCGACCGCTTTTCTCGGCCTTTTTGCCGTCCGGCGTCGCGGAGAGGAAGATGCCGACCCGTCCGACCTGCCCCTCGGCGCGAACATTCCCATCGGCGGGCGCGTCGGCCGATCGCGGCGTACCGGTCAGGCCCTCCGTACGTCCGGGGGTCGTATTATTTCCCGAGCCGCTGCCACAGCCGGACACAATCGCCGCCGTCAGGGCCGCCGTCCACCATCCGCCGGTTCTTCGAGCCGTTGCCATGTTCGTTCCACCTCGCTCCGTCCCTAACATTTTCGGACGGCAGTACACCGTTCCTGCTTCGATTCCGCGCCCGGTTATGTGAATAATATCACTTCGATCCCTGGCTCGGCGAGGGGGGTTTCCGCAGGGATCGCCCGACCGTTATCGTGTTGCGGGAAAACGTTCATTTATAGTTATTAGACATAATTCACCGGTAAAATAGCCTAAAATGTACATTGCGTTCTCCGGTTCTCCTGTGCTACAATGCCGCACAACACTTCCGGATGAAGCGGCGTCCGCGCCGCCCGTTCGTGAAGTGCCTCGTGCAAGGAACCAATCTTTACTATGGCTGACGACCCTGAAGAAGGCTTTGTGATCCGTGACCGCCGCCGTTTTACGAGCGAGCTGAACGCCGGACCGGCAGCCGCCCCGACCGACTCTCCCGCCGCACCGGAGGCGACGCCGCCCCCGGCTGAGGAGATTCCGTCCTCTCTGTTGGTCGAGGAGACGTTCGCCGAGGAGGCGTACGATTCCGAGGACATGGGCAACGATAACTCGGTTCCCGATGTCTACTCGGTCCTGATTCTCTTCCTGGGAGAGATGCGGAACCATGCGCTCCTCCGGATGGGGCTTGTTCACAATCCGATGACCGGGCAGATCGAGCGCGACCTTCAGCAGGCCCGAATCGCCATCAACACGGCCACGTTTCTTGCCGAACAACTGGAGCCGGTCCTTCCTCAGGAGGAACGACTGCCTCTCAGGGCGATGCTCAGCGATCTTCAAATGAACTTTGTCAAGCTGGCGCGCGGGGCGGAGTAGCCGATACACGCCGTTCCCGGTTCGAAACGGCGATGCGGTTCTCCTTCCTCGTTCTCAGGAAGGCAACAGGCCATGACACGGCAGTCGTGGTTCGCGTCCCCCCGACCGCCCTCGGTTTTACCGGAAATCAACGACGACCGTATTCAGGATTTAAGGGTTCCCTTGCGGAGAACATCCGTGCCCGATCGGAGAAGAAGTGACATGATCAGGACTGCCTATCCAACGCCACCGGTCCGACAGCTACGGTTACGGCTGGAACTGGCGACCCGACGCACTCGCCGCGCCCTGTTCGAACGGTGTCGAACGCTTCGCTCTCGTCCGGTCGAAGAGACCAAAGGACATGGTTCCTACGCCGCTTACCTGCGGGAACGCGAAGCCATTCGGAGAAATCGTGCCATGTACGATATGTTTGAGAAACAGTTTGACGGACTGGTCGGGGTGGTCTGCTTCGCCGCGCAGGAAGGCATTACCTCGGACGCCGAAACCGAGTTCGCCCGGTACCGGGCCTGGTTTATGGAGTACTACCATCGGGTCCGACCCTACCTGGCCCCGTACCTCACCCTCCACGAGAATGATGTCACGCCGACACGCTGGGGTCTGCGCCGATGCGACACCTTCGAGGCGCTCTTTCTACCGGCCAGCATTCAAGCGCTGCTCGATGCCGATAACGGCTGTCTGATCGATCGGTTGGATCGGGCGCAAAACGCGGTCACCGACTGGTACAACGCCGTCCGTCATGAGGAACGCGCCTGAACTCCTCTGCCGAACTCCCGGCATAACGGCAAAAGCCCCGCCTGCGGGGCTTTTCGCTTTTCAGACCGGTGCGTCCCCGTCGCAGGTCGCCCGGGCCGCCTCAACGGCTTCGTTCACGCTCTCGAAAACCCGAAAGATCCGGATCAAGCGCGTGATCTCGAAGGCACGCAGAACGAACGAGGTGATCCGCGCCAGGAAGACCTCGCCTCCCTTTTCGCGGGTACGCCGCTGGGCGTCCACCAGCACTCCCAGCGCCGCCGAATCGACATAGGGCACGGAGGCCATGTCCAGAACCAGACAGAACCTGCCCTGCTCGATCAGCGTTTGCAGCGTGGAGCGTAGCTCCGGGCACGTGTGCAAATCGATCTCCCCGAGGATTCGGATCAGAGGAATCCCGGCCTCGGTCTCGCTTACTTCTATTTCCACTCTTTGGTATCCAACTTTCGCTGTTTCGATACGCGGTCGGCACCCGCCCGGGTCGCTTCGCACGGTCCGATACCCGGACCGACGCTTTCCGCTTTACGCGGCGCGAACCGGCGGCATTCTCAGAAAACTCCGGAGAAAGTATACCCCTCCCTGCCTGATACTACACGTCTTTATACCTATCCAGGTTCCAAATACCTGACACCCTCCGGTCCGCCCAACAATCGATGACCGGTTTCCATCCGCCGATAGCCGGATTTGAAACGGGGCGCGTTGACAGTCCGCCGGAGACGGTGCTATCATCCATATGGGCAGACGAATGGCATAGGGGCGCACGTCTGCCCTTTTAAACGCTTTTCCCGCCGGACGGGCCGTTTCGGTACGGGGTCCGGTTCCATCCGGGCGAGCTTTCCGCGTGGAAAGGTCGCCCCTGCAAGGAGTTGTCACGATGGCTATTCGTGTCGGTATCAACGGTTTTGGTCGTATCGGTCGTTTGAGTTTCCGCGCCATCCAGGAGCGGTACCCGAACGGAGAAGTGGAAGTGGTCGCCCTGAACGATCTGACGGACGCCAAGACCAATGCCCACCTTCTGAAGTACGACAGCAACTACGGCCCCTTCAAGGGCGAGGTGTCCTTCGAGGATAAGGATATCATCGTTAACGGCAAAAAGATTCAGGTTTTTGCCGAAAAGGACCCGGCAGCGATTCCCTGGGCGACCGAAGGGGTTGACGTGGTCGTCGAATCGACCGGTTTCTTCACCGACGCCACCAAGGCGGTCGCCCACAAGCGCGATTCGGTAAAGAAGGTCGTTATCTCCGCACCGGCGAAGAACGAAGACCTGACCGTCGTTCTGGGCGTCAATGACAACGTCTATGACCCGTCCAAGCACCATGTCATCTCCAATGCGTCCTGTACGACCAACGGTCTCGCGCCGGTGGCCAAGGTCCTGTTCGAGAAGTTCGGCATCGAGAAGGGTCTTCTGACCACGATCCATGCCTATACCAACTCTCAGCGAACGGTCGATACCGCCGCCAAGGACCTGCGCGATGCGCGCGCCGCCGCCCAGAATATCGTTCCGAGCAGCACCGGCGCGGCCAAAGCCGTCGGGCTGGTCATTCCGGAACTGAAGGGCAAATTCACCGGCATGGCGTTCCGCGTTCCGACCCCGACCGTCTCCGTCGTCGACTTCACCGCCCTTCTGGGCCGCGATGTCGAAATCGCCGAAATCAACGCGGCGATGAAGGAGTACGCCGAGGGCGCGATGAAGGGCATCCTTCAGTACACCGAAGAGGAACTGGTCTCCACCGATATCAAGGGCAACACCCATTCCTCGATCTTCTCCGCCGTCGACACCGTCGGCCTCGGTAACTTCGTCAAGGTCGTCTCCTGGTACGACAACGAGTGGGGCTACTCCTGCCGTATCGCCGACCTGCTCAAGTTCCTCTCCGACAAGGGCCTGTAACCCCTCTGACCCGGTGCCCGTCCGCTCTCCGGGCGGGCATCGTCTTTCCGCTGACCCCTTCTCGTCGAGCCGTTCTCTCGTTTCAGGATATCTACCGTCGCGTTCGTTTCGAAAATGACCGGTAGGGGCGACGCACCGAACGACGTACCGATTCCGGGCAGGAATTCACGTCGAGGCGGAGGAACAGTCCCGGTGTCGACGGGTGTCGTCGACCACTCTTGCCAAAACAGGACCGTCACCGATGTCGAACACAACGATCGCCCTCCCCCGCAGTACTCCTGAGGCGCAGGGAATCTCCTCCGAAGCGATTCTCTCCTTTCTCCGCGCCGCCGAAAAGGAACTGGATGCTCTGCACAGTTTCGTCCTCGTCCGTCACGGAGCGGTCGTCGCCGAAGGATGGTGGCATCCCTATGAGGCGCAAAACCCGCACGTGCTCTTCTCCCTGAGCAAGAGTTTCACCTCGACCGCCGCCGGATTCGCCGTCGCCGAGGGCCGGTTCACGCTCGACGATCGTGTGGTTTCCTTCTTCCCCGACGACCTGCCGGAGGAGGTCAGCCCGAACCTGGAAGCGATGACCGTCCGCGATCTGCTCATCATGGGCACCGGGAACGCCGAAGACACGACCGGCTATCTGCACCGCTCTCCCGACGGAAACTGGGCAAAAGCCTTTCTGGCACGGCCGGTGGAACACACGCCCGGAACGCATTTCGTCTACAATAGCGGCGCGACCTACATGGTCGCGGCGATCCTGCACAAAACGACCGGCGAATCCCTCCTCGACTACCTTACGCCACGTCTGCTCGCTCCGCTCGGTATCGAGGGCGCGACCTGGGAAGCCTGTCCGCGCGGTATCCATGTCGGAGGGTGGGGCCTCAGTATCACGACCGACGCGATCGCTAAGTTCGGACAACTCTACCTCCGGGACGGCGTTTGGAACGGACGACAGGTTCTTCCGGTCGGTTGGGTTCAAGAGGCGACGTCCAAACATATTTCCAACGGCGACAATCCGGAAAACGACTGGAATCAGGGCTATGGCTACCAGTTCTGGCGGTGTCGGCACAATGCCTACCGGGGCGACGGGGCGTTCGGTCAGTTCTGCGTCGTACTGCCCGATCAGGATGCGGTGGTCGCCATCACGGCCGGCCTCGGCTTTATGGGTTCGGTCCTCGAACTGATCTGGGACGAACTTCTCCCGGCGATGCGGCCCGATTCGCTTCCGGAGAACCCGACCGGAGTCGCCGCCCTGCGCGACAAACTCTCGTCGCTGCGTCTTCCCGCCCCGGAAGGCGCGGCGACATCGCCGACCGCCGGACGAGTCTCCGGGCAGGTCTATTCGCTCGCCGAAAATGAACCGGGGCTCCGGACGATCGGCTTCGAATTTTCCGGGGAGGGCGCGACCCTGGCTCTGACCGATGCCCGGGGAACGCACACGATCCTCTGTGGCACGGCGAACGACTGGCGGAAACATCGAACGACCCTGCACTCGCGCGGGAACGAGACCGCGCCGGTCGCCGCGGTCGGCGCATGGACGAGCGACGATACCTACACCGTCGTCCTCTACTACACGGAAACCCCCTTCCGCTTCCATCTCCGCGCCACCTTCGGCGAGGACACGCTGGACCTGGAAACCCGAATCAACGTCTCCTTCGGACCAACGGACCCGGTCCGTATCGCCGGGCAACGTCAGCCGTAAAGAGCCATCAAGGCCGACCCTCCTCCGCCCGATAATCCCGGACGGAGGACCCTCTCATGTCACGATTACGAACGGTCATCTGCCTGTCAATGCTGTGGTGCGCGATCTCGCTCACCGGCTGCCGACGGGAGGAAACCCCGGAAGCCGCCGTGAAGGCGGGTGCAAACTCCCGTGACCGGGCGAAAGCGTTTCAGGCCGAGTCCGAACGACGCCAGCAGGCCGGCGAAGCGCTGCTGAACGGTCGGTAATCCGGTCCGTCGGCGCTCCCCGATCCGAAAAGGTGAAATCCGTCGTTTCGCGGGAACGCCGATCGCCGAACGGTGGCATAATATCGATGAAGCCATAACGAGATCGGCTCCCCGAATACCGCACGAAGCAGTGGATGGAGAAGGTCATGCCCTATCGAAACGTCATCGATCCGCTGCTCGCCGCCAGCCCGTTACTCGCGCTTTTTCTGGTCGCCGCTCTCGGTAACCTCTTTGGCCGATTGAGGATCGCCGGGGCCGGTCTCGGGATCGCCGGAGTCCTGTTCGCCGGGCTGCTCGTCGGCGGCCTCTTTCCGTCGGCAGCCCTGCCGGAGATCGTCTACCAGCTGGGGCTGGTCCTGTTCGTCTATACGATCGGTCTGAGCAATGGCCGCCTCTTCTTCGCCTCCTTCAAACGGGGGGGCGGCCGTACCGTCGCGCTGACGCTGGGAGTTCTCGGTATCGCCGGCACGATGGTTTACCTGACCAATCTTCTGCTCCACCTTCCCACGACCCGGTTGATCGGCATTTTTTGCGGAAGTCTGACCAACACCCCCGCCCTCGCCGGTGTCCTCGAAATACTGCGAACCGATCCGGCCACGGCGAATCTGGCGCCGTCGGTCGTCGTCGGGTACTCGCTTTGCTATCCGATGGGAGTCGCCGGAATGATCCTGGTCGTGCTGGCCTACCAGCGACTCCGAAGCGTTCGTTACGACCTGCCGGAGACCGCCGTTCCCTCCGAAGGCGCGCGTGAGGTGCCGGCCGGTCAGTTGACGAGCAAAACGATCCGGGTGGACCGGCATGACGTCACCGATACCATTCAAACCCTGCGCGAAAAGTACGGATGGGAGGTGGTTTTCTGCCGACTGAAACGCGGAGACGACGCGATCCGGTTGATGCATGCGGAAGACGTTCCGCAGGTCGGCGACCTGGTCAGCGTGATCGGGACCGCGGACGGGATTGAAGAGGCGACCGTCTTCCTGGGCACTCTCGCCGAACAATCCCTGCTCGAAACGCCCTCGCCCCTCGATTACGTGCGTGTCTTCGTTTCCAATCCGAATCTGGCGGGGCAGACCCTGGCCGATCTGCATTTGAACGACCGATTCGGCGCGCTGATCACCCGGCTTCGACGCGGCGACGTCGAGTTCGTTCCCTCCGGAACGTTTCGCCTCGCTCTCGGCGACCGGGTCCGGGTGGTCGCGCCCCGACGAAATGCCGACGCCGTCGTTCGCTTCTTCGGCGATTCCTACCGTCATCTGAGCGAGGTCGATATTCTCACCTTCGGCTTCGGTATCGCCCTCGGCCTGCTGATCGGGATGATTGCGCTCCCCCTGCCGGGCGGCGGCAGTATCAAACTGGGTCTTGCCGGCGGCCCGCTGATTGTCGCTCTCATTCTCGGCACCGTCGATCGCACCGGCCCGTTCGTCTGGAGCCTTCCCTACGGAACGAACCTGACCCTGCGCCAGATCGGAATGGTTCTCTTCCTCGCCGGGGTCGGGACCCGCTCCGGACAGGCGTTCGCCGCCTCGATCAGCGACCCGCGCAGCCTGATCGTCATCGCTATCGGCGCCCTGATCACGATGACCGCCGCCGCTCTCTTCCTCACCGTCGGCGACCGCCTGTTCCGGATTCCGATGCGGACCCTCCTCGGGATGCTGGCCGGTCTTCAGACACAGCCCGCGCTCCTGGGGTTCGCCATCGAACAGACGAAGGATGACACCCCCAATGCCGGCTACGCCGCCGTCTACCCGATCGCAACGATCGGGAAGATTCTTCTGGCCCAGTTCCTCCTTCGTCTGCTGACCCCCTCGTAAGCCGGTGACGGTGAGGAAGAACGAGACAGGGAATATAAAAATGGTATAGATGTTTAATTTTGACGATATAATGTCAGGAAATTAGGTAGAAAAACTTAAAGTCCTGATCCTTATGAGCCATGCGTCCCCTGCGCCGGAGCGAGATCACTCCGCGCCTGCCGATGAACGAAGATTCGTCTCGGAAATGCTGACGATCCCGCCCCTGGCCGAGATCGAGTCCGTGCCGGCCGCCCCGGAATTCATCCGTCTGCTGGAAGCGTCCGGACAGATGGTCATTGCCTTCAATGACCGGTGGGAATATCTTTACCTGAGTCCCGGCGTCGCCGCTCTGGTCGGGAAAAGCCCGGAAGAGATGATCGGTTTCGATGTCTTCGCTCTGTTTCCCGAAACCGAACGCAGTCCCTTCTTCCGTTACCCGATGCAGGCGATGGCCGAGCAGGTCGCCCTCCGATTCGAGGCGCTCTCTCCCGTCGTCGACCGCTGGTTCGAAGGCCAGGCCGTCCCGATGATGTCCGGCGGACTTTTGCTCCTGTTAAGGGATATTACGGAGCGAAAGCGGGAGGAGGAACGACTGCGCCTGCTGGAGGCGGCAATCGTGCACGCGAACGATGCCATCATGATCACCGATATGGGCGCATCCGGCGAGCGACACGGCGAGGAGAAAGCCCTCGAACCGCAGGGGCCGCGCATTATTTATGTGAACCCGGCCTTCTCTCGCCTTACCGGCTATTTACCGGAAGAGGCGGTGGGGCGCTCCCCCCGCTTTCTTCAAGGCCCCAACAGCGCCGAACCGACGCGCCGATATATGCGGAACAAACTGGCCGCACAGGAGCCGTTCCGCGCCGAAATCCTGAACTATCGTCGGGATCGAAGCACCTTCTGGACGGATATCAACGTCCATCCGGTGATGAACGAATTCGGCTTCTCGACGCACTGGGTCGCGATTCAGCGGGATATCACGGAACGAAAACAGTACGAAGAGGCATTGCGCCGGAGCGAATCCTATCTTCATCAGGTCATTGATTCCAGTCCGAACGCGATTTTGACGCTCGACATGGAGGGCCATCTTCTGTCCGCCAACCGACGAGGCATGGAGATGCTGGAAACCGATTCGCTGGCGGATATCATCTATACCTTCTGGCTGGAATACTGGAGCGTCGACGATCAATCGACGGTGGAAACCGCATTGCGGGAGGCGATGCAGGGGCGAACCTGTCGTATGCAGGGTCAGGGCCGCACCCGGCGCGGCGCGTTCCGCTGGTGGGAAATGATTACCGCTCCTCTCGCTTCCGGGCGCGCGGAGGCCCTGCAGGTGATGGTCGTGGTCACCGATATCACCGAACAGCGGCATCTGGAGATCGAGCGGGAACGCCTGTTTCAGGATGCGGTGGAACGCGCCGACCGCGACTCGCTGACCGGCCTGTGGAATCACCGGGCCTTCAATCGCCAGATGCTCCGAATCACCGAATCCCTTCCTCCGGGCGTTCCCTATGCCCTTCTGGTGCTGGACGTCAATAATTTCAAGTTTTTCAACGATGCCTACGGCCATATGTACGGCGACGAGGTTCTGATCCTGGTCGCGGATACCCTCCGTGCCAGCGTTCGCGGCAACGATCTGGTCGGGCGCATGGGCGGCGATGAGTTCGCGATCCTGCTTCCCCGTATGCCGCGCGTGGCCGTCGATCGCTATATCGAACGCCTGCGGATGCGCATCGGCAAGCTGGGCTTCTCGCCGCCGGGCGGGAATAACAGCGTTCCGCTCGAACTGTCGATCGGCGTTGCCTCCTTCCCGGAGGACGCCGCTTCCGGCACGGAACTCTTCCGGATCGCCGACGAACGCTGTCTGCGCAACAAGCTGGGGACGCCGGACACCCTGATCGCCGATCTGTACGAAACGCTCCGCGCCACCGTCCAGGGTTTCACGGTTCTGGATGCGCTGGTCACCTCGGTCGACAATAAGGACCGGTACACCCGCCGTCACAGCGAGGAGGTGGTCCTGTACAGCCTCGTCATCGCCGATGAGCTGCAGGTGCCGGAAACCCTGCGCCAGGCTCTGATGAAGGCGGCGCTGGTCCATGATGTCGGCAAGATCGGAGTCCCGGACCGTATTTTGCGGCATCCGGGCCAGCTTTCCGCCGGGGAGCGGGAACTGATGCAGCGTCATACCCAGATGGGCGAGATCCTGGTGCGCTCCGCCGGGGGGTTGGACGACACGCTCGACGCCGTTCTGTACCATCATGAGGCATGGGACGGCAGCGGCTACCCACAGGGTCTGGCCGGTGAGGCGATTCCGCTTTCCGCGCGTATCCTGTCCGTCGCGGACGCCTTTTCGGCGATGACGACCAACCGACCCTACCGGAAAGGGCTGTCGGAGGAGAGCGCACTGGAGTTGCTCCGCCGGGGCGCGGGCACGCAGTGGGACGAGGTCTGCGTCCGCGCGTTCATCCGTGGCCGACAACGACAAAAAACCGCCCTGAAACCCGTCAACCGGTAGACCGCGCCGGTTCGCCGGCGACGAACGCCTCGAAGGTCGTCCGCGCCCGCTCCGCCAGGGCCGCGCCCCGTTCGCGCTTGGCCCGGATTCGTTCTCCGTCGAGCGGCGGTAGCAACCCCCAGCAGGCGTTCATCGGCGCGAAATGCTTCCCCTCGTAGGCGGCCACATACCGGGTCAGCGACCCCAGGATCGTCATTTCGGGGTAAACGAGCGGGGCTTCCCCGTTCGCCAGGCGGGAGGCGTTGATGCCCGCCACCAGTCCCATCGCCGCCGACTCCAGGTACCCTTCGACGCCGACGATCTGCCCGGCGAACAGCAGGTTCGGGCGGGTCCGAAGCTGCAGGGTCGGATCGAGCAGAGAGGGAGAATGGATATAGGTATTGCGGTGCATTACCCCGTAACGCACAAACTCGGCGTTTTCCAGTCCCGGAATCATCCGGAAGATCCGCTTCTGCTCGCCCCATTTCAGACGCGTCTGGAAGCCGACGAGATTGTACAGGGTGGCCGCGCGGTTCTCCTGGCGCAACTGCACCACCGCATAGGGTCGACGCCCGGTGTTCGGGTCGATCAGTCCGACCGGCTTGAGCGGGCCGTACGCCAGCGTTTTCGCTCCGCGTGCCGCCAGTTCCTCGACCGGCAGACAGGCCTCGAAGTAACGGATATCCTCGAACTCCTTCATCGGAGCCTTCTCGGCCTTCGTGATCTCTTCGACGAACGCCAAAAAATCGTCTTTCCGGTCGAACGGACAGTTCAGATAGGCGGCGTCATCGTCGTGGGTTCCGTCGGCGGTCTTTCCGTAGCGGGAGGCGCGGAACACCTTCGAGTAGTCGATGGAGGCGGCGTCGACGACCGGCGCGACGGCATCGTAGAAGTAGAGGTCATAGCGCCCGGTCAGTTCGCCGATTCGCGCCGCCAGCGTATCCGACGTCAGCGGTCCGGACGCGATCACGGTGATACCGTCGTCGGGCAGATCGACGGCCTCCTCGCGCACGAACTCGATATGGGGGTGAGCGGTCAGTCGCGCGGTCACCGCTTCGGAGAACGCCTCCCGATCGACGGCAAGCGCCTCGCCGGCCGGAACGGCGGTCGCGTCAGCGCACCCGACGATGATCGAATCGAGCCGCCGCATCTCCGCCTTCAAAACGCCGCTGGCATTGGTCAGCAGGTTGCTTTTGAAGGAGTTGGAGCAGACGATCTCCGCCGCTTTGTCGGTGTGGTGGGCGGGCGACATCCGAACGGGCCGCATCTCGATCAGCCGTACCTTCGCGCCCCGGTTCGCCGCCTGCCATGCGGCCTCGCTCCCGGCCATCCCCGCCCCGATTACCGTAACCCTGGTCATAGGGTCATTGTATCGCGCCAACGTTCCGAACAGTCTCCGGCCGACACGGACCGGTTACGGCTTGTTGTAACCCTTCGCTTCCGCCACATCACGGATCGACACTTTGCCGAATCCGCGCGTCAGCGCGTCCGCTTTATCGAGTTCTTCCTTGGTCAGCTTCGAAAGGTCGCCGCCGCTCTTTTTCGCGAGGGCGTTGATATACTCGAGCCGTTCCCGCTCGTCCGCTTTCAACGGGGGCGGGGCCAGGACGACGGTATATCCGATATAGCCGATGACGGCGAAGACGGCGACGAGAACCCCCAGGACGACACCGATCGGCAGGTCCTGCTTTTTCGGCTTCGTCTCGACGTTCTCCGCATTCTCGGTTCCGGGTTCCCGGAGTTTCGACTGCTCCGGCGCTTGCGTATCCGGCGTATTTCCAGCAGACATGAGGCACCTTGATCCTTTCCACCAATCATTGTACCAAGCAGGAGAGGGTTATTTCGGCAAGACCGTATTGCCGGGAAGTTTTCCGGTGATTCCCTTCCCCTCGGTCACGATCCACCCGGTGTCGATCGGGACATTGGTCAGGGTGTCTTTCGTTCCGCTCGGCCAGCGGACTTCCACCCGGTCGATTTTCGTGGCCTCTCCGAGACCGAAAAAAACGCGGCGGTCGCTGTGGGAGAGATAGCTGCTCCCCGCGCGAACCGCACCGCTCTGCGTCACGCCGCCGGCGGTGAGAACGAACCGGGCGTGACGTCCCTCCCGGTTGGACTTCGTTCCGACGGTCAGGAAGGACACCCAGTGATGACGGTCCGGCGATTCGTTGCGCAACAGTTCCGGCGCGTCGTTTTGATTCGCCACCAGTGCGTCCGGGCGACCGTCGTTGTCGAAATCGCCGACCGCCAATCCCCTCCCGACCGTCGGATTCGACAGCGCCCCGAGCATCGCCGGTTCCTCGATCTCCCGGAAGCGGCCGTCCCCCTCGTTTCGGAACAGTTGCTTGCGCTCCCTGTAGGTCGTGCCCTCGAACCGCTGATCGGCGTGCGCCTGGACGTGTCCGTTCACCACCAGAAGGTCGGACCATCCGTCCCGATCGTAATCGACGAACTCCGCGCCGAACGTCAGGAACGGCATATGACCGATCGCGACCCCGGCGGTGTAACTGGCCTCCTCGAACAGACCGTTCCCCATATTCCGGTACAGCATGTTCGGCTTGCCGGAGAAGTTGCCGACGAACAGGCTGTCCCGGCCGCTGTGGTCGTAGTCGCCGACCCCGATCCCCATCCCGGCCATCACCTGCCCGGTGCTGTCGTAGGCGCAGCCCGCTTCCACGGCGACGTCGACGAACGTCCCGTCGCCCCGGTTCCGCCAGAGCATGTTCGGTGTGATATCGTTGGCGACGAAAATATCCTGGCGACCGTCCCCGTCATAATCGAGGAACGCGACACTCAGGCCACGTCCTTTCGCCTTCAAGATGCCCGCGGCCCGGCTGACATCCCGGAAGCGCGCGCCCTCGTTGTGCAGCAAGACATGATCGCTCGCCTCATATACCTCCGGAGTACAGTATTCCGGCCCGATCGAGTCCTTGCAGGGGATGTTCGTCTTCCAGGTCCAGGGGCTGTATCGGCAGAGATAGAGGTCGAGTCGACCGTCGTTATCGTAGTCTCCGAACGCGGCGCTGGTAAAATACCCGCGCAGGCTTGCCAGTCCCATCGACGCCGTCACATCACGGAACCTGCCGCTCCCTTTCTCATTTCGGAACAGGAAACAGCGGTCGTACCCGGAAACCAGCAGGTCGGAATAACCGTCGTTGTCATAATCGCCGACCGCCACTCCCTGCGCGTGAAGGAGGTCCCGATCGAGGCCCGACCCGGCGGTCACCTCGGCGAACGTTCCGTCGCCCCGGTTCCGATACAGGGCGCTGCGGGGCCGCTCCTTTACCTGCTCGAACGGTTCCGAAGGTCCGGACTGCACCAGAAAGAGATCGGTCCGGCCATCCTCGTCGTAATCGAAAAAGGCGCACCCCGGAGGCGTGTTCTCGATATAGAGAAACTTCCCGGTGGCCCCGCTGTCATGCCGAAATCGGATTCCCGCTTTCTCGGTGACGTTCGCAAACAGTCCCCCGGAAACGACGGTCGGAGACGGGGCGGGCGAGACCGTCGCTTTCGGGGACGGGGACGGAGTACATCCGAACGGCAGGAGGGACAACATGGCCCATACCGGAACCATTACGGCCAGGCGAACCGAGGACAGTCTCAACGCGGGCCTCCGCCGGTCAGAATTTGGTCCAGTTCCCGGGCGACGCTCATTCCGGCCGGGTCGTTCGGGCGGATGGTCAGGGCGCGATTGACATAATAGATCGCCTTGTCCGGGTCACCTTTCCGGATCATCAGGCGCGCGGTTTTCAAATGCAGGTCGAAATCCTCGGGAAACGCGCCGCAACGTTTGGCCATCGCCTCCGCCAGCGTCGCCTGCTCCCGCAAACGTACGAACTCGGACTGCGCCTTCGCCGACGTTTCCCGGTCCCCGATCAGACGGAACGCCCGGGCGAGTTCGAAGTGGACATCCGGGTTTTCCGGCATCCGTTCGGCCGCCGCCGACAGCGGTTCGATCGCCTTCTTCGCCTGTCCCTGCCGAAGGTAGACCCGACCGAGAAAGAGCTGGGTCCGCGCGACATTGGCCCTGAGTTCCAGGGTCTTCTTAAAATCGGCTTCGGCCTGCGCCAGCGCCGCGCGGTCCGTCCCCCGGAAGTAGCCCACCTGCCCGCGCAGGTAATACGCGGCGGGGTCGTTCGGATCGGTCCGGATCAGATCCTCGATCAGGGGACGCGCCTCATCGTACAGAAAAGAGTTGACCAGTTCCTGCGCCAGGGTCACCTTGAGAACGCTGTCTTCGGGCCGAAGGCGCACGAGGGTTCGCAGATACCCGAGACGCTTGCGCTGGTCGTCCTTGCCCAGAAGCGCGCTGACGGCGATCGTGAGCGCTTCCACATCCTCCGGTTTCCGCGCCAGGACGGTTTCCGCCTCCTTCAGCAGTTCCTGCCGCTGCGATGAGCGCATGACACTGCGCCCGAGGTCGGCAAAGACGTTCGGCGTGTCCGGCGCGAGTCGGACGACCGTTCGAAGCGGAGCGACGGCGGCGTTGAAGTCGCCCTGCTCCAGGAACTTCACAGCCTCAGCTTTCGCACGTTCCGCTTCCACCGTCTTTCCGCCGTCGCACCCGGCGACGAAGATCGCCGAAAGGAGGATGCAGCAAACAACAGGCCCCCGAGTTTTCCGAAACCGTCCCCTCATTTGGATACCGGCAGTAGATAAAGGGTGTTTTTGTAGACGTAACTGATGCCGCCGGCTCCCGGAGAAAACCGGACGTTATAGGGACCGAAGGCCGGATCGTCCCGCCGGGAGGGCAAACAGCCGTAGGATTTCGTCTCACGGGTTCGTCGGTTGGTCACCCAGAACCCGGTGTAGTACTTCTTCGGCTTCCCCTTGTTCAATCCGAGGTTTTGGGAGACGGGATCGCGGAACTTGAGAACCCAGCCCATATACGTCTCCTCCGGTGAGAAGAAGACCTCGGCGCCATCGTTCTCATGGGGCGCCGGAAAACGCAGGAACGCCGATCCGGCCGGGCTGGCGGTCAAACCGGCGGCTCCGACACGAACGGTCCTGGTCGGTTCATCCGGACCGCGCCAGAGCTGGGCCAGGAACTGCCCGGAATCGGAAAAGATTGCCTGCGCGATATTCGTTCCGTCAAAGTCCGCGCCGACGGTCTGGGTTGGCTCCAGGAAGAAGGTCGCCGCGAGCGGCGAAAAATTCCCCTTGCGGTTGTTCGCGGTCCGATCAAAGCTATGCCCCCCGGCGAGTCGGCCGTCGTAGATGCCGAGTCCCATCCAGGTCCGGCTTCCGACCCTCCAGAACGGCAGGGTGGGCACGTCGTGCCGTACTTCCTGAAACTCGCCGCCGTCGATTCGACAGAGCAGCGACCGTTTTTTGTCCTGCGACGCCCAGACGAGAAACGCGCCGTCCGGACTGACCCGCAGAGTCGCCGGAAGTCCTGAGGTTCCGGCGAACCGTTCGGTCAGTTCGGGTAGGGGAGTTTCCTTGCCTTCGGCGATCCGGAAGCGGAAGAAACGCTCCGGTTTGCCCTCGCGAAGCAGGAGCAGTTCGTCGGCATTGAGCCACCAGTAGTGCGGCCGGTTACCGGGAAGAGCGACCAGGGGTTGGGCACCCCGCACCTCCGGGACATCCGGACGGGATTGAAAACCGAGTACCAGCGATATCGCCAGAACGGCGACCGCCAGACCGAGCAGAGCGTTACGCAGGGATTTGGACATAGGGAAACGACCGCCGAACGAAGCGCGGGAAGCGGCGTTTTACCGCATTCCCGGAGGCCCCGGCGGCATGGGCGCCATCTGTCCCTGGCTCGCCGTTTTCTTCTGCATATCCTGCCAGGACTTCGTGTTGTAGGGAGCGACATCCGGATACCCCGGCGGCGGCGGCACCTTGACCACGGCATCCTGCTTCGGCCCGAAGAAGACCGCACTGATAACGAAAAACAGAACGGCCACCACCGCCAGGGCGCCCACACCGAGGATCACCTTGTTGGTCGTCGACATTTCGGAAAGATCCATGAAAGTACAACTCCGAGTTTCGATCACGGGGTCATGTAAACGGAGAAAAAGCGGACAGGGCGGAACGATTTCCACCCTGCCCGCGGTCCTCTATCGGACTATTCCGAGGAGGCGGTCCACTGTCGCATCGTGGTCTTGCGGAAGTACTTCACGTGACCATCGGCGAAGGCGTAGTTCGCGCCGTCGCTGTGGCGGCGATAGACGCGGTCCTGGCAGTAGCCGGAGATGCCGAAGCAGTTGTTGCCGTCTTCGGTCGCCTGGCCCCAGGCGATATCGCCGTCGGACGCGGACTGGCGGGACTGCCAGATCGGGCGGTTGGCGGAGTAGCCCGCAGGCCACGGAGCCTGAGCGGGGTAGGCCTGGGCTTCCTGGGTTCGCGGCGGGGTGGCGCCGGCGTATTCCGCATTGTAGTACGGGCCGAGGCCGATCTGGCCTTCGGCGAGGATGATGGAGTCGGCCGGATGACCGATGTTCGGGAACGGCATTCCCTTGTTGCAGCCGAAACCGTTGGACTGCGCGGAGGCAAGCTGTCCGCACTCGAAGCCGGCGCCCTGACCTTCGCGGATCAGCGGGTCGTTGTTCATGTAGGACTGGGTGATGCCGTAGGAGGTGGAGCCCCAGCCGGCGGACCCGGACAGGTCCTGGAACTTGGCATCGACGGTCGGGCAGACGAAAACGCCACGGTTGCCCTTCTGGCCGTTGACACGAGCGACGCCGTTCTTGACGTACGGGTAGATCAGGTCGGGCCAGTAGCCGCCCCAGGTGGTTCCGGAGTAGACGGCCGGAGCGCATCCGGCGATGGCGGTGCCGTCCGGGTTCAGACAGTTCTTGGCCCACATCGGCGCGCCGGTTTCATCGTAGTCCTGGGCATACATGATGTACGCCAGCGACAGCTGCTTCATGTTGGACTGGCACATGGCCTGGCGGGCTTTTTCGCGGGCCTGGGCGAAGACCGGGAAGAGGATGGCGGCCAGAATGGCGATAATGGCGATAACGACGAGCAACTCGATCAGCGTGAAGGCCTTTCGCGAATTCGCGAAGTTCATGGACATGACACGTTTCCTTTCGAAGAAAAGCGTAAATGACGGCGAGTCGTCCTGCGGGGGTCTTGCCCCCTTCTCCTTTTGCTCTTACTTACGCGGTGGTCCAGTCGAATCGCGGACAATCAGGGTCGGTTCCACAACCATGCTGGGAACGTCTTCCGAATCCTCGATGATTTGCAGCAACATATTTGTCGCTGTCTTCCCGATCTCCACCAGTGGCTGACGAATCGTCGTCAATTGCGGCGTCACCAGCGTCGCCGGCGGAATATCGTCAAACCCGGTCACGGACAGTTCCTCCGGAACGGCAATCTCCAGTTCCCGGGCAACCTCCAGAATCGCGCAGGCGATATTGTCACTTGCGGTGACGATCGCCGTGGGTCGGTTCGGCATGGTCAGCAGTCGGTGCGCGTCCGGCTTGCTTCGTCCCACGATATACCAGCTTGTCACCAGATACTCGGGCGGAACCGGCAATCCGGCCGCCGCCATCGCCTTCAAAAACCCTTCCTGTCGCGCCGGCATGCTGGGCTGATGGATATCACCGGTCATGTGCGCGATTCGGGTGTGTCCCAGACCGATCACATACTCCGTCGCCAGACGCAACCCTTTTTCGTTATCCACATCGACGAACGGCACGCCTTCCGGAACGGTCTGGGAGGAGACCGAAACCACCGGCACTCCCATATCGGCCAGACCCGAAATGATATCGGAGTTCAACGGTGCGCCCACGATGATAAAACCGTCCGCTCGCCGATCCCGAAAGCGTCCCGCCGACTCGGCCGCACTGCGCCAGGGGGCGGTCCACAACGTCACGTTGTATTCCCGCTCCGCCGCCGTCGAAAAGATTCCGTTCAGAATCGCGCTGGCATACGGATTGGTGATGACTTCCGGCTCGAGGACTCCGAAGAGGACACCGATCGTATGCACCCGCTGACCGGTCATCACCCGGGCGATAGTGCTCGGATGGTAGTTGAGGTGACGCGCGGTTTCCAGAACGCGGGCCCGCGTTCGAGGATGGACCGGACGACCCGAGCTGTTCAGCACGTTGGATACGGTCGCGGTCGAAACGCCACACGCCTTCGCTACATCGCGGATGGTCGTCATCGTTGGGGTGAATATAGCACGGATCGGCCGACATTTCAAGGACGAAAAAGTAAAACGTTTAAATTTTTCGAAATCCGGCGGAAGTTCAGGAAAAATAGAAGTTCCCACGTTATTTTAAGTCGACAATTTTATGCTATTACAAAAATGGCGAAAGCCCTGTCCGGTTCGGACAGGGCTTCCTTACAACATCGACACCCCGGATCAACGGTACTCGGACAGTGCCGATTCCGTCTCCGCCGCCGTCAGCGGACGATACTTTGTCTCGCGGCGCGTATCCCGTTGCAGCAACGCCGCCTCCAAAGTCGCTCCGTCCTTCAGCGCCTCCCGTACCGCGACCGCCGGGTCGTCGGTCACCCGTGGCGCGTCCGTGCCGTCGTCCCGAAGAGGATCGAACTCCTCCTCTTCCCTGGCCGACTTCGGCGCGAGCTGCGATCGGGAAATCCCCCAGGCGGTCAAACCCACCCGCAACGCCTCCGACAGGGTGGTCGGCAGATGCTCGCGAACGTACGCTTCGCCCTGATCCTCGGCGTACGCGGTCCCCGCCGCGACCGCGACCCGGTTCAGCGTCCGGAACTCGCCGTCGAACCCGAGAACGAACAGATGGTCCTCGTTCGCCGTCCGGCCCAGTTCCGCGAAGATAGCCCGCAGGGTCAGCGGAATCGAACTCTGATCGTTGTAGATCTTCTTGACCGCGGGCGACAGGCCGAAACCGACCAGACGCTGCACGGAGACGTCGTCCGGCGAACGCTCGAACCCCTCGCGATGCGCCGAATCGATCGCGGCCAGACGAAGGGATTCGATATCGCTCTGCTTTCCGAGCGATCCCATCATCAGGCGGTCGTAGATCTCGAACACCTTGCGCTGGTTGCCGCGCAACGTGAGCATCAGGACGCCGCCGTCGAAGGTGACGGCGACGACCGGCGACCCGTCCTTCAGACGATCCGCGACATACTCGTTCCGCTGCTGAAGCGCGTTATTCCAATCGTAAAAACTGTATCCCATAGTCTTCTTTCACCGGAAGCCTTACCCGGAGCGGATCATCCGACCGCGAGCGGTTCCTGTCCGATGATGTCGCGGACGATCGAGCGCAGCGTCGTCTCCTCGACATCGGCGATGCCGTCGGCCGTGATCGTTTTCGCCAGGGGCAGCACCTTGCCCGCGCCCCCGGTCGCGGCATCCAGGTCCGCCGCAATCTCCAGCAACGTCAGCGCCTCGCGCAGAGCCGTATCGCGATCCATCTCGCGAAACGGACCTTTGGTCCGGGCGATATACTCGAACGCCCCGCGAATCTGAGTCGATCCGCTGCCGGCCGCGCCGAACTCCGCCGTCTCGAAACGTGCGCCGCCGCCGTCGTAGAAGAAGATGCGGCCCTCATTCGCCTCGCGATCGAACGTCGACAGCACCGGAATGACGATTCCGATCCCCTGCATCGCCGCCATCGCGTTGTTGGCGATCACCTTGCCCAGTTCCGACAGTTTACCGTCCAGGCTCATCGCCTGCAGCTGCGAGCGTTCGTAGTAGCGGAAGGCGTGCCGCAGATAGCGGACGATCTCCATCGCTTTCGAGAACGAACCGGAGATCGCCATCAGCGTGTAGTCGTCCAGCGACAGGACCTTCTCCGCCTTGTCGTACATGATGGCGAACCCGCCGGTCGCCCGCCGGTCACCGACATTGATCACGCCATCCCGGTATTTCACGGCAATGACGGTCGTTCCGTGGATCGGATCGGTCGCCAGTCCCTCGCCCGGCGAGAGGACCGGGCGTACGGACCCGGCGAAAACCTCCCGGTGCGCCGCCGGGCCGTCAAACGGCGTTGCGGACGCGCGCGAGGAGAGAAGCGCGGCAAAATTGCCGCGCCCGGAGCTCAACTCTAACATGGGAATTCTTCTACCTTTTTAAGGATGATGTCCTGAATCCTATTCTCCGGAACGCTGTCGATAGCGCTTGGCCTGGTTCGGGTCGACACGCTTCATACGCTCCAGAATATTCCGGGATTCGGGCCGCTTCACATCGGGCTTCGAGGGACCGTCACCGTCGCTCTGCTTGCGCAGCGGATCGGCAGTCGGCATCGGTCGGGTCAGACGGTCATCAAATCGGATCGGTTCCATGGTCATTCCTTGCCTTTCGGTTCTCATTCTCAGGCGGCGGTCGAACCGCCGTTCTCTTCCTCGTCTACGTCCTCTACGTCCTCGTCCGTCACGTCGCGTTCCAGTTCGTCGAGCGTCCGCACAAATTCGGCGGGAGTGGTCACCGCCGACAGTCGTTCCCGCAGCAACGTCGGCGAAAGGGTATCCGTCCGTGACAGTCGGACGCTGGTCGACTGGCCCGCGCCATCGGTGAGACCGAAACGGCTCCAGGTGACCGCGTGCATCCGTTCGGCGAATTTTTGTACGGCGATGCCCCGAACGATGGCCCGTGGCGACCCGGCCGGCGGTTCACTAACCGCGGCGGCGACGGACTCGTCGGATACAATGCGCCGTACCCGCCCTTCCTGTTCCAGACCGTAGTACAGTCCGGTCGCCGGATCGACATTGTGATACTCCAGGTCGATGCTCTGCAGCATCGGATCGTCCCAGGTCAGCCCCTCCGCCTCCCGGAACTCCTCCAGAAGCGACTGCTTCGCTACCCAGTCCAGCGTGTCGGACAGGTGTCCCGGGTCGGACTCCAGCAGGTTCAGCACATGCTCCCACTCGTCGAGGACTTCGTCGGTCTCCGAGGACAGCCCGCGCAGACGTTGCTGGGCCGCCAGCAGATAATGCCGCTGCAGATCGACCGCCCCGATGACGCCGCCGGACAGCCGTTCGACCAGCCATTTTCCCGGTCCGGTCGCCATCCGGTTCGGATCGTGTGAAATCCGCTTGATCGCCGTCACCGGATCCCGGAGGGCGATCCCCTCGGGTTTCCAGCCGGTCTCGATCAGCCGCAACGTCAGCAACGTCGTTCCCACCTTGAGGAAGGTCGCGACCTCGCACAGGTTGGCGTCCCCGCAGATGACATGGAACCGGCGAAACTTCCTCGGGTCGGTATGCGGTTCGTCGCGCGTGTTGACGATCGGTCGGTTGTACAGCGTATCGACGGAGGCGATGGTCGTGAAGAAATCGCTGCGTTGCGACAACTGGTAGACGCCGCCCCTGGCTTCCGCGCCGCCCCCCGCCACCGCCGCCTGCTGTTCGATGCCCACCTTGCCCGCACCGGCGAAGATCTGCCGCGTGACCAGAAACGGCAGAACCGAGTGCAGCAGCTCCTCGAACGGCACGCCGCGATTGGTCAGATAGGATTCGTGCGTACCGTAGGACGCGCCATGATAGTCGGTGTTGTTCTTATACAACGCGACCAGTCCGCCGCCCATTTTCGCCATTCGCCGCTCGGCGCAGACCTGCATCACCCGTTCGCCCGCCCGGTCCTGCGCGATCAGTTCCTTGATCGACGTGCACTCGGCGGTGGAAAACTCCGGATGTCCGTGGTCGTTGTACAGGCGCGCCCCGGACGGCAGAACCCGATCGGAGCGGACTTCGACATCGGTGGAGTGCGGTCGTCCGGACTGTTCGAACTGGGCGTCCTGCGGGTCGATCGACAGATGATCAACCGTGAAACCGCGCATATCTCGCCGGGGATGTTCCTGTCGGTAATCCCAGCCGACGGCGACCGGAGGCGGATACAGTTTGACCAGATGCGTCGCTTCGGCAACCAGGTCCTGCGCCCCTTTGCCCTCGACATAAATTCCGTATTCGGTCTCGATGCCAATCAACCGGATTTTGCCTCCCCGTCAGGCATTGCCCGAACGATGTGATCCTATTGTACCCGCGAACGGTTTTGCGGCAACCGCCCGAATGGGCAGGAAGGGACAGGAAAGGGCCGCGGACTCCCGGCAACAGGGAATCGGGTACAATCACAGGCAAGAAAGCCCACCATGCAAGACTCCATCCCTTCCGCCGTTTCCGCGATCCTTCCGGAGATCGTCGCCCTGCGCCATGATCTGCACCGCCACCCGGAGCTTTCCGGGCAGGAGGAGCGCACCGCCGGGGTCGTCGCCGGCATTCTCGCCGACCGGGGCATCGCCCATCGAACCGGTGTCGGTGGGTCGCACGGCATCGTCGCCGAAATCCGGGGGACGGCGGGCGACGGCAAAACGCTTGCCCTGCGCGGGGATATGGACGCCCTGCCGATCGTCGAGGAGAACGAGACGCCCTACAAGTCGCAGGTTCCGGGCAAAATGCATGCCTGCGGTCACGACGGCCATACCGCGAACCTGGTCGGCACGGCGCTCGTCCTGAACCGCCTTCGGGACCGGTTCGCCGGACGGGTGCGCCTGCTGTTTCAGCCCGCCGAGGAGACGGTCAGCGGGGCGAACGCCATGATCGCCGGCGGCGCGATCGACGAAGTCGATGCGATCGTCATGCTCCACGGCTGGCCCAACCTGCCCTCCGGAACGATCGGCGTCCGCACCGGCCCGGCGATGGCCTCCTCCGATCATTTCCGACTGGTTCTGCACGGCAAGGGCGGTCATGCCGCCTACCCGCATCACACCGTCGATCCCGTCCTGATCGGCGCACAGGTCGTCACCGCCCTGCAGAGCGTCGTCGCCCGCGAGATCAACCCGGTCGCGCCCGCCGTCGTCAGCGTCACCCGATTCCATGCCGGCACGGCGACCAACATCATCTCCCCCTCGGCGGAACTCGGTGGGACCGTGCGAACGCTGGACGAGGCCCTGCGTCAATCCATGCCGGAGCGGATCGAGCGAATTATCGCCGGAATCTGCAACGCCTTCCGCGCCGAGTACGACTTCCGCTACCACTTCGGCACCCCGGTCACGGTCAACTCCGCCCCGATCTCCGAACTGATCCGTCAGGTCGGCAGCGAACTGCTTGGCCCGGACAAGGTGGTCGAACTGGCCGAACCGACGATGGGCGCAGAAGATTTCGCCTTTTACGTGCAAAAAATCCCCGGCGCGATGTTCCGGCTCGGCGTCGATTGTCCCTACGGCCTGCATCACCCGAAATACGACTTCGGCGACGCCCCGCTCGAAACCGGCATCGCCATGATGGCCGGACTGGCGATGCGCTTCAACGACGCCCCCGCCCCGCCCCGCCTTACGGCCTGACCCAAGGTCGGACTACTGATCCGGCGACGAGTCCCCACTGTGTCAATTTTAGCCGCCTAATCCTTACCAATTTTCGTCCACTTGTCAGGCGAGCATTCATAATATAAACTCTTTGTTTAGAAGCGATGATGCAATAGATTCGTGCCTCCTGACGTTTCCATACTTCCTCCGAATCAAAACTGTGCGTTTCGTCGGACTTCAAAGGAGATAATCATGTTCCGTAGAAAGAGCTGTTGTCCGGTCGTATTGTTTGGAATTTTGGTGTTGATTGTCCACTCAGGTCAACCGGCGTTCGCTCAATCGGAAGAATCGGTGCCGAAAGCGGATTTGCTCCTTTCCGATTGGGAGCGAGCCTACCGGGAGTTGAAAGCAACTTTCCGCTCTTTCCAGGTCGTCGGGACGATCACCCATTCCGCATCGCCGGAAATCAAAGTCAACGGCAAAGCGGTCGACGATTCCAAAGAATTCTGGCGATCAAAACGCCAGGGCAATAAACTCTTCATTGACGTTTCCAACAACGGCCGATTTGATTATAATCCGATTCATGACTACCGAGGACTCCGTCGAACCGCTTCCTTCGACGGCGTAAAGTGGTATTTTCTCGATAAAGACAACACGCATCCAACCCCGTTACAAATGAAACAACTGGGATTCCGTGATCCGAAACGGGGCTATCCCTGGACGGAAGAAAGCCCATTCCCTCCCACGGGCTATACCTCTACCACGGAATCATTTGTTCGGCGTAACGATCCGTTGCCCTCGCAGACGATGGGGAGTTTCTCTCCCTTCTGGTTCGATCCGATCGAATTCCTGTCCGATCCTATCCATCAACAATCGGAGAACCGAACGGCGATGTTTGCCGAAGTGCGAAAACTGTCGGAAACCCAAAATGGTAAAAAAGCGAAAGTCGGATCGGTAGAAAAGATCAATGGCAGAGATTGCTTTCCGGTCGAAATTCCGCAACCTTCCGGATCAGGAAAATCCACTACACAGGTTCCGCAAAAAATCTGGTTCGCACGCGATCAGGGAAAATTCGTTCCCTGGCAATTTCAAATGAACCTTCCGTCAACGAGTCTCCGGTTAACCGTCACTTTTCTGTCCGATGCGCACTTCGCAAATACGTGGTATCCGACGTCGGCGGTTTATCGTGCGGAGTATCCCGAACCGGGAACGGGTCAATGGCGGATGTTCAAGCAGGACGTTCACCAGTGGACTCTGACCCGCATTAACGAAAACTTCACGGATGAGGAATTTCGTATCGCCTTTCCCGCGTATGCGTCGGTTGTCTTTGACGATGGCCGCGTACAAGAACGTTCGGATTTTCCGGATCGTCCCTGGTTTACACGCACCATGGCCTTCGTTCTTCTTTCCATCGTTTTCATGGCGCTCGGACTGGTCATCGTCCTCCGTCGGCGATCCGCCGGAAAGGTGGAAAATCATGCGTCTTAAAGGAAATCCGTCGACTCAGGTTTTGGAACAGGCGGGATGGTTGCTCGTATCCTGTCTGATAGGTCTGGTAATGGGATTGATAGTATTTCGCGTGATCGACTGGCGCAAACAGGCAGCGTTCAATGCGCTCCCGTCCGCCGCCTCACCGAGTTGCGGTTGCACGCGTTAAGGCGTACGACTTACGGCCTGACCCCCAGGCGCAACAGGGCGTCCCGCACTTCGAGCGACCGACGCCCGTTCGGATACAGACGCAGAATCTCGCGGTACTGGGCGATCGCCTGGGTCTTATCCGGATGGCCCTCGGAGATCCGCGCCAGACGCAACAACGCGAGTTCGGCATCCGGGTTCGTCGTGTCCTGACGGTAAAGCCGCTGCAGCAGCGGGATCGCCAACCCGAAGTTCCCGGTCCGCTCCAAAACCGCCGACAGGCGGAGCAGGAGCATCCCCGGCAGCGGACCCGCCGTCTCCGGAATCGACAGAAGCGCCTGCGTCAGAAGAACCGGGTCCGCCTTTTCGGACAGAGGGACCGCGTACCGCTGCAAAATCCCGACCGTTCCCGCCATACGGGCCGGATCGTGGGCGTAATCGCGCGCCGCCTTCCGAACATAGGCCAGCGCCATCTCCGGTCGGGACGCCGGACCCTCGATCAACGTTTCCAGGTGCGCGAGCGGCAACGCATCGTAGTCGTTGCCGAAGTCGTCGCGCATCTCCTGCGCCTCGGAGTACTCGTTCGAGTCGCGCGGCGCGCGCATCGCCAGTACCCCCAGAAAACCGGCGACCGCCCCGCCGATATGGGCGAAATGGGCGACACCGTCCGCGCCGAGGAAGGCCAGACCGTTCAAAACGTCCAGCCCGAGATACAGCGCGATCACCCCCCAGGCCGGCCAGTGGATCGTCCCGATATCCCAGCGCGTCCAGTAGCCCCAGGAGAACAGAATACAGATCGTCGAGTGCGGAAAGAGGTACAGATAGGCTCCGGCCATCCCCATGACCGCTCCCGACGCCCCGAGCGAAGGGGTGTCCGGAGACAGCAGTCCGGTAATCACGTCCTGCAGAAAACCGCCCGCGTACCCCGATACCAGATACAGAAGCAGATACTTTCCATGGCCGACCCGTCCCTCGACGCTCGACCCGAAGATCCACAAAAACAACATATTCCCGGCGACGTGCAGGAGGTTCCCGTGCAGAAAGATCGCGGTCAGCATGCGCCCGAAGGTCAACTGGTTATGCGTGACGGCGAACTGCTCGACAATCTCCTTGCGGACGGTCAGAAAGGCGTCGCAGGTCAGGGCGAAAATAAGTGTGTTGAGAAGTATCAGGCCCCAGGTGACCCAGGGGACGCGTTCGGGCGGATTTTTGGCGCGATACGGCAGAAAGAGCACGTCGTGATGTCCTCCGGCGGGTAAGAACCGCGATACCGTCGGAGGTTGCAGGGTAAACGGGGATTATCGACGGGCGATCAGGGCGACCCACTCGCCGTCGACCTGCGTCTCCACCCGCCCGAAACCGACCGCGGTCAGACCCTTGCGCACCGAGTCCGCCCGGTTGTCGATGATGCCCGAGGCGATCAGAACGCCGTCCGGTTTCACGGCCCGGAACAGTTCGGTCGCCATCCCCAGAATGACGTCGGCCAGGATATTCGCGACGACGATATCGAAAGCCCCCTCGGGCGGCAGGGAGGATTCGACAACCGGGATACGATCCTGGACGGCGTTCACGGCCACATTCTCACGCGCGACCCGCACGGCCAGCGGATCGTTGTCGGTCGCGCTCACCGTAGACGCACCGAGCAGAACCGCCGCGATGGCGAGTATCCCCGATCCCGTCCCGATGTCGGCCACGGTCGCGCCCGGCGTCACCGTCTCCTCCAGGGCGCGAAGACACAGCCGGGTGGTCGCGTGCAGACCGGTGCCGAAGGCCATCCCCGGATCGATCCGGACGATCAGATCGCCGGGATCGGGAGAGAAGTCTTCCCATGTCGGCTTGATGACGATCCGATGGCCGATCCGCTGCGGCTTGAAGTACTGCTTCCAGGCGTTCGCCCAGTCCTCCTCCTGAACGAACCGGAGGTTGATCTCCCGTTTACCGCTCAGGTCGGGCGAGGCGTGAAGCGCGGCGCGAAGCGAGAGAAGGGTGTTTTCCAGACGATCGTCCACGGGAAGATACCCAGTAACGCTCGTCGGCGTGGCGACAAACCCCTGACATCCCGCCGTCTCCATCAGGAGAGCGCCGACAATCTCCTGCGCGTCCCCCGACATTTCGATTTCCATGGCTGCCCAGCGATGCATCGTACGCAGATTGAATCATGAAGGGACCGGAGAGGCCAGCGGAATCGGTGTCAGGGGGTGTCAGGGGATGTCAGGCGCCATGCCCTCCGACCTTCCGCCAAAGCTTGCGGGCGACCCGCGCGACCTTGCGGGTCGCCCGCCCGGTCAGGTCGCTCCCCGTTTTCGGCGGACCGTCTCCTCGGCGCAAGGTCACCAGCGCGACCTCCGGGCGACAGTTGAAACGGATCGGCAGGGAGGACATACCGATCCCCCGGCTGACGTACAGTTGCGCCCGGTCAAAGGTCCCCCAGCCGGCGATCAGGGGAAATCCTTCCATGCCGCTCGGCGTCGGGGGCGGAAAACCGGGGACCACTACCTGGCCGCCATGCGTATGCCCCGCCAGCGCCAGACACGACCGATCCGTAACGTGGAAAACGCCCTTCGGATTGTGCGTCAGAAAGATCAGCGCCGAACCGTCCGGGACGTCGGCGAGGGCGGCGTCGCCATCGGGGCGACCGCGTTCCGTGTCCTCGATCGCCGCCAGATGCAGGTTCGGGACGATCTCCGCCGAACCGTTACGCAGCATCCGCAACGCGGAATGTTTCTCCAGATCGGCCGTGACCGCGTCGGCGTCCTCCCGGTAGTCGTGATTGCCGAGACAGCCCCAGATGCCGTAACGCGGGGTCAGTTCGCCCAGCATCCCGGCGACCGCGCGGGCGTCCGACGCGAAATGCTCGACAAAATCCCCGGTCACGACGACCAGGTCCGGACGAGCCGCCGCCGCCCGCGTGATCGCCTGCCGCAGAACGATGTCGGGGGTGGGCGCGCCCCGGTGCAGGTCGGTCAGATGGGCGATACGCAGTCCGTCACAGGCGGCGGGCAGATCGGGCAGAAAGACCTCATGATCGGTAAGGTCGAGAGCGTAGGGTTCGATGAAGTGAGCGTGAACCGGCGCGGCGACGCCGGCGGTCAACGCCGCGCCGCACAGTTTCAAAAAGAATCGACGCGCGGCCTGTCTCCCCGAGAGACGCTTCTCCCGGTTCTCCCCGCCGACCGGGATCTCGCCCCGATCCGTCTCCTGTCGCACTCCCCGTTCCGATGTGGTCATCCTACACCCGCTCCCCTTCGCTTCAACTTTGTCTGACAAAGCGATTTATTCTACCATGGCATTTTACGTGCCAGCGGCAGGGCCTGGTTCCGCGGAGGAGGATTGGAGCGAAAAACCGCATTGGACGCAAAAGCGGTCGTCCCGGCCCGCCGCCGTAAAACAACGGGAACAGCGCACGAAGGCATCGGCCGGCGTTCCGCAGCGGTCGCAAAAGAGGACACGGCGATCAGCCCCCCGGAAGCGGCCACAGGCGGCGCAGGTCCGTTCGAGCCGATTTCCCGCGAACCGAAAGGTTCCTCCCAGAACGAGGAGAACGCCGCCCCACAGGGTCCATTCCGGACCGGGACCGACGAAGTTCCGGGCGAGGACCGACGACGGGAAGGGTTCGATCGGCGGCAGGCGGATCGCCTCCAGTCGCGCATTGATCGGAGCCAGTCGCTGCTTCACTTCCAGCACGCGGCGGGCGGTGGCGCGGCCGATCGTGCGCCGGGCGTCAGTGGCGATTCCGAGGCAGAGCAGTCCGAGGAACAGGGCGAGCAGCGGCGCGGAGCGCGGCCGCGTCAGGGCAAGCAGACCGCAGGCGGCGGTCGCGGCTCCCCACCCGACCAGTCCGGGCGGCGCGATCGGCATATCGAAGACGGTCAGCGTCTGCCAGGGCAGCAGGCTTCCCCAGAGGACCGCCCCGGCTCCGAAGATCGTCAGGGCGATCCCGGTCCGAAACACGACGCTTCCGGCGCGGCGGTGGGAGCGCACGCGCGGCGTTATCCTTTCAGCCGACATCGTTTTATAATACCGGCGAAACGGCGGTCACGTTCGCCCGGACTCGTCGATATGGGAGGCGCGACCGATTGGTCCTCACGAGTCCTCACGGGTCCTCACGGGTCCTCAGAGTCGGACAGCCGCATCGATGGCTTTCAAGGTCGCGAGCAGGTCGGGCAGACCGGCGAGCGGAAGCATGGTGGCGGCGTCCGAAAGCGCCTTCTCCGGCTCCGGATGCACCTCCAGGAACAGCGCGTCGATTCCCACGGCGACCGCCGCGCGGGACAGGTGCGGAACGAACTCCCGCTGCCCGCCCGATGAGGTCCCCTGCCCTCCCGGTTGCTGTACCGAATGCGTCCCATCGAAGACGACGGGGTACCCCGTCTCCGCCATCTGCGGCAGACCGCGAAAATCGACCACCAGCGTGTTATAGCCGAACGAGGCTCCCCGCTCGCAGAGCAGGATCTTCTCATTCCCGGTCGAGGCCACTTTGGCGGCGACATTCCTCATGTCCCAGGGCGCGAGGAACTGTCCTTTCTTGATATTGACCGCCCGTCCGGTCTCGCCCGCCGCCAGCAGGAGGTCCGTCTGCCGCGACAGAAACGCGGGAATCTGGAGTATGTCGACCGCTTCCGCCACCGGAGCGCACTGCGCCGGATCGTGGACATCGGTCAGCGCCGGGATGCCGAACTCCTCCCGAATCCCGGCCAGAATCTCCAGCCCTTCCGCCATAGGGTGCCCCCGAAACGAAGTCACCGACGTCCGGTTCGCCTTGTCGAACGAGGCTTTGAAAATATACGGGATACCGAGCGCATCGCAGGCCGCCTTTGCCGACGCCGCCACCTCCCGGCACAGATCCCGCGACTCGATCACACAGGGGCCTGCGATCAGGGCGAACGGTCGCCCGCCCCCGACGACCACGCTCTGCGATATCTCAACGGTCTTCGTATTGCTCAATACGTGTCCCTTTCCGCCACATCCAGCGTTCCGGCTGAACCAGGGGTTCGAAACCGAACTGCGAATACAGCCCGTGCGCGTCCGCCGTCGCCAGCATCCAGCGTCGCTGTCCCTGCAACTCCGGCATCGACCAGATCACCGACATCAGCCACTTCGACAGCCCCTGCCCGCGATGGGCCGGAAGGATGAAGACATCGCACAGGTAGGAGAACGTCGCAAAATCGGTGATGACCCGCGCCATTCCGACCTGCGCCCCGGTCGGCGCATGGTAGACCCCGAACACGAGCGGCGATCCGTCGATCGCCCGTTCCACCGTCTCCCGCGCCACGCCCTGCGCCCAGTAGGACTCCGTCGACAGGAATCCGTGGACGGTGTCCCGATCGACCCGCCGACGATCGGTCGAGATCAGAAAATCGCCCGCGCGCCACTCCCGCAGCAGTTCGTTCCCGGTGTCCATGTTACCCGCCTCCCGCGAAAAGACCGCGCACCCGCTCCAGGTCCTCCGGGACGTCCACCGACTCCGGGACCCGGTCCGTCTCCACCAGGCGGATGCGGTAGCCGTTTTCCAGCACGCGCAGCTGTTCCAGCGATTCGACCCGCTCCAGCGGGGTCTGCTCCAGCGTCGGAAACCGCCGCAGAAACTCCCGTCGGTAGGCGTACATCCCGATATGCTGCATCGGACGGTAGGGAGCGTCCTCGTTCCGCCGATGCGGCAGAGGCGACCGCGAAAAGTAGAGCGCGACTCCCCGCACATCACAGACCACCTTTACCACCGCCGGATCGTGTTCCCGTCCCTCCGGCAGCGGGCACATCACCGACGCCATCGCCTCCTCCCCGTCCATGAGCGCCCCGGTCAGCTGATCGATCGTCGCCGGTTCGATCAACGGTTCGTCGCCCTGAATATTGACGATGAACCCCACATCCGGGGGGAGAGACTCCGCCGCTTCCGCCACCCGATCCGTTCCGGTCCGATGCGCCGCCGAGGTCATCACTGCCCGGCCGCCGAACCCTTCGACGACCGCGCGGATCTCCTCGTCCGGGGTGGCGACCAGCACCCCGGCCAGACGCGTGGCCTTTCGCGCGCGTTCGTAGACGTGCTGAATCATCGGCTTTCCGGCGATATCGAGCAGCGGCTTGTTCGGGAGACGGAGGGCGGCAAGGCGTGCGGGAATGATGGCGACAGCTTTATCCGACATGGACGGGCAACTCCTGGCGTGCGGAAACGGAAAGATAACGACCGGCGGCGCGGGCCACCTCCTCCACGGAGATCGCCTTCAGGCACTCCCGAAAGGTCGGGTTCGAGCAACGCGTACTGTGGCAGGGCCGGCAGGGGATCGGCGCGGTAAGAACGGTCCCTCCGCGCTCCCGTGGGGCGAGCGGCGCGAGAAGGTCCGGGTCCGTCGGGCCGAACAGAGAAACATACGGCGTCCCGAGGGCCGCTGCGATATGCAGACTGCTTGTATCACCCGAGACGACCACCGAAGCGCGCCGCAGCAGGGCGACGTACTGGCGCAGGGTCGTTCCCGCCGCGATCCGGATCGGCGTGTTGGCTCGTGCCGCGATCTTCCGCGCCGCCGGTTCGTCCTTCGGGTGAAGCGTCATCACAAACTGCGCCGGAAAGCGCGACGCCAGCGTATCGGCGAGTTCGGCGAAACGCTCCGGCTCCCAGCACTTGTTCTCGGCGGTGGTAAAAGGGGCCAGAATGACCACCGGTTCGTCGGAACCGATGCCCTGCCGCTGCTGAAAGCGCGTCAGGAAATCCGCCTCGTCGGACGTCTCCCCGATGGTCAGACGCAGGTCGCCGTCCGGACATCCCAGCGCCTGTGTCGCCAGGAGGTACTGCCGTGTGGCGTGAATCGCCGGAACCGGGGTGGCGATGGGATCGGTGTAGAAACGCGCCGACCAGGGGAGGGTCGGCGAGGGATACGGAGCGATCCGCCGGGGAGCCGGGCAGAGAAAGACGGTCCACCACTTATCGGGGTGGCAGTTGATCACGGCATCCGGGCGGTACCGGGCGACCATCCGGCGCAGACGGACGGACTCCGCCAGCCAGCCGGGGAGGTTTCCTTTGCGGAGCGATCGCCGCCAGCGTCCCGAGTGAATGATCTCCAGATCATCGATTCCGGGATGGCCCCGCAGAATCTCCCCGTGCGACTCATCCACCACCCAGGTAATCCGAATCTCGGGAAAACGTTCACGCAGCGCCGCCAGCATCGGGGTCGCGATCAGCACATCGCCAAGGGCCCACATCTTGACGATGACGACGCGCGACAGCGGGCGATGGTCCTCCCGCCTCATTTCCGCCGCCCCCCCAAGGGCGCTAACGCCTCCCAGTAGACGTTCTCTATACGATCCACCATACGTCCCAGCGTAAATAACCTCTCACAGCGTTCTCTTCCCGCCGCTCCCAGTCGTATTCCCAGCGCCCGATCGTCTCGCAACCGGGTCAACGCTTCCGCCAGAGCCGACGGATCGCCGGGGGGCACCAGAAACCCGGTCTCCCCCTCGACGATCATCTCCGGGGTGCCGCCGATATCGGTGCCGATCACCGGCTTGCCCAGCGCCATCGCCTGCTGGATCACCGCCGCGCACGGTTCCGCCCACGTCGACGCCAGCACATGCACGTCCAGAGCGTTCATCGCGTTGTTCACGTCCGCCCGGAAACCCGCGAAA
>JANRLW010000039.1:0-16046 GCA_033762295.1 Capsulimonadales bacterium
CCGCGCCCAGCGCTGAGACCGAGACCCCGTACGCCCACGCGCCGGCTCGCGACGATGTCGATCGCACCTACCCCACCCCGACCGACCCGATCTACAACGACCGGGGCATCGCCAACAACCCGGCCTATGTCGACCGTGACCCGAACTACGCCCCCAACGCGACGATCGGTGACCCGGTCCCCGGCGTGCAAACCGGTGGCCGCACGATCGACGGACGTCCGGACAGCCGGGGCATCCTGGAGAAGTCCTCGGACTTCGTGACCGGCGATACCACCGACGACAAGCAGGGCGTTCCGGTGCATCATGACAACCGGGGCGTCGGCGAGAAGGTGGCGGATGCCGTGACCGGCGACCGCATCGACGACAAAACCGGTCGCGTCGTTCGCTGATCGCCCGGTTCCTCCTGAGTCCGAGCCCCGACGCCCTTCGGCGCCGGGGCTTTTCCCGTTCGTTCCCCGATCCGGCAGGAGGACGATGGCTTGCCGGTGAAAACCCTATCGGACGGAAGGCGAAGTAAGATCGCACGATGACAGCGGAAAAATCGAACCCGAATCGCGAAACCGGGACGGACGGGGCGACGGCCTCGTTGCGCGGCGCGGCGCGGCTCCTGATCACGTTCGGAATCGCCCTGCTTGCCAACGCTCTGGTCGGCGCGGTCCACCTGCAGAACTTCCTGATCGGCATCGTCGGAGCCAACTACTTCCTCTGGATCGTCCTGCTCGCCGTTCACCTGCTGGAACGCCGCCGACTCGCCTGGTGGCTGACCCTGCTCGGGTCGATCCTCCTGACCGCCACCGGACTCGTCAACCTGACCATGCACGTCCTGCGCTTCACCGCCGGTCTGCCCGTGCATCGAACGATCGCCGTCGCCAACTTCCTCTACGTGCTGTTCCTGCCCCTGCTCGTCGCCAAACTCCTGAAAAAGGAGGTCCGCGCCGCCGTCGGCGTCGGTCCGCGCTGACCGGGGCTTCCCCGCCGTGATATAAAGGAACGGCGACTTCCCATGACAACCACGGCACCTGCGTCCACGGATTCCAAACTCACCGAGCAACAGTACGAAGTGCGGCGACGCCGTACGTTCGCGATCATCTCACACCCGGACGCCGGGAAGACCACCCTGACCGAGAAACTGCTCCTCTACGGCGGCGCGATCCAGATGGCCGGAGCCGTGCACGCCAAGAAAAACCGGCGACAGGCGACCTCGGACTGGATGGAACTGGAGAAGCAGCGCGGCATCTCGATCACGTCCACCGTTCTGCAGTTCCCGTATTCCGGCCATGTCCTGAACCTGCTCGACACCCCCGGACACCAGGACTTCTCCGAGGATACCTACCGTACGCTCGTCGCCGCCGACAGCGCGCTGATGCTGATCGACAACGCCAAAGGGGTCGAACCGCAGACCAAAAAACTGTTCCATGTCTGCCGACAGCGCGGCATCCCGATCTTTACGTTCGTCAACAAGATGGACCGACCCGGCAAGGACCCCCTCGAACTGATGACCGAACTGGAGGACGTTCTGGGAATCCGCTCGGTGCCGGTCGTCTGGCCGATCGGGGACGGCGACCTGTTTCGCGGCGTCTATGACCGCCTGAACCGGCAGTTGCACCTTTTCGAACGGGGCGATGGCTCGACCGCGAGTCGCACGGTCGAAACCGACCTCACCGGGGAGGCGGTCGATTCCCTGCTCGGAAAGGCCGCCGCCGACAAACTGCGCGAGGATCTGGAACTGCTCGATGTCGCGGGCGAACCGCTCGTCCCGGAGAAGGTGCTGATGGGCGAGATCACGCCGATGTTCTTCGGCAGCGCGATGACCAACTTCGGCGTCGAACTGCTGCTTTCGAAGTTTATCGAGATGTCGCCCCCACCGATGCCCCGCCTCTCGGAAAAGGGCGATGTCTTCCCGGAGGAGTCGGAGTTCCGCGGGTTCGTCTTCAAGATCCAGGCCAACATGGACCCGAACCACCGGGACCGGATCGCCTTTTTACGGGTCGTCTCCGGCCGGTTCGAAAAGGATATGACGGCCTTCAACGCCCGCAGCAACAAGAGCATTCGCCTGACCCGCCCGCAAAAGCTCTTTGCCGCCGAACGCGAGACGGTCGAGGAAGCCTATCCGGGCGATATTATCGGCCTGACCAATCCCGGCGCGTTCCAGCTGGGCGACACCGTCTGCACCGGTCCCGCCCTGCGTTTCCAGGGGTTCCCCCGCTTCGCCCCCGAACACTTCGCCGTCCTGCGCAACCGCAAGACCGAGAAGTACAAGCAGTTTCAGAAGGGGATTCAACAGTTGTCCGAGGAGGGGGTCGTCCAGTTGTTCCATGAGCGGAACGCCGCCCGCACAGAACCGATCCTGGGCGTCGTCGGACAACTGCAGTTCGAGGTCATCCAGTTCCGCCTGCTCTCCGAATACGGGGTCGAGACCCACCTGGACCGCACCCCGTACAGCTTTGCTCGCTGGGCCACCGGAACGCCGGAGGCGATCCAGAACGCCTTCTGGGGATCGGGAACGCGTCGTGTCGAGGACGACGACGGCCACCTGGTCGTCCTTTTCGAAAGCGAATGGGGCATGAACTACCTGATCTAGAAGAACCCGGAAATCACCTTCCGCGACACCGCCCCCACCGGTTAAAGGCGCGGTTTTCGGCTGCCCGTGTGCGGGGTGAGCAAGGAACTTGGTCGGCGAGCGGCGAACCTGTGGACTAACACGCTCGATGAGGACGCCCGGTACCTGACACCCATGAAAATTCCTGATTTTTGCCTGCTGTTTTCCGCGCTTTCGCTGATCGCCCTGGCGACGACCGTCGGGGCGAGCGAGGCCGACCTGCCGCCGACCGTCGCCTCCGGCGCGACCCCGGAGAAACTCGCCGGTGACTTTCTCTTCACCGAAGGACCGACCGCCGACGCCCAGGGAAACGTGTATTTCACCGATCAGCCCAACGATCGCATCCTGAAGTGGAGCGTCGAAGGGAAACTGACCACCTTTATGCAGCCTGCCGGTCGGTCCAACGGCATGTACTTCGATAAAAACGGACAGCTCTGGGCGTGCGCCGATGAGAAAAACGAACTCTGGGTGATTGCGCCCGACGGTAAATCGAAGGTCGTGGTCGCCGGATTCGAGGAAAAACTGCTCAACGGTCCCAATGATCTGTGGATCCGTCCGGACGGCGGTCTCTATTTCACCGATCCGTACTATGAGCGACCCTACTGGAAGCGCGGGAAGATGGAGCAGCCGGGGCAGGCGGTCTACTACGTGACGAAGGATCGAAAGACCGTCAGGCGGGTGACGACCGACCTGACCCAGCCGAACGGAATCACCGGGACGCCGGACGGCAAGACGCTCTTCGTCGCCGACATCGGGGCGGGACGGACCTACGCCTACGATATCCGGCCCGACGGAACCCTGGCGAACAAACGGCTGTTCTGCGAACTCGGCTCCGACGGGATGACGATCGACAACGAGGGCAACCTGTATCTGACCGGACAGGGCGTCACCGTCTTCGATAAGGCGGGCCGGCGCATCGGCAATATCCCGGTGCCCGAACCCTGGACCGCGAATGTCAGCTTCGGCGGCAGGGATAAAAAGACGCTCTTTATCACCGCCAGCAAGGGACTCTACGCGATCAAAATGCGTACCCACGGCGTCGGCAGCAAGTAGGCCCTCGCCGCAGCAAGCAGGCCGTCTCTGCTGCGGCGGCTCCGTCCGTCGCCGATCGACGGACGGCGGCCTACTTCGGCTTCGCGCTCGGTGACGCCGACGGAGCGGCGGTCGGCGGTTTTTGCGAACCCATGTTCATAAACCCGCGTACCCGGTCCCGATGCTCCGGCGGCACCTGATTGATATCGAACTTCTGCGTCATCTGCTTCCGCATCTTCTCCTCTTCCTGCGCGGAAACCTTGTCGTTTCCGCAACCCGATGTCAGGGCAAGCAGGGAAAGTAAAGACAGGAGCGAAAGGGAGCAAAGAAAAGACCGCGAAACGTGCATCCGTTTTCCTTTCGGCGGAGGCGAGACGGCCGATGGTCGTCTCGCCTCCGCGCCGTTTATCAGCGCATGGCGTCCCACATATTATCCAGCGGCCGATCGAACCCGTCCGGATTGGTCTGCTCCGGGCGCATCGCCTTGGCATGGCCGTCCGAAAAGACGTAGTTGGTCAGTCCGGAGTGTCGGGTCGCCGCGCCGCCCGCCACGCCGCGCGGGTAGTCGCCGACACGAACGCCGTCGGGGATGTTCGCACCCTCTCCGAGATAGGCGCACTCAATGCCCTTCGGATGGCAGTCCCACATAAAGAGCATCGTCGGCCAGTATTTGGTCGTGTTCGCGCCGAGCCAGGAGAAATCGGTCCGCGCGACATCGCCCGAGTGCTTCTCGCCGAAAGCGATCGTCTCCGCCGGACGGGTCACCGCCGCCAGCGACGTCGGACCGCTGTATTTGAACCAGTCGGACCCGATCCAACCCGAGGAGTAGATGGCGAAGATGCCCCGGTTGACGTTGCTCTGCAGGTTGCCGCCGCCCATCAGGCTGTTCGAGCCGTAACCGATGAACGCGCCCGCCCAGGAGTAGTTGGACTCCGCCGTGCTCGGACCGGGGTCCGACGGGCAGCGCAGAATCCCGAGCGATTTCATATACGGCATCAGGCGCGCCGGCCAGTAGTTGTTCCGCGCGTCCGATGCGTCGCCGGTCTCATTGGTATACCAGTCGTACACGCCCGCCGTCGGGAACGTTTCATCGTAGTCCTGGACATACATCAGCGTCGCAAGGCCCAGCTGCTTGACGTTGGAAAGACAGGAGGTCTGGCGGGCTTTCTCACGCGCCTGCGCGAAAACCGGGAACAGGATTGCCGCCAGGATGGCAATAATGGCAATAACGACGAGCAACTCGATCAGCGTGAAGGCGGTCCGGGAGGACCGGCGGGGACGACGGTCCCGGGATTCGAAAACAAACATGAACGAACTCCTTTGAACGATGGGTAATGAGGGCATCAGGTCGGGGAGGCGCAATCAACGCCTGCCCGGACGGCCTCAACGTCCGGACAGGGGGCGACGGAGTCGCGAACGACGATCGTCGCCGGAAGCAGATGCCGGTCGTTCGGTTCCTCGTCGCCGGGGGACATTTCGAACTGCCGGTGCAGGGCATCGAGCGTCAGCGCGCCGATCCGGTCGAACGGCTGCCGGAACGACGTCAACGGCGGATCGCCGGTCGCCGCGTCGGAGTTGTCGTCGATCCCGATCAGCGACATCTCCTCCGGAAGGCGGACGCCGTGCTGCCGCAGGGCCGCCCGTGTTTCCATCGCGCTGCCGTCGTTCCAGGCGAAGATAGCCGTCGGACGCTCGCTTTTCGGAAGGGAAAGCCACTCGGCGACCATATGGTGCGGGTGATATGTCTTCGGAACGTGCATCCGCACCAGGCGCGGATCGATCGCCAACCCGGCGGCGGCCATCGCCTCCCGGTAGCCGGCCAGACGTTGCCAGGTCGACACGACGAACTCCGGTCCGCCCACGAAGGCGATCCGGCGATGCCCGTGCGCCAGAAGGTATTCGGTCGCTTCCCGGCCGACCCGGTGGTTATCGACATCGATGACGGCAGGCGCAAGAACATCGCCGATATCGTCGAACAACTCGCTCGTCCCGATGATGACCAGCGGCAAGCCCCGCAGGATCAGAGCGCGGGCCAGCGGCGAGTTTTTGTTCGGCGCGACTATGATCAGTCCGTCGCACTTGCCGTCGCAGAAGGACCGAACCGCCCGGTGGACGTCCTTCTGTGCGAACAACTCCGGGGCGAACATCATCATGTTGTGGCGGCGGGAGTCCGGCTGACGGAGAATGCCTTCGAGCACCCGGCCCAGGTAGTGGTCGCCGGAGAACATCCCGGCATCCGGATTGGCGACCAGCCCGATGGTCTTGAAGGACTCGGACTCGACCGAACGGGGCTTGGGACGGTAACCGAGTTCGCGGACGACCCGGAGGACGCGCGTCCGGGTCTCCGGGCTGACACGCCCCGTATCGGGGTTGTTCAGCACCAGAGAAACGGTCATCGGGGAGACCTGACAGGTGCGCGCGACTTTGCGAATGCTCGACATCGTTTCGGAACCCGAGGGCGTTCTTTGCCCTTCCGGCAGTGATTTACGCGTAAACCCGAAGCACCGGGGAGCGTAAATCGCCGTTGTTTACGTGTAAATTACTCCATATCCGAGGGTTTGTCAAGCAAAAGAGGGCTTACGCTTCAACGGTTTCCCGGCGTTCGAACTGGCGATGGTAGAGGACGGCGTACAGGCCGCCGTGCGCGAGCAGTTCGTCATGCGTGCCGGACTCGACCAGTCGACCACGTTCCAGCACCAGAATCCGGTCGGCGTTGCGGATGGTCGACAGGCGATGCGCGATAATCAACGATGTCCGGCCCCGGAGTAGCGTCTCCAGCGCCTGCTGCACCAGATACTCCGACGTGGCGTCCAGACTGCTGGTCGCCTCATCCAGCACCAGGATACGCGGGTCTTTCAGCAGGGCGCGGGCGATCGACAGTCGCTGACGCTCCCCGCCCGACAGACGAAACGCGCGCTCTCCGACCACCGTCTCGTAACCGTCCGGCAGTGTCTCGATAAACTCGTGGATGTTCGCCGCGCGGGCCGCCGCGATGATCTCCGCGTCGGTGGCGTTCGGCCGGGCATACAGGAGATTGGCGCGGACCGTGTCGTGGAACAGAAAGGTCTCCTGGGTGACGACGCCGATCTGTCGACGGACGCTGTCCTGCGTGATCGCCCGCAGGTCATGGCCGTCGAGCGTGATCCGGCCCGAAACCGGGTCGAGAAGCCGGGGAACCAGGTAGGTGACGGTCGTCTTGCCCGCGCCGCTCGGTCCGACCAGCGCGATGCGCTCGCCGGGCCGGATCTCGAACGTCAGGTCGCGCAGCGCGAATCGCTCCGTGGCCCCCGTCTCGTCGTCCGAAGTCTCCCCGGATGTCTCCCCGGTGGTCTCGTTCGACGCCGCGCCCGGATAGGCGAACGAGACCTCCTCGAACCGGATATGACCGCGTACCGGCTCCGGCAGGGGGATCGCCTCGGGACGGTCCCCGACCTCCGGCTCGGTGTCGAGCAGGGAAAATATCCGCTCGAACACCGCCAGCGCCGCCTGAACGTCGACATAGACGTTCGCCAGGTTCGCCAGCGGGCGATACAGACTGGTCAGGTAGGCGACGAAGGCGATGACCGTACCGATCGTCAACTGCTGCCGGATCGCCAGGTAGCCGCCGTAGGCGTAGATGAGCGCGGGACCGGCGACGCTGAAGACGTTCAGACAGAGCATCAGCCAGCGACCGACCAGGGACTGCCGGACGTTCAGATCCATCAGCCGCCGCCCCTGCCGGGAGAACGCCTGCGCATCGTTCTCCGCCTGCCCGAAAAATTTGGTCAGCAGCATCCCGCCGATATTCAGACGCTCCTGAAGGAACGCCGTCTGGTCCGCCTGCGCCTCCTGTGTCTCCCGCGCCAGACGTCGACGGAACCGTCCCACGGTACGGGTCGGAAGATACAGCAAAGGAACGACGACCAGCGAAAGCAGGGCGAGACGCCAGTCCATCGCGCCGATCACGGTGGCGGTCGCGATCACGGTCAGCAGATTATTGGCGATCGCGATCAGGCTGTTGACCACCGTCCCCTGGACCGCGCCGACATCGCTGCCGATCCGGGAAACGATCTCCCCGGCGCGCGTCGTCGTGTAAAACGGGAGCGACATCGCCTGGAGGTGCCGGAAGAGCAGGACACGCAGGGAAAAGACGATCGTCTCGCCGACCCGCGCGCTGATCCAGTTCTGAAGGACTCCGATCAGGGAGGACAGCGCGCTCAGCGCCACGACGGCCAGAACCAGCCCGTAAAGCAGGGAGAGGTCGCCTCGCGGGATCGCCTGGTCGAGAATGCCGCGGATCGCCAGAGGAGGAAGCACGCCCAGAGCGGCTGATACGGCGATACAGGCGAGAATGGCCAGCCAGGAGCGAAGGTGGGGACGAATCAGGAGGTCGGCGACACGCCGCAACAGCGCCCGTTCGATCCGGGCGGTCGGCATCCCCTCGCCGCCCACGTCCCGATTACGCAGACCGAAGGAGCGGGGCATGCCACCGATGCTCCGATCCATCCCGCCCAGACCTCCCAGACCTCCGCCGCCACCGAACATAAGAATGCCCTGTCCCGCCCGCAGACGGGTCTTTTCCCGACTATCGTACCCGGTATACCCGCTTTTCCGGATTACGGATCGCGCCCGGCGGCCAGGGAACGACCACCTGCAACGAAATTGCCGTCCGGGTGTCCGAAGATATGTACGGGAACGAGGTGACGGGTTTGGAACTCCTTCGCTGGCAGTGGATAATCTTTTTCGCTCCGCTGATTCTCGCCGTTCTCCTGGCGCTCTCCGCCGTTGTTGGCGTCGGGGAGCACGAAGGTCATTCGGCGGACACGGGGGCGGACACGGGGGCGGACACGGGTGAATTGCACGGACCGGAAGGTTCTGAGGTTCACCAGGGCGTCCACCACGACGCGGATTCCCCTTCCGGGGAAGCGCATGCGTCTCTGCTGACGATCATCGGCGTGGGAAAGGCTCCCCTGTCCTTCGTGCTTCTCAGCCTGCTTCTCCTCTGGTCGATCGTCGGTCTGATGGGCAACCTGATCTGGGGAACGAAGTGGATATGGCTTTCGGCGCTGGTCGCCGGAACCGTCTCGCTGTTCGGGACCGGAGCGATGTCGCGACTGTTCGCCCGATGGATTCCCTCGGTCGAATCGCACTATGTCACCCGGCCGGAACTGGTCGGGAATGAAGCGGTCACCCTGCACCCGATCACGGAGACGGCGGGAACGGCGCGCCTGTACGATCGGTTGAAGACGCTTCGTCAGGTCGAATGTCGCGTTCGTCCCGGCGAGGAGACCATCCCGATTCACACGCCCGTACTGCTTCTGGAATATGATCCGGTCGGGCAGGTCTTTTTTGTGTCGAGGGCGAGCGACTTCTTCGACAAATAACGGCACGCGGGGTTCGTGAAAGCCGAACCGAAACGGTAGGAATCGATGAAAGAAAATGGCGGACTGGCCCTCTCTCTGACGGGAGGGCTTTTTCTTGGGATCGCGCTCATGATCGTTCCCTTTTTCGTTCCGGGGATGGACGGCATCAGTCGCGTCCTGCTCCTCGGTTTCGGAGGGGTCGTGACGTTTTTCAGTGCGGTACTCGCGATCATTACCAACTTGTTCGTGCGGACGAGGCCGGATGAAGCGTTCGTCCGAACCGGAATCGGCGGGGCGAAGGTCATCATCGACGGCGGAACGCTGGTGATTCCGGTGGTCCATCAGGTGAAGAAGGTTCCGCTTCGGACGCTGAAACTGGAGGTGGAGCGGCGCGGCACCGAAGCGCTGATCACCTCCGACTTCCTGCGCGTCGATGTGAAAGCCGCCTTCTTCGTCCGGGTGGCGAAGGAGATCGAGGCGATCCAGACGGCGGCCAGCACCCTGCCCGACGTCACCAACAGCACGACGGCGATCCAGGACCTGGTCCAGGAGAAACTGGTGTCCGCCCTGCGAACCGTGGCGGCGCAGCAGACCCTGAACGAACTGAATACCCGGCGGAACGAGTTTGCGGCGAGAGTGCAGGAGATGGTCACCTCCGACCTGTCGGCGAACGGACTGACGCTGGAGTCGGTGACGATCTCCAACCTGGATCAGGCGCCGCTCGATTCGCTGCGCCCCGATCAGAACGTCTTTGACGCGCAGGGCGCACGCACCATCGCCCAGATGGTCGCCGAGGAGAATGTCAAGCGGAACGAGATCGAGCGGAACGCGCAGCGGCAGAAGAAGGAGCAGGACGTCGCCGCGGCCAAGTACATCGCCCAGCGTGACGTCGAGGAGGCGAACGCCCGCGCGGAAGCGGAAAAGAACAAGCAGGTCGTCGAGGCGACGGCGCGACGCGAGGCGGCGGAAGCGATCGCCAACGCCGAGTCCGAACGGAAAATCGTCGAGGCGAAGGCGCGGCAGATGGCCGAGACGACCGAGGCCGAGGAACGGAGGAAAGCCGAGATCGCACGCGCCCAGTCTCAGCAGGCGATCCAGGTCGCCGAGGTGGAACGGCAGAAAGCGGTGGAACTGGCCAACCAGGAGCGGGAGAAGCAGAGCCAGGTCGCCGGAGTCGAACGGCAGAAAGAGGTCAGTGTCCGCGAACAGGAGCGAGCCGCCGCGATCGCCCGATCCGAACAGCAGCGCGCCCTGGCCGAAGCCGAGAAACTGGCGGCGGAAAACGCGCGGGAGACCGCCCTGCAGGAGGTGGAAACCACCCGCATCGTCGCCGAGGCGGAACGGCGCAAGAAACAGGAGATCATCCAGAAGGAGACCGAGGCGGAACGTCTGAAACTGGAACAACGCGCCAGGGCCGATGCCGATGCCTACGGTCGGGAGAAAGCGGCGGACGCCGACAAACAGGCGGCGTCCAAGATGGCGGAGGCGCAACTGCTCCGGGCGCGCGCCGACCGGGAAGCGAAAGAACTGGAAGCGCTGGGCGAAAAGGCCGTCCTTATGGTGCCGGTGGCGGTCGAGGCCGAAAAAGTCACGATCGAGCGACAGCGGATCGAAGTGCTGCAGGCGGAACTGGAAGCCAAGGCGCAGTTCTCCAGCGTTTCGGTACAACTGGAGATCGCCAAAGCCATGATCGAGGCCGATAAGGAAGCGAAAATCGCGTCGGCCCAGGCGATGGGGCAGGCGTTCGCACGGGCCAACCTGACGATCTGGGGCGATCCCGATGCGGTCAAGCGGATGAACGACGCCTTTCTCATGGGACAGCAGACCGGCGCATTGCTCGAAGGATTGAATGTCGCCATGCCCGAACCGGTGAAACAACTGCTGAACGGCGCGCTCGGCAAACTGTCCTCCGCGATGGACACCGCCCCGCCCACGGTGACTCTGTCCGCCGGGGAGCCGAAACTCGGGAAAGCCGAGCCCGAACCGGTGGGAACGAAGGATGGGACGGAAGTTCGGTAGACGTTCGGTAAAGGGTGCCGTGGTGCGGCAGGAAACGGAAGGGACGGGAACCACGATGGATATCAGAGCGATGCATGAGGACAACCGGGCGGCCTGGAACGAGGCGGCCGCCCAGTACGCGCACGATATGGAAAAGGAGATCGCATTCCTGCGTTCCGGAGGAAAGAACCTGATGGATCCGGAACTCCCATTTCTCGCCGACCTGGCGACCTGGTGTCACCGGGCGATCCATCTGCAGTGCGCGGGCGGATCGGATACGCTCTCCCTTTGGAACCACGGCGCGCGCGAAGTCATCGGAATCGATATCAGCGACCGGATGATCGAGACGGCGCGGCGTAAATCGGAGGCGTTGAACGCTCCCGCCCGGTGGTTCCGCTGCGATGTCCTCGAGACGCCGCACGAACTCGATGGCACGGCGGACCTGGTCTACACCGGGCGCGGCGCGCTCTGCTGGAATCTCGATCTGAACGCCTGGGCGGGCGTCGTCACCCGGCTGCTGAAGCCCGGCGGACGTGTCTACGTCTTCGAGGGGCACCCGATGGACTGGTGCTGGGATATGAACGCGTCGGAGTTGCGTTTCGATCCGCAGCCGCCGTACGGTTCGTACTTCTCGGAGGAGATCGGTACCGAACAGGGCTGGCCGACAACCTATATTCAGGAGGCGGTCGTGCCGCCGAAGGAACAGCAGGCGCGAAAGCATGAGCGTCAGTGGACGCTGGGGCAGGTTTTGAACGCCCTGGCCGATGCCGGTCTGCGCTTCGCCCGGTTGGAGGAGCATCCGGTTTTATACTGGAACCAGTTCCCGAACCTGCCCGAGGACACGCTTCGTCGGCTGCCCCACACCTTCTCCCTGCTTTTTTTCAAGGAACGGTGAGTCGGGCTTTAGCGAGTCGGGGGGTTCCGACGATAGGGGGATGATGCCGTTCCCACTCAGACCGGACGGCATAGAAGGGAGGCTAAGCCAAACCATGGACTTCAATCAGTCCAAGCTCGCCTCCGGGAGCGGGGCCTTCTAAGTTTCTTTCGCGCGGGTGCACACGCGCAAAGGGGCGGCGGGGCAAGTATCCCGGCGGGGTCCGACGGAGGGGGAACCACCGTCGGACCCCTGTGTTTTCGGACCCGCCGGATCGAGAACGGCGTCCCGGAACGCTTCGAGCAGGTAACGCTGTGTCAGCATGATTCTTGGCCGGTCCGAGGCGTTCGGAGCGATCGTGTGGAGCAGGCGCAGGTCCGTTAAATAGACGTCGCCCGGTTCCCCGCAGAGTTCGACGACCCGGACCGTGACCTCCCCGGCCCGACCCGCCTCGGCCAGAAAACGCGAACGGTCGCCGCTGTCGGCGGACAGCAGGTCGCGGAAGTACGGCTCCCGCTTCAGAAGACGCTTTGCCTCCTGCGAACGGAGAAACCGGGGCTCGTTCAAGAGGCGATGCGAACCGGCGACGATCAGGGTGCCGCCCCCGCCCGGAACGACCGTATCAAGGAAGGTGAAGACCTGCACGCCCGGCAGGCCCGCCTCCGAAAAGCGAGGCAGGTCCAAGTGCCAGAGGGCATGCGGGACGGTCCACGACGCCGCATCGGGCGGCGTGAAAAGCGGCTGAGGCGCGGACAGGGGGAAGGTCGGACGACCGTCGACGAGTTCCTCGATCGCCCGCCGTACCTCGTCCCCGATCAGTCCCGCAATCTCCCGCCGACGAAACCGTTCGGACGGCTTTCCGACATCGCGCTCCGCACACTGCCGCACCGCCTCCCGCGCCGCCGCGACCGCTTCCACCGGCAGATAGTTCCGCCGAACAAGCCACCCTTCGTCACGGAACGCCGCTCGCTCCGTCGGAGAGAATATCCGGGACTCACCAGTTGATTGGGTAGACATTGATTCCCGTAAACGCGCCGATCAACGTCGTCAGTCCGCCGCCGAGAAGGTCGCCCGCGATCAGGCCCAGGAAGAACGGCACCGACTTCCGATAGAGCGGAGCGCCGCCGTAACGCAACGCCAGCAGTTTCAACAGCCAGGCGATGAAGAACGGCATCCAGGTCGATTCCATCGTGTTGGTGTTGGCGATGGCATACCCCACCGGATGCAGCGGCCACCAGACGAACTGCGCCCGCAAGAGCATCAGTCCCGCCGTGATCAGCAGACCCATCCCCACCGCGCCGACCCCCCGCCAGTCCGTCGGATTCGGATTGCGCAGCAGCGATACCAGTGTGTCGAACGGAACGCGTCCCTGTGACGTCCGCCAGGCGTCCGTCTTCGCCTCCGCGCCGTAATGATGCCAGAGAATCAACGCGATCACGAACGATGCGGTCAGTCCGATCACGGTGCCGAAACAGATCGCGCCGAACAGCCGACGACGGGAGACGCCGACGCTGTCCGCCATCTTCATCGCGTCGAACTGATGCGGCATCACCATGCAGCGCAGATCGAAGTTGGCGATGGCGGGACGCAGGTAGGCGAGAACCGTCAGGTCCTGCGGCGTCAGAGAACTCGTGCCGAACGTGCGGGTCATCAGCTGGTTGATGTCGGTGTTCGGACCGAACAGCCAGGCGTTCCCGGTTTCGGCCCGGATACGGGTGGCCGCGACCATGTTACAGAAGGCGAAAAAGACCAGTACGGCGGCGACGATCGGGTGCATCCCCGCCACCGCGCAGAAAAGGATCATCCCGCCCGCCCCGGCCAGCAGTCCGAGGAACGCGGCCCGGTAGGAGAGCGGTTCGTCGCTATCGTCGAGATCGCTACGCTCTCCGAACGCCTTATTCCATATCTCCCGAAAGTAGGATCGGTTCAGCCAGATCGGAACGAGCGCCAGAGCGACGAACGCGCCCGCGCCCTGTTCGCCGATAAACGGAAAGGTCGCGCGTGGCGAACCGGTCATCCCCGCATCGATATTGAGCACGACCCCGATCAGGTTTTCCGCCCGTGTGACCAGAAAGAAAAACCACGAGGAGAAGGTCACGTCGACCGGAATCAGGTAGGCGATGCCCAGAACGAACGGATAGAACGAGAGGGCGGTTCGGCCCATCCGGTTCCAGGGGGGATTCTGCGCCAGAACCGCGAGATCGGTATCCGCTCGCAACGAAACCAGCGGGAAACGCGGATCGTTCAACGCCAGCGTGTTCATGATCGAGAAGGCGAACGGGATCGCCGCGCCGATCAGAAACAGCGGGTTGCGAAACAGCGGAACCCGCTCCTCCATCAAGGCCAGCGGAAGCTGCACCGTGGGGAAGGCGAGGCGTTCTCGCTCCACCCACAGCCGACGCAACAGCGACGTGAGACATAGCGTGGCAAACGCCAGCGACAGCATGAAGCCGATCCAAGCGCCCATCTGCGGAAGCCAGAGCGGCCAATCCGGCGTCGTCCCGCCCTTGTAAAAACCACTGAGCGCCTGCGGGTGCTTCTGCGCGATCCAGTCAGGAATGAAGCGATGAAAGGTGCCCGCCCAGGCATTATCGCCGGTGGCGTAGTGAAAGGCGGCGGTCACCGTCGGGATGATGAAGTGTAGCTGGCCGGAGGAGGACAGCACGGCGGAGGACGCGATCATCGAATAGACGACGAGCAGTTCGCCGCCCGACAACGCCAGCGAGGGCATCAGATGACGGCCAAGCAGGTTCAAAGCCGACAGCATCAGCAGCACGAAGAACGGACCGACCGGCGTCGATGTCGCGGCGATGGCGGTATGCCCTTGCGCTCCGCCCATCACCAGTTCGGCGTAATGGATCCAGAGATCGACCAGGACGGTGAAGACGACCCCGAGGAGCAGGGCACGCGGCGTCACCCCGGTCCTCCCTGCCCCCTCCGTTCCCGTCGACGTCGCCATAGCGCTATCTTAGCACGGATTCGCCGTGCCGAAAACGCCCGGGGCGGAAGCGAGGACCCGGACCGGACCGAGGAGGCCGGACGGCAACGGCGTCCAATCGGCCGCATCGAACGGCTGGTAGCGAATATTCACGAAGAGGAACGGACGCCAGGCATCCCCCTGCTCACGTTCCAGAGCGGCGAGCCGGTTCGCCATCAGGTTGATAACCTCGATCTCCAGCAGGTTGCCGGTCGGACGCAGAAGATCGGCGGGCAGCGTCACGCACCACGGGCGGCAGAAGACGACGCCGAGATCGACGTCGTTCAGAGTCACCCGGGCGCTATGGCAGACCTGCCCGAGCGAGAGACACCGGTCCCCGGGCGGTCCGTCCGCAGGCAGGTCGAAGGTGACCGTGTACCGCGCCATCCCGGAGAAGGCGCGGAGCGTCTCCCGATCCGCCTCGTCTTCGCCCTCCCATGTCGTCCAGTCGGAAAGGATCGAAACGGTACGGGCGACGGGCAGGGTCGGACCGCCGCTGACGAACGTCACGCGCCACGGACCGACGAGTGGGAACCCGTCGTCCGTTACCGCCTCGCCGATGGCAGCGGGCCGTCTCCCGGCAGCGGCCCGCAGTGTCCGGAGGAGGAGCGAACCGCCCGGCGGAAGACGGAGCGGCAGACTGCCGTCCCGGTGCGACGGCGAGAGCGTGGTCCGCTCTCCCGTCAAAGGATCGGATACCTGCGCGGACGACATCCGGCGTGCCAGCACGACATCGGCCCGAATTTCGGTCGCGCCCGGAGTGGTCACGAAGTAGGTATGCGTTCCGTCGGGGTGCCGGCGTCTGACGAACTCCATCCCTTGATCGGTCATCGGTTCACGGGGAACCCCGGCGGCGGCGAGCAGGGCCAGAGGATCGGGACCGATCCGCACCCGACCGGAGTGAAGGTGTCGCTGCAGCCGTTCCCGGGCATGCTCCAGGACGCGGCGACGGCCTTCGAGATCGAACAGACCCGGCACGTCGGCGGGCAGGCCGCCAGCCAGCAGGAGGGTCGCGCCAAGGTCCGCCAGATCGGCCAGGCGCAGAGCGGTCTCCGCCGGCATCCGTGCGCAGCCCGCGACCAGGATCGCCTGCCAGTGTGTCCGCTGATCGGTCGCCGTCAGGCCGGTACGGGAGTAGTAGCCGATCTCCTGCCGCAACTGACGGTCGGAGACGAGGTCGAAGGCGTACCCGCGTTCCTCCAGCCGACGCGCCGTCTCACAAAA
>JANRLW010000040.1:0-49855 GCA_033762295.1 Capsulimonadales bacterium
TCACCGATATCGGCCCGTACCAGAATCGGGATGAACTGTGGGGTATCCCGTTCCGCAACGCCGACGGTTCCTGGGGCCGCCGCTAATCCGTTATTCAAGCCACCCATCGGGCGTCCGAACCGCGTGACGAGCGCTTCGGACGCCCGATTCCCGAATGCCCGGTATCGCATGTCGCCCTTTCTTCTCCGCCGGAAGGTCGTCCGGGGATACACGAAGAAAAGGATCGTCAGCAGGACGGTTCGTCCGGCGGACAAGATCGGTTTCGATGGCGGACAGAAGGCAACTGGGCGCGTTTTATACCCCGGATATCGTGGCGGACTTCCTGGCCGATCGGATGGTTCGGCAGGACGACGAACGGATCCTGGAACCGAGTTTCGGCGATGGCGCGTTCCTTCGGGCCATCCTTCGCAGAAGCGCCGCACGACGTCTGTCCCGGGTCCGCCTCTACGGAATCGAGATCGATGAGAGAACGTATGCCGCCACCCCGGAACGAACCGGAGGGGCGGGGACCGAGCTGGACCTCCGCTGTCAGGATTTCCTGAGCCTTGCCCCCTTCCCGGTCGATGCCGCCCTCGGGAACCCGCCGTACGTCCGTCTGCGAAACCTTCCGACCGAACAGCGGGAGCGGGCGGTCGAGGCGGCGCGCGCGGTCCTGGGGACGCCGATGGACCCGAGCGGCAGCGTCTGGATGCCCTTCGTACTCCACTGCCTGCGCTTCCTGGCCCGCGGCGGACGGATGGCCTTTGTTCTTCCCTACGAAATGACCTATGTTCGATACGCCCGACCCCTGTGGACGATCCTGGGCGAGCGTTTCGGCCGACTGACGGCGCTACGCGTCCGGGAGCGGATCTTTCCGACGATTCTTCAGGAGGTTCTCCTTCTACTGGCCGACGATTACGGAACGTCCGGCGGTTCGGTCGCCTTTCGCGCTTACGACACGGTCCGGGACCTGCTGGCGGAACGCCCGGTGCGTACCGAGGACATACCGACCGGAAAGATCGCGGAGGGAAGACGGGTCTTCTCGCAAGCCCTGCTCGCACCCGAGTTGCGCGTATTGCTGAACGGGCGTTTACGGGAGAGGACCGAACCGATCCGCCGTCAGGTGCGTTTTCATACCGGCTATGTCACCGGCGATAAACGGTTCTTTCACCCGTCCGACGACGACATCCGGCAGTTCGATCTTCCCGAGCGTCATCTGTATCCGACGCTGACCGAGACCCGTTCGTTAAAAGGCGCGGGATTATCGACATCCACGTTGTCCGAACGGAAACAGGCGCGGCTGTTTCTGCCCGATCCGACGGACCTGACGGACGGTGAACGGGATTATGTCTCGCTCGGAGAGGAAAACGGCGTTTCCGAACGCTATAAATGCCGGATTCGCGTTCCCTGGTTCGTCGTGCCGGGCATCCGGGTTCCGGACATCGTGCTGAGCGTCTTCAGCGAACGTCCGGTTCTGATGACGAACAATGCCCGACTGCTGGCATCGAACAGCCTGCTGTGCGGGTTTCTCCTCGCGGGTAACGGAAACGAACTGGCGGCCCGATGGTATACCAGTCTGACACTGCTCCAGTGCGAGATCGAGGTCCATGCGCTCGGAGGCGGTGTCCTGGTCCTGATTCCGGGGGAGACCGGGAATATCCGGGTGCCGGCCAGGATCGAATGCGACCCCGTCCACCTGGAAACGATCGATCGCGCTCTGCGGGCGGGAGCGATCTCTCTGGCCTACGGGGCCGGGGATCGCGCCGTTCTCGAGCGGCAACTCGGGCTGTCACCGGCGGAAACGGACCTGATACGGGAGGGTGTCGCCACGCTGACCGCCTGGCGAACGGCGTCCCGTACCGGTCGTCGGGACAGCGAAGCCGAAGTTTAAACCGGCGGCCCCGTTCGCGCCCCCGTTACCGTTTCGCCGGTTCCAGGCGGAACGATTGCGTCATGAACCCGTACCACTGTCCGCCGTGTTTCGCCCAGTCCCCCGTGAACAGCAGGGCGCCGCCCAACCCGTCCGCGTCGATCCACGGGGTCGGGATATGGGGCAGATAGGCCGCGTGGTTCTTGCCGCCCCAGGGCGCTTCATCGTGGAGTAGCTGCCATGGTCCCCACGGCGCCGGGCCTTCGTACAACTGGAACTCCGTCGCGACATCCCAGGTTTTTTTGGCCTCTTCGGCGGTGGCGCGGACCCGATGAGGAACCATGTCGCTGAAAACCGCCAGCCAGAACGCTTTCCGTGCGGGATTATAGCTCATGGTGCTGTGGCCGCAGTGGCCGGGGTCCTTCAGGATCGGTTCCGCCAGTCGCTCCTCGGAGACCCACCTGGCCTTCCCGCCGTAAAACTCCCACGCCGTTTTTTCGTGCAGGCGTCCGGGCTGGACCCGCGCCAGATAGATCGCGTCCCCGCTCTCCCAGTTGGAATCGTTGGAGACGGCATACAGATGCTTTTCGAAGCCGCGCGGCGCTCCCTGGCCGCCGGGGCCGAAGGGAAGGAATTGGAGCGCCGTGAACCTCGGACCGAGGAGATACGGGTCGCCGTCGCGAAAGAGCCGCCCCCAGGTTTTCCCGCCATCGAGGCTTTCCAGCCAGCCGACGAGGCCGCCGTGCGCGGAATAGACATCGAGGTTATCGGGAGGGAGTCCGGGGACGCGCCAGGTGTAGTCGTAGACCGAGATCCATAATCGGTCCTCCCAGGCGACGACCCCGCCGACGTACCGACTGTAACCGCGCTTCCGCACCTCGGTCGTGTAGTGCTCCCCCGGAACGACACCGTCCTTCAGGCCGAGATTATCCAGGACCGCGATCTCCTCGACCCGATGCCGGGGCGGCGTTCCCGTGACTTTCAGGACGTGGCCGAAACACCAGGGACCGTCGAAATTCCGGCCATCCTCATCGACGACGATTATCGAGCCATCCCTGCGCCAGGCCCACCAGTGCATGTCCGAACCGGTGCCGGGATACCGCGACGGCTCGCTCGTCCATCGCAGGCGGAGAGCCGGGCGAATCGGGGGGCAGGGGAGCGTTCGACGTCGGGGCGGTTCGTTCTCCGGTTCCATTAAAGGTCCTTTCCGCAGCGATCACCGTAGCGATCACCGTAGCGATCACCGTAGTGATCGCCGTTTCCTGTGAGATGCCGATCTTTCCGACAAACCGCCGAAGATTTCGTCGCCGGTTTTCCTTCGTTCCTGAATTGCCCGTAAACCCGGTACAATGCGGGAATAATGGGGTGGGCGACGACAGGTCGGTCCCAATGTCGATGGATCAGGGGGTACGTGCCGTTCGTGCAGGTAAAAATCGCGCAAACCAACGAGGAAATCGCGGGGTGCTTCCCCGTCATAACGCAATTGCGGCCGCATCTGGTGGCGGAGGAGTTCGTGGACCGGGTGCGCCGGATGCAGAGGAGCGGGTATCTGCTGGCGTATTTGATCGCGACGGAACGCGGCAAGGAGCGGGTCAAAGCCGTCGCCGGTTACCGTCTGCTCGATCAACTGTTGCGGGGAAACGTCCTGTATGTGGATGACCTGGTGACGGACGAAGCAAGCCGTTCTCAGGGATATGGCGACCATCTGTTCGACTGGCTGCTGGCCGAGGCCCGGCGGCAGAACTGCGGGTTCCTGGAGTTGGATTCCGGAGTGCATCGCGGAGACGCCCACCGCTTCTATTTCCGAAAACGGATGAAGATCGCCTGCTATCATTTTTTTATTCCGGTGGAGTAGACTCGCCGGTTGGTCGAAAGGACGCCCGTAAAGAGGACCTATGTTGAAACTATTGCTGACGCTATCGCTGGTTTTAGGAATCGTTGGCACAGTCCGCGCCCAGGCGGCGGGCGGTAACGCCGCCGCCGGGCCGATCTTCGAAGCGGATACGAGGGAGGTACCGGAACTGCAGCCGTGGGGTCGGGCGGCGGAGGCGCTCTGTGTCGTCTGGTACCCCAGAATCGTCGCGATCCTGTATGACGGGAACATGCCTGCCCCCCCGTCGTCCGTCCGGCTGTATTTCAAGAAGGAGATGGACGGGGTCGCGTTTGCCGACGGCACGAAGATTCAAATCGCCGCTCCCTGGATTCGGAAAAGCCCGAACGATTTCGGAATGGTCATCCACGAACTGACGCATATCGTGCAGGCGTACCCGAACTACGACGCTGGCTGGCTGGTCGAGGGGATCGCGGACTACGTCCGGCTGAAATTCTTCGAACCGCAGCTTCCCGCGCCAAAGATCGACTTTTCAAAGGCGAAATACACCGATTCCTACAAAACCACGGCGGTTTTTCTCATACGGACCGAGGAGAAATACGATGTGAGCCTGGTACGAAAGTTGAACGCCGCTTTGAAAGCCGGGAAATACGACGATACGCTGTTCAAAACGCTGACCGGAAAGGACCTGCCCACGCTCTGGGCGGAGTTTGCCGCGGAATACGGACGGAAGGACGCACCGGTCGGTCCGTGATTCCGTCCGGGCTACCCGCGAAGATGGAGGACGAGCAACCGTTCCTCGGTGATCTCCTCGATGGCGTAGCGAACTCCCTCGCGACCGACGCCGGAATCGCGAACGCCGCCGTAGGGCATGTTGTCCACCCGGTACTGAGGAACATCGTTGGCGATAACGCCTCCCACCTGCAGCGTTTCGAACGCCTGAAAGACCTTTCGCACGTCGTGCGTGAACACTCCCGCCTGGAGACCGAAACGGCTGTCGTTGACCCGCGCCAGCGCTTCGGAGTAGTCGGCGTAGGGTTCGATCACGACAATCGGCGCGAAAATCTCCTCCCGGCAGACCGCCAGGTCCGGGTTGACGTTGATCAGGACCGTTGGGGTCAGGAGGGTGGGCGACAGCCGTTTGCCGCGCAGCAGCACGGTCGCGCCGCCGTAAATGGCATCCCGAACATGTCGCTCGGCGGTATCCGCCGCCGCTTCGTGGATCATCGGGCCGATATCGGTCCGCTCGTCCGACGGATCGCCGACGACCTTTTCCGATACGGCGGACATAAAGCGATCCGTCCATTGGCTGAAGATATCCTGGTGCAGAAAGATCCGCTGAACCGAGATACACACCTGACCGGCATTGGCGAAACTGCCGGTCACGCACTGGCGGACGGAGTACTCCGGGTCGGCGTCCGGCTCGACGATCACCCCGGCGTTTCCGCCCAGTTCGAGCAGGACACGCTTCCGGTTCGCCTTCGCCTTCAACTCCCAGCCGACCCTGTCGGACCCGGTGAAGGAAAAAACCGGCAAACGTTCGTCGGTCGCCAGCATCTCGCCGATCGCCTGCGGCGTTTCCGGTGTCAGGACGGCGAACGCCTCCCGGGGCCAACCGGCGGCCCAAACCACCTCGGCCAGAAGCAGAGCGGTGAGCGGGGTCTTTTCGGCCGGTTTCAGAACGACCGGACTGCCGACGGCGAGGGCCGGACCGACCTTGTGCGCCACCAGATTGAGCGGGAAATTGAACGGGGTGATGGCGGCAACCGGGCCGATCGGGAACCGACGCGTCAGACCGACCCGTCCTTCGGAGGCCGGGTTCAGGTCGAGCGGGAGAAGATCGCCGCCCTGACGTCGGGACTCGTCCGCGGACAGGGAGAGGACCAGCAGCGCACGACCGACTTCGGCGCGCGCGTCCCGGATCGTCTTCCCGCTCTCGGCGACGATGGTTTGCGCGAACTCCTCCGCACGGTCCGCGATTCCCTCGTGAACGGCGCGAAGGATACGGTAACGCTCGTGCGCGGGCAGACGCCGGGTGACCGGAAAGGCGCGGGCGGCGGCGTCGATGGCCGCCTCGGCCTCGCTTTCCGTATGAATGGGAACCGTCCCGACCGGGCGTCGGTCAAACGGGCTGTAGATCGATCTTTCGGCCATACTTTCAGTGTACCCCGGCGAACCGAATGCGAAAGAGTCGCATTCACGATAAGTATGGATAAAGGGAACGCCCCGAGGGGCGGTGAATCGAGGCGAACGGGCGGTCATGAATAGTTTCTGGGACTGGCTGGTTTTGGTGGGTGGGATCGGGCAGATCGCGGGCCTGATCGCGGTGGCGGTGGCTCTCCTCAAATTGAAGAACGGGCCGGTACGGGAACTGCTCCGGAAGGTGCGGGGCTTTGTCCGAAAAGGCGAGGAACTGGTGTCGACGTTCGATCGGACATACCAGCGAAGCCTGCCGCGCCTGGTCGGCATGGGAGACCATCTGACGGCGACGGGAAACAGCGTACGTGAGGCGGGCAACGCCTTTCAATCGGTGACGGCGGAGGGACGCGCCTTGTTGATCCGGTGGGCGGAACTGCGAACCGTGCTGGAAACGCTGCGAACGGGCGCACGAATGCTGCGTCGGGCCCGCCCCCGAAACGATTCCGCCGACTCCGGAAAGACGAGCGGGAAACGGGCAAGTCGCGCCTCGATAGCGGATCGAATGGGCCTGGTGCCGCCGATTGTCGGGAAACTGAGTCGATTCTCGCCCGCCCTGCGGTACGGTCTCGCCGTCTACCGCGAACTGAAACAGCGCGGGCTGATCAAGGGCGTCCGATAGGGCGAACGTCCGGCGCGATCGGGCGGCGGATCGGGCGCGGCGCGTTCTCCGGAAAGACGCCGCGCTCCTGCACCAGTCGTACGATTTCCGCCGCGGCGAAGGGGCGTCCGATCTCCCGACTGCGTTCGCTCATGGCGGCCAGTTCGTCCGGATGACGGAGCAGATGCTCGATTTGCTGACGCAGTTCGTCCGGGTCCTCGATCAGGAGGCCGGCTTTCCGCTCACGCAGAAGGCTGGCGTTATCCTCCTCCTGGCCGGGAATCATCAGCGGGGCGTAGACGACCAGGGGGCGACCGATCGCCGTCGTTTCGGAGAACGTCAGTCCGCCGGCCTTGGCGACGAACAGATCGCAGGCCCGCAGATGCCGTGCCATCTCGTCCTGATTGAGCGCGCCTTTGACCGTGAAGCGGGCACGTCCGACCGGGTATTCGGCCACTCGCGCGGAAAGCCGCTGGTACGCGACCTGATTCCGGCCGCAGATCACGATGACCTCACACGCGACCGTCAGTTCCGACAGGGCGTCCAGCACCTCCTCGATCGGACCGCCCCCGATCCCCCCGCTCGAAACCAGAAGGATCGGTCGTTCGTCGCTCAGGCGCAGCTTCTTGCGCGCCTCCTCTTTCGACTCCTTGACCGTAAAGGCTCGATTGATCGGAATGCCGGTGACATGGATCTTTTCGCGCGGAATTCCGTCGCGATACAGCAGGGTCCGGCTCGTCGTATCGGTCGGGACGCAGAGCAGGTCGGGCGTCCCGCGCGAGAAAACGATATGCGGGTGGACATCGGTGACGACCGAAACGATCAGCGTCCCCTTCAGTTCGTCGCGCATCGTGGCGATCTTCGCCAGCGGCAAAGGATGGGTCGCGATGATGACCTTGGGCCGCATGCCCAGAAGGTACTTATCGAGCGGGGAGAGCATGGCTGTCTCCAGCTTGGTGACGACCTCGTAAAAGGAGCCTTTGCGGTCCAGCTGGCGGTACATCGCGCCCCAGAGCCCCGGCCAGTGCTTGACCATCGCCTCGTAGGACGCCTTGCAGAACGATCCGGTCGGTCCGAAACTGAGTAGCAGGGATTCGACGTTACAGATCGTATAGCCGCGGGCGGCGAACTCCTCCTCGAGCGCCCGCGCCGCGCTGACGTGGCCGTTGCCGAAGTGGGCGGACAGGATCAGGACGTCCGGATGTTCGTTCTCCGAAAGCCGGGGACTGCGTCGGACACCCTTCGGCAGAAGGAAGACCTTCGGCAAGACCACGCCGCGCCGAAGCGACCGCTTCGACAGAATACGCATCCGGCGATACCAGTGCGGCTGCTCCGGAAGGGCGGATTCGGTGCCTGCCGGCGAGACCGCCTCCGTCATTTTATCCAGCAATTCATGAAACTGGTCGCTAAGATGCCGGTTCAGGAGTCCGGAGGTCCGCAGCAGTTTGTTGCGGGCGTTTCCCTTTGGCGCCGCCGGGCGTCGCCTCAGGAAGGAATACCGTCGAGCCATCGTCTGGTTCTCCCCTCGTTTCCGTCCGCTTCCGCGGCCATAGCCGGATGATGCCTGAGGAAGGAGCTTTCTTTTCGGAATAGTATCACAAAAGCCGCCGAACCGTTTTGGGCTTCGAACGCTGTTTCGGCAACTCCGGCGTCACCTTACGCACGGGCGAAATCGGTCGGGGCGACGTCTCCGTCGACGGGGTTGTCTCGCACTCATCCTCGCCGGTGGAATCCCGAACGATCAGATCGCGATACCGTTCGGCCAGTTTATGCGCGTGCGTCTCGTACAGATCGTTCATGTGACGGATGAACGGGGCGTCCAGAAGACACCAGCCGAAGATCGGAGAGATCAGCGTCGCCGGAACGTAACGGTTGAGGTTCCATGTCGGTTGCCAGCGATGAATATTCTCCAGTAGATAACCGGTGAGGCCCATGGAGAGCGCGTTGATCAGAAGGACGCCGATCAGCGAGTGCAGATGGACCATCGCCAGGTCCGTGATCATGGCCTGCAGTTTGCGGAAACCGGTGAGATGGCGGCAATGGTAAAGGTCGCGAGAAAGCCACCCCCAGAGGATTTCCAGGCCCACCAGGCCGATCACATTGGCGATCAGAAGGTTGATCAGAAGGCCGGCTTCGAAACTCCCCGTTTGCGTTTGGACCAGCGCGCCAACCGTAATTCCGGTAATCGTAGCAGGGATCGCAATGGTGGCGGCCAGAAACAACCGCTGATGTAGAACCCGGGCGAGATGCTCCTGGCTCGTGAATCGTTGCGGTTGCCCGAACGTCTCGAAGCTTTGCCTCAGCGTGCGGATATCGTGTATCGCCCGCTTAAAATGATAGACCGGATTATAAAGTCGCACGGACGCTAATATCTCTCCTGTTCGCTACGTTGCGTGGCGTTTAAATGAGGATTCGTTGTCCCGGATGGCTGCCTCCCTAGAGTATACAGCATCGCCCGCATTCCAACCTGCTTTCCTCTATACGCAAAAACAAGACGCTTGGCGTTCCCTGTTGGTTGCGAACGAAAAGAAAATGCGCCGCAACGGAAAGATGGTATCCGTTGCGGCGCGGAGTTTCCTGTGTCGAAAGTCCTATTTCCCGTCGCTGTCGGTCCCGAACTCCAGTTCGTTCGCCCAGTGCCCCGCCCAGTCGTTATGGAACGTCCAGGGATTGTCCTTGCTCACACTGCGGTCCGCCGCCAGTTCGTATGCCGGCCCCCGGTTGTCATTCACCCGGTAGGTGAACTTCACCGTCCGACCGGCGGCGAGACGGGCTTTGACTTCGGGCATCTCGGACCAGGGAATCGCACACTCGACGATCCGTGTGTTGCCATCGCGTCGGATGATCAGCGTCCCCGTTTTGACCGGGCCGCCGTCGCCGGGCGCTTTCGGCTGGCGCGGATAAAAGTGTTTCCGCATCATGCCGGGCTTTTGCAGGCACCAGATCTCGGTCCCGCCGCCGTATTCCGGCGCGACGGCGTTCAGAGCGAACTCGTAGTCGGTATCCTGGTAGGTGATAAAGCGCTCCGGCGCTCCGGGCGGGTGCGGCAGCCAGGTCTTCTTCTCCGGAGGAAGCACGTTGAAGGCGATCTGCACGTTATCGGTTCCATTGCCGCTCGGAAGGTCCGGGTCCTTGCGGTAGGAGAAACGGCGTACTCCGGTCGGCCAGACCAACTCCTCCAGGCCGTCTCCGCCCAGTTTGGGATCGGGCAACTCGCCGACGTCCCAGGCAAAGTTGATCCGGGCATCGGTCCGGGTGACGACCGGCGAACCGGTGGGCGTACGACCCCGGAAAAGCCGCGCTTCGAACGGTCCCGGCACCGGCTCTCGTTGCCCGCCGGGCGCGACCCACTCAAGTTTGATGACCCCGGCGCCACCGCCCTGGTAGTAATCCAGTTCGATCTCGGCCGTCTCCCCCTGTTTCAATTCGACCGTCGCCTCGTTCTCGGTCCCGCCGTGGTCCGTCCAGTTGTCGATGACTCTTTTGCCCTTGATCGTCAGTCGGACGCCGTCATCGCTGGTTGTGACAAACCGGTAGGCCCCCGTCGCCGGCGCGGTCGGTCGCGCCGTCCAGCGGATCGCGAAATTCCCGCCGCCGGACGTTTTCGCGTACGTTTTCTCGGGATAGAAGTAGGCGTCGTCGTCGCGCGTCTCGAAGCGGACGTTGCCGGGGTAGCCGGTGCCGTCGGCGATTTTGGCGGCAAAGTAGAAATTCCGGTCGTCGCTTGCCAGATAGCCGACGGCCTGACCCCCGTTCACCCCGGTGTCGAAGGTCTTGAACGGCTGGTAGGCGAACTCGGTCAGGGTCGGCCCGCCGCTGCCGGCGTTCGCGGATTGCGGCAGCGTCCCGTTCCAGTCGGTCAGGTCCCCGTCGACGGTGATCGTCCGTTTCGCGATCACGTTGGCGTGCAGGGTTTCGGTGTGGCGGGAGAGTCCGTCCCCGCCCGCGTCGAAAACGACCGTACAGGGATATTCGTTCCCGGCATTCGACGCAGGGGCCGGGAGGGAAAGCGTAACGGTTTCAAACGGCTTCAGGCGGACCGTCGAGAGGCGGGTCGGACCCCGACCGTAATCCACGGTCAGCGTTCCCGCCACGGAGCGGTTCAGAATGTTGTGCAGGGTCACACGCGGCGTGCCGCCGGGCGCGGGTCCTGGCGCGGCGGTCAGGTCGTGCAGAACGATCTCGACCGGGGTGTAGCCGTCCACACGTGCCTGACCGATCGCCTTTGTCAGACGCGCGAACGAGCCCGGCTTCCCGGTCGTGCGGAGAAAGTACCCGAGGCCGTTCAACGGGACGACAATCCTGCCGCCGCTGCCCGGAACCGGATTGCCGTAGAAATCGTGGAGAACGAACTCGCCGGTCGGGTTGGCCAGGGTCATCGTTGCGCCATCGAGGACGCGGGCGGTTTCCACCGCCGTTTCCGCTTTCCGTCGTTCCTCATCGGAGGCGGTAGTCGGAAGGGCCGCGAGTTTTTGCTGCGCCGCCTCGATGTTCGCGCGGTTCTTCAGGCCGGTGACGCCGCGCCACAGAACCCGCCGTCGTTCGTAAACGCCGCCCAGGTCGCCGACCACGACCACGGTACCGTCGTCCGGTCTACCCTGGTTCGAGCCGATGGGAGCGCCGTCGAAGACGAATACCCAGGGCAGGCCGTTCCGAAACAGGATCTCCCGGAACTGACGCTGACCGATGAACTTCTGCGAGGCGGCGACGGCGGCGGCGGGGGACCATGCCTGAATGATGCCGCGCCGCGGGTTGTCCGAAAGCACCTGCGATTCGAAGACGTTGCCGCCGTAGATGCCCGCCGTCCGCTCCTGCCCCTGCGCCCGCATCGAGGCGATGACGGCGGCGACCCGATCCTCGCTGTTGGCGATCCACGATTCGGTGTCCCAGACACGGACCGGCCCGTTCGGGGATTTGCGCTCCGCCCAGAGTTTTTCCACCGAGGGATCGGCGGCCAGCGGCTGGTAGTGGATGCTGACGAAGTCAAGGTAGGGCAGAAAGTCGAGCGTTCCGTCGCTGAAGAGTTTGTCGCGGGTGTTGGAGGAGGAGCAGGCGCCGCCGATCAGGACGTCGACTTTCTGCGCCTGTCGGGCATCGACCACTCCCAGAGCCATGTTTTTGTACATGTCCCGGAACCGGATCATATCGGCTCCCCATCCGGAGATGGAAATACCTTCCCACGGCTCGTTCCAGAGCTCGATGGCGTTGACCGGCCCGTTCGGCCACCCCCATTTCCCGACGATCTGCGCCGTCCACCGGCGAAAATCGGGGTCCAGTTCGGGGAGCCAGGCGTAATCGCTCTTGGTGTCGAGCAGGACGCCCTTCTCATCGAGCCACGGACGGGGCCTTCCGAGGGGTTGCGGCGCGCCGCCCTCGCCGACGGTCAACATCACCGTGATGTGGTGTTTCCATGCCCATTCCAGGTGCTGAGCGAACTCACGGTAGCGGGTGTCGAAATCGTTCGCGGTGGTCGGATGGTAGCCCGCGCCAAAACGGCAGCCCTTGATACCGACCCGTTCGAAGAAGGTGGCGGACGCCTCGGTCACCTCGTGGGGCCAGCCCAGGTCGAGGGCGTAGGTCGGGTACTGTACGCGTCCGGGATCGGCCTTCGGGGTGCGAACCAGCGTGGCCGCGAAGGCCCGTCCGGCCGCGCCCAGGTCCGCGACCAGCGCATACCCGCCGAAGCGTGCCGGAATCGGCGGACGGACGGTTACCGTCGCCTCGCCGTTGGCCGGAAGTGTGACCGTCAGCGGAACGCGGGTCGATTTCCCGAGCGGAAAAACGTTCGGGGTCCAGATATCGCCGACCGGGACACGGGTGCCGTACGGGATGATTTCCCAGAAGCCGGTCGCCGAAAGGGGGGTCCCCGTCTTGTTGGTGAAGCGAAAGGTGAACGTCGCCGTCTCGCCGGGCCAGAGGACGTTGGCTCCTTCGCCGGTCGGCGTTTTTACGGCAGTCTCCCGGACGGCGAAAGTCCGTGTCTCCCGGCCGCCGTCCAGACCGAAGACGGTTTTGAATCCGGGCATACCGGTTCCGGTGACCATCTGCGCGGCCGCCGGACGGGCCGGGCCGAGGAGCGGAACGGTGAGCGATGCCACGCAAATCGCGGCGCGAACGGCGGATCGAAAGGTGCGTCGGACGGTCATTTCTGAGTGTCTCCGTGATGGCGAGTTCAGGCGGCGGGCAGACAGCGAAGTTCGAGCGATTTCGTCGGCAACAGGTTGGGCAGAATGCGCCGAACGGGCGGTTCGGGCAGCTGATCCCGGAGCAGCGGCAACAGGAGATCCTCGACCGCGACCTGCCCGATCGAGGCGAAACTGGTATCCTCAAAGACGAAGCCGTGTCCGAAGGCCAGATGAAGGAAGGGGGACGCCTGTCCGGCGACCGCGACCTGCCCCGGTTGGTCGCCGATAATCCGACCCTGGCGAGCCAGAGTCCGCTCGATATGGTGCCAGTCGTTATCGGAGGTTCCGATCGCGATAGCGTCCGGTTGTTCCTCCTCCGGAAGGGTGAACCAGCCCTCGACGCACCGGTGGACCTCAGCCGGGCCGTTCTCCCCGTAAAGGGCGATCCGATGTTCCGGCGGCGGGGCGTGCAGATGGCGCAGACAGGCATTCCGGAAACCGGACTGCAGGTGTTTCTGGTAGACGCCACCCTGGTCGAAACCGATATAGGCGATCCGGCGGCGATTCCGCGCCGCGAACCGGGCGACGACGGTATCCATCATTCCTTCGTGGTCGTAGTCGACCTGATACCAGGAGGGAAACCGGCGTTCGTGCCGTCCCTTGACGACGAACGGGATATGATGCTGCTCCAGAAACGCGCCCTGTTCGGCGGTATCGCTCTCCTGCCCGAACAGGAGGATGGCATCACAGGACTGCCGCCGTACGAGATCGGAAAGACCGACCATCAGCTCCTTCTGATCGGGATAGACATGGAGTTTGAGTTCATAGCCGTGCATGCCCAGCCGTCCGGCCATGATCTCGGCGGTCCCGTCGAACGTGCTGAGCGGTCCCAGATAGTTTTCGTGGAACAGGAAGGCGACCACATAGGTTTTCCCGGTCCGCAGGGCCCGGGCCGCCTGGTTCGGTCGGTAGCCCAGCGCTTCGGCCGCCTCCCGGATGCGCTGGCGGGTCTCCGGGGACGCCCAGGTATTGGATCGGTTATTCAAAACGCCCGACACCGTGGAAGGGGAAAGACCACAGCGTTTTGCCACATCGCGTAAAGTCACTGACACCGTCGCCTCCGCAGAACCGGGATCGTAGGTTCTCGCCTGTTATACAGTGGGTCACGCAATAAATGCAAATTCTTTCTTACATAACGATTCGTATCCATGAAAAATCGAATTCGTGAAACATAACACAGGTTTTTACTTGACAAAGCCCGTGTCGTACCGTAACATACGAAACGATTCGTAAAGGAAAAGGGTACGCGTAGATCCTTCTCCTTGAAATCAGTCCGCAACCGTGGCGACGAAGTCAATCGGTTCGTTTTCCGGAAGAGGATTTCCGTATCGGGATCGACAATGAAGCGGCAAGGATCCGGCGAAATATTATGCGTATCAGCCGATCGATGAAGGCAACGGCGTACCCACTCCGAACTCGACCACGGTGCAATCCGCGGGTCCGACCTTTCTCCGCTCTCCCCCTTCCCGTACGGGTCTCCCCGGTGAACCCGTCCCGAACGTCTTCCCTTCGCCCGGCGGCTACGGAAAGGTAGCACACAGATGAGGTTGCGATCCTCCTGGCTTATTCCGACCATCGTCGTTCTCGCACTGGGACAGGGCTGCAATCGCCCCGCCCCCCCTCCCGACCGCCGTACGGCGGAGCAAAAGGCCGAGTCCGAATGGTTCAACAAAAGGGCGAAAGAATTGAACGGTAATTTCGATGCGCTTACGCCCGAAGAGAAACAACGCGCGATTAAAGCAAGTAACAATAGCGAGAGTTCCGCTCGTATGGGGTTTGGTTACGCTTCCAAACTCAAATAAATTCCTTTTCCCGGGTACCCGATTGTGCTTTCCCCTGCGGGTAAGGGCAATCCGGTATCAGTGCGCCGCCAGTATCATCCTATTTCTCAATGAAAGGTTCGTTGTCTAACCATGTTGTCATCGCATCGCCGCTCCGTGTCAGCCTTTACGCTGATCGAACTGCTCGTTGTCATCGCCATCATCGCGATTCTTGCCGCTATCCTGTTCCCGGTCTTCGCCCAGGCCCGCGAAAAGGCCCGTTCCATCTCCTGCCTCTCGAACGTCAAGCAGCTGGGTCTTGCCATCATGATGTATGTTCAGGACTACGACGAAACCTTCGGGTTCTCGCAGACCACGTTCAATCCGGCGGCGCCCTATCCGATCGGGCCCGACGGAAACCCGGATTCCACCTGGCGCAACGTTTTGCAGCCCTATATCAAGAACGGAACGGGTCGGGGAACGATTCAGGCCTGTCCGTCCGATGCTCAACTTCAAGGCGCGACCTCTTCCTATGCCGTTAACGGCGTTCTGTTCGGCATCAATGAACGGAACTTCGATCCTGCAAACCCCAACGTTACCGGTCTGGTTCCGTCGCTGGCGCTCGCGGCCATCAACACTCCCTCGGAAACGCTGGCGATGGCGGATGTTTCGCACTGGGCGGGTGGCGGCACCGGTACCGATATGGTGCGTGTCGGGGATAGAGCCCGAAATCCTAACGCGATTAATGACAACATCGTTGCCCCGCTTGGCTCGCTGGCGGCCGCAAAGTCCCTGATGGCTATCTTCAAGCAGGCCGACTGCGACTTCACCGACTACAGCGGATTCCCCTGGGAAGGCGGTAGCGGTGTTTGTACGCCGTCGAACGGCGAACCCGCGATTGCCTGGGCGATGAAGAGCCCCGCCTATCGCCATACCCGCAACGGTCTGGGAACCGGTTTCGCCAACGTCGTCTGGGCGGACGGTCATGCCAAGACGGTGCGCTTCGGTCGTCTCGGTGCATCCAACTACGATCCGACCCTGCCTGCCAACCTGGCGACGATCTGCGGCCCGAACAACACCATCGCCCAGTGCCAGTAAGTTTCTCTTGAAACGTTCCGTAGACACGGTCACGTAAATCAGAGCGGGCGGGAGGCATCACTCCTGCCTGCTCTTTCCGTTTCAGGATGGGTCCATGTCCGCTCGTAAACGAAGTCGGGTTCTGATAGTAATCCTCGTTCTGCTCCTGCCCATCGGCGCGTTCACGCTGAACCGGGTGCAGGCGGAACGACAAAAGTTACAGGCTACCGCAGCACGGGAACTGTCGGCCTCGCTCCACGCCTTTCTGGAACAGGGCAACCTGCCCGAAGCGCGGAAGGTGGCGAACGAGTGGACAAAACTGCAACCCGAGAATGGTGCGGCATGGCGCGAGGCGGGAACGGTTGCTTTGACGGAAAACGACCTGACAACGGCGAAAAAGGCGCTGGAAAAGGCCGCCGCCCTCAACCCGAAGGACGAAAAAGCGCAGCAGGCTCTCGGTGATGTTCTGTTTGCCCTGAAAGACCATGCCGGGGCGGAAACCGCGTATCGGGCCGCACTGGAAGGAAACCCGGAGAAGTCCGTTCAAGCGGCGGCGAAAATCGGGCTTGCCCGAACCCTTATCGCACGGAAAAAGGATTTTGTCGAAGCCGAGCGATGGGCCGAAGAAGCGACGCAGACGACCGTGGGAGACGCGGTTGCCTGTTTCGTACTGGCGGAGGCGCGGCTCGCGCAGGGGAAGGGCAGGGAAGCCCTCCGTGCCGTGCGCCGGGGTCTGGCTCTCGAGCCTGCCAGCGCCGGTGGCCATACCTTGCTCGTTCTGGCGAACCGTCTGACCGGTAACGCCGCCGGGGCGAAAAAAGCCGAAGCGACATTGACCGCTCTGCGGGAATACACCCCGAACTCCCCGAACATTCCTGACCCGATCCGTGTCGCTCAGGGGGCGGCCCTTCTGGAAGAAGGCAGGTATCAGGACGCCCTCGACCAATTCATCACCGTTTTGAAGAAGGATATTTCGAATGCCGGGGCGCTGGAAGGAGCGGGATTGGCTCTCTGGCAGATGGATCAGAAAAGTATGGGCGGTTCCTATCTGGCGCAGAGTTTGCGCCATGACCCGGAGCGTGTGCGGGCGCGAATGGCTCTGGGCCTCGCCGCCTACGAACAGAAACAGTACAGCAATGCCGCCACCCATTTTCGCATTGTCACTCAGGTGCAGCCGGGCAACGCCCTGGCCTGGCATGGTCTTGGTCAGGCGTATGCGGGCGATGTGCTGCATGAGAAGGAGGCCGAAAACGCTTTGCGCCGCGCGGTGGAGTTGGACGGGAACCAGCCCGCGTTCCGGCTGGATTATGCCGCGATTCTGAACAAGAACAATCAACTCATCGAGGCCGAAACCGCCTACCGCAAAGGGCTAAGCCTGGCATCGGAAGAGCCTTTCGTTCAGGCGCAAGTCGGGGCGTTCCTTGCCGGCCTTCCGGACCCACAAAAACGCGCCGAGGCGCAGACGCTGCTGGAAAAAGCGTTGCAGGGCGACCCGAAAAATGCCTACGCGCAATTTCATCTCGGGCGACTGCTGGTCGAGTCGAACCGACCCGAAGACGCGGTGAAATGGCTGGAAAAGGCGACGCGGGACGGGCAGGCCGACACCAAGGATGTGTGGTCGGTTCTGGCGCGGGCGTATCGGCAGCTGGGACAGCGGGACAGGGCCGCCGCCGCCATTGCACGCGCCGAGGAGATCGAGAAACGCAACGACCGCTATTTCACGGCGATCGGCTATATCAGCGATCATCTCAATGAACCGGCGGCCCGTCTGGAACTGGCGCGGGCGAGCGCCGGGGTGGGTGAGACGGTTCGGGCGCTGGCCGAGTACGATACCTACCTGCGGCGTGTGCCCAATGATTCGGCCGTCAAAAAGGAGAAGGACGACTACACCGCTTCCCTGAAAGCCGCCGGGAAACTCCCCGACATGACCCTGTACAATAGCATTAACACCGCCGCCAGAGAGACCCCCTGAGATGCCTTGCCTGCCTCGACTTCGGACGATCGTTTCGGCGCTCGGACTTCTTGCCGTTTCCGGTTGCGTCACAAAAGCCACCGGCGACGGCGTGAAACCCACCCCGTCCGCCGAAAACCAGGGAATTGCCTTCCGGGATGTGGCAAAAGAGGCCGGTTTGGATTACGTTTGGAAACTGACTGCCAGACCGACCGGCAACATTCTGGATATGATCGGCAACGGGTGCGGCTTTCTCGATTTCGACAATGACGGGAACCTCGATATTCTGCTGGTCGGAACACCCCCCGCCCTTTATAAAGGCGACGGTAAAGGCCGGTTTGAGAAAGTACCGTTGCCGCCGTTGACCGGGCATTTCCAGGGTTGCGCGACCGGTGACTTCAACAACGATCGCTTTACGGACCTCTACCTGACGGCGCACCGGGGCGGTGCGTTGCTCCAAAATAACGGCGGCAAAGGCTTTATCGATGTCACGAAAACGTCCGGGGTGGCCTCGATGCCCTGGGCGACCGCCGCCGCGTTCGGCGACCTGGATGCGGATGGCAACCTGGACCTGTATATTGGCAACTATGTGAAGTTCGGGCCGGAGACAAAGCCGCAACTCTGCCAGCAAAAGGGAATTACGACCGCCTGCGCCCCCCGACAGTATTCGCCGGAACCCGGGTTCCTCTACAAAGGCAACGGCAAAGGGCAGTTCCGCGACATCACAAAGGCGGCCGGTTTCGATCGGTTGACCGGCAAGGCGCTCGGTGTGGCCATCGCCGACTACAACGACTCCGGGCGGCTCAGTGTTTCGGTTGCCAACGACGAAATGGCGGGCGACCTGATGAAAAATCTGGGCAACGGTAAGTTCGAAAATATCGCCAAACTTGCCGGGACCGCCACCGATAACGACGGGAACTACCACGGGGGTATGGGCACCGACTGGGGCGATGTGGACGACGACGGACGTCTTGACCTGCTGGTGGCGACCTATCAGAACGAGCCTAAAAACATCTACCACAATCAGGGCGATGACCTCTTCACCGACAAAGGGGACCGCCTTGGCCTGCTGGGGGCGGTTCCGTATGTGACCTTCGGGGCGCGGTTTGCGGACTTTGACAACGACGGCGTCCCGGATATTGTTCTGGCGAACGGGCACGTTCAGGACAATATCGAAAAAATCGACAGCCGAACGACATTTTTACAACCGACCGTGTTTTATCGCGGAACGAAGAGCGGGACCGCCACCCGGTTTACGGAAATCACGGAGTCGCTGGATAAAAGCGTCACCAGGCCGATTATGGGGCGCGGGCTGGCGGCAGGCGACTACGACAACGACGGACGAACGGACCTGCTGATTGTGGACAACCAGGGGCCACCGCTGCTTTTGCACAACGAGACAAAAGGGGCCGGGAACTTTATCGGGTTTTCGCTGAAAACCGTTGCCGGAAAAACCCCCCTCGGCGCGACGATTACGGTCAAGATCGGGGATCGCACGCTGGTTCGGCATTGCCATACCGACGGCTCGTTCATGTCCGCCTCCGACCCGCGTGTTTTGGTGGGCCTCGGCCCGGCAACCGGAGCCGACAGCGTAACCGTTCGCTGGCCCGGCGGTATCGAGAAGTCGTGGCGGAACCTCGAAGCCAATCGTTACCACACGCTGGAATAACACTTTCCCGCCAATGCCGGAATCTGCCGCGTTTTTACGTTTATCGGTCACATCAAACGCTTCGCGTTCGCACCGTTCCATCGGTTCCATCGATTTCGTGCGTTTATCGGAACGGCGGCAAACCGGACCGCCGCCAAACGCTTCCTACGGAGTCTTGACAAGCAGAAACGGGTTGTGCTAACATATGTATTGATACGCAACAGGCGAAGCCGTGTTTGCTTTCACGTTTTTGAAATCCGTTCAACGAAGGAGTTGCCGGTAATCATGGCGTCGATGACAGAGGCCGCTCGGGAAAGAACCCGCTCTTCCACAGTGGTAGCAAAAGCCGTTAATGCTACCGAACCATCTTTCCGTCACCGCTTCCGTACGCCCAGGTTTCTCCCGGCGCATTCCGTTTGTCTTTCATCTCGCTCGCCTGTTACCGGTCCTATCGTCCCGATGGGGTAGTACCCATTGAATCTTGCCGTCGTCGGCATCATTGGAAAGTGAGTGCATATGAAGAAGGTCAATGCCTTTACCCTGATCGAATTGCTTGTCGTCATCGCTATCATTGCGATTCTTGCCGCGATCCTGTTCCCGGTCTTCGCTCAGGCCCGCGAAAAGGCCCGTTCCATCTCCTGCCTCTCGAACGTTAAGCAGCTGGGCCTCGGCGTGTCGATGTACGTCCAGGATTACGATGAGACCTTCCCGTTCGCCTGGGGCAACCCGGCCGGGACCTGGTATGAAACCGTCTATCCGTACATTAAAAACGGCCAGGTGAGGGACACTGCCGGCGTCGTCCTCTGGCGCGCCAGCAACGGCCTCTATCGCTGCCCGTCGGACGGCACACCCTCCACTTCCTACACCGCCAACGCCAACCTCTTCGGCGGCGACAGCGGCGGGAACGTCAAGCCGGCCAAGACCCTGGCCGCCATGAACCGGCCCGCCGATGTCGTCGCGATTATGGACTCCAACAAGTGGCGCAACGACGGCGCGACCGACACCCCCGGCTACGAGACCCCGACCGACATCATTCGCGTCGGACTCAACATTAACGGCGTCAATGGCAACAACGGCGACGTGCCGCTGGACGAATCGAGCAACGCCGCCGCCAAGTGGATGCAGAACTACTTCAAAAACCCGCAGTGTGACATGACCGACTACCACGGCTATCCGTGGTCCGATCTGTCGCCCTGCGCCACCTATGGCGGCGCGAACGCGGGCTGGGCCAACAAGTACCCGGCGTTCCGCCACCATCGTACCGGCCTCGGTTCCGGCTTCGCCAACTTCGCCTTCGCGGACGGCCATGCCAAGGCGTTCCGCTTCGGCAGTCTGGGCGCGGCCAACTACCTGCCGCTGCTTTCGGACACGACCGCCGCGGTCTGCGGACCCGGCAACACCATCGCGCAGTGTGAAACGCTGCCGTAGTTGACTGAAAGAAACGAGGCAGGAACGGCTTCCTGCCTCGTTTCTCCGTCCCGCTCGATCACTTTTCCATGTCACGTGCCGTCGACTATAATCCGGGTTTGCCTCAGAACGCCGATACCGCTCCCTCGAAACCGGTCGTACCCCGATGGCGCGTCTTCGTGCTTCTCTCGCTCCTTGCTCTGATGGGGGGCGCCGTCTGGCTGCGACTGGCCCTGGCCCCCTCGGAGGACCGGCTCAAAGCCGCGTCGCTCGAAGAACTGGCCCGACGGGCGACGTCCGATCCGAACGACGGACGGACTCTGTACTACCTGGGTCTCGCGCAGGAGAAGGCCGGCCGCGATACGGAGGCGTTCGAAACGCTGGCCCGGGCCGCCGAACGTCAGCCCGACCGGCTCGATATCTGGGAAGCCGCTGCCCGGACCGCCGGAAAGGTCAACGGACCGCGCGGCGCGATCAACATCCTCGATGCCTTCGTCAAGGCCCACCCGGAGAACGGGCGGGCGCACCTGGCTCTTTCCCGGGTCCTCGCCGAACAGAAAGTGTTCAAGGCCGCCTATGCCGGGGCGAGGAAGGCATCGGAACTTCTGCCGCAGTCGGCTGACGCCTGGGACCATCTTTCGCAGGTCGCGGCGGTCGCGGAGGAGGCCGATGACGCCATCCTGGCGGCCCGCCGGGCCGTCGAATTACAACCGACGGCGGAACGTCATGCCGCGCTCGGCAACGCGCTCTCGCTGAAGCGGCGGTGGACCGAGGCGATTCCGGCTTACGAGGCCTCCCTGAAAGCGAACCCCGACCAGCCGCTCGTCGCCGCATCGCTCGCACGGGTCCGTCTCTCGGCGACGCCCGACCGGGCGACGGCGGAGGCCGTCCTGCCCCTGCTGGAGAAAAGCGTCGCGCAGCGGCCGGAGGTCGCGTTCCCCGCGCTGTTTCTCGGAAAGGCGTACACGCTTCTCGAACGCTGGAAGGAGGCCCGAACCGCCTTCGCCACCGCTATCCGGCTCGATCCGACGAACAACGAGCAGTATTTCGAGATGGCCCGCGTTTGTGACCGGCTCGGTGACCGCGCCGCCGCCGGGACCGCCCGCGCCCGACAGGCCGACATTCTGAGGTTTCAGGCACGGCGCAACGATCTGGTCCGCGCGATGAACACGGCGGGAAGCGGAACCCCCGAGGGGTTGCGCCTGCGGCGTGAACTGGCGCGGGGGTATCGGCGGCAGGGACGCTATGCGGAGGCCGCCGCCGAGTATCGCCGACTGGAGGAGTTGAATCCGAACGATCCGGCCGTCGCCGAGGAGCGCCGCGAGGCCGAGGCGCTGGCGACCCCGATGGATCAGTTGCTCGCGGCGGGGGCGCGCGCCCTGGAGGCCGGAAACTACGGACCGGCGATCGCCACCTACCTGATCGCACTGAAAAAGGACAGTGGCGACGCCCGTGCCTGGGAGGGGGAGGGACTGGCCCTCGCCAACTCCGGAGACCCCGGAAAGGCGATCCCGTTCCTGGCGCAGGCGACCCGACTGGACCCGAAACGGGTCGCCGCCCAGACCGCCCTGGCGCAGGCGAGCCTGCTGCAGGGCCTGTTGCCCGAGGCGCGACAGCGGATGGAACAGGTGGTGGCCGCACAGCCGGAGAACGCCGCCGCCTGGCACCTGCTCGGAACCATCCGGCGCGATCAGGGCGACATGGCCCGTTCGGAAACCGCCCTGCGGGAAGCCGTGCATCTCGACCCGAAACAGGCGGCGTTCGCGATGGATCTGGCCGAAGTGCTGCAGGAGACGGGTAAAGCGGACGAGGCGGAAACCTTCGGACGGCTCGCCTTGACCCTGCGTCCCGATGATCCGGAGATCAAGTCGCGGGTCGGCGGACTGCTCGTTCGTCTGCCCGTGACCCCGGCGCGTACGGCGGACGCCGAGAAACTGCTGACCGAGGCGGTGACCCGCCAGCCGGGCGACGATTTCGCACAGTACGGACTGGCGAAACTCCTGCTGGCGCGCGGGCGGACCACGGAGGCGATACGTCGTATGGAGGAGGTCACCCGCCGTCGTCCGCCCGCCGAGGTGAAAGAGGTCTGGTACACACTCTCCCGCGCCTATGCCGGGGCCGGACAGGCGGAAAAATCGCGTCGGGCGGCGGCGACGGCGACCGAACTGGAACGGGCTTTTCAACAGAGGACGACCGTACGCGAACGGGTCGCCCTGCATCCGGAGAACAGCGCCTATCGCCTTGCCTATATCGACCTGCTCGAAAAAGAGGGCGATTTGCGGCGGGCGTATCTGGAAGCCGGACGCGGTCTGCGACGGGACGCCGGAAACCCGGCATTGCGTCGTCGGCAGAATGAACTCCGGCGAAAGTTGACTCAATCCGGAAAAGGCGCGCGGCTGAGCCTGCTCGACGGATTTATTGCGGCAAATCCCTGAAGACGATCATCTTGTGAGGAAACAAAAATGGGCGATAACCGGAATGGAATGTTCATCGGCGTCGGCGCGATCGTGGTCGCGATCCTCGCCGCCGTCATCTCGTTTAACGTCTTCCTGCCGAAGTCGTCGCCGCCCGTCACGGTGCGGAACCCGAACTCGGCGATGCTGAAGGAACTGGCGATGAAGTGTCAGGGCGACGCGAGCAGGCTGTCGATGGAGGAGCAGCAGAAGGTGGCGCAGGCGGTCGGCGGTCCGCAGTATATCGGTCTGGCGATCAAGGGCGAGTACGCTCGCTGGGCCAAGAAATAGGCGACCGGTTCTCCCCTTCGGCGTTCCGAAGGGGAGAACCGATGCGACTATCGGACGGCCTTTTCGGGAACGGGGAGACGGTACCGCTCCTCGTAGGCTTTGTCGAACGCGCTGAGGCTCGGGGCGATGCTTGCCTCGGCGAACAGATGGTCCTTGACCGCTTCGGGGGTCTTCAGACCGTTGCCGGTAATCGCGATAACGACGACATCGTCCCGGTCGAACCGGCCCTGTTCGGCCAGTTTCTTCGTCACGGAGACGGTCACCCCGCCCGCCGTTTCGGTCCAGATGCCCTCGGTCTCGGCCAGGAGGCGGATACCCGCCACGACCTCCTCCTCGGTGCAGTCCTCGCCGCCGCCGCCGGTCTTGCGGCAGATATCCGCCGCGTAGTAACCGTCGGCCGGATTGCCGATCGCGATCGATTTGGCGATGGTGTTCGGCCGCTGCGGACGCAGCACTTCGGCCCCGGTTTTGACCATGGTGACGATTGGGTTACAGCCCGCCGCCTGCGCCGAGTAGACTTTCGTCTTGACCGGTTCGTCCAGCAGACCGAGTTTTTCCAGTTCGTAGAACGCTTTCGGGATCTTGGTAATCAGCGAGCCGCCCGCGCAGGGGACGATCAGGTGATCCGGCGTCTTCCAGCCAAGCTGCTCGGCGATCTCGAACCCGTAGGATTTGGAACCGTCGCCGTAGAACGGGCGCAGGTTGATATTGGCGAACGCCCAGCCGTACTTATCGCCGACTTCGGCGCACAGGCGGTTCACATCGTCGTAGCAGCCGTCGATCTTGATGACGGTCGCGCCGTAGATGAGATTCCCGAGCACCTTGTTCGCTTCGAGGTCGGACGGAATAAAGACGAAGCACTCGAACGCGCCTTCGGCGGCGTGGGCGGCCACGGAGTTCGCCAGGTTGCCGGTGGAGGCGCAGGCGACGGTGGTGTACCCGAACTCACGCGCCTTGGACAGGGCGACGGCGACGACACGATCCTTGAAGGAGAGCGTCGGATGGTTGACCGCATCGTTCTTAATGTAGAGATTTCGGAGGCCGAGCCGCTTGCCCAGGCGTTCGGCCCGGATCAACGGCGTCCATCCCACCTGTTTACCGACCGTCGGTTCGCCGTCGATCGGGAGAAGATCGGCATAACGCCACATGGAGAACGGCCCGCGTTCGATCTTTTCGCGGGAGACGGACTGTCGGATGGTATCCCAGTCGTAGGCGACTTCGAGAGGTCCGAAGCAGAGTTCGCAGACGTGATTCGGAAGTTTTTCGTACTCGGCGCCGCACTCGCGACACCGCATTCCCAGAACATGACCCATGATTTCGCTTACCCCTTAAACGGTATCGCAGCGGGTCAACGAACGGTCGTCCGAGGAAGAACGGCCGGTGCCCGCCTCGCCGATAACGGTGTCGATCCGCCGTGAACGGAGCGACCGGTGCAAGGACGAGCGATCTGAGAAGCTCGTGGTACCACCTTGCTTCGCGCGGCAGATGCCGTCGCCTTTTAGGCTGCCGGAGCGGGAAGCGTGTTAAACCATCCCCGACCGCCCGGTTTTGATAACGGGGCCCCACCACCCCGGCGCCGACTACTGACCGAATCTCGTTTCGGCGTTCCCCGGCGCAGCTCGGAAGTCATTTCCGCCGGGCGATCTCCTGCCGGTTTCCACCCCGAACGACCTGAAACAGGCCATTCTCCCGGCTCTCTGGTCGGAGTCGCTGCGGCGTACTACTCTTCGTCGTCGCTTTTGCTGTGCCATTCTATACCCGAATGCCGGGCATGTCAAATGTTACGGAGCGTCCGGAGGCGGCATCAGTTCCCTCGCGCCCTGTTCGAGCAGGCGATCGTAGATGCGTTGCGGCAGGGTCGTATCCGGCAGGGTCACGGTTCCGGCGGCGTAAACCAGACGGGAACCGTTGGGGGCGGCGACCAGACCGGCCATGACCCCGCGATCCCCGGCAAAGAACGCGTGCCCGGCCACCGGCGCGGTGCAGCCTCCGCCGAGCAGGGCGAGGAATTGCCGCTCTGCCGTCACCGCCAGACGTGTCGGCTCATGGTCGCAGATTTCCCGCACCTGCTCTATCAGGTCGGTGTCCCCGGCGCGACACTGAACGGCAACACAGCCCTGGCCGACCTGTGGCAGCAGAATCTCCTCGGAGATCCGCTCGGAGATGACCGATTCCCGGCCCAGTCGGTCGAGTCCGGCGCAGGCGAGAACCAGGGCGTCCGCCGATCCTTCGTCCAGTTTGCGCAGGCGCGTGTCCACATTGCCGCGTATCGGGATGGGACGCAGGTCCGGCCGACGATGCAGCAACTGGGCGATACGCCGGGGCGCGGACGTGGCGACGGTCGCGTTCCGCGGAAGATCGTTGATCGAACGGTAGCGGGAGACCAGGGCATCCCGGGCATCGGCGCGTTCGCAGAACGCCGCCAGCATTAGCCCCGGAACATCGACCGACGGCAGGTCCTTGGCGGAGTGAACCGCCAGATCGATGCTCCCGGCCAGCAGTTCCGACTCGATCTCGCGCACGAAGACGCCTTTACCCGCGACCGCTGCCAGCGGGACATCCGTTCGAGCATCGCCGCTGGTTTGAATGAAGACGACCTCCACCGTATGACCGGCGGAACGGAGTTTGCCGGCGACGAACCCCGCCTGCCACCGGGCGAGCGCCGATCCGCGTGTTCCCAGACGCAGTATCACCGTGTTCCTTTCTGCGATCGCGCATCGTTTACGGTGCACACGTGTGCCGCCCGGCGAGATGGCCATCACCGTAATCAATTACCCGATTCAAACAAAAATTCCCACAAGGAATCTCGCAGAATATGCGAAAATCAAAATATTATTACCCTGCGAAAGGAACCGGAGAAGGAAAAGCCGTAAAGCCGAGCCTTTTCCTCTTATGGGCGGGGGCGCGACCGGTACTTTTCAAAGAGTCGCGTCTGCCGGTTGGTCAAAGGCGTCGATCGTCCCCGAATCCAGGCGGCTTTGACATCGGTGGTGACTTCGAGGATATCTCCGGTCGTCAGAATGAGGGTCGCCTCCTTGCCGACTTCCAGACTTCCCAGCCGTTCCTGGACGCCGAAAAGCTCCGCCGGGTAGACGGTGATCGCCTTCAGGGCATCGTCGGCGGCCATTCCGAACGCGGCGGCCATGGCGGCATGCTGCGGGAGCCGTCGGGTCGTCTCGCCGGAACCGGCGGAACCGGCGGTCAGCAGGACCCGGACCCCGGCGCGGGCCAGCAGACCTGGCAGCGCGTAGAGGTCCTCGTACGGCGAATCCTCGAACCGGGGGAGGTTCAGGACCGGGCCGAACAGGAGGGGAATGTTTTCTGCCACCAGCAGTTCGGCGCAGCGGTCCGCCTGTTGACCGCCGACGAGCGCCATTTTCAGCCGGTTCGCTTTCGCCCAGGCGACCGCTCGCCGGATATCGGCTTCCCGGTCGGCGCGGACAAAGGCGGGCAGCTTTCCGTCCAGCACGGGCAGGATCGCTTCCAGTCGGGCGTCCTTCGGGACCGGCGGCAGGGATCGGTCGTTCGCCTGACGCGCGGTGCGGTAACGACGGGCGTCCTCCAGCAGCCGATCGAGCGCCATCATCCGGGCGTCACGCTCGGCGTTCGGAGATTCCGTCGGATTCGGGGTGCGCTGAACACCGCCCGCGCGGAACGACTCCGATTCGTCGTGTTCGGACGGGAGATCATCGCACCGGTGACCGTCGTCGCCCGATCGCCGGAACCCCAGGGTCGGGAAGTTGACATACAGAGCGGATTCGGCGCGGACGGTCATATCCTCCCAGGTCCAGCCGTCCGTTCGGACCACCGCCCCGGTTCCGCTGATCGTGCCGCCGCGCGGCGCGACCCCGAGGGTCAGAATACCCGCCTGTCGGGCCACCCCGAACCGTTCGCTATCCGGGTTGATTGCGTGGACGGTCTTGATCTCCGGGTTGAAGTCGCCGATCTCCGAACGGTCGTCGGTGGCGCTGAGAGAGTCGATTTCGATCAGACCGGTGGTGGAGTCGGCATCGAACAATCCCGGATAGGCGTGCATCCCCGCCCCCTGAACGACCGTCGCCCCGCCGGGAACCGGCACCGACGTGCGGGTGCCGATGGCGGTAATCCGGTCGCCCTGGAACAGAAGGACGCCATCGGCAATCGGTGGCCCGGTGACCGGGTGGATTGTCGCGCCGACGATCGCGGTGACCGGACCGGCGGGCACCGGCAGTGCGGGTTTCGGGGCGTCTCCGGCGAGAACGGGTGTCCCGGCGGGCGGACGCGCCGGGATCGTCGGCAGCTTAACGGCGGGAGTCGGTGGGACGGGTGTCGTTCCGGGCGGCGTTTCCGCCGCGAGCAGACGCTGTTTTTCCGCCGCCAGCGCGCCGCGCGCCGCCAGGTCGGCCGCCCGATCGAAAAGTAACTGGCCGTCGACGAAGGTCTTCTCGCAGAGGCTGCGGGCGGACAGCGGTTCGCCGCTCCAGACGACCAGGTCGGCGTCCTTGCCTGGTTCGACGCTGCCGGTCATTTTATCGATACCCAGCTGTCGGGCCGGATTGATCGTGACCATATTCAGAGCCTCGATCGCCGACAGTCCGCCGAAACGGACCACCCGCGCCGCTTCCAGGTTCAGACGGCGAGCCAGTTCGTCGCTGTCGGAGTTGAGGGAGACGACGACCCCGCGTTCGGCCATCAACGCGCTGTTGTACGGAATGGCGTCGAAGGCTTCCACTTTGTATCCCCACCAGTCGGAGAACGTGCTGCCGCCGATGCCGGCCTTCGCGATCTCGTCGGCCACCTTGTAGCCTTCGAGCACATGCTGTAAGGTGGCGATCCGGATGCCGTACTCCTGCGCGAGCCGGATCAGCATCAGGATCTCGTCCTGCCGATAGCAGTGGCTGTGGATGACCCGTTTGCCTTCGAGCAGTTCGACGATCGTTTCGGTCTGCAGGTCGCGCGGCGGAGCGGCGGAAATCTTCCCGTTGCGGAAGGCGATTTGGGCGTCCCGATAGTCGCGCGCCCGCTGAAAAGCCTCCCGGATCACCTTCTCCACACCGGAACGGGTGGCGGGATAGCGGCGCGGACGGCCCGGCACGGAGAAATTGCTCTGCTTGGGGTTCTCTCCGAGAGCGAACTTGATCCCCGGCAGCGCCCCTTTGATCAGGAGTTCGTCGGCGGTTTTGCCCCAACGCCACTTGACGACGGCGTTCTGACCGCCGATCGCGTTGGCGGAACCATGGAGTATATTCGCGGCGGTCGTCCCCCCGGCCAGCTGTCGGTAGATATTGATATCGTCGCTGTCGAGAACATCCTCGATCCGGCATTCGGCGGTAACGATGTTGGTCCCCTCGTTGACCCCGCCATCGATGGCCGTATGGGAGTGGCAGTCGATCAATCCGGCCGTGATATGCTTTCCTGCGGCGGCGATTTCCGTGGTGCCGCCGGGGACGGTCAGGCGCGGGCCGACTTTCACGATCTTACCGGCGCGCACATACACGTCGGCATCGGGGAGAACGCCTGCCGGACCGGACGTCCAGACGGTCGCGCCGCGCAGGACGAAGGCGGCAGGGACGGCGGAGGGCAGCGGCGGAACGGGGCCGGAAGCGACCTCGGGCGGCGCGGAGATGGCCCCTTCCTCCTTCGCCGCCGGGGACGTCTGTGCGCCGCCGGCACTTTCGCGGGCGGCGGTTCGTGAGGATTTCGGCGGTTCGGCATCGAGGTCGGTACGTTTGCCATCGACAAAAACATACTTCAGCTTGCCTGCCGCGTCGAACAGGGAACCGCCGCTGACCGCGACCAGATTGGCGATTTTGCCCGGTTCCAGAGTCCCCAGTTGCCGCGAGACACCGAAAAGGGTGGCGGGGGTCACGGTCAGGGCGGCGATCGCCTGCGCTTCGCCCAATCCGGCGGCGATCAGGCGGCGAACGTTTCGCCGGTACTCGGCGGGCGTCTTCAGCCCCTCGGTCGTCAGCGCAAACGGGATGCCCGCCCGGGCCAGGGCGGCGGCGGTTCGCGGAATGCTCGCCCGGTAGCGAAGCTGTTGCAGTGTGTTGGCGGCCTCCGTGTTCTCCGCCCCTTCCGTACCGGACGGTTTCGGCGGCTGCGGCAGGTCCAGAGAGAGGAGAACGGCGGCGTTCTGCGCCTTGAGTTCGGTGGTTACCCGGTAGGCTTCGAGTCCGCCCTCGATCACGGGACGCAGGTTGAATTCGCGGCAGAATTTGAGAACCCGGCGGATCTCCGTCTGGCGGTCGGCATGGAACACGACGGGCAGGCTACCGTTTACGACCGGGATCAGAGCGGCGATCGACGGTGGGACGCTCGGGCGAGGGCGGCCCTTCGGGTTTCCGGCATAGGCTTTCTGCCGTTCGTGCGCCTCTTTCGCATCGTAGAACGCCTGCCGTGTCGCGGCGATCCGGCCCATCAGCGAGGCGGGATACTGGCGTCCGGGGTCGGTTCGGGACCAGTCGACATGCATCGCGACCGGCGTGGCCAGGACGGGACCGGCGGTTCCGGCGTTTTCGAGGGAGAGGAGGGCGCTCGAACCGGCGACGACACCCTCGTTCGGCGCGACGAGCGCCGCGCCAAACCCGAGTTTTCGGCGGGCTTCCGAAGCGGAGGCGTCGAACGAATACAGCGCATGGACGGCGTTCTCGGCCTGAATCCGGGCGATGCGATAGGCTTCGCCGCGCGGCGCGGGCCGTTCCGCAGGGGCCGGCATTCCCAGATGGGTGAAGCCGTCGATCAGGCCCGGGTAGAGGGTGCAGCCGCTGCCGTCCAGGACCGTCGCGTCCGGCGGAACCGGGATACTCGCGCCGAGGGCCGCGATCAAACCGCCGCGCAGGACGATCGTCCCGCGATCGATGACCTTTCCGTTGCCCGGCAGGATCTTTGCGTTGGTGATGGCGTAGATATCCGGCGCGTTTTGGGCGGAAGCGAGAACGGGCGACAGGAGAACGACGAGAAGCAGGGCGGAAACTGAGCGATGCATGAACCGTGAGGGTTCCTTTCCGAACGGGCGAAGAGCCTGGCCTATTATACAGCCTCGGACTGGCAAGTAAACATTCGTCGGGGCCGGAATCCGGGCTTCCCGTCGAAATTGCCGGAAAAAAGCCGTCTCCGCAATCTATGCATACCTATTTTATATCGTCGGCAGGTAAACGCGTTCTTTTCCGGATTTCAGGTACTATGATCCCAATCGGGCAGGAGGCCAGAGTACCGAGGAACACGAAACAGACCATGCCGAAACCGAAAACGCCGCTTGTGCCGTTCGTCGGGGACGAGTCGCCCGCGGAAGGGGCGGACGATCTCGACGTCGAAATCCTGTTGCGCTCGGCTCTGGCGCTCTGCGAATCGAGCGAGCCCTGTGTGGAGTTCAACCTGGGATTGCTGACGCCGGTGGAAAAGCGCGTGCTTCTGGCGTTGCTCTACCAGCGCCTCGGCTTCGTCGGGGATCTGGCGCGCCGTTTCCTTGGGGGAGCGGGCTGGGAAAGCATCGATCGTGAGATCTTCCACGCCGTCTGAGCGAGTCCGTCCGAAACGGTAGGTAGAAAGAACGCTGATGCCTGCGAAAGTTTCCCGACCGGCGCCCGCCGCGTCCTCCACGGTGCAAAACGCCCCGGATCAACGTCCGGTCTGGCTGCTGGTCGTGCTGGTGCTGGCGGTAATGGCGCTTCTGGGATGGTACGCCTTCCTCAGTGCGCCGCCGGTGGCCCGGCCCGGGACCGCTCCGACCGATAAGACCGCCCCGACCGATAAGACCGCTCCGACGAGGGCGGTTCCCGTCTCCTCACCGGCCCCGGCGCGTCCGACCGTCCCGTGACGGGTCGGTTACTGCGACCCGGACGGGTCGGTTACTGCGACGCGTTGCGCGCCGAACCGTTCCAGGCCAGGAGGGTCAGAACGAGAACGATCACGCTGAGAGCGATCGACGGGAAGGCGGGCATCGGTTTTTGCGTCACGGAGTACCGATAGGCGAAAAAGATGCCTACGGCCACAGCGTCCAGCAAGCCGATAATCAATCCGGCGCGCGGATTGCGCGTGAGAAGCGCTCCGGCAACCACGGCGACGATTCCGAACGCGAGGCTGCCGAGGAGTGAGGAGGGCTTCTTCGAGACGACCGACCCCATGACTCCGCCCCCGACCAGCGTCGCGGCATAGATATAGTAAACGATTGGCAGAAACTTTAACACGGCGGATCTTCCCGGTACGTCCGTACAAACGACGGCATCACGTACCCGGATTCAGTGTACCGCCCCGAAACGGGATATGGCACCTTCCGACCCACGGGTTTTTCATAACGAAGCCCCGGATTTATGACAGGTTAAACCCCCTGGCATTCATGGAAGAACCAGACAAGAAACCTCTATTATCGGGGAAATGATAGGATTTAAGGGAATGATTCGTGTACAGCCGACTACCGCAAATGGCAACCGATTGCTGATCGGAAGCGATCTGAAAGATGCTGCGGACGCACGTCGGGAAGTGGAAGAGTGGATGCACCGGAACCATTGCGTGTTGCCGGCGAACGCACGTCACCTGACCGTTTTCGAGAATGGCGTCGTGGTGCGGGAATGGGTGCTTGTCGAGCGCGTACCGGTACCGGTGACCGTGCCGCCGACCACCCCGGACCGACCCTCGACGAACCTGCGCGCCGGTCTTCGCCGACTGACCACGCCGGAGTCCGGCCCCACCAACTTCGGTCCGTTGCCGACTCTGCAAAGCGCCGTCTGATCCGGGAGATAAGGCCGGGAAAGGACTCCTCGTTCCCGCCGCCGGATCGGACCACGATATAATGATGCCGTGGAACCGAAAACGGTCGCGATCGATCTGGTGCTGGTCTCGGATGACCTGATCTTCCCCTCACGGGTACGCGAGGGCATCCGTCCCCTGAGCGGGCGGGTGCGGGTCGTCAGCACGGCGGAAGCCGCTCTGCAGGCAGCCCGGAACCCACCTCGCCCCCGGGCGATCCTTCTGAACCTGACGGCGCGCCGGTACGATCCGGTCGCGCTGATCGCCGCTTTCAAAGCGGACCCCGAAACAAAAAACCTCCCTCTGATCGCGTTCGCCGGGCACGCCGAAACGGAGAAGCATCGCGCGGCCCGTGAGGCCGGTGCGGATCGTACCGTCGCCAACTCCTCCGTCGCGCTGCATCTTCCGCAGGTGCTCCGTCGCCTTCTGCCGGACGACGGGACGGCCCTTCCCCCGGATCGGGCCGACGATATCCTGGAGATCGACGAGGCGTCCGATGAGCGCTGACCGTGCGACGAGCGGAACCCTGCCGGACGTCCGGGCGGCGCAATCGGAACTGGGCCGACGTTACCTGCGCGCCGTTCTCTCATTGCTGATCCGGATCGTGGCACTGGCGCTTCTGGAGGCGATCGTTTTCGCGCAGTTCCCCGGACTGAGTCCGTTGCGCTGGCTGGCCGATATGGTCGCCGGCGTTCTCGCGCTCTGGCCGTTCTTCCTATCCGTGGGTCGTCTTTACGGGCATCGGATCGCTCTCGGGACGCGCTTCTCGGAGGCCGGTCGCCCTGCCGAGGCCGCGCGCCTGCTGGCCCCGGTGGATGGCTGGAGGGCGCGTTTCTTCGATCCGACGGGGGAGGGATTGTACCGCCGGGGCATGGCGCTGGACGAGATGGGGGAAACCTCGGAGGCGGTTCGGGTGCTCGAACAGGCGGCGGGGACGGCGGGACCCTGGGGGGAGAAAGCGCGAGCGCGTCTGTCGGAGCGGGATGGAAAGAGGGCGGAAATTTGATGCGGGAGAACGGAAACGGCAGCGGGGATGAAACGGGCCGGCGGTGGAGCTTTCGCGCCAAAGCGGTTCTGTGGAGCGTAATCTCGATCGTGGCGGGGGCGCTCGGGGGATGGATCGGGCAGTCTCTGTCCGCGCCGTTCTATTTCGGGTTTTTCTTTACGTGGGTGCTGGTCGGACTGATCGGTATGTTCGCCCTGGCCGTGCATGTCACGCAGGAGCAGGAGCGTCGGAGCGGAAAACGATGAACGGTCTCTATCCCGACATCGAGCCGCTGGAAACGGGCCAACTCGCGGTCGGCGACGGGCATCGGCTGTACTGGGAGGTCTGCGGGCATCCGGCCGGAAAGCCGGTGGTCGTTCTCCACGGGGGGCCGGGTTCCGGATGTACGCCCGGTCACCGTCGTTTTTTCGATCCGTCGGCCTATCGGATCGTTCTGTTCGACCAGCGCGGCTGCGGACGGAGTGTGCCGCAGGCGGGCGATTTTTCCGTCGACCTGTCGAGCAACACGACACATCATCTGATTGCCGACCTCGAGCGGTTACGGACGCATCTGGGGATCGACCGCTGGATGGTGTTCGGCGGCTCGTGGGGTTCGACGCTCGGTCTGGCGTATGCGCAACGGTATCCGGAACGGGTGACGGAGATGGTGCTGGCGGGCGTGACGATGACGCGCCCGTCGGAGATCCGCTGGCTGTACCGGACGGTCGCGCCGCTGTTTCCGGAGGCCTGGGCGCGTTTCCGGGCGGGGGTGCCGGAAGCGGAGCGGGACGGCGACCTGGTGGAGGCGTACTATCGGCTCCTGCGGCATCCGGACGCGGCGGTTCGGGAGCGAGCGGTACAGGACTGGTGCGACTGGGAGACTTCGCTGGAATCGGTCGATCCGAACCATCGGGCGAGCGCGCGTCGGCTGACCCCGGAGTTCCGAAGGACATTCGCGCGTCTGGTAACGCACTACTTTTACCATCGCGCCTGGCTGGAGGACGGAGAGTTGTTGCGGAACGCGCACCGTCTGGCGGGGATTCCGGGCATACTGGTGCAGGGGCGTCTGGACCTGGCCGGTCCGCTGGTGACGGCATGGGAACTGGCCCGGGCATGGCCGGACGCGGAACTGGTGATCGTCCGTAACGCCGGGCATACGACGAGCGATCCGGGGATGCCGGAATCGATCATCGCGGCGACGGACCGTTTCGCGCACTCCGGAACCGGGTGAAAAATCCGGAAAATCATGGTAGAGTAGAGCGTCTTTTTCCCCTTTTGCCGGTGTAGCTCAGTGGTAGAGCGGCTGTTTTGTAAACAGCGGGTCGCGGGTTCGAGTCCTGTCGCCGGCTTTCCTCCAGCCAGAGCGTTAATCCTAGCGGACCGGGAGAGCCTGACCTTCCGCTTCGGTGCCCTTCTCGTGCAGTGGGCACGGGACGAAGCCGCCCGCCGCCGGCGAACCGTGACCTTGCAGCAGGGGATGCTCTCCTTTCGTACGGTTCCTGCTTCTCTGAAAGTCGGGGACCTGACCGACGCGATCAACACCGCGCGCCGCCTGCCCGGACGCGGTCCACACCGTGGAGGAACTCGACCGCAAAGCGTCCCTCGATGACGCATCGCGCCTGTTTGACGAAACCGGAGACCGGCGCGAGTAACGCCGGTCAACCGGGGCGGCGACATGAAGGAGTTCGCCCGGTCGCCGGCGAACCTTGTAACCATGGAATCCCGCCCTTTTTTCTACCGATACCGCCATCTGGCGGCGTTACTCTGCCTGGCGGCGTGCGGCGGCTTCCTCTTCGGGACGTTCCGCGAACGCCTCGCGACCCACGCCCCCGCTGCGCCGCCTTTGACGCTTTCGCCCTCACCTGCCCCACCGGTCCCGTCGGCCGGGGATGACCTGGAGCGCGAACTGGGGCGATACCGGGCGGATCTGGCCGACGCGGAGACGGACGAACAGCGGACCGCGCTGGCGGACAGGTTCTGGGACCTGGGGATGCGGGCGCACTTCCGGGACAAGGGGCAGGGGCGCGTCACGGTGGCGGCGCTCGAGGAAGCGGTGCGCCTGTTTGACCACTTGGGTGACGCGCCCAAGCGGGCGGAGTGCCGCATCGTTCTCGCCGACGCAGTGCATTTGCGCGGCAACCCGGACCGGGCGCGCGCCCTCTGGTCCGAGGCACTGCCCGACATCCGCGCCGAGGCCGACCCTGTGCGGGTGGCAGCGGGTCTGTCCCGGGGCGGCGACTTTTGCCGGTCGATGGGCGACTACGATGCCGCCCGGAAACTGCTGAACGAGGCGCTGGCCCGGCTCGGCCCGAACGGCGACCGCAAGGAGACCGCCCACGCCCTCCGGTACCTGGCCCTGGTGGAGTCGGATCAGGGGCATTACCGGGAAGCCGAATCCTGCGCCCGGCGGTCGCTCGATCTGCTGGCAAAGCTCGGCGAGACCGAGACCGGCGCGGCGGTGCGGGGCATCCTCGGCGATGTTTACCTTCGGCTGGGACGATTCGAGGAAGCGGACCGGGAGTACCGCCGGGGTCTGTCGGTCTGGCAGGAGCGGAAGCAGGGGTACTGGACGGCGGCCTTTCTGGCACGGCGGGCGCGGGTAGCAGTTTACCGGGGCGACGGGGACACGGCGGCGCGGCTGGCCTCGGAAAGCCTTTCTCTTTATGAGATGTCCAATGGGGCGGCACAGCGCTTCCAAGCTCTGGACGTTCTGGGCAAGGCGGCGGCGATGCGGGGCGATGCCCGTGAGGCGGTCACCCTGCACCGTGATGCGCTGGCATTGCGCCGGAAGACGCACAACCCGCGCGTGATCGCCGAGGGGCTGGAATCGCTGGCGGCGTCCCTGGCGAATTTGGTGGCGGCAAGCGGCGAGGCGGCCTCCCTGCGGGCCGAGGCGAAACAACTGCGCCAGGCGGCAGGAACCCCCGTGCCACTTGCGGATCGTCCGGCGCGTTAAGCCTTCTACCGTTTCTTTTTCCAAACCGGGAAAAATAGGTGGTGTTTATTGGCATAACAGAGCCGGGGACACGTGCCCTTCTCGACCTTGTCGGTCTGCCGCTTGTGGCGAGCCGAGCGAGACGACCGAAGTAGCTCCCTTCTCCCCTTTGGCAAGGGGAAGAGACCGAAAAATAGGGCATGGGACAACGACGCTGCTACCGCGATATACTGCCAGTGAAGGACACAATACCCGTGCAAACCACAACCACACCAACCAATACCGTTGCTGACAAAGAGGAATTGAAGCAGATTCTTCAAGGCGTTTATGCGCGTCTTGGCATTGCTTATGATAAAACGGCGACCGCGCAACAAGCCCGTGAACTCATGCTCAAAGACGGAGTGCGACCCGAAGACAACAGCCTCTCCTGCGCGATTGTTGCCGCACGGAACGAATAGTCGTCCATGACCACCGTCCACCTTCTCTGGGATGCCAGCGCAGTGGCAAAACGGTATGCGCCCGAAGTTGGCAGTGACGTGGTGGAGGAATTGTTCCAGGCGGCTCCGCTGCTGCGCCCTGTCCTGACCGTTCCTGGCTATGCTGAAATTGTCGCGCTTCTGCAACGCAAGAAAAATGCCGGTGCGATTTCTGTAACTACCTTCCAAACGGCGGTTTCCTCATTGCAGAGTGACTTTTTGATGAACCCGGACGCGGTTTTGCTCACCGTCACCGACGCCATTATCTTTGCCAGTATCCCGTTTATCGAACAGTACAACGTTAACTCGTCGGATGCGGCGATTCTGACCTCTTTCAACAACTATCGCCTGACGGTGGCGGAAAAAACCTTACTTGTTGTCTCAGACAAACGCCTCCTGCGTGCCGCACAGACGGAAGGCCTTGCCACGCTCGACCCGGAGCAGGTTTCCGTATCTGACATCACCTCACTTCTGACAAACCTTTAACCTGCCGCGCCGGAACCGGGGACGGTTTCATGGGTGCGCCGTTTCGTGGCGTGCCTTACCGGTCGGCCAGTGTGTCAGGGTCTTTCCGACGAACTTTTTTTCGGACCGGCATTATAGGCAGGTCTTGTGGCAGTCCTGTGGCAGTCGGACGGTTACAATGGACGCGATAACCTGTCCCCACCCGATTCGCAACAAGGAAAGCGGACGCGAGTACCCGATGGGTCTTGGAAACGGGCGGTTCCTGACCAGGGGCCAGGGGTTGTGGTTGCCTATAACTTTCAAGGAGTACCAAACTCATGTTTTCTTTTTCCTGCGCAATCTCGCCGTCCGTCCGACGCTCCGACACTATTAAGCGTGTAGTCGTTCGAAATGCTGTCCAGGCAGTCGCCGCACTTTCGATAGGAATCTTTTCTGTGCTTTCTCCTGCTAACGCACAAAACCTCATTACGAACGGTGATTTTGAAGGTGGCAACTTCGCGTTTGATTCGGATTACCTGTTTGTACCGTCTCCTAACACAAGCATTACCCCGGGCACGTTTGCAATTCGGACAAATCCTCGGTCATTCAATCCTCTGCTCGCTTCCTTTGGCGACCATACAACAGGCTCAGGCAACATGATGCTCGTGGACGGGGGAGGAAGTAACCGGACTATTTGGAGCGCAACTATAAATGTTGTTCCCAACGAAGACTATAGCCTAACCGCCTTCGCGGCAACAACCGCAAGTACAAATTTTCCGTTACTACGCTTCCTTATCAACAATGTGCAAGTAGGTACGGATCTATCTTTGTCCTCTGCTGTTGGAACATGGCAACAATTTTCCGCGATTTGGAATGCCGGTTTTAACAATACTGCCACCATCCGAATTGTTGATACTAACGCTAATCCGTCTATACCGGGCGACGATTCAGCCATAGATGATTTGTCATTTGTCGGCCCAGCCGTTTCTGTTGCGCCGGAGCCGGGGACGTTTGCGCTTCTTAGCCTTGTCGGTCTGCCGCTTGTGGCAGGTCTTGCGCGTCGGAAGTAAGGTGTTGCTGAAGGATTCGTCGGTGAGGATCGCTGTGCCGTTCGCGGTCTTCGGGAAAGCGGATCAGAAGGTGGCGTTTTCTTCGATGGGTGGGAGCGGGGTGCCCATCCGCTGGCGCAGTCGGGTCGCTTCCTCGTGGTGCGAGATGGCGGACGGGTCGCCGAGGTGTGTCAGCAGGGCGGCGAGGGCCTCGTGCGTCCGGGCGACGCCGAGCGGGTAGCGGCAGGCTTCCCAGAGGGAGAGGGCTTCCCGGAGGTGGGCGCGGGCGGCGTCCGTTTTACCCAGGCGGGTGAGGATACGCCCCTGCGCGTAACGGCAGACCGCCACCCGGCGGCGCGACCCGGACGCCCGGCAGACCGGCTCCGCCTCGTCCGCCAGCCCCTGCGCCACCCGGGACCGGCCCCGGTGCAGCGTGTTGAGCGCCAGCCGCGCCAGGAACAGCCCGGTCCAGCCCTTGTGCCCGCGTTCCCGCCACTCGGCCAGCCCCTCCCGGTAGAGCGCCTCCGCCCGGTCGGGGTCGCCCTGCCCCTGCGCGATGTCCCCCAGATGCCCCAGCACCGCCGCCCGCGTGTTGAGTTCCCCGACCGCCGCCAACCGCAGAGCTTCCTCGGTCAGCCGGTGTTCCGCCTCCGCATAGTGTCCCTGTTCGGCCTGCAACAGCGCGAGGATTCGCAGACTCGAAGAGATCGCCCCCGGATCACCGTACTGTCGGGCTGCGGCCAGGCATTGGTTGGCATAGCGGCGGGCCGCCCCGTAGTCGCCGAGGCAGTGGTGCAGGGTGGCTAATTGCCGACCAACGTGTATCCGGTCGATGAGTTCCCCTACCGCAGGGAGTTCGCCTTCGGAAATACTCTGCATCTCCTGGTACAGGCGAATGGCTTCGTCGGTGCGGCCCACATACAGCAGGTTCTCCGCCCACCCCTGTAGGGCTCCCCGGACCCCCCGGTGCGGAATCTGTCGATAGAGATCAACGGCCTGAGAATAGAGTGACGGGACCCGCTCATGTTCCTCCGCGTGATGCGCCTCGAGCCCCAGCCGGGCGAAGATGCTGGCGAGGTACTCTGTCTCGCTTCTGGTCTGCTCCGGCATCTGTTTGTAAAAGGCCGCGGCCTGGTACAGGTACTGTATCCGCTCCTCGTAGGGGAGCGCGCGGAAGTGATGGTACGCCAGCAGGTGGGCGCGCGCCCGCCACTCGAGGGGCAGCGGCCGGGCGAGCGCCCGCTCGATGAACGGTGTCGTGTCCGCGACGAGGTTCAGGCGGTCGGCCAGGGCATGGTCCGCCACGATGACGAGATGGACTACCTTTTCCGCCTCGGCCACCAGTTCCAGGGCTTGCTCTATCGCCTGGAGGATGTTGGGCCAATCGGGGAGCAGAAGTTTGGGGTTTTCGCCGGACTCGAACGCGCCCCAGAGGTGGTCGAGCCAGTAGTCGCGGTGGCGGCGGATCAGCGTCTTCCGCTCCGACGCCTCCAATCGGGCAAGCGCAGAGCGGCGCAGGGCATGGAGCATCCGGTACCGCCCGTTGCCCTCGGATACCAGCAGGCGTTCCCGGCGTAGCTCCTCCAGCAGGTTCGCGGCATCCTTGACCTGGCAGACCCCGGTCACCAGCGCAGGCGTGAACGAGTGCTCGAAGAACGAAAGCTGGATATAGAGCCGTTGCCGGGAAGGGTTCATCCGGGAAATCGTCTCCTCGAGGACTTGGGTAAGGGACGGGCGCAGCCGCTCCGCCTGAGCCGCTTCGTCCTCTGCTTCCTCCCCTGTATCATCCTTTCGTTCAGCCTGCCAGCCCTGCCAGCGCTCCCGTAGCAACGGGAACAGCCGCTCTTCCTCATCCACATCTCCCACCGAGGGCGGCAGAGAGGCAGTTGGCATCCCGGCGGCACGGTGGAGTTCCAGCGCCCGCCGCCGCAGGGCCGGGTCGTCGCCGGAGCGGGCAAGCACCTCCCCCAGCAGGTCCAGCGCTGCCGCCCCTGCGCCTTCCACGACCAGAATCTCGGAGAGTTCGGTCACCGCATCGGCATAGGTGCGGAGATGGCGTTCCCGCAGCGGTTTCAGAAAGGCCGCCTCGATTCCCGGCAACAGCGGCGACCAGAGGGTAATCGCCTCCTGCAGCAGAGCCTTGCGGCTATCCAGATCGTCGGTTCTGCGTGCTTGCCGGAGCCGACTTTGGAACACTGCCACATCGGCGGTAAACGCTTCGGGCATAAAACCGACCGTTTCGCGCTCCACGGTCAGTAGCGGGGGGGCATCGGCGGGGGCAATGGCTTCCAGCCGTTTTCGGAGGTCGCTGACCTCCATGGTCAGGCTTTTTCGGGCGGCGGCGGGCTCGGCTTCGCGCCAGAGGCGGGCAGCCAGCAGGTGCCGCTCCTGCGGGCCGGGATGGAGGGCCAGATAGGCGACCAGTGCCACGCCTTTTTTGGTGCGAAAGGCCGTGACCGCAGGCAGGGGGCCGTCCGTTTTGGGTTCTTGCCGGATAGGGGCTTCCAGCGTGAGCGACTGCATCAGCCGCACCCGCCAGAGAGGAGTCACGGAAAGCGCAAACGGGTCCTTCACCAATTCCCGGATTCGCCACAACCCGACCGGCTTCCTTTTTCTCAAATCCCAAAATTGGCAGGTTTTGTGGCAGTCCAATCTTTACAATGAGCGCAGTTTCGTCAGGTTCGATTAACGACGAAGGTCATGAGCCTTCTCTGACACATTAATTAACTGCTCCTGAAAGGAGTTCTATGCCACGCGCTCTTTGTTTTGCCGGAATCAACCTCTGCCCCGGCTTCCACTGCGGGTCTTGGTGGTCCGGTTACTGCTGGGGCTCTTCGGGGTGTTCGTGGCACTCCCGGCCCGGGCTCAGCTTGCGCTGACCTTTACTAGCGAACCTGAAATGCCCGAGAAATTTTCAAAACCCGCAAAACAAACGGGTTTTGTGGCAGTCTTGTGGCAGTTGGACGTTTACAATGGAGCCAGCAATTTTTCGGCTCAAACCCACGCCACGAGCGGAGGAGGTTTCAGAAGTGCATCACCGTTATTTGAACCAGGCACGCAAGCACCTAGCTTTTCAGCACGGATCCGTTTTAGGATGTCGTCTTAAAGCCATCATTGCAATTTTGCTGATGTGTTTCTGCTTGCAGGTAGCCGCTTTCGCACAGATCACCATTGTCAGTAACACCACCGTCAACGCCGGGGACATGTCTCTGGAAAACCAGGATGTTATCGTCAGAGGTGCGACCCTGACCGTGAACGGCCCCCATACGTTCAATAGCCTCCGGATTACGAGCAACGGAGCGGTAACCCATTCCCCCAAAGGAGACCCGAATTTTGTCAATGGGCTTGAGTTAACGGTGATTGGCGACATGACGGTTGATCTGGGATCTAAGGTTGATGTCACCGGGCGTGGTTTCGGACCGGGGCAGGGACCGGGCCGTGGTTACAACAATCCTTTCGACGGCGGTGGTGGTGCGGCCTATGGTGGTGAAGGAACTGTTTATAACGGGACTAGTGGATCGATTTATGGTGATATCCGTACGCTGATCGACCAGGGAAACGGAGAGAACTTGGGGAGTGGTGGAGGTTATGGGTATGCGGGTAGTAATCCGGGAAGCAGTGGTGGTGGTGCTGTTCGCCTGACGGTCGGGGGGACGCTCACCCTAAACGGAATCTTTCTGGCTAACGGAATGAATAGTCCTGCCCATGGTGGGGCAGGTTCAGGAGGAAGCATTTTTGTTACGACACAGGTGCTCACCGGTGGCGGAATCATGAATGCCAATGGGGGGTACGGCAACAACCGGGGTGGTGGTGGGGGCGGCGGACGAATTGCCGTTCACTTTGGGTCAAACACAGCCTTTTTCGGAACCATTCAAGCATTGGGAAATCGCTCGAACGATTGGGGTACACGTGCCGGAGCGGGAACCGTTTTTGTAAAGCAACTGGGCGAAGAGGAAGGGGATCTTTGGATCGACAACGCCGGAAACGGCGGTTGGGGGACGGTCCTGGTAAAGGAGGAAACCTTCCGTAACGTACTAATCCACTCCCAGGGTTCCTTAAACCCTCCCTACGGTCAGGTTTTACGGCTCAATGTTCTTAATGACCTTACAATCTATGCCACCGGTCGAATCAGCGCCGACGGCCGGGGACATCGCTCCTCCTCAGGTCCGGGTAGGGGCTATGATAATGCCAGCGATGGGGGTGGTGGAGCCGCTTACGGAGGGGAAGGCACTGTCTATCAAGGCGGTAGCGGACAGCCAAATGGAAATCTCCGTGACCCCAATGAAACGGAGGATGGCACCCATCTGGGCAGCGGTGGAGGTTATGGATATGGCGGTAACAACCCCGGAAGCAGCGGCGGTGGAGCTCTCCGGATTACGGTTGGTGGAACCCTCACCGTAGATGGCAACATATCCGCCAACGGTGACCGTAGCCCCGCTCATGGTGGCGCAGGCTCCGGAGGGAGTATCTACTTGCGCGTCAAAAGGCTGAAAGGCATTGGTATTGTCCGTGCCAATGGTGGTTACGGCAACAATCGCGGCGGTGGTGGTGGTGGTGGGCGGATCGCCATTTATTACGATAGTCGGGATACCGACGTAAAACTCCAGGCATTCGGTGACCGCTCTAACGATTGGGGTACATTTGCCGGTGCTGGTACGATCTTCCTGCAACAAAATCAACAAACCAACGGCGATTTGCATATCAATAACAACGGTAACGGAGGTTTGCGAACCTATTTCTTCTCCCCGGAAACGTTTGATAACGTTTACGTCACAGGGCAAGGGGTTCTCTCGCCTGCATACCTCACTCAACTGGATTTCACTGTCATCGGCAACTTTACCGTCAGTGAAGCATTTGTTTCAGCAGGAGGACTAGGATATGGTGCCGGTGCGGGACCCGGTAAGGGGTACAACGGGGCAGGTGATGGCGGCCAAGGTGGCGGATACGGAGGACGTGGAGCCGACCTGAACGGTAATCTTGGCCCTGCAACCTATGGTAGCAAGGAACTTCCAACCGATTTCGGCAGTGGGGGCGGTTGGGGGTATGGCAACCCAAACAGTTACCGGGGCGGAGTAGGTGGCGGTGCGCTTTACATAAAGGTGAACGGCACCCTTGAAAATAATGGGACGATTGATGCCAATGGGTCGTCCGGTGGTGCCCATGGCGGCGGTGGATCGGGAGGTAGCGTACTGTTGCGGGTGGGCCAACTGTCCGGGAATGGTTATATACGGGCGATCGGAGGTTATGGTAACAATCGAGGCGGTGGCGGTGGTGGCGGACGGATCGCACTCTATTACACTACGAAAGCCGCCTATACCGGAACGCTAGAAGCCGCTGGCAACCGATGTAACGACACCGGCCGATTCGCTGAGAACGGGACGATTTATCAGGAGCAAGCAGGAAGTAGCCTCGTTCCCACATTGACGCTTTCAACACAGGTTCTTGCCGGGGGGCTCAGCGTTGCCGGGACCGTAGCGATCTCCGGTCCTGCCCCGGAAGGGGGACTATCCGTCGCCCTCCAAAACTCCGATCCTGCTGCCATTACGGCACCGCCATCCGTGCTGATTCCGGAGGGAGAAACATCGGTAACCTTTACGATTTCGGCTAACTCCGTTTCCGCCGATCGAATGGTTACGTTAGGGGCACGACTCTGGGACGGACTTTCCAAAGTCGATATCACGGTAAAGCCATGGCTTACCTCCCTCACCATGAGTCCCTCAAGCGTCAATGGCGGGCAGAATACCACTGGCCTTCTGAGACTGAACGTACCCGCACCGGCCGGTGGGCTGACGGTCAGTCTGAACTCCTCCGATCCTGCGGTCGTTGTTCCCGCGACGGTGACCGTTCCGGGCGGAGCGACCGGCAGAACGTTCGATATTTCGACGACCGCGGTAACGGCAACAAAACGGGTCGTCATTACCCTGACTTATCTCGGCGAATCACGCACCGGTCAGATCATCGTCAACCCGGGCAATCTCACCGTGCAGTCGTTGACCTTCGCTCCGGCGTCCGTCCTCGGCGGACAACGGGCGACGGGAATCATCTCCCTGTCCGGAAAAGCCCCGACGGGTGGCGTGACCATCGCTCTCCATTCGGGTGATTCGGCCACCGTCCCCGTTCCCGCGACGGTCACCATACCGGCCGGTCGAAGCAGCGCTTCCTTCGCCTCGGTGACCGCTAAGGTAACCACCGACAAGGCGGTTCCGGTCACGGCGGCGCTCGGATCGAGCAACGTGGTCCGCGTCCTGACCGTCGGCGTTCCCAAGATCGCGTCGCTCGAACTGGTGCCGAGCACGGTCTTTGGTGGTGAGACCGCGATCGGAGTCGTCACTCTGAACAGTCCGACCCCCGTTCCGGTCACCGTCACGATCTCCAGCGACGATAACGCGGCGTTCCCGGAAATGACCCTGATTATCCCTGCCGGTCAACAGGTCGGCGCATTCTTCATCGATACGAACACGGTAACCGCGACCACGACAGCCACCATAACCGTCGCTGCCAACGGTTCCGCCAAATCGAAGATGCTCACGATCACCCCGTAGACCAATCAGGAAGACCAACGGAACCAAAACCATGAACCGATGGAGTGATCGAGGAGTCACAACACGCCGGAAAGGGGGCGTTCGATGAAACGACCCCTTTCAGACGCGATCCGTTCGCTCGCGATTTCGGTGCTGCTTTTCGGCACCGCGGCCTTCGCGCAAACGGATCTGCTCGTAACGAATACCGAGGACGAGGGGCCGGGTTCATTACGGGAGGCGATCCTTCAGGCGAATGTCACTCCCGGAGCGGACACCATACGGTTTGCGATCCCCGGGCAACCGCTGGTCGGCGCGCATATTATTGCGCCGCTGTCACCGCTTCCCACCATTACCGAACGGGTTACCATCGACGGCACCACCCAACCCGGCTATTCCGCATCCGATGGTTTCCCACGGATCCAGATCATCGGTACGGAAACCTTGACCTCGGAATTCAACGGGCTAACACTCTCCGCACCGAATAGCCTGGTCCGTGGCCTTGCCTTGAACCGTTGCGGAAACGCCGGCATCCGTCTCACCGCGAGCGCTCGTGGCTCGATTATCGAACGTTGCTTTATCGGAACCGACTACACCGGCGAAAACGCCCGGGCGAACGCGGTCGGCATTCGGATCGAGGAGACGCAGGAGGCGATCGTACGGCATTGTCTGATCTCGGGTAACGATACGGGCGTTCTCCTTTCCGGAGAGGTGACCGGAACGGTCCTGCGCGACTGTTTGATCGGCACGGACCTCTTCGGCTACTACCCCGTCGGAAACACCTTAGGTATCGTCTTCCAGGACACCCATGGCGGTCGCGTCGAAAACTGTACCGTCGCAGCGAACGAACTCGGGGGAATTTTCCTTGGCCCCAACCTGACCCGGCGCGCGTTCATCTCCGATTGCCGGTTCGGCATCGGGAACTTCGATGCGTTCCTTCCGAACGGTGGCGACGCAATCGCGCTCGGCAATGCGCAGCAGTGCGTCGTAGAACGGAATCGAATCACGTCCTCGTTTGGTGCAGGCATCTCGGTCGGCGGGCCGTCGGCTAGTGCCAACGATTTTGCTGACAATTTCATCGCCGGAAATGTCAACGGCATCGTCCTCTACGATCGTGCGACGAACAATCTGGTCCATACGTTCGGTGGCGGTAACGATTATGCCCGGATCCAGAGCAATTACGGACACGGCATTGTCCTCACGGCGAACGCAGGAAGCGGCAACCGAGCGGAATCCCTCATCGTGGAAAACAATCTGGGAAACGGAATCGCCGCGTTCGCCAGTGGCTTTACCGTCTCCGGCTGTTTTTTGAACGACAATGGCCTCAACGGAGTTCTGGTTTCGCGTGAGGAGCCGAGCAAACCGTATGCCGAACGGGTACGGATCACCGGCACGACCTTCAAAAACAACGGTAACTTCGGAATCCGTCTGGAGGGGAATAAATCCGCCGGACAGGGTGGAAATCGCCTGCAGCCCGTGCCCCGCCTTTCGCAGGCGCTGGGAGGTGACGGTAGTCCGACAATCGCCGTAGGATCGCTCTCCGCCGCACCGAACAAACCGTTCGCCCTGGAGTTCTTCGCGGTGGAAGAGCCGGATCCTTCCGGCTTCGGCGAAGGCGAGGTCCTCCTGGGCAGCGGTACGGTCACGACCGACGCCGCAGGCAATGCGTCGTTTCTCATCGGAGGGCTGACCGCCGTGCCGAAGGGTATGTGGGTGACCGCAACGGCGACCGATCCCGATGGCAATACGTCGGAGTTCTCCCTGGCCGTGGTCACCGAGCGGAACCCGGCACCGATCCTGGAATCCATTAGCCCGGATACCCGAATCGCCGGTAGTCCCGCGTTCACCCTGGTCGTACGAGGGAAGGACTTCCAATCCGTCAGCAAAATCCAGTGGGACGGGCAGCAGAGGACCACCGTCTATATCAATTCGACCGAACTGCGCACCGACATCAGCGCCGATGACATCGCCACACCCCGAACTCTGGCGGTTTCGGTATACACTCCCGCGCCCGGCGGCGGTGTCTCCGCACCGCTGACCTTCACCGTTGCCAACCCGGTCCCGATTCTCACGACAATCACGCCAAATACCGTCCTTGCCGGAAGCGGGGCGGTAACCGTGACCGTGACAGGGAGTAACTTTGTCGCAAGTTCGGTCGTGCGCCTGAACGGTACCGACCGACCGACGACGTTTGTCTCTGCGACCGAGTTGAAGGTGGTTCTGCCCGGTTCGGATACGGCGCTCGCAGGACTCAACACGATCACGGTCGTGACACCGGGGCCGGGGGGCGGGGAGAGCGGCGGACGCACGTTCACCGTGGAAAATCCGGTTCCGACGGTGACGGGAATCGACCCTGCCTTCGTCTTCGCCGGAAGCAGTGCCTTGACGGTGACCATCGACGGTACCGGCTACACCGCCGGTTCGGTCGTCCTCTGGAACGGTTCGCCGCGGACAACCTTCTTTGTGACCGGTACCCGGGTCCGTGTCAACCTCACCCGCGAGGACCTCGCGGTCGTCGGAGCGCATACCCTGACCGTGAAAACCCCCGGTCCCGGTGGCGGCGATTCCAATCCGGGCCGCTTTACCGTCATCGGCGTGCCACTGCTCGCCCTTGCGTCGGCGACGGCGGAACGGATCGGGGGCGAAACGCGGGTCACCTTCACCCTCCGCAATGTCGGCACGGCGACGGCGACCGGATTATCGGTCAAGTCTTCCAAACTCGGCACGGCAGCGATTTTGGACCCGCTCACGCAATCCTACGGCAATCTGGCGGCAGGAGCGACCTCCGTACCGATTACCCTGCGCTTCACCGGCGATGTCCCGGCGGGCGCGAATATCTTCCAGGTCACGGTGAAAGCCAGCGGAAAACTGTTCTCCGCCTCCCGCCGCGTCACCGTGCCCTGACTTACAGCGATTTTGAAAAGATGATGAACACAACCTGGGAAACGATGGAAACGATGGAAACGATGGAAACGACGGACAGGAACGCGATATCAAGGGCAAAAACGCGAAGCGGTACGTTGCTGCGCCCCGCACGAATCGGCTTTACGGTCGTTTTGCTGGCCTGTCTCCTATTGTTTTCCTCGTCTGCCGCCCGGGCTGCGCTCGAACTCACGCTTTCGCCGGCGAAAGGAACCGTCACCCAGGGAGGGACAGCCACTTTCCGGGCAACCGTGACGAACACCGGGACCACCGCGATCCGTCTCAACCAGATTTCCGTCGCCTTCGATAACGGCGATCAGGCCGACATCGACCCTTCCGCTTTTTACGACGGCTTTGAGGGCGAGTTAGCGGCGGGCGCCTCAATCTCCTTCCGCACCCTGTTCACCGTGACTGCCGAACCCACCGCCGCTCCCGCCACGTACAACGGCACCGTCCAAATCCTGGGTGGTGCGACTATGGACTCGCTCGACAACCTTGCCCAGAGGGATTTCTCGCTAACCATCGAAAGAAACACTAAGCCTCCTGTAATTGCACCAATTTCGGATGTCAGTGCTTCGGAAGGAGGCACCTTCACCGGACCAACACCTTCTTTGACCGAAGGAGCGCTCCCTGTTTCCTGGACGCTAAGTTCCGCTCCTGCCGGTATGACCATTGATCAGCAGACGGGTATCGTTTCGTGGAGTCCCGTTTCCGCAAACCCGGAAGGACACCTTATTTCAATTAGGGCAACCAATGAATTCGGCAGTGACACCGCTTCATTCAGACTTTTTGTCGCTGCCGGTTATGTGGTAACCATCCGTACGGAGACCACTGAGGTTTCCGCTGGTATGCCAATCGTTTTGGTCGGTCGTGCCCAATACGTTGCTGATGGCACACCCGCCGCTAATGTGAATGTCGCGATTCGTTTCCGAGTGCGTGGTTTCATTAACGAACAAATTACGACAACTAATGCCTCCGGAAATTTTGGTTTTACCTATATTCCTCGGATCTATGAAGCAGGTATCACCGGCGTCGGTGCCAGCCATCCTGCGGTGACCGGCTTTTCGGAGCAAGATTCCTTTAAGGTGTTCGGAATCGGACCAAAACCGGAAAAGGCCAGCGTTACGGTCATTCCCGATATTCCACTTCCCTTTGAGGTGACTTTTAAAAATTACGGAGATATGCCGTTACATGACCTAACAGCGACTTTAAAGGATACCTTACCAGAGGTCATTAGCGGGACGCTCGAGGCTGTCCCGAATACTATCGCCGGAGAAACTACCTTTACCGTTCGAGGTACATTAAACGCACCTCCGACACAGACGACCGACTTCACACGGACCTTACAGGTTGAAATTCGAACCCGGGAGGGAGCGATTGCTGCTCTCCCACTCAATGTCACCATTAAGCCACCAAAGCCTGAACTCCAATTTGATCCTGCCAAATTAGTTGCAAACCCGGTGCGGGGCCAACAAACGCTCGTTGAAATGGTAGTGAAAAACACGGGAGGAAAGATATCAAGTCCCCTCGATATTGCCCTGCCAAGACTTGATTGGTTGTCTACGGTAACTCCAAATCCTACCGAGCCACTGCCACCGGGGGGTGTACTAAAGTTAGGTTTCGCACTAAAGCCACCGGGGGCAACGCCGTTGATTCCGGTCGAAGGAAATATTGCAGTCGCAAATAATCTGGCCTATGGTCGACTAATTCCATTTCGGTTAACACCGATCTCAACCACAAAGGGCAAACTAACGGTTTCCGTAGTTGATGAAACTACTTTCTATTCTTCCGGAGAATATCAACCGGTAGGTGGGCCACTATTAGTCGGTGCAAATATTCGTCTGATTAATCCGTTTGAGAATAACGCTGTAGTGGTTGAGGCCACTTCATCGTCCCCGGGCCAACCAACGGTTCTCAGCGACATACCGGAAGGCTCGTATCTTTTGGAGGTAATTGCGGATAACCACTCCAAGTTCACTTCACCGGTCGAAGTAAAGGCTGACGAACCCAATCCGGTCATTGCCTTCTTGTCCCGTGAGTCATTACGTTATACATGGCAAGTAACTCCCACGGAAATACCTGACGTTACAGTCACGACACTCGAAGCCGTTTTTGAGACGAACGTCCCAAGGCCGGTAGTCACCGTGAGTCCTCCCCTTATTGACCTTGCGAAAATCCAAGGGTGTGTAACCCAAGTTTACTTGACTGTTACGAATCATGGCTTGATTGCAGCGCAGAATGCTCGCCTTAATCTGCCCTCTCATCCGAATTGGAAATTTACTCCACTGGTCGATTCCCTTGGCGATATACCAGCCCTAGGAACACGCCTTGTTCCCGTATTGATTGAACGCTTAGACTGCGATTTGGATGGTTCCCCGAAAGGTCCGCCCATTGCAAACGCAGCCAATGGTCCCTGTGAGTTAACATGGGATCTAACTTATGAATTGATCTGTGTTGGAACGAATCTCTATCGCGTTCCCGTGATGGTGCTCAATGCCTCAGGAGACTGCAATAGTCCAGGGTTGCCTGGCGGTGGTGGCGGTGGTGGCG
>JANRLW010000041.1:0-32960 GCA_033762295.1 Capsulimonadales bacterium
AACTCCGCCGCGCAGGTGTCGACCATTTTATAGGCCGGCACGATGCCCCGGTCTTTCCGCAACGCCCGGACGTTCATTTCGGTGCGTCCGGTCAACTCACCGATGGTCCGGTCGGTATATCCCATGCGCTTCGCTTCCGCCAGCAGAGCGACGCCTTCCGCGGTCTCCAGCAGGGGCGCGGCTTCCCGCAACCGGGTCTCCATCTCGACCAGCGTTCTTATCTTCACGAGGAACCACGGATCGATGTACGACAGTTGCCGGATCTCCTCGACCAGCATGCCACGCCGGAACCCTTCGGCGATGGCGAAGAGCCGTTCGTCGGTCGGAACGCGGAGCAGTTGTTCGATCTGCATATCGGTCCAGAGAGAGGCGCCCTTGTACCGAAGCGACTGTGCGCCGATCTCCAGAGAACGGACCGCTTTCATCAGCGCGGATTCGAACCGACGGTCCAGCGCCATGACCTCGCCGGTCGCCTTCATCTGAGTCGTGATGCGGCGGTCGGCGGACGTAAACTTATCGAACGGCCAGCGGGGGATTTTCACGACGCAGTAATCGAGCGCCGGCTCGAAGCAGGCGAGCGTCTTGCCCGTCACCTTGTTTTCGATCTCGTCCAGCTGCAGGCCGACGGCGATCTTGGCGGCAACCCGGGCGATCGGATACCCGGTGGCCTTCGATGCGAGCGCGGAGGATCGCGAAACGCGCGGGTTGACCTCGATGATGTAGTAGTCGAAGGATTTCGGGTCGAGCGCCAGCTGGACATTACATCCGCCTTCGATCCCCAGGGCGCGGATGATCTTGAGCGAAGCCGTTCGGAGCATCTGATACTCTTTGTCCGAAAGCGTTTGCGAGGGGGCGACGACCATGGAATCGCCGGTATGGACGCCCATCGGGTCCAGATTCTCCATGTTGCAGATGGTGATGCAGGTGTCATTGGCATCGCGCATCACCTCATACTCGACTTCCTTCCACCCGACCAGGCACCGTTCCACCATCACCTGATGCACGGGCGACAGGCGCATTCCCCGTCCGCCGATCTCGATCAGTTCGTCCGGAGTGGCGGCGATACCGCCGCCGGTGCCGCCCAGGGTGTAGGCGGGACGGACGATCAGCGGCCAGGGCAACCCGTCGCGCTTCGAAAGATCGTCCAGCGCCGTCTCGGTATCGATGATCCACGATTCGGGAACCGGCTCGCCGATCTCCCGCATCAGGTTGCGAAACAGTTCGCGGTCCTCGGCTTTGGCAATGGTCGCCAGTGGGGTTCCCAGGAGGCGAACGTCGTATTTGTCGAGGATACCGGCATTGGCGAGAGCGGTCGCCAGGTTCAGCCCGGTCTGTCCGCCGAGAGTCGGAACCAGTCCGTCGGGTCGTTCGCGGGCGATCACTTTTTCCAGGAACGGAACAGTGAGCGGCTCGATATAGACGCGGTCGGCCATCTCGACATCGGTCATGATGGTCGCCGGATTGGAGTTAACGAGGACGACGGAGCAGCCCTCCTCACGCAGGGCGCGGCAGGCCTGGGCTCCCGCGTAGTCGAACTCGGCGGCCTGTCCGATCACGATCGGCCCGCTGCCGATCACCATTACTTTTCTGATGTCAGGATTCTTTGGCATTTCCGGTGACTTTCGACGGAACCCCTGTTCCGAAGACCAACTGACAGTGTATACGGTAATCTTCGGAGATGCACGAAACCCTGACACGTTTTTGCGCATCGCAGGCGTTCGGGCAGTGACGTAATCCACATACCGTGCAACCTTGATCCGACCGAGTACAATGTTGACGCATAACATTTGTCGGGAGGCAGGGAGTCATGAGTCGATTTGATCTGAGCATTTACAATGAGGCGACGGGTTTCGTGATGACTTCGCCGGACGCGCACGGACTACTGACGGATTTGGATGCAACATCCCCGGAATGGCGGGAAGGGGTGCGGTCCGGCCGCTTCCTGCCGGTTCAACTGGTGCAGGACGATGCGTTCGATATTCGGGTCGTGGTGGATGAACCGCTTACCCCGGAGGAGGACGCCCTCTGGGTCGATCGCTGGGCCGCGCGCCTGATCATTTCCGGAGGAACCCTGGTGGTGACCGGTGGCTGCGAGTATCTCGAAGGGGAGGATTCGGAGGACTATCTCGATAGCTGCCCGGTCCCTTCCGGGGAATACCTCGCCGAATTCCACACCTACATACCGAGTATCAACGGATGGCACTGTCTTTCCGCCGCGCCGGGCGGGGACGAACCCCTCGGCGCGTACTTTCGCCGTACCCGCCCGGACGAGGAGTTCCCCCTCTGGCTCCGGGCGGAGTGCATCGACGATCCGGAGCAGGACCCCGGACATGAGGACGAATGGGAGGATAGTGACGAGGAGTTCGACGAAGACGACGGACCCGCCTACATGGGATTCGTGCTGCGTCTGACGCCGATCGAACGCCTCTCGCCGGAGGAGATTCCCGAAGAACCGCCGATCCATCCGGACCTTGCGGAACCCGCCTGGATTCCGATCGCGGTCGACCCGCGCAAGCCCGAGCGGTTCCCGATCGGCCTGGTCGTTCCCGACGAGGACGAGGAGGACGAGGAGGACGGCGAGGAAGGCGACGAGTGAGCCTTACCGTATCGTCGGGCATGGCAGGTATACTGATCCCGTGTTATCCGTTCCGCGACGACGTTTCCTTTTGATCGTTCTCGACGGCTGTGGTGTCGGGGAACTACCCGATGCGGCGGCGTTCGGTCCCGGCGACCCCGGCTCGAACACGCTCGGGAACCTGTCACGCGCCGTCGGCGGCCTGTCGTTGCCGCATCTGGGGCGACTCGGTTTCGGCGGCATCACACCGATGGTCGGGGTGCCGCCGGTCGCGGACGCCTCGGCCTGTTGGGGACGACTGGCCGAGGTCAGCCGGGGCAAGGATACCGTGACCGGGCACTGGGAGATGATGGGGGTGCGGACGGACGTGGCGTTCCCGACCTATCCGAACGGATTTCCGGCGGACGTGTTGACCGCTTTCGAGGCGATCATCGGCACAAAAACGCTCGGAAATCGTCCGGCGTCCGGCACGGAAATTCTCCGGGAACTCGGCGAGGAGCACTGCCGAACCGGCTTTCCGATCGTCTACACATCCGCCGATTCGGTCTTTCAGGTCGCCGCCCATGAGACCCCGGCCATTTTCGGTCTCGATCGCCTGTATGACGCCTGCGCGGCGATGCGCGAACGGCTGGTCGCACCGCACCATGTCGGCCGCGTAATCGCCCGGCCGTTCGTCGGAACCGCATCGGAGAACTTCCGCCGCACCGAGAACCGGCGGGATTATCCGTTGCCGCCGCCCCGGGAGACCGTTCCCGACCGACTCCGCGCCGCCGGGAAACGGGTCCATGCGATCGGCGTCGTCTCCGAGGTTTTCGGCGGGCGCGGGATCACGAGTTCCGAGCGAACGCGCAGCAACCCGGAGCATCAGGCGGCGATCGGGAACGCCTTGCGCTCCCCCGACTGGGATTTCCTCTTCGCCAACCTCGAGGATTTTGACATGCTGTACGGACATCGGAACGATCCGGCGGGGTTCGCCCGCCTCCTGTCCGAGTTCGATACGTTTGTGGGAGAAACGCTGTTGCCGTCGCTGGCACCGGGCGATCTGGTCGGTATCACCGCCGACCATGGCAACGATCCGACGACCCCGTCGACCGACCATTCCCGGGAATATGCGCCTCTGTTGCTGTTCGGTCCCGCCCTGACGACATTCGGTCCGCTCGGCGACCGCGCCACCTTCGCCGACTGGGGAGCGACCGTCTGCGACTATCTGGGCGTCGATCCGCCCGGCGAAGGAACGTCCTTCCTGCCCGCGTCTCTAAAAAGGGCTGCCTGATACCATGCCTCCCGTCAAAAAAAGCCAACCGCCGACCTCGAAAAAGCCGTCTCCGAAGCGTTCGTCCGGAAGGAAAAAGGCGTCCCGTTCCGTCGTTCCCTACCTGATGGCGCCTCTGATCTTTGTTGCGGCGACCGCCGCCATTCTGTTCGGTGCCAATTGCCGGCAGAACCAGGGGACCATCGGCACGGCGGAACGCCCGATCGGCGCCGTCGTCACCCCACGGGCGAACGCGACCGGTGTCGCCCGAACGGAAGCACCCCCACCCGGTCCGGGGAACCGTCCGCCCGGTCCCCGCCCGAAACGTACCGATTCCGCTCCGCCGCCCGCGCCGCAGAATCCGGGGCAGGAGCAGATGCTGCTCGGCAACCCCGATCAGGCGACCGTCGCGGTTGCGAACCGCGAGCATTTCCTGATGGCGCGACCGGAGTTCGCCCTGTCCTACAACGACACGCTGCGCTTCCCGAACTGGGTGGCCTGGCATCTGTCGCGAAGCGATATCGGGGATACCGAACGCGGACAGTTCGTTCCCGATCCCGACCTGCCCGGCGATTTCACACGGATCTTTACCTCGGATTACACTCGCTCCGGGTATGATCGCGGGCATAATTGTCCGTCCAAGGACCGTAGCGCCAGCCGCGCCATCAATGATGTCGCCTTCTACATGACCAATATCACCCCGCAACGGCACGAGATGAACGCCGGCCCCTGGGAAAAACTGGAATCCTATTGCCGGGAACTCGCCGAAAGCGGCAACGAACTGTATATCGTCTGCGGTCACGGGTTCAAGGGCGACCGCCGTCGAACGTTCGGCCCGAAACGGATCGCCATTCCCGATTTCGGCTGGAAGATCGCGGTCGTGCTGCCGGAACGAGACGGCGATGACCGCGAGCGCATCGAACGGAATACCCGCGTGATCGCGATTATGGTGCCCAATGTCAAGGGGATCTCCAAACAGAAGTGGGCGAAGTACATCGTCACGGTCGGGGAGATCGAACAGGCGACCGGACTGCGATTTTTCGATGCCCTGCCTCCGGACGTGGCGGACGCGTTGAAGACGAAGCGGGACGGCGGCGAGGAGGACGGAAGGTAAGGCCGATGAGCGAGGATTTACTCGGTCGCCTGAAGGCGGCGACGAAGGGGTTGCGGTACGTATCCGAGTCCGACCGACCGGTGAAACCGTTCGTGTGGAAGGAAGCGGAGGCCGCCGGGATGACCGACCCGGAAACGGTCCTGCGCACGGTTCGGAAGATACAGGCGGACACTCCGATCCGGTCGAAGACCGTCGAGGAGTTTTTCGCCCCGATGCTTTACGAGTACGAAGGACAGCCCGACGAGGAAAAGGAAGGGGTCCGGCGGTTCCGCGAGCTTCGGGACCTCCTGAAGGCGTCGCTGACCGATCCGAGGGCGTTCCGTGTCGGCGACGAACCGGACATTCCCGCGTACGTTCTCGGCAAAACCCCCGCCGGTGACTGGGCGGGCGTCGAAACCGTCCTGGTCGAAACCTGACGAACGACACCCGACCAACCGAAGCCGTCTTCGAAATTTACGGTTTTTTGGGGCGAACGCGTGCCTGGTGGGCGGAGTCGGCGATCCGCTTCGGCACGAAGCCGTGGCCGCCCGGGATCGGCAGGCCCGCCGCCATCGCCACTGCCGGTTCCACGCCCAGGTCTTCCGGCGTTTCATAGAAGTCGACAATGCCGCTGGTGATCTCGTAGAACGCGCCGACGATCGCCAGTTCCTTCTTTGCGATCGCCTGCTTCAGCATCGGGTCGAGCGAAAGGGAGTAGACCTGCAGGCGAACATTGGCGATGACCGCTTCCCGCTCCTTAGCCTTGCGGTCCCGGATCGAGGGAACGTGATTGACTGCCGGGACAATCAGATTCAGCAGGGATTGGACCGGTTTCGGTTCGTGGTGGCGGTCGGCTTCGGGCAGCATCGCGGCCTTGACCGCGCCGCACCCTTCATGGCCCATGACGACGATCAGCTTGGATTTGAGGTGCTCGACCGCGTACTGGATCGACGCCAGCGTGGCGGGCTCCGAAACGTTTCCGGCGACGCGGACGGCGAACAGGTCGCCGAGGGTCTGATCGTAGACGATCTCGGTCGGAACCCGGCTATCGGAGCAACTGAGGATGACCGCGAACGGCGACTGCCCCAGAACCTGGGCGCGGCGTTCCTGGGCGGACAGATTGGATGGCCGGGACACGCCGGAGAAGAAACGGGCGTTGCCGACCTTGAGCCGTCGGAGCGCCGATTCCGGAGTCTTCACGGTGGAGGCGCGGGCCTGCGCCACCTCTTCCATCGTGGCTCCCCGTCGCAGAATATCCGCGATCTTCTCCTCCTGCGGGGTGACCTCCTGTTCGGCGGTCGAGGGCGGCGGCGGGAGAAGGTGCGCCTCAACTTCGCCCGGCGACTGCGCCCGGACCGAAGCGACAAAGAGAGACAGAGCGGCGGCGAGGACCATGCATGTCCGGGAGAAAAGGCGATAACCGGGGTGTGACATCAACGGGTTCCTTTCCGAAGGGCGGAATTGCCCTCTATGTTCGGCATTTCTCGTCGGTTTCCCCCGTGTCGTGAAAAAACCGGCGAAATACCTGAAAACAAAGGCGTCAGGGAGGGAAAAACGTCGACCGAAGCGGAAGAAAACATAGAATCCGAAGGCGGCCAACGAGGCGTGAATGTGGTGCGCCGTCCGCCCCGGAAGCAGGATGAACTGAGATGCCTAAAGACCTGAAAATTACCGATTTACGTGTCGCGGTCGTGCGCGGCGCTCCCATGACCTGCCCGTTGATCCGTATCGATACCAACCAGGACGGTCTGTACGGACTGGGTGAGGTCCGGGACGGAGCGAGCAAGACCTATGCCCTGATGCTGAAAAGCCGTCTGGTGGGTGAGGACCCTCGAAACGTCGACAAACTATTCCGGAAGATCAAGCAGTTCGGCTTCCATGCCCGCCAGGGCGGCGGCGTCTGCGGTGTCGAAATGGCCCTCTGGGATATCGTCGGCAAGTACTATGGTGTCCCGGTCTGGCAGCTTCTCGGCGGCAAGTTCCGGGATAAGGTGCGTGTTTACTGCGACACCGACCTGTCGGGTGATCCGGCGACGACGGCCGCGCGGCTGAAGGAGCGGATCGAGCAGGGATACACCTTCCTGAAGATGGATTTCATGCGTGCGAGCCTCCGAAGCGATGAGATGGAGATGCTGTACGGAAAGCTGTCCCTCCCGCCGCATATGACCGTTCGCGGGGTACTGGCGACCCAGCATATGTTTACCGGAATGGAGATGAGCGAAGCGGCGATCCGGCAGACGGCGGAGTATGTCGGCGAGGTCCGCCGCCTGATCGGCTGGGACGTTCCGCTGGCGGTCGATCACCTCGGGCATTTCGGCGTCAACTCCTTTATCCGGCTCGGCAAGGCGCTGGAACCCTATAATCTGGCCTGGATGGAGGACCTGATTCCCTGGCAGTATACCGATCTCTGGAAACGCATCACCGACGCAGTCCACCTGCCGACCTGCACCGGCGAGGATATCTACCTCAAGGAAGGGTTTCTGGAACTCTGCCGGAACCACGCCATCGACGTCATTCATCCCGACCTGGCGACCTCCGGCGGTATTCTGGAGACGAAAAAGATCGGGGATATCGCGCAGGACTACGGCATTCCGATGGCGATGCATTTCGCGGGGACGCCCGTTTCGTGCATGGCTAACGTCCACTGCGCCGCCGCGACCGAGAACTTCCTGGTGCTGGAAAATCACTCCTGTGACATTCCCTGGTGGGATGATCTGGTGGAGGGGGTCGAAAAACCGATCGTCAACCACGGTTACATCACCGTACCGGACGCTCCCGGTCTGGGAGTGACTCTACGGGACGAGGTGGTAAAGCAGCACCTGGGCGAGCCGGGCTATTTCGAAGCGACCCTGGAATGGGACGGCGAGCATTCCGCCGACCGTTTATGGAGTTAACGATCAGGAGGTTTGTACGATGTCGACACCCGAAGCATTGAAGCCGATAACGGATACGAAAGAGATACGCCATCTGGAAATCACCGACCTGGAACGGATCGAGCGGTTCCGCCGCGCCGGGTACGGTGGTTCCGTCTCCGATTCGCTGAACGCGCTGGGCGTTCGCAATACCGTCTTTTCCGACCGGTTCAAGCCGCTGCGACAGGGCATGCAACTGGTAGGACGCGCCCTGCCGATCAAGCTGCACTCGCTGGTCGAGCCGCGGACGCCGGAGCACCAGAAGGAACTGGAAGCGGAGTGGGAGGCGAAAGGCGGACACCCGCAGAAGCGGATGATGCGGGCGGTCGAGACGGCGGAGGACGGCACGATCCTCTGCTTCGACTGCGGCGGAGACATGCAGCCCGCGCATTTCGGCGAGATGAGCTGTCAGCTTGCCTATGCCCACGGTTGCCGGGGGATGCTGCTGGCCGGAAACTGCCGCGACACGCAGTATGTTCTGAAGATGCCCGACTTCCCGATGTACTCGTTCGGCACCCGGCCCAACGCCTTCGGCGGCTGGATCATTACCGAGGTGAACAACCCGATCTACCTTCCGGGCCATATAACGCACTACGTTCGTGTCAATCCGGGCGATTTCATCTTCGGGGACAATGACGGCGTCCAACTGATCCCGAAGGATCTGGTCGACGAGGTTTTGCTTCGGGTCGAAGCGATCTTCGAGCATGAGAACAAGGAGCGGGAACTGATCGCCGGCGGGATGCCGATCGACGAGGTCTATCGTCAATTCGGCGTCCTGTAATCCGCTTCAGGGAAGAAGGTAGCCCGCCGCGACACGGTCGAACTCCGCGACCGTGTCGCGTTGCCATGTTTCGTCCTTACCGAGTTCGGCGGCCATGATCCGGGCGACAGCGGGGGCGATCTCCCGGCTGGCGCGCGCGTCGAGAAGGAGAGCGCGGGTACGTCGGGAGAGCGTATCCTCGACGGTCTGCGCCATCTCGTCGCGAACGGCGTTTCGAATGTCGGCGTCGGTATAGGGCAGGTTCGGACTGAGCGGCGTCCCCGGGGCATCGGTGGGGCCGGCGACAATCGGCAGATCCTCGGTAACGCAGGGGCGACGGTCGAACCCGGCGACCGTCTCCGCCTGATCGACCACATCCTGCGCCATCTTCCGGTAGGTGGTCCACTTCCCGCCGGTAATGGTGATCAGCCCCGAATCGGAGATCAGGATGGTATGGTCGCGCGAGAGGGCGGCGCTGTTTTTGCCGTCGCCGGACTTGACCAGCGGACGAAGTCCGGCAAAGACGCTGAGAACATCGCTCCTCTGCGGTGCCTGCTGCAGGTATTTTGCGGAGGTCGTCAGTATGAAAGCGATCTCCTCCTCCATCGGGCGCGGTTCAAGGACCGGCGACTCGACTCCGATATCGGTCGTACCGACGACAACCCGGTCGTGCCAGGGAACGGCGAAGAGGACGCGTCCATCGGACGTGTGCGGAACCATGATCGCGGAGTCACCGGGAAGGAAGGATTTGGGCAGGACCAGATGCGCCCCCTGGCTCGGCGCGACGATGTTTTTTGCGGTCGGATCGTCCATCCGGCGCACGGCGTCACAGAAAACGCCGGTGGCATTGATGACCGCCTTCGCTCCGATCGAAAACTCCTCGCCCGTCAGCGTATCCTTCAGCAGGACGCCGGAAACCAACCCCTGCTCCTTGCGCAGTCCGACGGCGGCCATATGGTTGATCGCCGTCCCGCCGCGATCGAAGATCGTATGCGCGAGGTCGATCGCGAGACGGGCATCGTCGAACTGGCCGTCATAGTAGATGACGCCGCCGAGGAGACCCTGCGTTTCGATGGTCGGAATATGCGAAATTGTCTCCTCGCGCGACAGAAGCCGGGAGGGGTGCAGGCCGAGCTTTCCGGCCATCCGGTCGTAGATTTTCAGCCCGATTCCGTAAAACGGACCTTCCCACCAGCTATAGGCGGGGACGATGAAGGCCATCGGGTGAACCAGATGGGGAGCGTTGCGGGCGAGCAGGCCGCGTTCGTGCAGGGCTTCGAGAACGAGCGAGATGTTCCCCTGTTTGAGGTAGCGGACGCCGCCGTGGACGAGTTTCGTGCTGCGGGAGGAGGTGCCTTTGGCAAAGTCGTGCTGTTCGGCGAGCAGAACGCGATAGCCCCGCGCGGCCGCATCGACCGCCGCCCCGAGACCGGTCGCGCCGCCCCCGATGATGACAAAATCCCACGGCGAAGTCTCGGCTCGTAACCGCGCCACCGCGTCCTGACGGTTCATGGCAATAGCTCGGACCAGCTTTCGACGGCCATCAAGCGATGGACCAGAGCCTCCAGCGATTCCGGCGAATCGATACGTTCGATGCTCTCCCGGATAGTCGCCGGAACCGGTCCCAGACGCTGACTGCCGAACAACAGGAGAAGACGACGCGCCTCTTCGAGACGCCCTTCCCGGCGTCCCTCCAGACGTCCCTCCAGACGTCCTTCTTCGAGAATCGCCTGATATGTCACGGATTCCTTCATGCGTCGTACCCCCTGCAGAAGTTGAGCGTTCGTCAAACTATTATAGCGTAGACCCATTAATATGTAAGTCGCCGTCCACAGATCATTCGCCCGGGCATCCTCTTCGATTTCACGATCTACCCGGGTTTCCATCCGGCGGATAATGTCCGGCAGGTCGGTCTCCCGGACGGCGGCGATGGGAGCGAAGGGAAGGAGACTGACACCTGAGGTGAGGAAACGCTCAGCCGGTATCTGCCAGACCCGAACGGCGCCGTAGCGGAAGCGATGATACGCCTTCCCGTCCGGACCCCTCCGGCGCAGGATACCGGTAATGTGCGCATGGTCCGAACCGGGATGAAGCAGAAATACGGTGGAAACAACCGGCAGGCCGTATTTTCCTTCCGCATGGACGTTATACTGCAACAAACGAAACGGTACGTTCCGTGTGTGACGCCCGCTTTCGAATTCGTTGTGAACGATGTAGGGAAGGGGGCCATCCACTCGGAGGATGCGATCGGCGGCGGTCGTGATCGTGGAGAGATCGGCGTCGAGAAGGGTAATAGCTCCCTGTGGAAGATTCAGGAAATCGACCCAGTCCTCGGGATGCAGTTCCATCAGACGCTTGGTCGTGGCGTCATACGGTTTGGACATACAGCGATCCTATCGCATAAGCTTGCCTCTTTGTCCGCCGATTTCAAATTTCGGGAGCGAATCAGGAATATCGAACACGGATGGTGTATAGGCCGTTGGGGGTTCGTATGGAAGAGTTTGATCCGATGACTTTGACACGACGGCATTTTCTAACCGGGGCGACGCTTGGGATCGGGGCGATGGGGTTGGCGCACCTGCTCGGCGGCGAGGCCCGGGCAGCCGCGCCGGAGGCGAAGGCGATCGGGGGACTGCCGGGGCTTCCGCATTTCGCGCCGAAGGTGAAACGGGTCATCTATCTCTTCCAGAGCGGGGGACCGGCACATCAGGATCTCTTCGACGATAAGCCCCTGCTGCGAGAGAAGAACGGTGAGGCGCTTCCCGATCACGTTCGTGGAACGCAACGACTGACCGGAATGAGCGCAAATCAGGCGATCCTGCCGATGGCCGGATCAATATTCTCCTTTGCACGCTACGGCAAGAGCGGCGCGACGATCAGTGAGGTTCTGCCGTACACGGCGAAAATCGCGGACGATCTCTGTTTCATCAAGTCGATGTGGACCGAGGCGATCAACCACGATCCCGCCATCACCTTTTTCCAGACGGGGTCACAGATCGCCGGCAGACCGTCCCTCGGCTCCTGGGTGACCTACGGGCTGGGAACGACCAGCGAAAACCTTCCGGCGTTCGTCGTGCTGGTGACGGCGGGACAGGGGGATCAGCCGCTGTACTCTCGCCTCTGGGGCAGCGGGTTTCTCGACTCCCGCTACCAGGGGGTGCAGTTCCGCGCCGGCAAGGAGCCGGTTCTCTATCTGTCCAATCCGGAAGGGGTCTCGCCCCATAGCCGACGCAACCTGCTGGATGCGCTGAAGTCGCTGAATACGGAGCAGTTCAAGCGGGAAGCCGATCCGGAGATCGAATCGCGGGTCGCCCAGTACGAGATGGCGTTCCGGATGCAGACGAGCGTCCCGGAGGTGACCGACCTGTCGAAGGAGCCGGAGAGCGTTTTCGAACTGTACGGACCGGACTCACGGAAGCCGGGAACGTTCGCCGCCAACTGTCTGCTGGCGCGTCGTCTGGCGGAGCGCGGCGTACGGTTCATCCAGTTGTACCACCAGGGATGGGATCATCACGGGGATCTGCCGAACGGCATCCGGGCGCAGGCGCGGATGACCGACCAGCCGAGCGCGGCCCTGATCACGGATTTGAAACAGCGCGGCCTGCTGGACGAAACCCTTGTCATCTGGGGCGGGGAGTTCGGGCGAACCTCCTACTCGCAGGGCGGGCTGACGAAGAACAACTACGGGCGGGATCATCATCCCCGCTGTTTCACGGTCTACCTGGCCGGGGGCGGCGTGCGCCACGGGTTTACCTACGGGCGCACCGATGATTACGGTTACAATATCGCCGATGCGCGGGGCAATCCGATCACCCCGAGCAAGGACGAGTTTACGCCGGGCGCGGTCCACGTCCATGATCTGCAGGCGACGATTCTGCACCTGCTGGGCGTCGACCATGCACGTCTGACGTTTCGTTATCAGGGGCGCGATTTCCGTCTGACCGATGTCCACGGGCATCCGGTCCGCGAACTCCTTGCCTGACCGGTCGGAGGAACCGGGTTCGGGCGACGCGTTAACGAGACGGGGTCACCGCACGAACCATTATACGAAGGGCAAAAACATTCCGTAATTCATTTCGGGAGGAGAACGCGTTTTTCGGAGCGACGGTGATGAGTTGCCGCCTCAGGCGAAAGAATGATATGATAACCGCGCGTTGTTTCTGGCCTCTTAGCTCAGCGGATTAGAGCATCGGTCTTCGGAACCGAGTGTCGGGGGTTCGAGTCCCTCAGAGGCCGCTCCTCCTCTCAACACTTTCGCCCGTCCGTCAAACTCCGTCACCGCAAACCTCCGGAACGGCTTGCCCGCCCGGAATCCCAAAGACCGTCGTTTCACTTTCTGCGGTGGCGTTTGCATGAAAGTTTTCTGCAAACCTTGCCGGGAGGGGCTTTTTTTGTTATACTTTTTTCCGTGGCCGGAATCCGCGAAGTAGCGAAAAAGGCAGGGGTTTCTCCTGCAACCGTTTCCCGAACGTTCACGTCGCCCAGTTTGATCAATGAGCAGACGCAGAAGCGGGTACTGGAAGCGGCGCGTCTTCTCAATTATCGTCCCCCGCATCTGCGAACCGTCAAGAACCCGCGCAGTACCGCCGAAGCGAGCAGTGCGACCGGCAGTACGACCGGCAGTGCGACCATCGGTTTTCAGTTCTTCGCACGGGCCGCCGAGGACAATCTGACGTCCAACCGCTTCTATGCCCCCGTGCTCGCCGGCGCGCTGGCGGAAGCGGATGCCCAGGGATTGCATCTGCTCGTCCATACGACCGATCGGCACAGTCTCGGGGTCGAAATGCCACGGATGATCCGCGAAAAGGCGATTCGGGGACTCCTTCTGGTAGGGACGACCGATTCGGCCATTGTCGATCGGCTCGCCGAGAATATTCCCCATATGGTGCTCGTCGATCACTGCGATCCGCGCGGGCGTTTCGATTCGGTGGTGTCGGACGGGCTGGAAGGGGGGCGGCGGGCTACCGAATACCTGTTACGTCTCGGGCATCGCCGGATCGCGTTCTCCGCTCCCGACCGGAACGTTTATTCCTTCGAGGAACGCCTGTACGGTTATCTGGCCGCCCATTTCGAAGCCGGCATCGCCGTGGACCCCGCTCTCGTGCTACAGGGAAGCTCCGGGGAGGGCACGGAGGAAGCCGCTCTCACCCCGTTGCTGACCGGAGAAAATCACCCGACAGCGATCTTTTGCGCCAATGACGAACATGCGCTGGTGGCATTACGCGTCTGTCGCCAAAGGGGATTGAAGGTGCCTGCGGATATAAGCCTGGTTGGCTTTGATGACACACCGTTCAGCCGCAGCACCGAACCGGCGCTCACCACCGTGCGGGTCGATACGGAACGGATGGGACGAATTGCCGTGCAACGGCTTCTGGCCCGCCTGCAAGCGCCGCCGGACGGAGAGCCGCCGGTGGTGCAGAGCCGGCTGCCGGTGTCTCTGACGGAACGTGAGTCCTGCCGTCCCCCGGCGACGACCCCCAAACCGTAGTAACCCATCGTTCCCCTTTCCGCCGTGGGAGAGGTACAATCCGAATGAATCTTTCCGGGAGGGAAATGTCATGGTCAATGATGGACGGGGCAACAGTTTCGCTCTGGAGGAAATGAACGACAAACTCCGTGGGACGGCGGAGCACCCGCCTTTTCCCGAACGGACCGGAATTACCACCGGTCGCCCCGGGGAATCGGATCAGGTCACGATCAACGGAATGATCCTGTTTCTGGGTGTGGTCGGACTGGGCGGACTGGCTGCGGTTCTGGGCAGTATCTTTGTGTTCGCCGCTTTCTATGCCACCCGGTAAGGCGGCGAGAGTCGCCCGGAGCGGCGAACACGGATCGAAGAACAGGACGGAAAACGAGGACCATGACGGACGGACCTATCTACCGGGTAGCGATCATCGGGTGCGGAAAGCGGGCGCGGGAGCATGTGACCGGTCTCCGCGCGGACTCGCGGGCGAAAGTCGTCGCCCTGGCGGACGTTTCGCAGGACGCCATGGAGGCGTTCAATGCCGATTACGGCTTCGAGGCCGCCGTCTATCCGGACTACCGGACCCTGCTCGAAAAGGAAAAGCCGGACGTGGTCATCGCAACCCTCTGGCCGCCCCTGCATCTCCCCGTTTTTCGTGATGCCGCCCGGAACGGCGTTCGCGCCGTTCTGTCCGAGAAGCCGATCGCGCCGACCTGGGGCGAGTGCCTGGAAATGGGCCGGATCGCCGAGGAAACCGGCTGTCTTCTGACCTTCTGTCATCAGCGACGGTTCGCCCACGGTAACCGACAGGTGCGCGAGTGGCTGGCGGAAGGGGCGTTCGGAACGCTGGAACGGATGGATCTGTACTCCCCGCCCCACCTGCTCGATTGCGGAACGCATACCGTCGATCAGGCGCTCAGCTTCAATCAGGAAGTGCCGGGGAGATGGGTGATCGGAGCCGTCGATACGAGCGAAACGCTGAACTGGTTCGGAGTGCCCGCCGAGATCATGGCGACCGGTACCATCGTCTTTGAGAACGGCGTTCGCGCCTCTCTGCAGGTCGGCGGGAAGGATGCCGATATGTGGGGCGGCGTTCGCCTGCATGGCACCGAAGGCTTTCTGGAGGTGTTCTGGGACGGTAACTTCGGTCGGGGACGCCGGTACGCCGATCCGACCTGGACACCGCCGAAACGGGAGCCGTCGCTGAGCGAGCATATGATCGGCGTCATCCGGAATGCGCTCGACTGCCTGGAGAGCGGCGAGGAACCCGAACTGTCGCATCGAAAAGCGCTGCGCGCCAACGAGATTCTGTTCGGACTTTACGAATCGGTGCGTCGTCGCGCCCGCGTTCACCTACCGCTCACCGGCTTCGAGGACAATCCGCTGCACACTCTCCTCGCCGAAACGAAACCTGCCGCCTGACGAGTGTCACCCGCCGTTCCGATCGTCGGGGACCGGGACGACCGATCGGGGGGACGGCTTGCCGGCGTCGCGCATTCTCCTGCGGTGAAGATGGAAGAACGGCAACAGGACCCCGGTCGCCAGGATCGCCCAGGGGGTCAGCGCGACGAGGGTCAGAACCAGCCCCTTCGCAAAGTCCGACAGCGCCGCCAGCGAAGCGACCAGAGTCCGCCACACCTGAACCCCGAAGGGACGAGCGCTGTCGGGACCGAGCGAGGGCAGTTCCTCGAGCGTGATCGTGACCGTCGTCAGGTCGGCCCGGTTGGACAGGAAGCGGAGGCGACCTTCGATCCGTTCGATCTCCTCGCGAACGCGGTTCAACTCCTTCTCGACGGCCAGGATGTCCTGCAGTTTGCCGGTTGTGGTGCGCAGAAGCTGCAAAAGCCGCTCCTCCTCCGCCCGTTTGTTTTTCAGGCGCGCCGCCACATCGTAAAACTCCTCCGAGACATCTTCCGACGTCAGCTTCGTATTGCTGATCTCGCCGACCGATCCCAGAGCGGTCATAAAGGCGGAAAACCGGTCCGTCGGTATCCGCACCTTCCAGGTGCCGGATTTCGGCGCGCCCGCCGTCCCGGAAATCTCCTGTTCGGCCACGTACCCCCGGTGAGCGGCGACGGCTTCGTTCAGCTTTCGAACCGACTCGTCGAATTTCGCCGTGGTCATCCTCAGAAGGGCAGTGTAGATGATCTTGCGGGGGAGCGATGCCGGACGTTCCGTCGCCGGTCCGGGGGACGCGGCCACCATTGCCGTTCGCGGACCGCTTTCGGCGGAATCCGGACCGGCGAGATCGGTCTCCGCCGGTCCGCATCCGGCAACCGTCAGTAGGAGCAGAAACAGAAATGCCCCGAGGGCGCGAAGACGTTCCGGCATCGAAAACCTCCTCTTTCGCGGGAGATCGACCGTTCGCCCCCCTTCCCTCATGGTTACGGAAAGGAACGCCGCGCGGTTACCCGGAATTTCGGGTTTTTAGCCTGCCTATCCTTCGATGGTCCGTAAGATAGATAGCCTTTTGATGATAATTTACATTTTTAATGTATTTTTTGCGTGAACGTACCCATTGAAAGGATTTTCGGGTATATGGGTAAGGACTTCCCTGATCGGTATAGGTCGCCTGCCCGGAGGATTTCGCCCCGGTTGAGCGGCATTCGATGAGGGATCGAACGACATGATCAACGCCTCAGGACATAGCGCATCGCCCGGTCCACCCGATGGCCCGGAAACGCAGGACCGGGAGCAATGGACCGTCTGGATCATGCCGGTCCTGACACTGGTCATGGCCTACGGCCTGCTTTTTCTGACCTTTGCCGAAAAACTGGACCATGCGGAGGTCATGAAGCGGTGCGTTCTCAGCAACGATCAGTACGCCCGCATCTGGAGCGTCGGTAACGTCGAGATCGGACTGGCCTACCTCGGCGTCTTCGGTACGATGCTCTTCTACTTCCTGAAGATCTACCGCAACAGCGCCCTGCATTTACGGGATTTAACCTTCGCTCTTTCCTACCTGCTCGGCAGCTTTATCCTCGACTATATCTGCGTGAAGACGTTCGAACCGTTCCCGGCGATGCTGATCGGGGACGGACTGGTGATGACGTTCACCCTGATCGTCTCCCGTCAGGTCTGGTTCCAGCGTCTGCTCGGGGTCTTCGTTCCGATGATCTTTCTGACGTGCGGCATCGGGCATTTGCTGGAAGGGCTGTCCTACTGGAAACTCACCTACGAGTGGAACGTTCCCTGGACGATGGTAACGGCGGATATCGGGTTCGCCGTTCTGGTGAACTCGTCCCGCTACCCGGCATTCATCCGGGGGGAAGACATCCTGAGCGAACTCAAGCAGGAGCGGGATCGAGCCGATCGCCTGACGCTGGAAGTGGAGGCGCGTCAGAAAGCGGAGGCGGAGAATCTCCGCCTGATGGAGGAGATCCGACAGACCACGGAGCGGCAGCGACGCTTCCTGCGGGATGTCCTGGCCAGCGTGACCGAGGGGCGTTTGCGTTATTGCGAGGTGTCGGAGGATCTGCCACCCCGACCGGACGGACCGTTCTATCGAACACCGCTCGACTCGGCGGAACGCCTGCGCGAATTGCGACGCGAAATCATCGAACTGATGCGCGTCAACGGTTTTTCCGAGGAGCGCATCGAGGAGGCGCAGATGGCGGCGCAGGAGGGTGCCATGAACGCCCTGGTACACGGTCAGGACGGACAGGCGGCGGTCTATCTGGTGGAGAACGAGGCCGGGCCGCACGTTCAGGTCTGGGTGGAGGACCGCGGACGAGGAATCGATATGGAGAACCTTCCGCGTGCGACGCTGGAACCCGGGTTCAGTTCGGCGGGAACGCTCGGGCAGGGCTTCAAACTGATGCTTCGTACCGCCGACACGGTCTGGATTCGCACCAACCGCAACGGGACGACGGTCGTCATCGAAAAAGGCCGGGAACCGCGTCCGAACCCGCTGCTCTCCTGATCGGACCGGCGACCGCTACCTGCACTATCCCTACGGCTTGCTGTCCTCGATCCCCATCTCGGAGAGGATCGTGTGCATGGTCGCGACCACCGCCGGAGCCGTGGCATTTCGGGGGCGCGGCAGGTCCACGATCGCTTCACGGCTGATGCGTGTCGGGCGGGCCGTCAGCACGACGATCCGGTCGGCGAGCTGCGCCGCCTCCTCGATGTCGTGGGTCACCAGCACCACCGTTCGAGGCCGTTCGGCCAGCATGCGCGACAACTCCTGGCGAAGTTTCAGCCGGGTCAGATAATCCAGGGACGAAAAAGGCTCGTCCATCAGCAGAATATCGGTTCTCCCGACGAGGGCGCGGGCCAGTTCGGTGCGCTGCTTCATGCCGCCGGACAGTTCGTGGGGGTAGTGTCCGCCGAAGTTTTCCAGCCCGATCAGGGCAAGAATCTCCGTGATCGCCCGTTCGCGCTCCTCCGGCGTCGACAGATGCTGCAGACCGAGCAGAATGTTCTCCCGAACGGTCCGCCAGGGGAACAGCCCATCCTGCTGATAGACGGTGCGCGTGTTTCCATCCACCGCCACGCTTCCGGAGGTCGGCGCGAGGTTCCCGGCGATCAGGTTCAGAAGGGTGGTCTTGCCGCAGCCGGACGGACCGACGATCGCCACGAACTCGCCCGGATGGACCTGCAGGCTGAAGCGATCCAGCACCGTCACCGAGCCGAACGCGCAGGTGACGTTCTCAAAACGGACCGAACTCAACGTTCGTACCCCCAGCGCACCGAAGGCAGCCGGGTCAGGCCGGAGAGAAGACGGTCCAGCACGATCCCGATCAAACCGATGACGATCATCGCCGACACCAGTCGGTCCATCCGCAGGCCGTTCCGCGCGTCCCAGACGAGAAAGCCCAGGCCCTCCCGCCCGGCGATCATTTCGGCGGCGACCAGAACCAGCCAGGAAAGGCCCACCGTGACTCGCAGCGACGTGATGACCTGTGGAAGAATCGCCGGAAGAATGACCTCGGTCAGAAGTCGCGAACCGGTGATCCCGTAATCGCGCGCGACCCGGAAGTGGACGCGCGGGATGTTGGCAACCGCCGCCGCCGTGGAAACGGTCAGCGGAAAGGTGGCCGCCAGGAAGATCAGGAAGACGGTGGAAACATCGCCGATGCCGAACCAGAGGATGGCGAACGGTATCCAGGCGATCGGCGAGAGGTTGCGGAAGAAGTTCACGGCAGGCAACAGGGCAAGCCGGGCGTTCCGTGAAAGCCCGATTCCCAGGCCAAGCGGGATGCCGACCACCATCGAGAGGAGGAAGCCGCAGGCGACGCGCCAGAGGGAGGCGACGATATCGCGCGGCAGCGAGCCGTCCTTCATATCACCCAGAAACGCCCGGACGACCGACTGCGGGGACGGGAAGGCCGACTCCGGCGCGAGGCGCAGCGCCGTAAACCCGAACCAGAACGCCATCAGGACGACGAAGGTGACGGCGGGCAACAGAAAAGCGTTAAAGGAATTAGGGCGGTCCGACATAGGACGTTGACATTTCCGGACGCGGGAGCCAAAAGAGGAGACCGGCGGGTGTCCCGTCGAACTCTGTTTTGAATCCGCGCCGTTTGCACTATAGCACGGCAATCCGCCTGCGCCCATCGCCGACCGACCTCCGAACCGTCACGGACGGTCGACCGCAGGGTTTCCCGGCAACGCCGCCGCGACCATCCGGTAACCATTATGAAAAGCATGAACTTACCCGATCGATATCCCGCTCGTCTCTCTTCGACAATGGGGTTTTTGGCCCTCCTGCCGTTGCTCGCCGGCTGTCCCGGCGGCAACGGGAGCGGTAACGGCGGGACCACGATATCCGCCGGTTCGCCGAAATATGCCGAACTGGCCGGGGCGTTTTCCCGCGCCGTCGTCGCCCTGGAAGTCGACGGCCAGCAGGCGGCGGACTGGGTGCCGCAGGTAACGACGATCGCACCCGACGAGCCCGCCGGTTGGGCCAATCTCGGCCTGTTCCAGCTGCGAAAGGGGCGACCGGAGGAGGCGATCGTCAGCCTCAACAAGGCGCAGCAACTGGCCCCGCAAAACAGTGTCATCCTGGCCAACCTCGGACTGGCCGAGACGCGCCGGGGGAATTTCGTCGAAGCGATCGCCGCCCTGCGCAAAGCGATCGCCATCGACCCGAACGACGTCCGCGCGATGTATGCTCTTTACAAGGCGATCGAACAGCAGGGCGGGGCGGACGCCGGGACCGAAGGCGACAAACTGCTGGCCGCGATCCTGGAGAAACAACCCGGGAACCTGGCCGCGATTCTGGAGCGGACGCGATTGGCCGCGCGCCGGGGCGATCAGGCGACCGCGCGCGCCGGGGTCGCCGCGCTGACCGAACGAAGCGCCGCCTGGCCCGCCCCTTACCGGAATCAACTGACCGCCCTGGGGAAGGCGGTGGAAGCCAACATTCGCGCCGCCGCGCCCGAAGCGATTCGGATGGGCAATTTCCTCAAGCAGACGGTGGAGTATCGGATCGGACTCCAGGCGATCGAGGGCAGCGCGACCGAAGTCGGTCAACTGGTCCGTCAGTTGATCAAGTATCCCCCGGTCGTCAGTACGCCGGCCGAGCCGGATACCGGCCTGACGTACACGGTCGAACCGGCGGACGCGGAAGGGAAGGGCGGGTTCGTTCGCGCCGTTTTCCCGACCGGGGAGGGGACGCCGATCGTCCGCGCCGCCGCTTCGGCGTTCACGACGATCGACTTCGATTACGACTTCCAAACCGATCTCGTCTCCGTCGGAACGAACGGTCTGTCCCTGCTCCGTGGGCAGGACGGCAAGTTCGTCGATGTCACCGCGAAGATGAAACTGCCGCCGACCGTCACCAAAAAGGCCTACTCCGGAGCCTGGGTCGCCGATATCGATCTCGACGGCGATCCGGATATCGTTCCCGGCGCGAAAGACGGAGCCGTGATCCTGCGGAACAACGGTGACGGGACCTTCAAAACCCTCCGTCCGTTCCCGGACCTGACCGGAATCACCGGATTTGCCTGGGGCGATCTCGACAACGATGGCGATCCGGACGCGGTGGTAATCGACGGAGCCGGACGGATGCGGGTCTACTCCAACGAGCGCAACGGCCTTTTCGTCGCCCGCCCGTTGCCGGGCGGACTGGAGAACGTGGCCACGGTGACGATCGCCGATACGGATCGGGATGGCCGGTTCGATATCGTCGCGCGCAAATCCGATGGCCGTGTTGTGGCGATCCGGGAGGAGGCCGAAGGGAAGGCGTTCGCCGTGACGGATCTCGTCCGAACGACCGCAGCGGCGGACGGCTCCGTTCTGGTGGCCGATGCGGATAACAACGGCGGTAACGACCTGATCCTGTCCGATGGCAAGGGGACGGAGGTATTCCTGTCCGACGCCCGGGGCGCGTTCCCGGCGACGGCGACGGCGACGGTCGCTCTGGCGACGCGTGACGTGGCCGATCTCAACGGCGACGGTCGGCTCGACCTGATCGGCACGGCGAACGGACAGCCGACCCGGGCGGTGAGCAAGGGCACGAAGGAGTATGGTTATTTGGTGGTCCGGCCACGCGCCGCCGAGAAAGGAAAGGCGACCGGTGACCGACGGATCAACTCCTTCGGAATCGGCGGAGAGATCGCCGTCCGCTCCGGACTGGTGACGCAGAAGCAGAGAATCGAGGCCCCGGTCGTGCATTTCGGTCTTGGCGAGGGAAAACAGGCGCAGTATGTCCGGATCGTCTGGCCCAATGGCTACGTACAGGGAGAATTCGATACCGACGCCAGAACGCGGAAGCCGATCGATGCCGGAATGACTCTGGTGGCCGAACAGCGCCTGGTCACCTCCTGTCCTTTCCTGTTCGCCTGGGATGGCGAACGGATGTCCTTCGTCACCGACTGTATCTGGCGGTCGCCGCTCGGCCTGAAGATCAATGCGCAGGGGACCTCCGATGTCGCCATGACCGAGGACTGGGTCAAAATCCGGGGCGACCAGTTGAAACCGCGCAACGATGAAGAGGGGCGTCCGTACTACGATCTGCGAATCACCGCCGACCTCTGGGAAACGCACTTCTTCGACCACCTCGCGCTGATGACCGTGGACCATCCGAAGGGAACCGATATCTGGGTGGACGAGCGATTCGCGATTCCACCGCCGCCGCTGTCGGTCATCGTCACGCGACCGCCGACCCCGGTGAAGGCCACGGCCGATACCGGCGAGGATATGACCGGGACGATCCGGGCGCGAGACGGGGTTCATGCCGACTATTTCGGACGGGGCAAGTACCAGGGAGTCACACGGGATCATGCCCTGACACTGGACCTCGGCAAAGCGGCGACCGTCGGGACCGGACCGCTCTATCTGATCGCCAACGGATGGATTCATCCGACCAACAGCTCGATCAATGTCGCGCTCTCCCAGGGCGGCGACACGCCGCCGACCGGTCTGTCGCTGGAGGTGCCGGACGGAAAAGGCGGCTGGAAGACGGCGAAGGCCGGCCTGGGTTTCCCGACCGGCAAGGTCAAGACGGTCGTTCTGCGGGTGGATGATATCCTGAAGGGCGGAACCCGGCTGCGCCTGCGGACCAATCTGGAGATTTTCTGGGACAGCATCGGTGTGGCGCGCGGCGTCCCGAATGCACCGGTCGGGAAGATGAAACAGGTGGCCGGAACCGCCGAACTGGGGTACCGGGGTTTCACGACCATCACCGCCGTCGATAAATCCTCCCCCGAACTGCCCGTGGGCTACGAACCGGTCGTCAGTCGACGGCAGCGGTGGCGCAGTCTCGAAGGGTTCCACACCCGGTTCGGGGATGTCCGTGAACTGCTGACCCGGATCGACGACCGGTACATCATCATGGGACCGGGGGACGAGATCCGGATGCGCTTCGCCGTTCCCCCGCCGCCTAAACCGGGGTACGTCCGGGACTTCATCCTGATCGGTGACGGATGGGTCAAGGATGGCGACCTGAACACGACGTTCTCCAAAACCGTCCTGCCCTTACCGACGCATGCCGATCCGAAATACGATCGCCGTCCGACAACGCTGGAAGAGGACCCGGTCTATCGGAAGCGCCGGAGCGACTGGGAGACGTTTCACACACGGTTTGTGTCGACCGAGGAATTTCGGGACACACTGTGGGAGAAATAGGGTCGGAAACCGGGGTCGGAAACAGGGTTCAGGAGAGGATATGCACGAAAATCTAATTGTCATCGATCACCCGCTCGCCCGTCACCTGGTGACGCATCTGCGCGACGAAACGACGAAACCGGCGCTGTTCCGGACGGTGAGCAACCATCTGACGGTTCTGCTGGCTCTGGAAGCGACCCGCGACCTGCCGACCCGACTGCAGGAGATTCGGACCCCGCTCGAGGGGATGGTCGGAGAGGTGCTGGCCGGCGGCCTGGTCGTGGTACCGATCCTTCGGGCCGGCCTCGGCATGCTCGGCCCGATCGTCGAACTGTTTCCGGAGGTCGCCGTCGGCTACATCGGCCTGGCCCGCGACCACACGACGGCGGTCGCGTCGTCCTATTACTGCAAACTGCCGCCGATGAACGAACGAACCGTGCTGGTGACGGACCCGATGCTGGCGACCGGCGGTTCGGCGAGTCAGGCGATCACGGCGATCAAAAAGGCCGGAGCGACCCGTATCCGCCTCGTCTGCGTCGTGGCCGCGCCCGAGGGCGTCGCACGAGTGCACGCCGACCATCCCGACGTCCCGATCTACCTGGCCGCCCTGGACCGGGAACTCAACCCGGCACGGTATATCCTCCCCGGTCTGGGCGACTACGGCGACCGCCTCTACGGCACGTGATCGGGACGTCCTCGAAACAGCAACGCGATCAGGCCGTTTTGGTGACTGTCAGCGGACTCAGCAGGCTTTCGTACACCGGAAGGGTCGGAGCGAGCCAGACCATGCCCGTGCCACGGAAGGTCTGCAGAAGACCCTCACCGCTGGTGACCGCGCCCAGAACGGAGTTGGACGCCTTCTCCACCGTGAACCGCACGTCGCCGGTTCGCAGAAGCGCGAAGGAACCGTCCACCTGCAGCGTTTCGTTGTTGAGCGGGACCGCGACAATCTCCTGCGGCGCGACCGGAATCGTGAAGGCGACCACGCCTGAACCGCTGACTTTTGTCTGGTAACGTCCCTCGCCGCCCGCCATCCGCGCCGAGAAACTCTCGACTTTGTGCGCCTCCACCTTGACCGAGTCCTCGCAACAGGAGAACAGCCCCTGATCGGCGTACAGCGTCTGGTCCTTCAGTTCCATCAGCCAGGTGAATCGGAAACTCGGTTCCAGATACAGTTCGCCGACGCCCCGATAGAGAGGCTTGAACAGGGTCTCCCCGGTGCGTGCCGCCGCCAGCGCCCCTTTGAGCAGTCCGCCGACGCCCGCGCCGGTGCCGGTATCGCTCACCATCTCGATGTTGCCTTTCGCGAACTGCAGCGCGCCGGGTTCCGTTCGTACGGCATCGTTGTTCAGGCGGATACGCACCTGGCGGAGCCGTGTCCCGGATCGATTCAACGAATAGAACTGCTCGGCGCTGGCGGGGGAGCCGTTCCCGGACAGATCACCATATTCCAGAAGCTCGAAAACCGTCCCACCCCGCGTCACGCTCTCTTTTACGCTGAACGGTAATTTATCCGGAGAAATATCCATTATCGTTGCCTTTCCTGCCCAATATACGGGCGTTCGGTCGTTATTCCCTGCCGATCACTTCCCGCAGACGTTGCAGGAAGCGATACAGGTCCAGGGGTTTGGGAAGAAAATCGGCTGCGCCGGACGCCCGGAGGCGTTCCGCCAGACGGGCGGAATTATCCGCGCTGAGAATGATGACGGGAATTCGCGCCGTCCCGGCGTCGTTTTTCAACCGGCGCAAGACCTCCTCGCCCGGAATGTCCGGCAGATGCAGGTCAAGAAGGATGAGCGACGGGTGATGCTCACGGGCAAGCGCGACCGTCACCGCTCCCTGCTCGGCGGTGATCAGACGGTAGCCTCCCTCGCCGTCCAGAATTTCGCGGATCAGACTGAGGTTGGCGGGATTGTCCTCGATACAGAGAACGGTATGTTCCGTCTCATTCTCCGGGGCGGAGACCTCTCCGGGCGTCACCGGGGCGGGCGCGGAGGGCGGATCGGTCAGAGGAAGGTCCACGCAGAACGTGCTGCCGATTCCCGGCCGGCTGTGTACGCTGATCTTGCCGTTCATCGCCTCCGTCAGGCTTTTCGACAGGGCGAGTCCCAGGCCCGTTCCTTCGATTTCACCGCTGTCGACCCCGAGACGCTCAAACGGCTGAAAAAGCCGGGGGAGATTCTCTTCGGCGATGCCGACGCCCGTATCACGGACACGAATACGCACGTACGTCTCGTCCCAGCGTTCACACGTCACCGAGATATGTCCGTCCGAACGGTTATACTTTACGGCGTTTGCCAGCAGATTCAGGATCACCTGGATCAGGCGCTGCTGATCCGCCAGGACGTACAGCGCTTCGCACTCGCCAAAATCCGTCGAGAGGTGGAGCCCCTTTTCCGAACAGAGGGGAGAGATCAGATCGACTGCCATTGTCACCGCAGTGCCGACCCGAACCGGTTCGAGCGAGAGCGCGAGCCGCCCGGATTCCACGCGGGCGATATCGAGAACTTCGTTGATCAACTGAAGCAGATGACGACCGGCCTGCAGGATGCGACCGATGCGTTCGGACAGCTTCCGGTCCGTCGTCTGCATCTCCATAACCTGCGCGAAGCCCAGGATGCTGTTCAACGGGGTACGCAGTTCGTGGCTCATTCGGGAGAGGAATTCACTTTTCGCCTGATTCGCGGTCTCCGCCTCCGCCCGCGCCCTTTCGGCGTCCGCGATGGCGGCGGCCAGTTCGGCGGTGCGATCGGCGACTCGCTGCTCCAATCCGGAGTTCAGGGCGACGATTTGCGCCTCATTCCGCTTCCGTTCGGAGATGTCCTCGACGACGGAGATAAAGTAGTCCGGCTGTCCGTTCGTAGCGCGCGCCAGGGAGACGGTCAACTGCACCCAGACGATCGCGCCATCCCGGCACAGGTAGCGTTTCTCCATCGAGTAGGTGGCGATCTCCCCGGACAGCAGACGACGGGTGAAGGACACATCCTTATCGAGGTCGTCCGGATGGGTGATCTCCTGGAAGGCGCGGGCGAGCAGGACGTCACGGGAATAGCCGACGATATCGCAAAGCCGTTGATTGACCCGCAGAAAGCGACCGTCCGGGGCCACATGCGCGATCCCGACGGCGGCCTGTTCGAACGTTCTTCGAAACCGCTCCTCGCTTTCCCGTCGGGCGGAATCGATACGCCGTCGTTCGAATGCGTTGGCTAGCAGATGGCTGAGCGTCGAAAGGAAGTCCAGCTCCTCCGGAAGAAATCGGGTTCGTTGACGGCTGCCGACGGCAAAGGTGCCGAACACGGTGCCATTACCGGAGATCAGAGGATAGCAGGCATAGGATCGGACCCCGAGAAAGCGGACGTAACGGCCCGCGTCGTCGGTTTCGATCCGGCCCGCGTCGGCGTGGATGGCGATTCCCTGCTCCGCCGATTGACGACAGAGGGATTCGCTCGCGGCCGTCTCCGGAAACTCCGGAAAGCGGGCTTCCGGAATGCCGATCGCCGCGACCGTCCGCAGACTCCGGGTTTCCGGCGCAAAGGTCGAATGGAGGCAAAGGTCGATGTTCAGAGGAAGACCGATGCGGACGAAGATCAATCGAACGATTTCCGAATCACTTTCCTGGCTTTCCGACAACAACTTCGAACAGTCGAGCAACAGGGTTTGACGCTCGGCATGGCGGCGAAGCGCCTCCTCCGTTTGTTTCAGAACCGTGATATCCGTGGCCGTTCCGGCGATCAGGTGAGGACGTCCCTCGGAATCGCGGGAGAAGATCACGTCATCGCTTCGAAACCAGCGGTAGGAATCGTCCGAATGGCGCATCCGGTATTCGATCGAACGGATTTCGCCGTTCTCTGCTTCGGAAAACCCGCTCAGGTGATCCCGGACGCGCGGGAGATCCTCCGGATGCATCAAAACCTCGAGCAGGCGATCGCCGATCCGTTGCGATTCCGCCGGGGAGATGCCAAGGATGTCATGAATCCGCCCGTTGGTGTAGACGTTTCGATGTTCTTTGAGATCGAAGATGTACAGGACATTGGGCGATGCTTCGGCGATGCCATGAATCCACTGCCGGCGGGCCTGGAACGCCGTGTCCTCCGGACGCTGCCCTGTCCATCCGAAGGCCGAAATCCCTTCTTTCACCGCTGCCATCAGCCGTTCGGGCGTCGTACCCGGCAGCACCTGATAGTCCCAGGCGCCTTGTTTGATCGCTTCTACGGCCGTGACCGGGTCGTTATGGACGGTCAGCAGAAGGACGGGACAGGGGAGAACGACGCTGCTCTCTCGAAGTTTCCTGAGCAGGTCCAGCCCGGTGCCGTCGCGCAGGAGGTAGTCCGTGATCAGGCAGTCCGGCATCCGTGCGCGGCAGATTCGCAGGGCGTCCTCCGACCCGGAGGCGACAACGAACCGGCCCTCCTCCGCGTAGGCTTCGGCAAACCGTTCAAAAAAACGATTCGCGTTAGCCTCGGAGCCGTGGACGATCAGGATGGTTCCGGACGGTGACATCATGCTTTTATGGACGACACGGGAGAATGCCAGGGGGTCTCAAAAGAAATCCCTAAAAATTATCCGTTCGAAGAACGGTCCGGATTCCTGACAGGTGTGCGTGAATTCCTGTCGATAAATTCAACTTCGGCAGGCATTTCTCCTATTCCTTTAAGGAGTCAAGCTCGTTCGGATGCGCCGGTGAATCGACCCGCTGTATAATCGCCTCGGGATGGTGACGCAATGGTTTTGATTTGCGCGGCGACCGCCGGGGAACTGACCGCCTGCCCGGATCACTTTCTGCCCGACGCCGAACGGCGGGTCACGGGAGTCGGAATTCCGGCAACGTTCGAGGCGTTTTTCCATGATCTCACGGGAACGGGAGGAAGCGGTCGCCTGACCGGGATCGTCAATATCGGCATTGCCGGCGCCTATCCGGAAACCGAATTGCGGATCGGCGATATCGTCGTCGCCGACGGCGACACGTACGGGGATATCGGTATGGAACTGCCGGACGAAGCGGGGGGTGTCGGAGGGTTCCTGCCGGTGGCGGACACACCGTTCGGCAGGGAGTTTTATTCCCATCCGTTGCCGTGCCGGGTTCCGGACGCACTGGCGGCACGGGTCGGACCGGGAGGGGCGGGAAGGGGATTCGCCGTACGTACGGGGCGTGGCTGCACGGTCAACGCCTGTACGGGAACGGAGACCGTCGGTCGTCGGCGGGCGGCGCAGACGGGGGCGATCTTCGAGACGATGGAAGGAGCGGCGGTCTGCCAGATCGGGCGGGCAGGGAACGCGCCGGTCTGCCAGATTCGCGCGATCAGCAATATCGCCGCGCGACGCGAAATGCGTCCGGAAAATATCCGGCTCGCCCTTGCGAACCTGCATGTCTTTCTGAGCGGTATAGAAGAGTTATGAGCGCACTGACGATCGGTATTTCTCCGTGTCCGAACGATGTGTACATTTTCTCGGGGCTGATTCTGGGCCACGTCGAATGGGACGGCCCGACGCTTCGATTCGATTTTGAGGACGTTGAAACCTGTAATCAACGAGTTTTGCGCGGAGAGTTCGACATCGCCAAGATCAGCTATGGCGCTCTGGCCCGCGTGACCGATCGATATGTGCCGCTGGACTGCGGTGGTGCTCTCGGGCGCGGCGTCGGTCCGTTGCTGCTCCGGAACGGGGAGGCGCGATTCGATCCGGAGGAGGAGGTGCTGGTGCCCGGTGAAATGACCACCGCCAACTTCCTTCTGGATTTTTTTGCCGGTCGCGTGTTAAAAAAGCGATATACGACATTCGATGAAGTCTACCGGGAACTGTGCAACCGGCCCGGGACGCAGGGTGTCGTTATCCATGAGAAACGATTTACGTTTGAGCGTGACGGATTGACGCGGCTACAGGACCTGGGAGAGCACTGGGAACAAGAGACCGGGGCCCCGATCCCGCTGGGGGTAATCGTCCTCCGACGCGAGCTTATCCGGGTGCGGGCCGCCCTGGAAACAGCCATACGGAACAGCCTCTCCTGGGCCGATAGTCATACAAAGGCAGCGCTCGAACTCTGCCGCGAGCATGCACAGGAGATGAGCGACGAAGTGATGCTCGCTCACATCCGCCTTTATGTCAATGAGTTCTCCCGCGATTCCGGCGTCGAAGGGCGACGGGCCGTCGCGGCGTTTCTGGAGCAGCAGGCGGAACAAGCACGGCGTTTGAACGCGGAGGCGACACGCCAGGGGCGAGGAATACGGAGCACGGAGTGATGTCAGGGTCGTGGAAAACCATTAAGCGCAGACTGCGTCAGATGCTGGGGACTCAGAAGGGTAACGGCCTTCACCATGAGGATCCGGAAATGCTGTTGCAGCGGGTGCAGGCGGAGATGCGAGCGACACACGCCCGCAACCGCGAACGCGCCGTGCAGGCGATCACCATGAAGAATAACCTGGAACTCATGGTGCGCGACACTCAGAAGACGATCGAGGGCCTGCGCGCCCGCGCCAACGCCGCCGAACTGCGCGGCGAGGCCCATCTGGCCGAAAAGATCCGGGAGGAAGTCACCGCCTACGAGTGTACGCTGGTCCGGACGCGCGCCGAGTACGAACAGGCGGTCGAGATGGCCGAACAGGTCAAGGCGGCCATCCGGCGCGAGGAGGAGCATCTGCGGCGAAAGACGGCCGAAGCCCTAGCGCTGCAGGCGCAGTGGCGTACCCTGGAAGTGGAACGGTCCCTTGCGCAACTGATGACCGAAATCAGCGTCGGGCAGGATCTGCGAGGGACGGCGCTCCATCGCCAGGAGATTTCCGAACGGCATCGACGCAATCGCGCGGCGATGGTACAGGCCATCGTCGCCAAAAACAATCTCCTCCGGATGGTCAATGAGAGCGAACAGCGGGTCGCCGGCCTCCGGGAAAAGGCCGAGGTCGCACGCGAGCGGGGGCAGGAGGAACTCGAACGATTTCTCCTGCGCGAGATGGAAATGTACGAGGCCAATCTTGCGGGCGCACAGACCGCGCTGCATCGAGCCGAGGCGGTCGCCGAACGCGCCAAAGCCCTGGTACATCAGGAAGAGGTCTGGATGCGTGAGAACGCGATTCCGTTTCCGACGCCGACGCTGGAAGTGGCCGAGGACGGAGACGGCGCGGAGGACGCCCGGCAGGAGCGACAGGATCGCCGCCTGCGCTGGTGGCTCGCGGTCGCGATCCTGCTGTTTTTCCTCCTGCTGGCGCTCAGCCTGGTCCTTACCTGACAGACTCCGTGGAATTCCCGCAGGATTTCTGCGGGAATGCCTGTTTGCCCCTGTTAAAATGTCCGGGAATCCAGTAATATAGCGGTGTGCCTCCAGCGGAAACAATTGGGGTATTTCGCCGATACAGGCAGACACCTGTAAAGGCTTCGGCGCGGCCGGACACCGCCCGGAACCCCGTGCCGAAGACGGCCCCCGTCCTCCCTGCTCCGCCGATCCCGCGCGGCGGCCCGACCGCTCGTCCGACGTCCGGTCCGCGCCTGACCCGCCCCGCGAAACCGACCCCCGTCGCTCGACCGCTGACCGGTCCGCGTCTTCCGGCCCGACCGAACCCCGCCCGGAAAGGGACGCGTCAGGAAGAGGAAGAGGCCAATCGCCTGACCGTCGAAGGGGATTACCTCCGACGACTGCGAACGCATTATCAGACGCTCACCAGCGAGGTACGGAACACCGAGCAGCAGTACCGCAACACCAGCCGGAGCCTGAGCGAGGAGAAAGCCGACCAGCTGCGTAATGTCATGGACCCCGGTCTGTCGGAAGTCCATAAGACGTTGCTCCGGATCGAGGAAAAGCTGCGCCAGCGGGAGGGCGCGCAGTGGGAGGCGGAACTGGCGTTGACCACCCGAATCGCCCGTAGCCGCGCTTTCCGCCGCACTCTGCTCATCGAACTGGCGATTCTGGCCGTAATCGCCGCCGCTCTCTGGTTCCTCTTTCGTTAAACCCGATCACCCGACCGCGACTCCGATCTCCGCTCCGACACGACGAAAGCCTTCAAGCATTTCCGACGTGGCGGGAACGACGATATGCCCGTGCGTCAGATCCCCGATCGCCGGGCAGCGTTCCGCGCCCCATCGCCGGCGATACAACGCCACATAGGCGCAGGTCAGGGCGTCGAGCGTATCCTCGTGACGTTTCAGCGCGTCCTCGCCCCGTTCGGAAAGATCGTTTCGAAAGAAGGCGGCGGAATCGTCCGGGAGTTCCAGCGGCGGGTCTGCCGAGGACAGTCCCCGGAGCAGTTCCGTATACCGCCGGAACTCCTCCAGGCGGGTTGACCGGGTCCGTCCGCGTTTCGGCTTGTACTTGAGCGTTTTCGACAGGCCGAACAGGGCGATGTGCGCCGGGTGGGGAAAGACCTCGAAGACCGCGCGCGTCGGGCCGGAAGCAGGCCCGACGAAGGGCGTATGCTCGATGCCGAACGTGGCCAGCCGGGTGACCAGGCGTTCGCCACGAACCGTTCCGCTCCGGGCGAGAAGATGCCGGTTCGACGGGTGCGGACCCGCTTCCTGTCGGCGCAGGCAGCGGGAGAGAACCGTTTCGCAGGGGCGGCGACCGGTGTCGTTCGGTACCCGGGTCGGTGCGTCGAGCCCGATCAACAGACCGTCCTCGCAATCCCACATACGAACGAACTCCACAATGGAATCGTCCCCGGTCAACGCTTCCGCTGCGCCCAGGAAACGCGCCCCGGCACGAGGGTCCTCCGCGATCCCCTCCAGCACGACGGCGGCGGAGGTACGGCGTTCGCCCCACGCCAGATCGATTCCGAGGTATCGGTATCCCATACTCTTTTTCTATCGCGTTCGGAGATTGTTCGGACACCTGCACTTTTCGATGATCCGAACGGCTTTTTTCGTTTCCGCCAACTTCCTGCCGTAAACCCATCGATTAATTTCTCGCCTGGTTAAAGATTTATTGTCGGGGAACGACCCCTCCTTCGTCCGGAGGACCACGCTCGGTTCCCGCCACTGAGAAACCAAAGAAAGGTGTTTCGTATGTCATTGCAATTAATGCAAACTATGAATCGTTTTCGCTTCGCCGCTCTGCTTGGCGCCGGAGTACTGGCGGCTGCTCCGGCTCTCGCCGACGGGAAACCCGCCGCGATGCTCGACCCCAATCTTCAGGTGACGACGTTCCTCAATTCGGGATTGACCCAACCGATCGCGATCGTCTTTATCGGGCCGAACGATTGTCTGGTCCTGGAAAAAGCCAGCGGTCAGATCAAGCGGGTCATCAACGGTGTGCTTCAGCCGACCCCGGTTCTGGACCTGGCGGTCAACTCCAACTCCGAACGCGGTCTGCTCAGCATCGCTCTGCATCCGAATTTTCCGGCGACGCCCGACGTTTTCATTCGCTGGACCGAGAGCAGCACCGGCGCCGATTCGACGGCGGTCGGCTCCGTCCCGTTCCTCGGAAACCGTGTCGATCGCTTCACCTGGGACGGCACCTCGCTGACCTTCGCCGCAAATGTCGTCCGTCTCCGATCGCGCCAGACCGACAATACGACGGTCCCCGGCCAGGAGACGGTCGGCACGAACGCCAATGAGAACGGCAACCATAACGGCGGCGTTCTGCGCTTCGGTCCGGACGGAAAACTGTACGTATTCATGGGCGACCTGGGGCGTCGCGGCTGGATGCAGAACCTGGCCAACGGACCGTTCCTGAAGGCGCCGTTCGTCGATGACACTTTCGGCGGACCCCAGCCGGACGACGCCCATCTCGCCGGGGTGATCCTGCGCCTGAACACGGATGGAACCGCGCCGAATGACAATCCGTTCTTCGCGGCGGGCGCGAGTATCGGCGGAGAAGTCGGGGCCAATCTTCAAAAGGTTTTCTCTTACGGTCACCGCAACGGCTTCGGCA
>JANRLW010000042.1:0-17366 GCA_033762295.1 Capsulimonadales bacterium
AGCGCGGGCGACCCCGGACGGGAGGGAAGCGGATGCCAGCCCGGTGCCAGAGGCAGCAGAGCGGACAGGACCGGATGGGAAAACCGTTCGTCGACCAGGTACAGCACTTCCGACGGCCGGAGTTTCGAACGGACGTTGATCGCCACCCGGTACGCGGTATGCCGGTCGGTCACTTTTACCTGGAGGTGCGGGTTGTCGGCGATGGCGGGTCGGGTCTCCGTCACCGTACCCACCAGCACTCCGTATTGTCGAAGAGGCATGTCCCACCGATTATAACCGATATAACCGATGATACGGGCAGGAACCGACCCGCTCCGGTGGCGAAACGAGGAGCGGAGGAACGTCGAAATGCAACGATTTGCGCTGCTCGGGGCCGGGTTCTGGGCAAGTTACCAGCTGGCCGCCTGGGGAGAGATACCGGGCGCGACCTGCGCGGTCGTCTGTGACCCGGATCGGGAGAAGGCGGAACGATTGGCCGCGCGGTTCGGCGTACCGCGTGTCGCCGCCGATCCGGAGGAAGCGCTTCGGGACGTCGATTTCGTCGATATCGTCACCCCCCCGGCGACCCATCCCGAACTGGTGCGCCGGTGCCTGGCGCAACGTCTGCCGACCGTCTGTCAGAAACCGTTGGCCGAGGACCCGGAGACCGCCGAAGCGCTGGTCCGCGAAGCGGACGATGCCCGTGTGCCGCTGCTGGTGCATGAGAACTGGCGCTGGCAGATACCGATTCGCGCTCTGAAAGCCGAAGTCGATTCCGGAGTGATCGGCGGCCTGTTCCGGGCGCGTCTGACCATGGTATCCGGGTTCCCCGTCTTCGCCAACCAGCCGTTCCTGAAGACGCTCGAACGCTTCCTCCTGGCGGACATCGGGGTCCATGTGCTGGATACCGCCCGTCTGTTGTTCGGTGAGGCGGATTCGGTCTACTGTGTCACGCGCAAGGTACAGGCGGACATCGCCGGAGAGGACGCGGCGACCGTCGTCACCCGGCATGGCGGCGTGACCGTCGTTACCGAACTCGGCTACGTCCAAAACCATTACGAACGCGACCGCTTCCCCGAAACCTTCGCGTTCGTCGAGGGGACGAAAGGGTCGATCGAACTCGCGCCGGACTTCCGGCTCGCGGTCACCACCGCCACCGGAACCCGGTCGCGCCGGGTGCCGCCGCCCCGCTACGAGTGGGCCAACCCCGATTACGCCGTCGTACATTCGTCGATGGTGCCCTGCCTGCGCGACCTGCTGTCCGGGGTGACCGGCGGACCGTCGGAGAACACCGCCGCGCAGAACCTGAAAACCCTTCGGCTCGTTTTCGCCGCCTACGAAAGCGCGGCGAATAACCGTGTGGTCGCTCTCGTCTGACGCGGGCGTCAGGAAGGCGTTTCCGGTGTCCGCGCCGTAATGTAACGGACGCAAGGAAGATTACGGAAGGAAGAGAAGCGATGTTTAAGCAGGATTCGACGGGGAAGTGGATTCCCGATCTGCCCCAGCATGAACTCGGCGGCGCGTTCGCCGCCGGTGTCTGGAATATCGGTCCCGGAGGCGGGCGTTTCGCCCCGGCCATGCGCCCGACGCTGTCGCTGGAAGCGACGCTGAGCGAACTCAAGGCGGCCGGTTGCACCTATGTCGAGTTTCACGATACCGAGGCGGAGCCGAAGGACGCCGACGCGATCATGACCGCCGTCCGGAACGCCGGCTTGCAGGTTTCGATGTGTACCGCCAACCTGTTCAAGCGCGGGCCGGAGTTCGCCAACGGTAACTTCGGGTCGCCGGTGCCGGCGACCCGCGCCGAGGCGGTCCGGCGTACCAAAGATTATATTCGCACCGGCATCGAAGTCTTCGGTGCGGGAGTTTATGTCTACTGGAACAGCAGCAACGGCTTCGGCGGACCCCTGATGGTGAACTACGCCGACGTTTACAAAATGACCGCCGACGGGTTGAGCGAGGTGGTCGCCTGGATGCTGTCCGAGTACGGTCCCGAACGCGCCCTGCCGATCGCGATCGAACCGAAGCCGAACGAACCGGTGAACTGGGGCGTTCCGGCGGACTGCGGCGAGGCATTGGCCATCATCGCGCTGATGCCGGAGGAGTACCGCCCGTTCGTGGGCACCAACCTGGAAACCTGCCACTCGCTGATGGCGGGGAAACGGTACGCGGCGGAGATCGGCCTGGCGGCGGCGGCGAACAAGGTCTTTTATGTCCACCTGAACGGCGGCACCGGCCTGAAATTCGATGAGGATATCGCGTTCGGTGACAACGACTTCGGCGTCGCGATCGAGACCGTCCACACCCTGAGGGAGGTCGGGTATTCGAGCGTGGTCGGGATCGACGTCCAGCCGCTCAACACCGATACCGCCGAGCAGCAGAACGCGTCGGTCGCGCGCAGCATCCGCAACTTCCGCCGCGCCCTGGAAATCGTGAACGAGCGGATCGATCCGAACGCGCTGAACGCCCTGCGCGAAACCGCCAACCGCGCCGAACTGGCCGAATGGTTCGCGGTCGTCACTTCCGGCAAGCATTAAACCGGAAATCGTCGAAACCGCGTTGGAATCGGAAGCGGGGCCACTGGCCCCGCTTTATTTTGTCCACTGTATTTTGGCGGGGTTCCTGCCGAAAATCCCAAAGGGACAGCGTTCCCGGGGAAAGGTAATACGGCAGTGGCAACGGTGATTCAACAGCAATCCGGTCCGTCGGAGGTAACCCGACCGACTCCCTCCCTTCGATTCGAACGCGGCGCGACGGTGTTCGTCTGTCTGTTGTTCGTTCTGTCCGGGGCCTGCGGACTGGGGTACGAGGTCGTCTGGGCCAAATTCCTCGGACAGTTCCTCGGAAATACGGTTCTGCTGCATACCGCGGTCCTCGGCGCGTTCGTCTCGGGACTGGCGCTCGGAAGCCTGGCGATCGGACGCCGCGCCGACCGATGGGCCGCGCCTCTGAAGATCTACGGATTTCTGGAGATCGCGATCGCCGGTTATGCGATCGTGTTCCCGACGCTGTCCGGACTGGGGCAGAGCGTCGTGTATTCGGCGGCGAAAGCGATGCCGCCCGGTTCGCCCGCCTTGATTGCCGTCAAAATGCTGGTCGGCGCGGCGCTGCTCGCGCTCCCGACCATTCTGATGGGCGCGACCTTCCCCGTCCTGACCGCGCATGTCGAACGCAGTCGGCGACTTGCCCTCGGGGCGAACGGGGCGAACTGGCTCTACTTCGCCAACTGCGCGGGGGCCGTCCTGGGAACCCTCGTCACCGGGTTCCTCCTGATTCCGGGGGTCGGACTGACCGGGACCGTGACCGGAATCGCTCTCCTGAACCTGGTCGTCGGGGTCGCCGCCGTCGTCGCGGAAAAGATTCTGCCCGCCGAGCCGATCGCACCGCCCGAAGCCGCCAATGTCGTGCGCCTGCCCGGCGCGCCCGCCGCCGGAACCGCCCTCACCGGTCAGCAACGCGCCGTGCTGATCGCCATCTGCGTCTCCGGCGCGACCGCCTTCCTCTATGAACTGGTCTGGACCCGACTCTTCGCGGTCACCCTGGGCAGCAGCACCTACTCGTTCACCCTGATGCTGGCCGCGTTCATCACCGGACTGGCGGGCGGCAGTATCGTGTCCGGACTCGCGCCCACGCATCGGCGACCGCTCGTCTGGTTCGCCGTAGCCGAGGTTCTGATCGGAGTGGTCATCGCTTTGTCCGTCCCGCTCTATCCGCACCTGCCACATACCTTCTGGCAGTGGAAATGGCTGCTCCGCCCCAACGCCGAGAGTATCGGCCTGTACCATCTGTTTCAGTACGGGGTCATCTTCAGCGCGATGTCCCTGCCGACGTTCCTGTTCGGTCTGACGTTCCCGACGGCGATCAAGGCGGCATCGGAGGAGAACGACGGCGGAAGCGTGGCCGAACGGGCGGCGATGGTTTACGGGTGGAACACGGTCGGCACCCTCGCCGGTACCCTGGCCGCCGGCTGTCTCCTGATCCCGATGCTGGGACTGATGCGGACACTCCAGATCGGCGCGGTAATCAATCTGGGGATCGGCCTGTTCCTCCTGCCGATCGGACCGGCGATTCGCCGTGGTCTGCTGTTCCTCGCCGTACCCGCGGCGATCATCCTGGTGGCAACCCCGGTTTGGGACCCCGCACTGCTGACCGTCGGCCTGTTCCGACACCGGGATCAACGTCCGATCCCCTGGGAGGAGCATCGCAAACTGCTCGCCGACCGTAAATCGGTTTTTTACCGCGAGGACTTCGGCTCGACGGTCGCCGTGGTTCGTGCGAAAGAGGACACCGGCAAGGATCAGTTGACGCTGGTCGTGGACGGCAAAGCCGATGCCTCCTCGGTATCGGATATGCCGACGCAGGTATTGCTGGCGCAATTGCCTCTCCTCTTCAAGCCCGACGCCCGGGACGTTTTCGTTCTCGGACTCGGCAGCGGTGTCACCGCAGGGAATGTCCTGACCCATCCGGTGGACCGGGTCGATTGCGTGGAACTCTCTCCGGCGGTAATCGACGCCGCCCGAACCTTCCGGGAGGCCAACCACGACCCGTTCGCCGACCGACGCTTCCATTTATATGAGGACGACGGTAAGACGTTCCTTGCGTCGGTCAACCGTCAGTACGATGTCATTATCAGTGAACCCACCAACCCGTGGATCGCGGGAGTCGGCGGCCTGTTTACGCGCGAAACGTTCGAAGCTCAGAGGGATAAACTGCGTCCGGGCGGGATCGTCGCCCAGTGGTTCCATTCCTACGAACTCGATGATCGTCTGGTGGCGACAATCCTGCGAACGTTCCGTGAGGTCTTCCCCGAAACCCTGATCTTCCAGGGATGCTCCGGCGACTTCATCATTCTGGGATCGCTGGAACCGATCCGCCCGGATTATGCGGCGATGGGCGAACGGATGCGGACGCCCGCCGTCGCGGCGACGCTGACTCCGATCCGAATCAGCAGTATCCCGGCCCTGCTCGCCATGCAGAGCCATTCCACCGAGGCGGCCCAGGCGCTGACCGAGGGCGGCGGAATTAACTCGGACGACTTCCCGCAACTGGAGTACCTGGCCCCGCATGCGTTCTACGTGGGAGAACCCGTTCGCCGCCTGGCCGAAATGGATGGCCGGTTCCGTAAGGACGGGAACCTCCTGCTCTCCGAATACCGCCGACAATTCCCTCTGACACAGAACGACGAGTGGAGCATCGTCACCCTGATGGACGATGTCCGGATTCGAAAGAACGAACTGTTCCCGCGTGTCCTCCTCTCCTATGCCGAACGTTATCCGGACGATCCGCGGGCGGCCCTGCCGACGGTGCAGGTATTGCGGGCCATCGGGCGGGAGGCCGAAGCGCTGGCGCAGGCGGAGCGATGGGCCGCGAGGGGCAACGCCGAGGCGAAAACGCTGGCGGAAACGATCCGCAACGCGATAAAAGAGAAGCGACAAAACGCGCTGATCGACTGATCCTTCGGGTCGGGACGGCGATCGGCGCGGAAACGGACGCAGGCCATGAAACTGCTGATCGTTGAGGATGATCCCGGGCTGGTCAAGGTACTCCGGATGGCCGTGACGGAAAACGGCTATGAGGCCGTTGCCGAGGGAGACGGCGTGATCGCGCTGGAACGGGCGCAGGAGGAGGCATTCGACCTGATCCTCCTCGATGTCATGCTGCCCGGACTCGACGGCTTTACGATCTGCCGTCGCTTGCGTGAGGCGATGGTGCGAACGCCGATTTTGATCATGACGGCGCGCGACGCGGTCAAGGACAAGGTCGACGGGCTGGACGCCGGGGCGGACGATTACATCGTCAAACCGTTCCCGCTGGCGGAACTGCTGGCCCGGGTTCGGGCGTTGTTGCGCCGGGCGCAGGCCGCCCCCACCCTCCTGCGGGTCGGCGACCTTGTCCTCAACCCGGCGACCCGCGAGGCGCGCCGGGACGACAAACGGATCTACCTCTCGGCCACCGAGTTCTCCCTGCTCGAGTTCCTGATGCGGAACGCCGGACGCGTCCTGAACCGTTCCGCCATCATGAACCATGTCTGGGAATATGATTTCGGCGGGAATGACAACGTGCTGGAAGTGTATATCAGCTACCTGCGGGGCAAGATCGACAAGGGGTCGAAGAAACCGCTGATCCATACGGTGCGCGGGGTGGGGTACGTCCTGGAGGACCGGGGAGAGACGCGTTCGTGACCGCGACCGGTCCGTTTGCCTCCTTACGCGCCCGGATGACCATCGGCTTCAGCGTGCCGTTCGGTCTGGTCGTGCTCGTCTGTACGGCCATGGTGATGATCTGGACCTACTTCCTGGCCCGTTACGAAGCGATGCAGGTGATCTCGACTGCGGGAGCGCACCTGCATCGGGCCGGTTTGCGGGACCGTTCCCGCGAACATCTGCTGGCGACCCTGACCGAACTGGAGCGGGACGAACGCCTGGGGCATATCTCCCTGGTGGTTCAGGACGATCGGGGCCGGGTCATCGCCTCCAACCACCTGCCCATGCCTCCGCTGCAGGGGCCGGATCAGGAGCGCTGGCTGACCGTGCCGACCACGTTCGGGGATTGGCGGGTCGTGGCCGGCCTGTACTGGGAACCCACCCGACGATCCCTCAGATTTCAGGCGATTCAGGTCGTGGTCGTGTCGGTTCTGGTGACCGCCGTCGCCTCGGCGTTCGCGTGGATTCTCGTCGGGCGAACATTGCGCCCGATCAAGGCGCTGTCCGAGCAGGCCGGCGCCGCCACCTCCGACCCCCTGCACGTCCGTCTGGTCCCGCCCTCTCCCGATGCCGAACTCCGTCTGCTGGTCGATACGCTGAACACCATGCTGGATCGACTGCGGCAGGACACGGTCGCGAAAGAGCAGTTTTACGCCTCCGCCGCGCACGAACTGCGCACCCCTCTGGCCGTTCTGTCGGGCAGTATCGAGATGGCCCTGTCGCGTCCGCATGCGCCGGAGGAGTATCGCGAAACCCTGGCCGACCTGCATAAGGAGACCGCCCGCCTCATCACCCTGACCGAGAGCCTGCTGTTCCTCAACCGTCTGGAGATGCGGACCGATCGGGAAAAGCCGGAAGAAGTCGATGTCGCCGATATTGCCGAGCGCACCCTGAACGGTCTGCGGACCCAGGCCGACGAACGAAACCTGACCGTCTTCGTCCATACGGCGGAGGTGATCCTCGCCGCGCCGCCGACCCATGTCCGTGTCCTGGTCCGAAACCTGCTCGAGAACGCCGTGCGCTATGCGACCTCCGGCGGACAGGTGGATGTTTCGCTCAAATGGGAGGACGGTCAGCCCTGTCTCCGCGTGCGGAACGATGCCCAACTTCCCGATAATCTCGATCTCGACCGGCTGTTTACCCCCTTTTTCCGTGCCGACGCCTCGCGGAACTCCGCGACCGGTGGCAACGGTCTGGGCCTGAGTATCTGTCAGGCGCTGGCGAGGGCGAACGGCTGGCATTTCGCTCTGGAACGGGATCGCGGCGGATTTTGCGCCATCGTCCGTTTCGGATAGCCGTACTCGCTGGCCTGTCGTCTTCTTCCGTGACACGGGCGTGACACTTTGCCCGGTTTTTGTGACACTTTGCCCGGTTTTTGTGACCGAATCGCGGCGATCTGTGACGGTTTTCCGAAACGAGCGGACGGACCGATGGGAACCGATGTACTATGTTCCCGGTACCCGGTCATGCCTGTCCCATCCCAGTCTCACACCGAACGTCCCCCGTCCGAACCGGACGCCTTCCCCGAACGTTTCTTCGTAACGGGTGGGACGGTGCCGGCCGATTCCCCCGCCTATGTCGAGCGTCGCGCCGATGGCGACCTGCTCGATGCGCTCCTGCGCGGCGAATACTGTTACGTCCTCAATACCCGACAGATGGGGAAATCGTCGCTGTCCGTGCGCACGATCCGAAAACTGAACGGTCAGGGGGTTCGGACCGTCTTTCTCGACCTGACGGCGTTCGGCGGCCAGAACGCCACGCCGGACCGCTGGTATCTTTCCCTGGCGGCGGAGGTCGGTCGACAACTGGAGATCCGGGAGGAGTTCGTCGGCTATCTCAAGGAGCAGCAGGACAAGACACAGGTTTTCCGGCTTTTCGGCGCGCTTCGGAACGTCGCTCCGGAACGGACAAACGCGCCGCTGGTGATCTTCGTCGATGAGATCGATATCGTACGGTCACTTCCGTTCCCGACCGACGAGTTTTTCGCGGCGATCCGCGCCTGCTATAACCTGCGTTCGACGGACCCGCCCTTCCACCGGTTGACCTTCTGCCTGCTCGGGGTAGCGACGCCCGCCGACCTGATCGTCGATACGAAAACCAGCCCGTTTAATATCGGGCGACGGATCAACCTGACCGATTTTACGGCGGAGGAGGCGCGCCCGTTCGCTCAATGGCTTCCGGGCGGTGAAAACGCGCTGCGACGTGTCCTCCACTGGACCGGCGGACATCCCTACCTGACGCAACGTCTGTGCCATGCGGTCGTCGAAAAGGGAGCGCGTTCGACACGGGATATCGACCTCGTTTGCGACGCTCTGTTTCTCTCGAAGTCCGCTCGCGAAACCGACGATAACCTCTCCTTTGTCCGGAATCGTCTCCTGCGCTCCGATGCCGACCTGCCGTCGCTCCTGGACCTCTATCGAAAGGTGCGGGCCGGCAAGCGGGTGCGCGACGATGAGACCAACCCGCTCTGCGCCACTCTGCGACTGTCCGGCGTCTGCCGTACCGAACGTGATCTTCTGGTCGTTCGGAACCGGATTTATGACCGGGTGTTTGATGCCCGATGGGTCGAGTCGCATATGCCGGACGCCGAACTGCGACGGCAGCGGGAAGCCTATCGGCGTGGTGTGACGCGGGCGACCGCCCTCTCCGGCGCGGTGACCGTCGCGTTCGGTGTGCTGTCCTTCGTGGCGATTACCAAGGCGAACGAAGCGAATGCGCTCAGCCGAACGGCCAACGAGCAGCGAAGAGCGGCCGAGGACGCCAGTCGGCAAGCCCGCGTGGCGAGCCGATGGGCGCGGGCGAGCGAGGATCAAGCGAAAGCGCAGGCGAACGAAGCCCGGCGGCAGACGGTCATCGCGCGGCGCGAGGAACGGATCGCTCGGGAGGCGGAAAAGAACGCGAAATCCCTGACGCTCCGCCTGGAGGACGCTCTGGACGCCGCGCGAATGTCCGAAGGCAAGGCCACACGGGCGGCGGACGCCGCCCGGCACTCCGAACGTCAGGTGGCCGAGAGCCTGCGCCGGGAGACGCTGCGGAACGGGATAAGTCTGCTCGAAGAAGGGGACCTGGAACCGGCGATCCGACGGCTGACCGAGGTCTTGCAGCTCGACGAACGGTTCTTTCCGGAGCGGATCGAGGCCGATCGGAAGCGGCTTGCCTTTGCGGAACGGCGTCGACTGGCCCCCACGGTCGTTCTCGAGGCGGGCGGTCCGGTCCGTAAAGCCTCCTTCTCTCCGGACGGCTCGCGTATCGTCACGGTGACCACCGACGGCAGGATGCGTCTGTTCGATGTGGCCGGACGGTTCCGGGTGGTGACCGAACGCCGATGGAACACCACGATCTTCGATGTCGCATTTTCGCCGGACGGGCAGCGGTTCGCGTTGCTGACCGCCGATGCGCGCGGATATCTGTACGACGCGGCTTCCGGACGGCGGATCGCGACGCTGGTCCATTTCGAGAAGCCGGAAAGGCTCGGGGAAGGGGGGTGCGTGGCGTTCAGCCCGGATCGAAAATATCTGGCGACCGGGATACGACCGGGAACCGCGATCTGGGATGCGCGCACCGGAGACGAAGTCGGGCGCGTCCGGTGGGAGGACACGGGGGACTGGGACGCACGCTGGTATAACCGTGTCCCGCTGATTCCCACCGCCCTCGCGTTCTCTCCCGATCGGCCGTATCTCGCCTGCGTCTACGGAGGATACCAGTCGAACGGGGCGACCCTTCGCTTTCCGGAGATCGGAAAATTGGAAACCGTCTACCCCGGCTGCTGGTCCGGTCGGGCCGTGCATTACAGTCCCGACGGAAGCAAGGTGCTGATCGTCGGCGAATATGGCCAGGAGACGACCGCCGTATTATACGACGCGAATATCAGCTGGAAACGCGGATTGCCGATCGGGGATCGACCCGGGGGAGTGGACGGAGTTTTCAGTCCGGACGGGAAACGGGTGGCGCTTATCAGTTCCGACAATGCGGGGCGGATCTACGATACGTTCGGTCGGGCCGTCGGCGAAGCGTTCCGCCATCGTTCGCCGATCCGCACCGTCCGTTACGACTGGACCGGTCAATGGCTGGTGACCGCCTCCGCCGACGGTACCGCCCGTGTCTGGGACAGCCGGAACGGCAGAAACATCGGCGGCGCGCTCGGACATCCGGCGGAGGTGACCTTTGCCGAGTTTTCCCCGGACAGCCGTTTCGTATTGACCGCCTGCCAGGATGGAAAGGTGCGACTCTGGCCGTGGGATTTCGAAAAGAGCCTGCGGGACGAAAGGATCCCGCCGCCGATGCCGGAAAGCGTCGACCGGTTCAAAATACGGTGGGAGGATACCGAAGGAGAAGTCCTGAAGTTCCGAACGAACGGCGCCCATCCCGAGGCGACGGCGTTTGTGAACGCCGTCACCCGTCGCCCCGAACCGATCTACGCGCGGCTTCCCGGCGAACACCGGGAGGATGGTCCGCAGCGGAAATGGTCCCTGGTCCGTGTCGGAAAGGAGTACCGGATTTATGAACGGGCGACCGGTCGTCTTCTCCGAACGTTCCCGGATCGGGGCCAGGAGTTCGGTCTTACCGTGACCGGAGACACCCTCGGTCGGTATTTGTTTTGCTTGTTCCCTGACGGTCGCCGGGGGGTGCTGGACAGTAAAACGGGACGTGTTCTCCCCGACGACCCGACGGGTTTCTTCTTTCCCGCCCTCGGGAAGCACCTGCCTCTTCCCTACCGCAGAAACGATGCGTCTTTCGTCGATTCGCCGAGCCGGATGACAACCGTTCGCTGGCTGGTGGAGGACGGAACCGGACGTTCCGAAGAGCGATTCCATGTCTTCTTTTTGGATCAGCACGCTTCCCGGATACGGGATCTGGGCATGCTTCCCCTGTTCCGCCAGATCGTCATCAGCCCGAATGATCGCTATCTGGTCATCGACGGCGCAAACGCCGGTATGTATGATACCGGAACCGGGAAACGGCTTGCCTCGCTATGCGGCCCGCGAGAAAAGGTCATCTCGCTCGCGATCTCTCCGAACGGAGAACGGATCGCGGTGGGCACAGCGGATAAAACGGTCTTCGTGATCGACGCACACACCCGCCGTCGGATCGGGGCGGTAACCGCCCTTCCCTCCCCGGCCGCCAGATTAGCCTTTTCTCCGGACGCCCGATCGCTGGCGATGGCCTGCAGTGACGGAAGCATTACCGTTCGGGAGACGGACAATGGCGACCCGTTGACCCCGATCCTGCGACAAACGTACGGCACATTGGACCTGCGCTTTACCTCCGATGGCAAGAACCTTCTGGTTCTGCGTTCCGTGAACAACGAACGGGTGCCTTACCTGCTGTCCCTGTTCTGACGGCGACCGGCAGACGGCTCTAAACGCCGGTCGGTCGAATCGTCGGAGGGCGTCGCGTCTCCGGCAGGTCCGGATCTATCTCCCCCCGGTTCGGGTGCGAATGGTTGAAGTAGACGAGCGCACCATCGCTCTCCCGGAGGCTGACCCGTAATGTGCGGTTGAGGTTGTCACGGGCGCCGATGTTGAACAGCAACTCCTGAACCGGAGCGTCCTGCCCCACGGTCTTCCGGTGACTACGAACCAGGGTCAGCCGTGGGTTGTCCCACCCGAAAATCCGAATGTACGAAAAGCCGAGCCATCGTGTCTCCCGCTCCCGCATGGGGCGATTCGGTCTCGCCGTGGCTCCGCCTGCGGTGGATCCCTGCCGTCGAAAATAGAGTATTCGGCCGTCCTCCGATCGAACGCGCACCTGGAATTCCGTATCTCCGGAATGGCAGGTGACGTCCCAGATCGATCGAGCCAGCCGACCGGAAGGGAAAACGGAGGCGGCGGAAAGAATCGTGGTGGACTGCCCGCTGATCCGGGTGCAGACTTGCTCCGCATGGGAGGTTGCCGCCTGCCGCCCGGGCTCGTACGACCGGACAGTCGCAAATCGGCAGACCAGCGAAATGGACAAAGCGGGAACCAGCCAGAGCGCGACCTTTTGAGCCAATTCCGCCGGAGTGCGTTGCGGGGACGCCTGAGCCACGCCACAAACGATACCCGGCATACTGCGAACGACCATCATCCCTGCTTCCTTTCTTCCAAAAAGATGGCGATAATCTCCATAAAACCGAAAATCGTCGAGCGATAAGCCCCTTCGCCATTTTTTGCCGACGGCGCATCCCCTGTATTTCGACCAGTAACCTGGGGTATAATATAACATTAAACAAAACATTGCGTCCGCTTGTTTATTTGGCCGATCTTCACGGACACTTTCACTATAGGAACTTCTCCGTGACCGTAGTGTGTTCGGAGGGTCGGTGGTGTGACAGTTCGTGTGACAGGCATTGTGGCATACGGCATTTCCTCTGTTTATTTCTTGTCGGAGCTATTTATGAAGCACGGGCGGTTGGCGATTCAAATGCTGGGCGGGTTCTCCGTCTCCGCGGACGGCAGGCCGCTCGACGGGTTGCAGCGGCGCGAAGGCCGTCGTCTGCTCGCGTTCCTGATCCTGCAGAGGGGCGAACCGGTGGAGTACCGAACCCTCGCCGAACGGTTCTGGCCGGCGGAGGCCCGGTCGGTGGCGGAGTTCGGGGGAGGGTACGATTCCGCGCGGCAGGCGATCCACTCTTTGCGAACCGCCCTCGGACCGGACGCCGAGCGTCTGCAGAGCGTCAACCGGGGGGTTTTACGTTTCGATTGTGACGGACTGGCGATCGATCTGGCGGAGTTCGACCGTCTGATCCGGTCGGAGTCCCCTGCCGACTGGAAAGCTGCCTGCGCCCTCTATGGCGGGCCGCTGCTCGATGGGTGGACCGATACCTGGGTCCTACCCGCGCGTCAACGGCGACAGCGCGAGTACGAACGCCTGCAGGAACGGCTCCGGGAAACTCCGGAGGTCTCCCCGGTATCCTCCGCGTCGCCGGATTCACCCCCGGGAACCGTGCCCGCCCGCCTCGCGGACGGCGACGAACCGGCGGAATCCCTTTCCCTCGAGCCGGAAAGCGGGGCGATGGCGCTCGATTCGCGATTCTACATCCGGCGGCCGATCGATACCTCGTTTTTCGCCGCGCTGGACCGCCAGGACGCCATCCTGCTGATCCAGGGCGCGCGCCAGATGGGAAAAACCTCGCTGATGGCGCGCGGACTCGATCACCGGCGCAGTCGGAACGGTCACGTGGTTGTCACCGATTTCCAGAGCCTCCCCGCCGCACGGCTGGAATCGGTCGATGCCCTGTACTTCGGACTGGCCGCCAGCATCGCCCGACAACTCCGAATCGACGGACCCCGGCAAGATTGGGACGAGGATTTCGATGCCTCGACCAACCTGGAGGAGTTTTTGCGGCGGGTTCTTGCCGACCGATCGCTGGTCTGGGGAATGGATGAGGTCGATCGACTCTTTTCCTGTCCGTTCGGTTCCGAAGTCTTCGGACTGATTCGCTCCTGGTACAACCGCCGCGCTCTGGAACCGCAGGGTATCTGGTCGCGACTGACGCTGGTCATCGCCTACGCAACCGAGGTACACCTGTTTATCTCCGATATCAACCAGTCGCCGTTCAATGTCGGAACACGCTTTGCCGTGACGGACTTCACTCGGAACGAGACCGAGGAACTGAACCGGCGCTACGGCAGCCCCCTGCGGAACGACACGGAACGAGAACGGTTTTATCGGGCGTTCTCCGGCCATCCGTATCTTTCCCGGTTGGCGCTCAATCTGATGGTCGGTCAGCGTTTCTCCCTCGGCGAACTGGAACGCATGGGGCAGGGGGACGAATCGCCCTTTCACAACCACCTGCGCCGTTTTCACCAGCTCATCTCCTCGGACGACCGACTGGAAACGGCGTTGCAGGCGGTACTGGCGGGGCGAGCGGTGACCTCGGTCGACGCCTTCTACCGGTTGCGTAGCGCGGGCCTGATCGTCGGCGAACCGTCGTCGGCTCGCCTGCGCTGCGGTCTCTACGCCGATTTCTTCGCGCATCGCCTCGGAGCGAACGGCACGAACCGGGGAAAGTTACCTAACGCCAGCCCCGGTCCTGCGCCTCGGATGCCGTCAGGCGAATGACCTTGCCGTCGGCCTGCAGAAAGCCACGGGTGGGAACGACGGTCGGAGCGCCTTTGGCCGGCGGCGGCAGCTCCGCTTCCGCATAGATCAGCTCCGTCCCCGCCAGGTTTTTCAGAATCTTGCGCGAGAATTTCGGATTGGGCAGGTGCGGGGCGTTGTCGCCCATGCGGACGAAGGCGTTGTCGAAAGGGACGTAAAGCGGCAATAGACCCGCCTTCGTCCTGTCCGGATGGTCCATCGCCGGGAGTTTGCCGCCGTGGTCCGCAGCGTACCGCTTCAGGCCGTCCGCGAGTATCTCCAGATCGTACTTCGTGTCCTTTTGCTGTTTGCGAAGCATGGCCGCCCGCAGACCCGACTCGCTCACATTGACCAGCATGGCAAAGAAAGCGAGGATGGTCAACCCCCCGAAAAACAGGAGCAGCAGTTTACATCCCATCGTCCTCTCGGTCATTGTTTCTCCTCACCTATGTTATCGGTTGATAAGCCGAGAATGCCTACCTGCCTGAGGGTTCATCGGGCGATGATCCGGAGGGCGTGCTATACTTCCCAAAAGCTTGGTGGCGACCGCCGCCGACATCCTCGCGAAAGGGTAATGCGCTCATGGCGGAATATGTTTATATCAACGGTGAGTTTGTCCCGAAAGCGGAGGCGAAAGTCTCTTTTTTCGACCACGGCTATCTCTACGGGGACGGCGTCTTCGAGGGAATCCGGGTTTACAACGGACGTATCTTCCGGTTGGAACCGCATGTCGAGCGTCTGCTGTATTCGACGCATGCCCTGGGCTTTCCGAAAGGCGACCTGACCCTGGCGTCGGTCAACGAGGCGATTCTGGAAACCTGCCGCCGCAGCGATCATTACAACGGTTATATCCGGGTCAATATCTCGCGGGGGACCGGCCTCGGACTGGACCCTTCGCATATCGAACAGATACCGAGCTTTACGATCGCGACGAATCAGTTGCGGCTGTACCGCGCCGATCTGTACGAGACGGGGCTGACCATGATCACCTGCGCGATGCGCGTCGCACCGCCGGACGTGATCGATCCGCGTATCAAATGTACGGGGAAGTACGTCAATAATATCCTTGCCAAGATGGAAGCGAACCGGGTCGGGGCAGGGGAGGGGCTGATGCTCAACCAGCAGGGGTATGTGGCGGAGGCGACCGGGGATAACATTTTCGTCGTTCGAGACGGGGTGATCTACACGCCGCCGCCGTCCGCGGGCTGCCTGAAAGGGATCACCCGGCAGGTCGCCTGGGAACTGGCCGAACGGATGAATCTTCCGGTTCGTGAGGATAACCTGACGCTGTATGACGTTTACAATGCCGACGAATGCTTCCTGACCGGGACGGGAGCGGAGATTATCCCGGCGATCTCGCTCGATGACCGGCCGATCGGCGGAGGAAAACCGGGCAGTATCACCCGTCGCCTGATTGCCGCGTTCCGTGACCTGACCGGCTCCACCGGCACCCCGCTCTAGTTCCGTCGGAGAGTTCCCTCACCGGCCGCCGCAGCGACCTGTCCCCCGCGAAGCCCGGACGGTGGATTCCCGCCGGGTTCCCGCCGGTGGAACGGGTACCATATCGAAAATGCGGCAGGGAACGGTTCGCCGTTTGTCCAATAGTCACGTCGCACAAAACGCAACGAAAGGCATCTTTTCATGTCCGCACCACGCATCGGTCTGACCGGGCTTGCCGTCATGGGTCAGAATCTCGCGCGAAACATCGCCCGCAACGGCTTCCCGATCGCCGTCCATAACCGTACCACCGAGAAGACGCTGGAATTCGTCCGGGAGTACGGTCACGAAGGGACTTTCGTCCCCGGCACGACCGATGAGGAGTTTGTCGCCGCCATCGCCCCGCCGCGCGCGATCATTATCATGGTCAAGGCGGGGAAACCGGTGGATGATGTGATCGGAAAGTTGAAGCCGTTCCTGGCCAAGGGCGATTTGCTGATCGACGGCGGCAACTCGCACTACTCCGACACGCAGCGGCGGATCGACGAACTGGCCGCCGAGGGACTGAACTTCCTCGGAACCGGCGTCTCCGGCGGGGAGGAGGGGGCGCTCAACGGACCGTCCATCATGCCCGGCGGGCCGCGCCAGGGGTACGACTACATTTCGGACATCCTGACGAAGATCGCCGCGCAGGTCGATGGCGAACCCTGCTGTACCTACATCGGCGAGGGCGGGTCCGGCCATTACGTCAAGATGGTCCACAACGGCATCGAATACGCCGACATGCAGTTGATTGCCGAGGCGTACGACCTGCTGAAGAACGCGGTCGGGCTGTCCAACGACGAAATCGCCGATGTCTTCGCCGAATGGAACGCGGGCGACCTGGACTCGTTCCTGATCCAGATCACCGAACAGATCTTCCGGACGAAGGACGCGGAGACGGGCGAAGGCTATCTGGTGGACAAAGTCCTGGACCGGGCGCAGCAGAAAGGGACCGGGAAGTGGGTCTCGCAGTCGGCGCTCGATCTGGGGTCGCCGGTGACCGCCATTACCGAGGCGGTTTTTGCCCGCTTCCTTTCGGCGTTGAAGGAGCAGCGGGTGGCGGCGTCCGCTCTGCTCTCCGGACCGTCGGGGAGGTACTCGGGCGACCGGAAGGCGTTTATCGACGCGGTTCGGGATGCGCTGTACGCCTCGAAGATCGTCGCTTACGCCCAGGGGTTCGACCAGATGGGTCTGGCGGCAAAAGAGTTTGGCTGGAACCTGCACTACGGCGAACTGGCGACGATCTGGCGCGGCGGCTGTATCATCCGCGCGCGATTCCTGAACCGGATCAAGGAGGCGTACGACCTGCAGCCGGACCTGGCGAACCTGATGCTCGCTCCCTACTTCAACGACGCGTTGAAAGGGGTGCAGGAGTCCTGGCGTCACGTCATTCGGGAGGCGGTGTTGCTCGGGGTGCCTGTCCCGGCGTTTACCTCCTCGCTGGCCTATTACGATGGCTACCGTCGCGCCGATCTGCCGGCGAACCTGATTCAGGCGCAGCGCGACCTGTTCGGGGCGCATACGTATGAACGAACGGACCGTCCGGGCACGTTCCATTCGATGTGGGGACCGGGGGACGGCGACCCGCACCCGATGAAACCGAAGGAGTAGAACGCCTGCGGAAATAGCAAAAGAAGACGGGAG
>JANRLW010000043.1:0-156714 GCA_033762295.1 Capsulimonadales bacterium
GGAGAAGCGCCGAGCCGACGCTACCACGCATGTCGCACCGACCGTCGCACCGATCAACCCGACGTTTATCCATCTTCTGCTGGGCGCGATCGGGATCATATTTATCACGCCCTTCATGGGACTGCTCGAATGGGCGATCTACAAGAAACAGTGGTAGAGAGGAAGGAGAACGAAATGCCGGGGGACGATGATTCCCCCGGCGTTTTTGCGTCAGAACTCGGCGTAGCCGGGAACCCGCGGGAAGGGGATGACGTCGCGGATGTTCTTCATGCCGGTCAGGTACATGAGCATCCGTTCCAGTCCGAGTCCGAACCCGGCGTGCGGCGTGGTGCCGTACTTTCGCAGTTCCAGATACCACCAGTACGCTTCCTCGGGAAGCCCCTGAGTTCGGATCTTGTCGAGAAGGACGTCGTGCCGCTCCTCACGCTGGCTGCCCCCGATGATCTCGCCGATGCGAGGCGCCAGGACGTCCATCGCGCGCACCGTCCTTTCATCGTCGTTCAGGCGCATGTAAAACGCCTTGATCTCTTTCGGGTAATCCGTGACGATGACCGGCTTTTTGAAGGTCTCCTCGGTCAGGTAGCGTTCGTGTTCGGATTGCAGGTCGACGCCCCAGTGTACCGGGAACTCGAATGTTCGCCCGGATTTCTCCAGGATCGAGATGGCGTCGGTATAGGAAATATGCTCGAAATCGGCGGCGGCCACATGTTCCAGCGTTTCCAGGACGGTGTTGTCGATCCTCTGATTGAAAAAGTTCAGGTCGGCGCGGCAGTGTTCCAGAACGTACGCGATGACGTATTTCAGAAACTCCTCGGCGAGGCGGCGATTATCGTCCAGATCGCAGAACGCCATTTCCGGCTCGATCATCCAGAACTCGGCCAGATGGCGGGGCGTGTTCGAGTTCTCCGCGCGGAAGGTCGGGCCGAACGTATAGACATTCGAAAATGCCAGGGCGAAGATTTCGGCTTCGAGCTGCCCCGACACGGTCAGGTGGGCTTTTTTCCCGAAGAAGTCCTTTCCGTAATCGATCTGTCCGTCCGAAGTGCGCGGGAGGTTCATGAGGTCGAGGGTGGTGACGCCGAACATCGCGCCCGCGCCTTCGGCATCGGACGTTGTGATCAGCGGTGCGGTCAGGTAGAGGAAGCCACGTTCCTGGAAGAATTTATGGATCGCGAAGGAGAGGGCGTTACGGACGCGAAAGACCGCCCCGAAGGTGTTGGAGCGGGGGCGCAGATGGGCGATTTCGCGCAGGAACTCCATCGTATGGCCCTTCTTCTGAAGCGGATAGGTGGTTGCCTCGGCGGTGCCGTAGAGGTGGATTTCCCGCGCCTTCAGTTCGACGGCCTGGCCTGTGCCGGGGGATTCGACGAGGTCGCCGGTCACGGCGATACAGGCTCCGGTGGTCGCCTGACGGAGGGTCTCCGGGTCGAGCGACCCGGCTTCGACTACGACTTGAAGGTCGGCAAACGTTGAACCGTCGGTCAATTGAATGAAGGTAACCCCTTTGCTATCGCGCCGCGTCTTTACCCAACCGCGAGCGGTCACGGTGGTTCCGGGGGAAAGGGTGAAGATGTCCTTGATATACTCGCCGGGTCGAATCATGCCCGCATACTCCTCACGAATGCCTGTTGTCTTTCAGGAGAGGATACCACACTGTCAGCGGGTGCGGGGGAAGAAGACCGGGCTGAGGACCTTGTTGACGGCGGCAATCCCGAGGACGTACGGAAAGCCGTAGAGATGGCCGCATCCGACGATCAGCATTGCGCCGAGGCCCAGGCTTTGAAAAAACTGCGCCGGGTCGGCCAGCGATCCCGGGTTTTGTACCAGTTGAAGAACAAGAAAAAAAGCGGTCAGGGCCAGCAAAGCGGCCAGGAACCCGACATAAAGCGCGGCGAAGCGGGGCAGTCCGGGGCTCAGACGGCGCAGGATCGGGTACAGACCGCTGAAGACGATGCCCGAGATGACGGCCATTGGCAGGACGAACAGGGTGAATCCTTCATGGGAAATGGCACGGACGTACCGAACGATCGCGTCGGTGCCGTACACCGTGATGCCGACATTCATCAGAACGAAACCCGTATAACGCCACTTACAGGCCTTTTCCATTGCACTCATTTCTCCGACTCGCCCGGTTCATTTTACCACAGGCAATTTGCTGACGTGTGTAACCTCGATGCCTGAAAACTGTCGAACGAATTATGAACCTGTATGTCTATGCCGCGCTCGGACTGGTGGCGGTGGGGGTCGTTGTCTACTGGTGGAGTCGTCCGGTGGACTGGTCGGACGGCGAGGGAACGGGTGAGCCGAATCATCCGATGAACGATACCGATGCCGGATCGTTCCGCTGGTGGTTCGTCAACGGCACTGATGAAGGGCGAACCCTTGGCTCCGGTCTGAATCTGCGCGACTGGTGGGAAAACGAACGGCGTCGTTGGCGGCGATAACGGCGGGGAGGGGGCGTCCTCGCAAACCGTGACTCCGAGTACTTTCCTCGATGCGTGGGGTACAACAACGTATGGACAACGCCACTCTGAACGCGGTTGCGCTGGAGGCGATCCGGCGACAACTGGAAGGGCAGGGGCTGTCGCCGCGTCCGGTGGAGAAAACACTGCTTCTCGGAGTCGACGGCCTGCTCTGCCGTTGCGAAGTCCTGGCCGTACCGCCGGACCTGCCCTCGGCCATCGTTCCGGTCGGCGTTGAAGTGATTCTGGGCGAATCCGGCCGGGTCATTCGCGAGGTGATGGTCGGATTCTCAGAGGATCGACAGGACGCGGTCGTTCAGGCGATGCATAACTGGGCTGAGGGCGTTTTCCCGCCGATCCGTCATGCCTGTGCTTCCTCGCCGGAGAAGGATTCCCGGGTCGAAGTCTGCCGCCTTTCCGCCCGAAACGTCGTGACCGGGGAGACGGTGGACTGGAAAGTGATTCTCGGGTTGACCCAGGTCGGCGGCTGGAACAAGGAGGTGACGGCGGGGGTGATCCCGACGGAAACGCTCCTGCGCTCGCTCGCCAACCCGTTGACATCCGTTGCGAGCGACCCGCGTCTTCACTGGGTGAAGGTCTATCTTGCCCGCCAGCCGGACGGCGAGAAGGTGCTCGAATGCAAGCGCGACAATAAGGACTGGGCGGAGGGACGTTCCGCGTTGAGGCGACTGCCGTTGCCACGCGACAGCCATTTCGTGCATCTGCGCCGTTTTCTTGTCCTGCACCCGGCCCACGCCGCGATCCGGGAAGGCGAATGTGGCACGGAAACGCCTCCCGGCGAAGGAAAACACGTCCGCCGACCGGGGAGCGGTTTCCGGTGGCTGTTTCGTAAACGTCGCGCCTGACCGAGGCCGCGCCGCCCGAATATCTCGACGTCCGCCGGAAGTACGGGTTATACTGCACCATGCCGACCGCCGCATCGCTGATTCTCCCGCTGATCGGATCGCCGGAAACCTACCGGCCCGACCGCCCGCATCTCAAAACGGAGGGGGCCGTATCGGTTCACCCGGAGGGACCCGATGGCTGGAAGGCCCGTCTCCATCTGTACGTTCGCCGGGAGTCGACCTGGGTCCGCCGGGAAAATCTCGGGGCGATCGAACGGGGCGGGGACCTTGCCCTGGCGGCGACCCCCGCCCGACCCGGCGACCGGGCGGCCCAGACATTGACCGGGACGCTCCGCCTCCGTTCGCAAGCCGGAGAGACGCTTTATGAGGCCCGTATCGCGCCGGTGTTGCTCGCGTCCTCCCTCGACCCCGTTCGGGAGGTCTGGGTCGTTCGCAATGCCCTGACCGAACGTTTCGCTCGCGAGATTGCTCGCCTCGCGCCACGATGCAAAGGCCGACCGCGTGTCCGTTTCGTGCGAAACGACGTCCGTCCGGAGGACGTCTGGATGCAGGATACGGTCGAGTTCGGCACGGTGGCGACACCGGAAGCGGACGGCAAAGCGCGACAGCGAACGGCGGCGCTACTCGGCCTGAGGGCAAAGCATGACATGGGACTGACCTGCGGCCCGCTGGACTCACTGGTTCGGAAGGTGCTGGAACGGGACCGGGCCGACATCGTCCCGCTCGCGATCGGCGAACCGCGCGCCGGGGCGCGCTGGATCGACTGGTACGGTAATCTGGAAGTCACACCGCCGGTGCGAAACCATCCGTTCGGGCGTATCCTGACCGGACAGCAGCGCGGTCTGACCCTCCATCCCGATCTGCTGGCATTTCTGGAGGCGCAAAAGTATCAGTGGCCGCCGTTGTATCTGGACGTCGGCTGGTTGACGATCGGGCACGTCGATGAATTGATTCAGTTCGTTCCCGCGCCCGGACCCCCCGGCTTCCGCGTGCTGATGCCGTCGCCTCGACTGGCGGTCGAACTTCTGGAAGGATTGGTTCGTCAGGGACACGGAAACAGGAAGGTATTTTCCGGCAGGAAAGGCGAAACAACGGTTACGCAATTGCTGGACGAAGCAGGCCGGACCACGGAGACCGACGCGATCGAAAAGGCGTTGGCCGAAACGCGTCGTCAACTGAGGACGGAACTCGGGATCGATGAGCGGCAGATTGTTTCGCTGCCGGTTCTGTTTCGGAACGGGTTAGCGGTCATTCCGAACGGGGTGAACGGTCTGGTCCTGGGTTCGGACTACCTGGTTCCGGCTCCGAACGGGCCGGTGATCGAGGGGGTGGACGTTCTGGAAAGAGCGATTCGCGACCGTTTACAGCCTCTCGGGCTGCGCTTACGCTTCTTGGATATTTACGAACCGTACCATGTGCGCGCCGGAGAGATTCATTGCGGAACGAACACGGTACGTATTCGCAAAAAGGTCGATTGGTGGACGGGTTGAAGAGACGCGCGGTTCGGTCGGCTGGGAGGAAATGAATGGACGGTCAGTATCATGATTTCGCCATGTTGATTCAGGTAACGCCGGTGAGTCGGATGAGGGAATGGGAATTGTTGCTTCATTCCGCGGAGCCGGAAGAGAATATGAGCGTCAATATTCGGAAGCCCAATCTGGTGTTCTTCGCCATGCGGGACGATTTCGAGTTCATTGCCATCGACCGCGCCTCCGCCTGGCTGGAACGGATCGCGTCCCGCGCCCATCCTCCGATCTCTCTGGCGTTCAACGCACAGCCTTCCGAAGAGGTTTAGGCGAAACCTCTTCGTGAATCGAATCAGATTTTGACGGTCGCCTTGCCTTCGGTGAAGGTAAAGGTGATCGTCGAACCGTTCGGAAGGGTGAAATCGTCCGTATCGAAGCTCAGGCGCAGACCGACCTGATTCGGGGAGCCGCCTCCGGTGACGATGTTGCGGAACTGGGTCAACCGGTCGCCACTTATCACGAGGTCGCCGAACGCCGGGGCGTTGATGGCGGTGTAGGTGTTGTCGCTGCCCGTTCGGGAGAAGGTGACGGTCGAGCCGACGGTCAAGGTCGCCGCAAACGTCCGTTCCTCGAGATCGCCGCCGGTATTGGTCTGCCGGTCACTGAGGACCATCGCCAGCGCGATGTTTCGCAACTGGAAGCTGGTTGGCAGAGTCTCTCCGGTCGGTACGGTCACCGTGACCGACCGGGTCAGTTTCTGGCTGTGTTTGATTTCGGCGAGGCTGCCGGCCTGGTTGATCGTGGTATTGGCGAACGAAAACTCCTTCGTTCCGTTGCCGGAGATGGTCGCTCGACTGCCGTTCACGGTGCCGGTAACCGACTGTCCGTCCAGTTGCAGCGCGTTCGAAACGGTCGGCAGGTTGTTATTGATCAGGCTTTTTGCCGCGCCGCATCCCACCAGGGTAAGCGGGAGTCCGACGACGATCAGAGCCATGACCGGACGGGGGAAGCGGCGAGCGACGGACCGAAAGCGGGGCATATCCATTCCTCGGAGCGATGATTCCGGCGGGGACGCCGACTTTCCCTACTCTCTCACGTGCGGCCTTCTTTGTCAAGGAGGCGAAAAGTGTTCGGAACCGCAGCCCGGAACGGGGGAACTGCGAAACCGATGTGTTATACTGACGCAACGCGATGGCGGCGAATGAGCAGGATATGGCGATCTCCGTATTTCCCATTTCGGACGCGGCGGCGCGAGGCCCCCTTCCGGACGTAATTCCACTGCCGGAGGAGTTCCCGCCAGCGGTGGCGATGAACCGGACGACGCTACGGGTCGTGCAGATGACCGATTATGAGTATGACGTCCCGGCACGAAACATCACGACCTACCTGAAACTGATTCCGCCGACGCACCGGGGCTGGCAGACCCGACTGGATTTCGGGCTGCGGACCGCCCCGCTCCCACATGCCAGTCTCACGCTCACCGACGAACTGGGCAACCAGTACGAGGAAGTGCGTCACGAACGCGTCCGCACCCACCTGACCTTCGCCGTCGAGGCGACCGTTCGGACGCACTGCGCCTACACGGTCGAGGGGATCTCTCTGCCGATTCCGGTAACCGTCCGCCCCGGCGAAGCGTCGGCGGTCTATCGAGGGGTCACCGAACGAACCACCCCGAACAAAGAGATGACCGACTTGGCGGAAACGATCTGTCTTGAGATCCGTGAGCGGAGGTCGACCCTGCGGTTGTTCGCCGCTCTTTGCGACCGGGTGCATCGGGAAATGCATTTCGACTCCGGGGCGACGGGGGTTCGGACCGTCGCATCGGAAGCGTGGCAGCAACGGCGCGGAGTCTGCCAGGACTATTCGCATATCACCCTGGCGCTGTGCCGATTGTGCGGGATGACGGCGCGGTATGTGTCCGGGTTCGTTCCCGGAGAGGGGGTCATGCACGCCTGGACCGAGGCGCTGGTTCCGATTCGGGTGGGAAATCGAAACCGGGAATTCTGGTTCGCCTACGATCCCACCTACAATAAATGGGTGGACGATAATTACGTGACCGTGGCGGTCGGGCGCGATTTCGGCGATATCACGCCGACCTCGGGCACCTATTTCGGGGGAGCCAGCACCGTCCGATACCGCAATAAAGTGACGGTCACCGGGAAAAAGATCCATCTGTTGTAACTCAGGTACGACCATGCTGCTCAGTCTTTCCGCCACCGCCGATTACGATCTTCCGCAGGAGACCTTCCTTCTGCTGATGGTCGAACCCAGTCTGAACGGGGACTGCCACCACGTGATGGAGGAGTCCTTACGCACGACACCGACGCGATATGCCACCCTGGTACGGGATGGTTTCGGCAATGTCGTACGCCGCTTCGTCGCGCCGTCCGGGTTCTTTACGTTCGACTTTCAGGCTTTCGTGGAAGCGGAACCGAACCGGGCGTTGCCGCCGGAAGCGCGGGAGCACGCCCCCGAGGAGGTTTCGCAGGAAGCGCTGGCGTTTACGCTGCCGTCGCGTTGCTGTCCGTCCGATATGCTGCAGCGGTTCGGCTGGGGGGAGTTCGGGATGCTGCCGCCGGGCGGAACCCGTGTCCGTGCGATCGCGGACTGGGTCCGCAACCATATCGAGATGCGACAGGTTCCCCGCGAGTCGAGGATTCGAACGATCCACGGTTCTTTCCCGTCCGCCGAGGAGGTGCTGTTACGCCGGGTCGGTGACCCGCGCGACCGCACCCACTTACTGATCGCCTTTTGCCGCGCCCTCGGAATACCGGCCCGATTCGTCAGCGGCTATTGCCTCGGGTTGGACGGACCGGATTTCCACGTCTGGGCGCAGACCTATCTAAGCGGAACCTGGCACAATATCGACCTGACCACTTCCCGTGTCCGACCCATCCTCGTGCCGATCGCGTTCGGACGGGATGCCGTGGACGTTTCACCGTTGACCCTGTGGGGCGAGGGGCGATTACGGGAGCTTTCGGCGCAGGTACGCCGGGTGGAGTCGATTACCTGAAGCCTTGACAGAACGCCTCTGCGCTTTATAAAATACTTCCGGACGTAGCAGGTCCGTTGGCGGCGCGTTGCCGATCTCGTAAGGAAGGTTTCCGATATGCGATGCTCTAACTCGGCGGTACGACGGACCGTGTGGCGTTCGTCGCCGTTTCTCTTCGCAGTGGTTGCGCTGTTGAGCGTCTCGGCTCCGGCGCAGACGCCTCCCGCTCCGTGGAGCGGTCATGCGCGGGACCCGCAACATACGGGGATCTCGCCGGTCGCCGCCCAACCGCTCCGTCATATCCGCTGGACCGCGCGGGTGGACCTCCGCCCGCAGTACAGCGGGCCGTACCTGCTGACGCACTACGGATCTCCCGTGGTCACCGCCGGGAACACGGTGATTTTCCCGGTCAAAACGGCCGCCGCCAACGGGTCGACCGGCGCGGGCCGCTTCCGGATCGAAGCGCGACGGGGAACCGATGGCACGGTGGTCTGGCGACAGGACACCAACTACCTGCTTCCGCCGCATAACTGGACGCCGACCTGCGGTCCGACCCTGACCCCGCAGAACCGGGTCTGTTTCCCCGGTCCGGGAGGGACGGTCCACTTCCGAACCAACCCCGACAGCGCGACCGGCACCGTGGGCGCCTGGTCCTTCTTCGGAATGAATCAGTATTCGAAGGACCCCGCCACCTACAATGCGCGTGTCCGGATCAATACGCCCATCACCAGCGACCGTGCGGGGAACCTGTTCTTCGGTTACTTGGTGCTGGGAAATAACCCGTTAAACCTGAAAAGCGGGATCGCCCGCTTGACGCCGACCGGGTCCGGAGCGTATCAATTTGCGTCCGCCCTGGCGAGCGATCCCGGCATGACGCAGGTGGCGAACAACTGCGCTCCGGCATTGAGCAACGATCAAAGGATCGTCTATGTCGCCGTCCGCAACAACGGCGGGACCGGTTACCTCGTCGGACTGGATAGCCTGACCCTGGCACCCCGCTATCGGGTCGCCCTGACCAACCCTCTGAACGGCGGTGGGACCATTATCCATAACGATGGCACGGCCTCGCCGACGGTCGGACCCGACGGCGATGTCTACTACGGAACCTGGAACGGGGGGGAAACGAACTTCCGTGGCTGGATGTTGCACTTCAGCGCGGACCTCCGGCAAAAGAAAACCCCGGGCGGTTTTGGCTGGGACGACACGGCGTCGATCGTTCCCGCCGGCATGGTCCCCTCCTATACCGGCAAGTCGTCCTACCTTATCATGACCAAGTACAACAATTACGCCGGAGCCGGGAACGGGGACGGCGTCAACCAGCTGGCCGTGCTCGATCCCAACGATACCCAGACCCTGGCGATCAACGGCGCCACCGTGATGAAGGAGGTTCTGGTCATCAAGGGGCCGACGCCGGACGGCGACCATCCCGGCTTCCCGAACGCCGTCCGCGAATGGTGCATCAATACGGCGGCGGTCGATCCGGCGAACCGAAGCATCATCGTCAATTGCGAGGATGGGAAACTGTACCGCTGGGATCTGACCTCCAATACGTTTACCGAGGGGGTTCGTCTGACACCCGGAATCGGTCAGGCGTACACTCCCACCGTGATCGGTTCCGACGGAACCTCGTACGCCATCAACAACGCAACCCTGTACGCCGTCGGCAAATAATCAAAACCGGAATGCGGCGCGGGGGATCGAACCCCGTTCAGATCTCCGCGCCGATATTGGCGGTGGCCGGTGGGGCCGGTCGCGCCAACCCTTGCCAGTCGCCGTCGTGTTCGGCGCGAGCCAGCGCCTCGACCTCGGCGGAAAGCAGGGCGAGGAGGTGGGCGCGGAGCGACGCCAGAGCCGGGTCGGCCTGAGGATCGCGGGGACGGGGGGCGTCGACGGTGAGATCGGCGAGAACCCGGCCCGGTCGCGCGGACATCAGAATGATCCGGTCGGAGAGGTAAAGCGCCTCATCCAGTGCGTGCGTCACGAAGACGACCGTTTTCCGGGTTCGCTCCCAGACGGTGAGGAGTTCGGCCTGGAGCAGTGTCCGCGTCTGCGCATCCAGAGCGGCGAACGGTTCGTCCATCAACAGGACCGCCGGATCGGACACCAGCGCACGCGCGATCGCCGCCCGCTGCCGCATCCCTCCGGAAAGCTGGTGCGGAAAGGCGTGGGCGAACCGGGTCAGGTGCACCATCCTCAATGCGGCATCGGCGCGGGAATAACGTTCCGCCTTTTTCACGCCCTGCATCTCCGGACCGAAGGCGACATTATCCCGAATGTTTCGCCAGGGAAACAACGCCGGTTCCTGAAAGACGACGCCCGGTGTCGATCCGACCTCCACGCGGCCGGTGGTCGCCGGGTCGAGTCCGGCAATGATCGCCAGCAAGGTCGATTTTCCGCAGCCCGACGGCCCGACCAGCGAGACGAACTGCCCGTCGGGAATTGTCAGACTGATCTCGGACAGGGCGACGGTTTCGCCGAAGGCGCGGGTCACCCGATCGATCCGAATCGCCATGGTCATGCCCCCTCCGTTCCCCAGCGGCGGGCGACGATCCGCTCCAGCGGAAAAAACACGGCCCGTTCGACCAGCAGGCCGATCGCCAGAATCACGCCGATCATTCCCAGGACCATCGCCATGTCGTTCAGGTCACGCCCGGTCGTCAGCAGGTGGCCGACCCCGGTCCGGAGGGACTGCGAGAGGAGTTCCGCCGACATCAGGGAACGCCACGCGAACGCCCAACCCTGACGCATTCCGGCGAGGTAGGCCGGAAGGATGGCGGGTAACAGGACGTACCACCAGAGGCGGAAGCCGGTCGCTCCGAGCATCCGGGCCGCCCGCAATGTCAACGGCGGCAGGTTGCGAACACCGGCCCGCACTGCCAGGGTCACCGCGAACAATGCCCCCATCACCACCACGAAAAGTACGGCATTCTCGTTCAGGCCGAACCAGAGCAGGGCCAGCGGAAACCAGCAGATCGACGGCAGGGATTGGAGTCCGATAATGGTCGTGCCCACCGTTTCATCGAGGAGTCGGACCCGCGCAAGGAGAAGCCCCAGACCGGTGCCGATCACCAGCGAAATCAGGTATCCGGTTCCGACGCGTACGAGCGACGTGAGAACGGCCGGGAGGAGCGTACCGTCCTTCAAACTATCGAGGAGAAACCCGCCGACTTCGGGCGGGGACGGAAGGAGGTAGGGGGGCCAGACACCCCATGCCGCCAGTCCCCACCAGAGGGCGAAAAGCAGTAAATAGAATCCGATCCGGAGAAGGGGGATCGAGCGGTCAAGCGTAGGCCGGAGGGTTGATGAACTCATGAAAATGGACGGTCCGGAGGGACCGCCCTATTATATACTTACCCGGTCAGTTTTTGCTACAATTCGCGTCTAGCGGATCGGATTGCGACGCCAGTCGTTGTCCTGATAGGAGCGCCAGGTCCTCTCCGGGCGGGTCCATTTGGCATGGCCATCCGCGAAGGTGATATTGCCGCCACCGTTGTGTCGGGCAAGGAAACGCGCCTGTTGCTGGGTATCCGGCCTGGTAGAGTCGTCGAATGCCCAGGGCTGGGGATAGAGACCGCCGCGCGATGGTAAACCGGAAGCGCGTCCCGCATCGGCGAGGATGATGAACTCCGCCGGGAAAGTGATACCGGCAACGCCGGTGTCATCGTTGAAGCCAAAGTCCGGGTTGTCGATGTACCACTGGCGCTGGCTGGCATTCTCCAGTTTGGACTCATTGTGGTTGTTGCCGTAGTCGGTGGTGAACCAGCGACCGGGTCCCGGGGTCGGCCAGGCGGGCGCGGAGGGGCATTTATAGATCTGCTGATTCTTCACATACGGATCGATCTTGGTCTTGTAGGAGAACGGCGCACGACCTTCCGCGGTATCCGGGGTGCCGACCGGAGCGGTTCGCTCGGTGACATGCGGATAGAAGCGCTCATCATAGTCCTGCAGATACATCATGATGCCAAGGCCAAGCTGTTTGGTGTTGGAAAGGCAGGAGGTCTGGCGGGCTTTTTCGCGAGCCTGAGCGAAGACCGGGAAGAGAATCGCGGCAAGAATCGCGATGATGGCGATCACAACGAGGAGTTCGATCAGCGTAAACGCGGTCGAGCGAGCGGAATTCATCGTTTTCATTCTTTTACTTTCCTGGCGGAGGTCGTTTTTGAGTCAGCCGCCATGGCGGCTCGGGCGGCGGTCAACGGGCCGTCGGCGAAAAGATCGCCGAGGGCGGTGCGGTCCTGGCGCAGATATCCCAGTTCTCTGGCCCAGTCGGCAAAGGTAAGCACGGAATCGCGTAAGGGTTCGTCGGTGATTTCGGTTCGTTTCAGCGCGGAAAGCAGGATGTCGTCGGGCAGGGCTTTTCCCTGGTTCAGTTCCTTGATCCGTTCCCCGATCACCCGGCGGGCGGCGTCCGGTTCGGTTCGAATCCTCCGGACGGCACGAATATGAGCGGTCAGGAATTTCTCGACGAGTTCGGGATGCTGCTCCAGAAACTCGGTCCGAACAATAACCACGGCGGTGGAGAATCGTCCCTGCGACCAGAGGGTTTTTTCATCGAGAACGATTCCGGCCCCGGTCTCCTTTTCCAGTCGCGCAACCCAGGGTTCGGGAACGAAGGCGGCATCGACGGTTTTCAGGCGGAACTGATTCAGCGTATCGGCGGGGGCGAACTGAAGGACTTCGACGGCGGACGATCCCTGGCCGCCTCTATCCTTGGGCGTCAGTCCGTTTTCCCGGAGGAAATGTCGGAGGGAGATATCCTGCGTGCCTCCGGTTTGAGGGACGGCGACCCGTTTCCCGGCGAGATCCTTGATGGAGGCGATCTTCACGTCGGCGCGCGCCACCAGCGCGGTGCCGCCCGAGGAGGAACCGGCGATGATCCGCAGGGCTTTGCCTCTCGATTTGAGGAAGCCGTTGACGGCGGGACCGGGACCGATATAACCGAGGTCGATCTCGCGGGCGAACAGAGCTTCGATCTCGGCCGGACCGGCGGTGAAGACGTGTTCCTCGACCTGGGCTGCGTCTCCGAACGCCTTTGCCAGGGAACCGTCGCCGGTGGCCAGCAAGGCCGGCGCGTGCGTGACGTTCGGAAAGAATCCGATGCGAACGGTCGGCGGTCCGGGGCGGTCCGCCGATAGTCCGGCGGAGGAGCCCGAGGAAACGCACCCGATCGGACAGAGCAATGGCAACAAGGCAAGGAGTCGCACGGCAAGGTATCGGGCGGTTCGCAACATGAAGAGATTATAGACTTGAAAAATTGTCTTTGTCAACATTAAATTTATAAATACGACCGAATTTGTAGAGATTATCCTTCGGGGTGGGGTTCTTCGGAGAATGAAGGCCGCTTCGTTGGCCGGGTCCAATCAACCGACGGTCCGCCCGCAAAATCGGTCGGCGGAACGTTCCAGGGAGTGACGGATGGTAAAGAAGGAATATTGCGTTTCGTCGTCGGTCGGTTTGCTGATCGCTCTGATGGGGCTTTTCGTTGCCGGGTGCGGGAGCGGGTCCGGTACGTTGGGCGAAGCGCCCACGGAACTCAACCGAAACCGGGCGCTGTGGCGGAGCCGGAGTATCGATTCCTATGCCTACACGTTTCGTTACGGCGGATTCGTTCCGAAATCGCTGGCGGGGCCGGTAAGGGTCGAGGTGCGCAACGGAACGGTCGTCTCGGTGACGCCGACGGAACCGGGCGCGGAGATCGACCGGGCCTTTTTCGCCCGGTTCGATACGATCGACGAGTTGTTTGATGTCATCCGCCAGGAGGAGTCCGGGACGCCGGATCGCCTGGATACGACGTATGATCCGGCGACCGGCGTTCCCACGCAATTTTATGTGGACCGTGAATTCCGGATGGCCGACGAGGAGTACAGTTTCGACGTGACCGGTTTCACGGCTCTGTAGCGGTTACTTCCGCAGACCGTTCGGTACGCCTTCGGGGAACTGCTCCCGAATCGCCTCCTCGATCCGGGGAATGCGGTTCTCCGGATTGGGGTGGGTCGCGAAGAACTCCGGCGTCCGTCCGCCGCCCGCCGCCGCTTTCAACACCTGCATGACCCCGATCATTCCGCGCGGATCGTATCCGGCCTGGCTCATAAATCGGACCCCGAGCCGGTCGGACTCCACCTCGTCGTTGCGGCTGAACTTGAGGTTGACCAGTTGACCGATGGCGGCGGCCACGGCGGCGGTATTGCGGCTATTCGGGTTTTCGGGGTCGTAGGAGGCCATCACCGCCGCGCCGGTCAGTCCCTGGGTCAGTTGCTGCTTGGCCAGTTGTTCCGCACTGTGGCGGCCGGCGACGTGCGCCATCTCATGCCCGAGCACGCCCGCCACCTGTCCTTCGGTTTTCAACCGCTGTAGCAGAGCACGGGTAATGAAGACCTGCCCGCCCGGAAGCGCGAAGGCGTTAATCGTCCGATTATCGTTCAACAGGTGGAATTGATACGGGTACGGGCTGTTTTTCAGATCGGACCCGGCCAGGAGTTGCTGTCCGACCCGGTCGACCAGTGCCTGCCCGCGGGCGTCCCCGCCCGCGCCGCCGTACTGCCGGATCATTTCCGGCGCGGCCTGAAGCCCGAGGGCGATCTCCTGTCGTGGGGTGATGCCCCCGGTACGCTGCTTTTCACCCGTCGTCGGGTTGACGGACGACGAGCCGAAGTAGCGGAAAATCGAAATCGCCGCGATAATCAGGGCGACGATCAAGCCGATTCCCGCGCCGCGTCGCTGACCGTACGTCGGACCGCTCACCATGCCGGTTCCTCTGCGAATGTTTTTGACAAGACGTTCCGCCCGGAGCCGACGGTTCCGCGGACGTTTCCGTTCCGGTGGTTCTCACGGCAGTATGGGAAAGCGCCTTGCCCGATGGCAATACTCCGGGCGCGAAGGAGAGTTCCATGTCCGTTCCCGAATTTCTGGCCGTCTATCCGATCAGCGGCGAGACGGAGGCGCTGCCCGTGAACGCACTCGGGCCGGCAATCGGTTACTACGTGCATGTCCTTGGCTTTTCCCTGATCGCGCGGGACGACACGACGGCGACCCTGCGCCGCGACCAGGTGACTATCGGCCTGGCCCTCAGCGAACAGGACCCGGAAGCGGTCAGTTGCTATTTTTCGGTGCGGAATATCGAGGCTCTGCGCGACGAGTACGTCCGCAAGGGGATCGACCCGACCGAGATCCGGCTGGACACGCACAACGGAAAAAATTTCCGGGTTTTCTTTGCGAAGGAACCGTACGGCGTCTGTTTTTGCTTCGGCGAACCGGCTTGACGGCGCATTTCGGTGGGTTGACCGGTTTTCGGTCCGGTATAATGGAAAGGCGGACGGGAATGAACCGTCCGCCTTCTTGCTGCGTCCGCAAATGCAGATCTGAAAATAGAAAGTCGCGGTATGAAACAGTTCCCTAATGCGGGTCGATTCCTGGCCGTTCTGGGCCTGCTGCCGGTACTCCTGCTGACGGTGGCGGCGAAGGATAGCCACTCCGGGTCGGATATCCGACGGCGTGGTCGTTCGGTGAACGCCGATCTTCCGGTCACTCCGGCGACGAAGGACCGCTCTTATCGCTTCCGGGACATTCAGGGAAGCCGGGCGACGGTACTCATCTTTGTCGGTACGAACTGCCCGATCGCCCGACGTTATCGCCCCGAGGTGCTCGCCTTGCGGCAGCAATATGCCCGTCGCGGGGTGTCCGTGGCGCTCGTGTATCCCAACGCGGGCGAGAACCGGCGCGATATCGTCGATTTTGCCGGGGAGGCGTTGAAGTCGGTTCCCGCACTTTCGGACCCCAAACAGACGCTCGCCGATGCCGTGGGGGCGACGATGACGCCCGAAGCGGCGGTGCTCGATGCGACGGGCACGGTGCGGTACTGCGGGCGGATCGACGATTGGTTTACGGACCTCGGCAAACCGCGCACGAACGGGGCGACGTCCCGCGACCTGCGGAGCGCACTGAACGCGGTCCTGTCCGGAAAGGCCGTTGCCCGACCCACCGTCGCGGCGGTGGGCTGCCTGATCGAACGGACCGATCGAACGTCGGTGGCGACCGGACCGACCTACGCGGAGCATATCGCGCCGATCCTTAATAAAAACTGCGTCTCCTGCCACCGTTCCGGAGAGATCGGACCGATGCCGCTGGCAAAATACGGGGACGCCGTGAAATACGCGGCCAATATCGCCGCGGTCACTTCGGAAAAGCGGATGCCGCCCTGGAAGCCGATCGCCGGTCATGGAGAGTTTGCCGACGAACGCCGTCTTTCCGATGCCGAAGTCGCGCTGATCAAGCTCTGGGCGGACGCCGGAGCGCCGGAGGGCGATCGACGCAAAACCCCTCCGACCCCCACATTCCCCGAAGGTTGGCGACTCGGTAAGCCGGACCTGATCCTTCGAATGCCGACCGCCTGGAAGGTAGACGCGAACTCTCCCGACACGTACCGCTGTTTCGTGTTGCCGACCGGTCTGACCGAGGATAAAGAGGTCGTCGGAATCGAGTACCGGGCCGGAAACAAAGGCGTCGTCCATCACATTCTGAGCTATATCGACACCGCCGGGGTTGGCCGGGACCGGGATGCGAAGGAAGACGGACCGGGATACACATCGTTCGGCGGACCGGGATTTATGCCGTTCGGCGAACTGGGCGGGTGGGCTCCCGGAAATCTCCCCCGGTTTTTGCCGAACGGGATCGGACGGAAACTTCCGGCGGGTTCGGACGTGGTGATGCAGGTGCACTACCATGCCAGCGGCAAGCCGGAGGAGGACGTGACGGAGGTCGGACTGTACTTCGCCAAAAAACCGGTGACCCGGCCGTTCCGAATCATCCCGGTGGCGGTGCGTAAACTGGAAATTCCGGCGGGGGAGGCGAACCATACGGTCACCCAGACCTACCCGGTGCCGGTCGATGCCGTGATTCACCAGGTAACGCCGCACATGCACCTTCTCGGGCGGAAGATCGAGATGACGGCGACGCTTCCGGACGGCAGGACGCTTCCGTTGATCCGGATCGATGACTGGGATTTCAAGTGGCAGGACTCCTACTACTTCAAGGAGCCGGTTCGCCTGCCGAAAGGATCGAAAGTGACGCTGACGGCGTCCTTCGACAACTCGACCGGCAATCCGCGCAATCCGAACACGCCTCCGCAACGGGTGACCTGGGGTGAGGCGACGACCGACGAGATGTGCATCGGCTTTCTCGGCTTTACGGCGGTCGACGAGAACGACCCGCTGGTACAGCTTTATGACCGGCTGCTGCAGCGGCGCGGCGAGCGCAACCCGGAGGGCGACCGGCGTCTGCGCGAGGCGGCGCGGGAACTGCTCGGGCAAAAACCGGCCACCCCTTAACCGTTTCTTCGAAATCGGGTCCGCGCTCCGGCGGACGGCGCGAGGTCGCCTGTGAAGGCTATACTTGCGCCGTCCCTTTCGTGTATAATGGGGCGGTTCATGCCGGACGACGGATTGAGCCGACATCACTTCCACAACAGAAAGTTGCGCCCGCGCGGTCCGCGGACCGGGCGCGGGTGAGGACCGAAACGAATTATGGCTAAAGGGACAGCCGAAGCGCCGGCCACCGAGGCCGGCGACGCCGAAATTTCGGCGAACACCGTGACCGAAAAGCCGTTCGACCGGGAGAAATATCGCCGTTTTTACGAACAGATGGTGCATATTCGGGAGTTCGAGGAGCTTTGCGCCGTCGCGTTCAAAAAAGGCACCCATGGCATCGGCGGATACCTCCATCTCTACTCCGGCGAGGAGGCGATTGCGTGCGGCATCATCGGCGCATTGGATCGCAGCAAGGGAGACTGCTTCATCGGACACTACCGCGACCACGGCTACGCGCTGGCAGCGGGTAGCGATCCCAACGAGGTCATGGCGGAAATCTGCGGAAAAGCGACCGGGTGTTCCAAGGGCAAGGGCGGTTCGATGCATATCTGCGACGCGGCCCGCGGTTTCTACGGCGGGTACGGGATCGTCGGCGGGAACGTTCCGATCGCTCTCGGACTCGGATGGGCGCTGAAGTATAAGAAATTGGACGGGGTTTGCGTCTGTTTCTTCGGCGACGGTTCGATGAACCAGGGTGGCTTCCATGAGACGTTGAACATGGCGCAACTGTATCGCGTGCCGGTGCTCTTCGTGCTGGAGAACAACGGCTACGCGATGGGGACGTCGATCGAACGCAGCCATGCCAATCCGAATCTCGCCTCCCGCGTCGAGTCCTACGCCATGAAGTACGATACGATCGACGGCCAGAACATCGTCACGGTACACGAACGCGCGACCGAGATCGTCGAGGAGATGCGGCGGAACCCCGCTCCGTTCTTCCTGGAGTGCAAGACCTACCGGTACCATGGTCACGGCGCGGCCGATGAGGCAAAGCAGACGGTCTATCGTTCCCGTGAGGAGATCGAGCAGGCGAAGCAACGCGACCCGCTGGTCATCGCCGAACGCCTGCTGCTCGAGCAGGGGGCGATCAACGACGAGGAGATTGAGCGCATCCGGAAAGAGGCCCTGGCGGCCGCCGAAGCCTCGCTGAAATTCTCCGATGAGTCGCCCAACCCGTCGCCCGACGAACTTCTCAAGGACGTCTACGCCTGATACACGGAAACGATTTTTTATGGCAAAAATGCGATATATCGACGCGCTGACCCTCGCTCTGAAAGAGGAGATCGAGCGCGATCCCAACGTCTTCATCGTTGGCGAAGAGGTGGCCCAGTACAACGGTACGATCGAAGTCACCAAAGGCTTTCTCGAGAAGTACGGTCCGTTGCGTCTGGTGGACACGCCCATCTCCGAAGCCGGGATCATCGGTCTCGGGATCGGGGCGGCGATGGCCGGACTGCGCCCCGTATGCGAGATGATGCGTATGGACTTCGCCCTGCCCGCCTACGACCAGATCGCCCAGCACGCCGCCAAGATCCGCTATATGTTCGGCGGTCAGTTCAAGGTGCCGATGGTCGTTCGCGGTCCTTCCGGTGTGGTGAACCAGCTGTCCGCGCAGCACTCGCAGTCGCTGGAAACGCTGTTCTGCCACTGTCCGGGCCTGAAGGTCGTCACTCCGGCCACGCCCGCCGACGCGAAGGGACTGCTCAAGGCGGCGATTCGCGATGACAATCCGGTGATTGTCCTCGAAGCGCTCAAAATCCACTTCCTGAAACCGGATCAATGGGACCACATCCAGCCCGGACTTTCCGAAGTCCCGGAGGACCCGGAGTTTGTGACCCCGCTCGGACAGGCGCAGGTGCTGCGCGAGGGCAAGGATGTGACGCTCATCTCCTACTCGACGATGAGCATCACCTGTCTGCGTGCCGCGAATCTGCTGGCGCAGGAAGGCATCTCCGCCGAGGTGGTCGACCTTCGTTCCCTGTTGCCGCTCGATATGGCGACTCCGCTGGCGTCGATCAAAAAGACCCATCGGGCGGTCGTCGTTCAGGAGCAGTGGGGACTGTACGGCTGCGGCGCGGAGATCTCCGCGCAGATTTCCGAACGGGCGTTCTACGATCTCGATGCGCCGGTTCAGCGTGTCGCGGGCGCGTTCGTTCCGATGCCCTATTCCAAGGCGCTGGAAACGCTGGCGTACCCCAATGAAAACGACGTTGTGGCGGCGGTGAAGCGCGCCCTGGCCGCGAAATAGCAAGAAGAAACACTATGGCTGATATAATCCTGCCCAAGATGGGCGACGCGATGGAAGAGGGCGTGATCGTCCAGTGGCTGAAGAAAGTGGGCGATCAGGTCGGTCCCGAGGATGCCGTCGTCGAGATTGAGACCGACAAGTCCAATGTCGAAGTGCCGGCGGGCGCCACCGGCTTTATTCAAAGCATTTCCGCGGAACCCGGTCAGACGATCCCGGTCGGCCAGGTGATCGCGGTCATCGGCGCGGAGGCTCCCACCGGCGACCGGGCGGCCAATACCGCCCCTGTGGCTCCTGCCGCTCCTGCCGGGGCGACGCCGAAGTCCGGGGATGCCGAGACGACCGCCGACAAGGCTCCGCCGCAGAACCTTTCCGGCGAGGGCAAGATGGCGGTGGAGACCGCGACCCCGGCGACCAACGGCGCGGAACCCGCGCCCACCGGAAAACCGGCGGAAGCGCCGCGCACGAAACCCGCTTCGGGCTGGAAACCCTACGATTCCTTTATCGGCGCGTTACCGGAGAATCTGGGCGGTTCGGCGTCGATTCTCGGTGAACCGATCGAAATGGAAACGGCGGGCGTCGGTGGCGAACGTGTCAAGGCGTCGCCGCTCGCACGGGCCATGGCTCAGAAAAACAATCTGGACCTGGCGCAGGTCCGGGGGTCCGGTCCCGACGGTAATATCGTCAAGCGGGATATCGAGGCGATGCTCGCCAACGGGGCGTCCCGCCCCGCTCCGGCGGACGCTTCCGCGAACCTGTCGGGCTACGGTCAGCCGGCCGGTTCGGCTTCGACGCCTGCGCCCGCCAAAGCCGCGCCCACTCCCGTCGCCGTCGGTGAGGGAGACGAGGTGCAGGAGTACAACGCGATGCGCCGCACCATCGCGAAACGACTCCTCGAATCCAAGACGACCATCCCGCACTTCTATGTCTCCGCCGAGATCGATATGGAAGCTCTGCTCGAACTCCGTGAGAAGGTCAATCAGACCGCGGGGGACCGGCAGCCGAAGGTCTCCGTGAACGACTGCCTGATCAAGGCGGTCGGCGTCGCACTGGCCGAAAACCCCAAGATCAACGCAATCTTCTCCGATAACCGACGTATCCTCCGCAAAGGCATCCATGTCGGGTTCGGCGTGGCGCTCGAGGACGGTCTGATCGTTCCGGTCGTGCGGAATGCGGACGCCAAAAGCCTGCGGGCGATCGCGAAAGAGACGAAGCCGTTGATCGAAAAGGCGCGTGCCGGAAAGTTGACGCCTGCCGAATACACCGGGGGAACGTTCACCGTCTCCAATATGGGCGTCCTGCCTGACATCGAGGACTTCGCCGCGATCATCAACCCGGGCGAAGGCGCGATTCTGGCGGTGGCCTCCACCCGACTGGTTCCGGCGGTCGTGGACGGGCAGGTCGTGCCGCGCAAGCGCATGAAAGTGACGCTGTCGGCGGACCATCGGGTGGTCGATGGCGCGGACGGCGCGAACTTCCTGGTCACACTGAAACGGGTCATCGAAAACCCGCTGGACCTGGTGGCGTAGGAGAAAGGGCGAACGTCATGTTGAAGCCCCTGGCAAACAAGCCCGCTTTCGATCCGATCGCTTTTCGGGGACGAACCGCCGACTGGCGACGGATTGTCGCGAACGCGCCGGTCGGGATGAACCGGGTCGTGGTCGAGTGGAACGTCGGGCGGGGACCGTCGTGTTTCGTCTATCCGGCGTCGCGCCGCGCCCTGGGCTTCGATCTCTGCGAGGATGGCATTGACCGGGCGAGCGACGAACGCTGGGCGGACTTCCTGGAGTTCGAGTTCGTACCGCAGGTGGAAGCGACGCTCGCGGGCGACGGATTGAGACCGCAGGTGATCTGTACGGATCAGCGGCCGGTGCAGGTGATGCGTCAGCGTCGCCGGAATCTGGCGGCGGCGGGCGAGGCGAAAGCCGGTCACCACGCCCACCACTGACCATCGATGCCGCCATCGATCGAACCTAAGGCGTCGCTTCTCGGAGGCGACGCCTGTTTTATCGCTTGGCCGGACGTAAATTTAACCCTGCCTTAACCTGACGAACGGAAAACTGTGTTAAAACATATCGTTTGCAGGGATGAACCTGACATTTCTCTTTGGAGACCTCCATGCGAAAAGCCTTTACGCTGATCGAACTGCTCGTTGTTATTGCCATTATCGCCATCCTCGCCGCGATCCTCTTCCCGGTCTTCGCCCAGGCCCGCGAAAAAGCCCGCCAGACCTCCTGCCTTTCCAACACCAAGCAGATCGGTCTCGCGATTATGATGTACGGTCAGGACTATGACGAAACGGTCTTCCTGTACCGCACCCGGGTTCGCAACCCGTATGCCGACATCGATCCGGCCCATGTTACCAGCGACGCCGCCGGCCGCACCTTCTTCAACGAACTGCTGCGCCCGTATGTGAAGAACGACCAGATCTGGGCGTGCCCGTCCAACCCGTCGAGCTGGGTGAATATTCACCGGAATTGCGACCCGGCGGTGGGGGATACGAACCAGCCGACGGCCCTGCAGGATGGCTGCTCCTACGGCGGACAGAACTCCTACGGCGTCAACCATTATGCGTTCCAGACCACGGCGGCCCCGCTTACCTTTGCCGGGATGGTTGCTGCGGCGGATACCCTGCTGATGATGGATGGCGGGTACTACAACCTGCTGCCGCGGTTTGTCGACGACAACGGCGCGGACGTCCTTTCCGGAAATCTGGCCGGTCTGCCGAACTACAACGTGGTCGCCTCCTACGCCGGTTACAAGCACTACTGGACCCAGATCGGTAATGGCCGCTGGACCGATGCGTCCGATGCCGCAACCGTCGCCGCGTCCAAGACCCGGGGCAAGTCGCGCCACAGCGGTATCATGAACTGCATCTTCGCCGATGGTCATGCCAAGGGCATCAACTACGATCGCCTGATCGACGACCTGCAGCGCAATCCGACCAACTCCATCTGGGACCCGTGGAAGGCAGGCGTTCGCCCGTAGTCCGGTCGAACGTGGACGAGGTTCGAAGCACGGCTCGCAAGGGCCGTGCTTTTTCGGTTTCAGGCGGGGGAGACGTGGACGAAACGGTACAATAGAGAAGGAAAAGTCCTGTCGAGCGTTCTTTTCCAATCGGGCGGCGTCGGGCGATAGAGTGCGGGAACTCGGAATTCATGAACGGCAACGACAAACAGGGAATGACGGATGGAACGGACTACGATGCGCATACGATGCGTGTCCTGGAGTACGCCGAGATACAACGGATGCTGGCGGAACGGGCCGCCTGCTCGCTCGGACAGGAGCGGGCGCGTGAACTGATGCCGACGCCGCTGACGGCGTTTGCCCGGGAGCGACTGCAGGAGACGACCGAAGCCCGCCGACTCACCGATGAGCATGGTCCGTTTCCGCTCGGAGGGATTTACGATGTTCGTCCGTTTCTCGTCCGGGCCGAGGTCGGCCATACTCTGGTCCCGTCCGAACTGCTGAGCATGACATCCACCCTGGGCGGAGCGGCCCGGTTGAAACAATGGTTGCTCCGGTATGCCGAGAAGGCGCCGCTGCTGGCGGACCGCGCCCGAGGGATCGAGGAGTTTCCTCAGATACACCGGGACGTTGAAATGTGTATAGGCAGAAACGCCGACGTTCTCGATTCCGCCTCACCCAACCTGGGCCAGATCCGCTCCCGTATCCGTGTCCTCTCCGCCCGAATCACCGAAAAGCTCAACTCCTTCGTCAACTCCGCCACCTTTCGCCCGATGCTGATGGATGCGGTCATCGTCCTGCGGGACGATCGTCGCTGTCTGGCGGTCCGCGCCGAGTATAAACGGGCGATTCCGGGGATCGTGCACGACCAGAGCTCGAGCGGCGCGACCGTCTTCATCGAACCGATGGTCGTTGTGGAGACGAATAACGAACTGCGGCAGGCAGAGGCCAAGGAGCAGCAGGAGATCGAGCGCATTCTCGCCCGCCTGACCCAGGTCGTCGCGAAGTTCGGTACGAAGATTTACGGGACCGTCGAGGTGGTCGCCGGACTCGATCTGGCGAGCGCGAAGGCGAAGCTGGCCGAGGATATGCAGGCGAGCGAACCGATCTTCAACCAGAACGGGGTCGTCCGTTTACGGGATGCGCGTCATCCGTTGATCGATCCCGAGATCGTCGTTCCGATCAACGTCGCGTTCGGCGACGAGGCCAGGGCGCTCCTGATTACCGGACCCAATACGGGCGGCAAGACGGTCACCCTGAAGACGGTCGGTTTGCTGACACTGATGGGGCTGTCGGGTCTTCACATCCCCGCCGGTTCGGGGTCGGAACTTGCCCACTTCGACCAGATTTTCGCGGACATCGGCGACGAGCAGAGCATCGCGCAGAGCCTTTCGACGTTCTCTTCCCATATCACGAACATTGTGCGTATCCTGCGGACGGTCGGTATGCGCGCTCTGGTGCTGCTGGACGAACTCGGGGCGGGAACCGACCCGGCGGAGGGCGCGGCGCTCGCCAAGGCGATCATCTCCTACCTGCTGAAACACAACGCGCGGATTATCGCCACCACGCACTACGGCGAACTGAAGGAGTACGCCTACCTGCGCGACCATATCGAAAACGCGGCGGTGGAATTCGACCCGGAAACGCTGCGTCCGACCTACCGACTGCTCCAGGGAATCCCCGGTTCGTCGAACGCGTTCCATATCGCCCGTCGACTCGGCATCCCGAATCCGGTGGTCGATGAAGCCGTCGGTAACCTGGAACGCGCCGATGTCGAAACCGGCGTCGTGATGCAGCGTCTGGAAAAGGCCAAGCGGATCGCCGACGAGGAGCGACGGAAGGCCGAGCGACTTTCACGCGAAGTCGAGGACCTGAAGCGCAAGTATGAAGCGCGTCTGCACGACCTGGAGGTTCTGCGCCGTGAAGCCAAGCAGCGCGCCACCGAAGAGGCTCAACAGGTCATTCGTCAGAAGACCGAGAAGATGAACAACCTTCTGGGCGAACTCCGGCGGCAGGGCAAGGAGAACCGGAAGACGAACGCCGTACGGAAGAAAATGCGGGAGGCGGCGGACGAACTGATCGGCGGCATCGGGTACGAGCAAGCGCCGATTCAGGTCGAGGACGACTCCCCCGCTCCGACCCGCTTGCGGCGCGGCGACAAGGTTCGCGTTCTTTCGCTCGGCGGCATGCAGGGGGAAGTGCTGTCGGATGCCACCGACGAGGATGTGATGGTGCAGGTCGGCATGATGCGGGTGACCGTACCGCTCAGCCAGTTGCGAAGCGACAAAGGCGATGCGCTGTCCGCGCCCGCATCGACTCCGCCGAAGACCGGGGAGGCGATGCGGGGCGGCGGAACGGCCACCATCGCCCGCGAGAAGGCCGAAACGATCAGTCCGGAACTGTCCCTTATCGCCATGCGCGTGGATGCCGCCCTGCCCCGCCTCGACAAATACCTGGACGATGCCTACGCCGCCGGACTCGATTCGGTAAGGATCATTCACGGTAAGGGAACCGGCCAGTTACGGAAGGCGATCTGGGATGTTTTGAAGGGCGACAGTCGGATTCTCGGGTTTCAGACGGCACACCCCGAGGAGGGCGGCGCGGGCGCGACCGTCATTCGGTTGAATGTCTGAGCGACGATCCGAACCGATGTCCGAACCGATGAAAACAATCACCTGGGACGATTTCGAGCGTGTCGAACTGCGGGTCGGCACGGTGACGGCGGCGGAACCCTTTCCGGAGGCGCGAAAGCCGGCGTTTCGTCTGACGATCGACTTCGGGCCCGAGATCGGCGTGAGACAGTCGTCATCCCAGTTGACGCATCTTTACGACCCGGAGACTCTCGTCGGGCAGCAGATCATCGCGGTCGTCAATTTTCCGCCGAAACGGATCGGCCCCTTTGTTTCGGAGGTACTGGTGACCGGGTTTGTGACGGAAGAGGGCGTCGTCACCCTGGCCGTCCCGGAGCGTCCGGTCCCGAACGGCAGTAAGCTGGCATGAAACGGGCGTGACCATGGAAAACGAGCGTGAACTGATCGACAGCGCGAGGGACGTGCGTCGGAACGCCTACGCCCCGTACTCAAACTATCCGGTCGGGGCCGCCTTGCGAACCGACGACGGGCGGGTGTTTTCCGGATGCAATGTCGAAAATGCGTCCTACGGCCTGTGCATCTGCGCGGAGCGGACCGCCGTCTTCACCGCCGTGGCCGCCGGAGCGACCACCGTCACGGCCATCGTCGTCGCGACCGAGGACGGAGGCACACCCTGCGGCGCGTGTCGACAGGTGCTGTCGGAGTTCGCCCCGAAGGACGGTACGCCACTGACGGTTCTCCTTTGCGATGCCACCGGAAACATCGTCCGACAAACCACACTCGCGGAACTTTTACCGATGGCGTTCGCCTTGTAACGCGGAGGGTGTACCATGGCAACCGTCGTACAGTTCGGCGCGGGCGCGATCGGGCGCGGATTTTTAGGGCAGGTCTGGTCGTCCGGCGGGCGGGAGATCGTATTCGTCGATGTGGACGCAGACCTCTGCCGGCGATTGAGCGAGGCCGGCGAATACGGGCTTTCCCTCGTCACCAACCGCACGGAGGAACAACGAACGATCCGACCGGTGCGCGCCCTTCCGACGTCCGATCGGGAAGCGGTGCTGGCCGCGCTGGCGGAGTGTGAGTTTGCGGCGGTCTCGATCGGTCCGCACGTGACGGAAACGGTCGAGCGTTTCTTTGTCCCCCTGGCGCTGAATCATTCGGTGTTGCGGTCGTCCCCGCTGAACGTAATCGTTGCCGAGAACGATCCCCATGCGGCGGAAACGCTCACCCGTCTCCTCCGTGAAGGGATCGAAGCGGCGGGCGGGAGCGCCGAAAGCCGTGATCGGGTCGTGTTTATTCAGGCGATTATCGGACGCATGGTGCCGCGCCCGGAACCGGGAGCCATCGACGTCGTGGCGGAACCGTATCTCTACCTGCCGCTGGAGGCCGGTCGCTGGCAGGGGGATTTCCCTGCCATTCCGTGTATGGTGCAGCAGACCGATTTTCGCAAGCAGGTCGAGCAAAAGCTGTACGTGCATAACGCCGGTCATGCCGCTCTGGCGTACCTGGGGTATCGGCGCGGACACGAATCCATCCATGAATGCGCGGCGGACCCGGACGTGGTCGCCGGATTGCGCGGTTTCTGGAGCGAGGTCAATGTCGTTCTCGCAGAGGACGGTCTGCCGGAGGATCACCTGATCGCCTTCGAGGAGGAACTGATCGAGCGTTTCGGAAACCGGGTGCTGGGAGATACGGTGACACGGGTCGCCCGTGACCCGATACGCAAACTGCACCGGGAGGACCGACTGGTCTACCCGGCCCTTGCCTACGTCCGCATAACCGGCCAGCCGCCCTCGCAGATCACGAAGGCGATCGCCGCCGCGTTGTCTTTCGACGATCCCGATGACCCGGCGGCGGTGAAACTGCAGGAACGAATCCGTTCGGTCGGTGTTCGAACGGCGTTTTCCGAGGCCGCGCATTTCGAGGAACCGGACCCCGAAGGGCTTGTCTCCCTGGTCGAAGAGGCGTACAATGCTCTCAGTTTTCACCCGCCCGAAGCGGAAGGTCGTTAAAGGGACCCTGGTTTTATGTCGGTTTTACACAACGAGATATTCGAACAGCCGGACGCGCTGAATCGAGCGATCAGAGCGGGGCGTGAGCCTATCTTCCGACTGGTGGCGGAGGCGAAGCGTCGGGACGTGCGTTATCTGGTGCTGGCGGCACGCGGAACGTCGGACAACGCGGCGACCTACGCCAAATATCTTTTTGAGATCGTTTGCGGGGTGCCGGTGTCTCTCGCCGCGCCGTCCGTCCATACGCTGTACGAGTCCGAGATTGCCTACCGGGACGCGCTGGTTCTCGGGGTCTCCCAGTCGGGCGCGGGCGCGGACGTGATCGAAGTGGTGACGGCGGCCCGCAAAAAAGGTGCGCTCACCGCCGCGTTCACCAACACCGAGGATTCCGGACTGGCCCGCGCGGCGGAGCATCCGATCTTCTGTCATGCCGGGGTCGAAACCGCCGTCGCCGCCACCAAGACGTACACCACGACGCTGGCCCTGTTCGCGCAGCTAGCGGCGGCCTGGTCCGGGCTGGGGGAGTTGACGCGCGGCATCGATCGGCTCGAACACGCGGCCGCCGAGACGCTGAACCGTGAGGAGCAGGCGAGCACGCTGGCGCAGACGCTTTTACATGCGGAGCGGATTCTGACCGTCGCACGCGGCCTGCATCTCTCGACGGCGATCGAAGCCGCTCTCAAAATCGCCGAGACGACCTACACGACGACCCAGGCGTTCTCCTCGGCCGACCTTCAGCATGGGCCGATCGCGTCGGTAGCGGTGCGGACGCCCTGTCTGTTGTTCATGCCGCGCGGCAAAACGTTCTCGACACTGGCCGAGATGGCCGACAAGCTGACCGACCGTGGGGCAAGGGTGCTAAAATTCGCCCCGGAAGGGACGCCCGGAGCGGCGATTCATCTGGGCGATGCGGGAACCGAACTGCTCGCGCCGATTGTCGACATCATTCCCGCGCAGCTTCTGGCGTTCCATCTGTGTATCGCTCGTGGCCTCGATCCGGATAACCCGCGCGGCCTGACCAAGGTGACCATTACCCGGTAATCGCGTATGAACTCCGGTTTGCCGCCCCAACAACACCTGGTCGCGCCGGGGAAATGGCCCCTGGTCGGCGAAAAACGCCCCGGACCCGGGGGCGATTCGTGGATCGTCACTGTGGAAAACGGGGTTCGGAATCCCCTGTCGCTCGATCCGGTCGCCCTGAACGCGCTGCCGCAGACGGAGCGGACCGTCGATATTCACTGCGTGACCCGCTGGTCGAAACCGGGAGTGCGGTTCGGTGGCGTCCTGCTGGATGAGATCGTGCGCCGCTGTCAACCCCTGCCCGATAGGGCGTTCGTTTCGTTCGTCGCCAGAAGTGAGCGTCACCATTCCACCTCGCTGACCCTGGCCGACGCGCTGTCGCTCGGGACGATGGTCGCCCTGCGCGCCGAAGGCGAACCGCTGGCCGTGGAGCATGGCGGCCCGGTCCGGATCGTCGTTCCCGAACGCTACTTCTACAAAAGCCTGAAATGGCTGGAGCGGATCGATTTCCTGGCGGAGGATCGACCGGGGTACTGGGAAGCTGAAGCCGGTTACCACAACCATGCGGACCCCTGGAAGGAGGAGCGTTATATCGCCTCCGACACGCCTCCGCACGTGCTGCGTAGCGCGTTGCAAACACGAGATTTTTCCGGGCTGAACCTGCGCGGAATCGATGCCCGCCGTCGGGACCTGGCGGGACTGCGCGGAGTGGACGCCCGGTTGCGTGACAGCCACTTCGAGGGGGCGAAACTCAACGACGCCGACTTCACGGGGGCCAACCTCTCGAACGCTCATTTCGCCGATGCCGACCTGCGATCGGCATTGTTTCGCGGCGCGGATGTCGAGGGGGCGGACTTCTCGGGTGCGGACCTGCGCGGTGCCGACTTCACCGGCGCATCGCTGTTCGGCGCGACCTTCTGCGAAGGCGCAGCGAACGGCGAGTTCCTGCACGCCGTGCGTACGGACGGGACAACCCGATTTTCAGCGGTTTCCCTCGAAAGTCTGGCGATCGTTCAACGGGCGCTGATCGAGACGACCGCCCGGATTGACCCATAGCAGGCGCAGACCGAGAAGCGTCAGGGCGGGCATCACGACGCAGACCGGGAACCAGACCGGGCCATACCAGGTGATCGGAATCAGAAAGTAGACATCGATGGCGTTTAGCGACCGCGGAAAGTCAATAAACACTTTCAGAAACAGATAGTACGTCAGATCCCAGACCGCAAAGGTCAGCCAGAAAATCCCCCACCGCTCGCGCCAGGACGTGCCTGCCGCCATCGCCGCCCCGACCAGAAGGAGGATGGTCGCCGCCTCGCGGGCGATCTCCAGCGGCAGCAGTTGCCGTTCCCGGAACAGGCGGGTGAACGCCCCCGAATCGAGCGACATTCCCCGGGCGGCGAAAAGTTGCGCGTAGTCCAGTCCATCCTCCCATCCGAGCAGATGTCGGACATTGACGACCAGGGCCGCCTCGGTCATGCCGAACGCGGTCGCGAAGACGATCCACCAGATAATTCTTTTCAAAGTACTCTGTTGCACAGAGTATTATAGGACGCTTTTTCGGTATCGACCACCGAAAAGGTCAACGCGTTTTCGTATCGCAAACGGCGCGCAGAGTGATTTCACCGGCCTGCACCGCCGGCGAGTAGAGCGACCAGGACACTTCACCGGAGACCGGGTCGGCATCACCGTTCGTTTCGACGATACGTCCCGGCAGTTGAACGACGAAGGTCAGGGCTGTCATCGTTTCGGACGTGTTCCCTGAGCCCGGAGGGCCGAGCGGCGGGCCTTCCGCTGTCTTTTTGTCGACGTTCTTGCGAAAGTTGCCGGTTTGCATATCGGCCAGTTGACGGGCGATGGCATGTCGTCGATCGACCGTCAGAGCGTTGCCATAGGTTTCCGCGAGCGCCCCGTCGATGGCCCCGGAGAAGCGACGCTTCAGTTTGCGCTCCGCGGTATCCGGGAAAAAGATCATGCTGAACATCTCGGCGAGGAGCGGGTCGCCGGGACCGAAGAACAGACGCCAGAACCGGGGAGCGAGCCTTTCCTGAAAGCGAGCGACCTTCGTGGGGGTCGCGAGTTCCACAGGCAGGACTTTTTTGAACGCGGCTGTCAGTTCCGGGTCATTTTGCGAAAGGTCGCCGAACTTCAGGGGCGGTTTCGCCGGGTCTACCCATTGGAGCGTCTCGCGGTATTCCCATCGACCGTTGCCGAGGGAGCGAACCGTCACCGAGTTGGCGACCTGTACGGTTGGGCGGGCGGAGTCGCCGGAGCGCAGGGCGACATCCCGTGAGATCACCTCGCCGGGCCGGCAGGCGCGTACGGCGGTATAAACTTCCGTACGCATCATCGGGTTGGAGATCGGACCTTCGGTCTGCGGGTTGACCTGGTTGGGCTTCCCGGCGTTGGCGTTGGTGATGGACGGCGCCTCCGCTTTGCGGGACGTCTTCCACCGGCCACCTTTCGGGAGTTCGAAGGTTTTATCGAGGGTGATTCCCGTAGACGGGCCGGTATCCGAGGCAACCCCGGCGAAAAACTTGTCCGTTCGTTCCCAGGTGCCGTCCGGATGAACGGTCGTCACCAGGACGGCGCGCCCACAACCGGTCAGGAACAGCAGGGCGAGAAGGGCGAGACCGACGGACGGATAGGTCGACGTTCTCATGATCGGTTCCTTTCGGGATGGATCGCCCGCGCACCGGGCGAAGAAGAGGGCGAAGTTGGCGCGGTGTTTGCTCCCTATTCATTATAGAGATTTTCGGGATATTCCACCACCACCGTCAGGACGTGTAGATACGTCCCTTCCAGGTATGGCCTTTCCCTGACAGGGAAAGGTACGCGGAACGAACGGCGATGGCGCAGACGATACACCAGCCGACGGGGTGAGTGAGGGTCGCCCAGACCGCCTGACGGAAGCGGACGGAGAGCGCAAGGCGGATCGAAAGACCGACGAAAAGGTGGAACAGCGGCAGAACGAAACCGGCCGGGGACCGGTCTCCGTTGAAGAGGGCCAGGACGACCCACAGGGACGGAAGAATCTGGGTGGTTACCTGGAAGAGAAGCCAGACGCTCAGTACGGCCAGGCTGCGGCCCATGGCCGGAAACATATTCTTGCTGAAGCCCTCCCAAATTCCGGAAAGCGATTCGTACATCCGTACGGCGTAGGTATGCGAACCGTCGGCGTAGACCAGGCGCATTCCTGACTTCTTCACGTGCTGTGCGAATTTGATGTCCTCGGCCATCTCTCCGCGCACTGCGCCATGGCCCCCAAGGCGGCCATAGGTGTCGGCGGGAAGAAGAATGAACGCACCGTTGGCGGCGGCGAACGCCGGGTTCGGAGAGGCGTAGACATTCCGGATCGGCAGAGTGGTAAAGACCAGGAAGTATTGCAGTGGGATGACGATATGCTCCCAGAACGATTCGCAAATCAGGTAAGGCATCAAAGAGAGGCAGTCCGCGCCGGTCCGTTCCCGATGTCGGACGGACGCTTCGAGGGAACCGGGGTAAAAACGGCAGTCGGCGTCGGTCAGGAGCAGAAGATCGCCGGTCGCCGCTTCGGCCAGTTGCCGCAGCGCGTTCGGCTTGCCCTTCCATCCGGGCAGGAGTTCGCCACCACGCAGGAGTCGCACCCGGCTATCCCCGGCGGCGAGAGCGGCGACGATCTCCCCGGTACGATCCTCAGAGCGGTCGTCCAGCACCAGAATCTCCAGAGGACCCGGATAACCGGCATCGAGCAACGAGCGAACGCAGTCGGCGATGACCGCCTCCTCATTTCGTGCGGGGATCAGGACGGAGAGGGACGGCAGGGGACCCGGCGAGAGGGCCGGACCGGAGGACGGGCGGCGGAAGGCGAAGCCGTCCGCAATCGCGTTGATCAGCGAGAAGACGACGAAAACGCTGACGGTCATCTGGTACACTAGGAGCGGCGTCGTTTCCCGGACAGCCCAGTTCCACAGGTCGTAGAGCGATAACGGCATTCGTCAGGATTGTACCAGTCTTGCGCATCTTATTCGGTCCCGAACAGGACGGTCTCCATATCGCGCCGGACGCGCCGGGCGGGTACGAATGGTGGTACTTCGACGCGCTGTCGGACGACGGGAAATACGCGCTGGTCGTCATTTTCTTTCTGGGTGCGCCGATGTCGCCGTATTATCGCGCGGTTGTCGACTCCCGTGGTTTCGGGCGAACCCCGCCGTCGCCCAACGACTGGTGCGCGGTGTTCGTCTCCCTCCATGAAATTCCGCCTCCGAGCGTCGTCTTCACCACGAATCCCCACGGGGCGCGAAAACGGCGATCGGCAGAAGAACGAGCGTACGCGTACAACCTCTACCGCGACGGGCGATTCGCGGCGGACGGTTCGGAAATCGTGATCGGAGACTCCCGGATGTGTCGAACGGTGAACGACGGCTGGCGATTATCCCTGACGGAACGATGCCTCTGGTTCGGACGGATAACCGCCGACATCGAGTTCGCGCCGACCGGCGACCCGATCGCGGGCGATCCGTTCGGGAGGGATGACGACCACACCTGGGTCTGCGTCGCGCCGCATTGCCGCGTCACGGCGAGCGTTCGAACGGCGGACGGACAGACGATCGATTTTCCCGCCGACGGGTATCACGATCATAATTTCGGGACGCTGCCGTGGGCGGGCGGGGAGGACGCCGGTTGGTTCTGGGCGCGGGGCCATCTGTCGGGCGAGAACGGCGAGCGCACGACGGCGATCGTCTATACCCATACCGGCGAACCCGAACGTTTCCTTCTCACCCATCGCGCGGGTAGCCCGATTCGAATCACGGATGCCGCCCGGAGCGCCGTTACGGTGACGTACCGTAACCCGTACGGTCTGGATTACCGGCTCAGCGAACGGTTCGAACAGCCGGAGTCGGGAGAGGTGTTCGTTCTGCGCTGCAACGCGTTCGGCGATCTCTTGCGGGGGCCTTTTTACGGAAGATGGGTTGTCGAGATCTCCGGAACCGATGAGAAGGGTGCGCCGCTGCAGGGAAAAGGCATCGCCGAAGCCTTCCGTCCGTCGCGCCTTTGCCATCCGATCTGGTCGCGCTTGATGCGGACGCGCTTTCGTCGGAGGAGCTAGAGTGTCCCCGGCGGAAGCGAGGGCGGTACTGCCGATCGTCGGCACGCGGGCGGCGCAGGTCGGCGTGATCGGCGCGGTGGCGTTGGCACCACTTTTTCGCGTGTTGCCGTTCCCATGGTTTGTCGGCGTGACGGCGGCAGGAGGCGTCGCCGTGACGGCGGGGTTGTCGCTCTATTTCGTCCGTGTGTTCGATCCGCGCACGACCTTCGGGTACCCGCTGTTGGTGCGTCCGTCCGCGCCACGCGATGTCTCCCTGACATTCGACGACGGTCCGCACCCGGAGACGACGCCGGTCCTGCTGGAGACTCTGGCCCGGTCCGGCGCACGGGCGACCTTCTTCCTGATTGCCGAGACCGCCCGAGCCTATCCCGATCTGACGCGACGCATTGCGGCGGAGGGGCATTCGATCGGGCTTCACGGGCTTCGGCATGAGACCATGGTCCTCAAAAGCGCGAACCGACTGACCGCCGAATGGAGGGAGGCGGAAGCGATTCTGTCCGAAATCCTGGGAGGACCGCTTCCGGGACGGTTGCTTCGTCCGCCCCACGGCTTCAAAACCCCGACCGTCTGCCGGACGGCGTGTCAGCAGGGGTGGACCCTCGTCGCCTGGTCCGCCGACGGTCGGGACTACGACGCGCTTTCGGCGGACGCCATTGTGCGGAATATTCGTGACGCGGGGCTGCCCGGCGCGATCGTTCTGCTCCACGAACGACCGGGAAGCACCGAAACCGTCGCCGCCCTCGAGGAACTTCTCCGGGAGGGATCGGCGCAAGGGTATAATTTCGTCGGGCTTTAAAGGGGAATTATGAATCGACGAACGATTCCAAACATGGACCCGGAAGTGTCGGCGCTTTGCTTCGGGTGCGGAAGTCTGGGAACCGGAGCGAAGGGCGATACGGCGTTGCGACTGATCGACGACTACGTGTCCGTCGGGGGGAATTTTTTCGATTCGGCGCACTGCTACGCGTTCTGGACGCCCGAAGGCGCGGGGGCGAGCGAACGTGAACTGGGGCGTTGCCTCCGCCATCTGGGGATTCGGGACCGTTGTGTGGTCGCGACCAAGGGCGGTCATCCGGAAGGGCCGGGCTACCCGCGACCGAAGGATTTTCTGGCGGAGACGGTTCTACGGCAGGATATCGAAGACAGTCTGGATCGGCTGGGTGTCGACCGTATCGATCTGTACTTCCTGCATCGGGATGACGGCAGAACGCCCGTCGGCGAAATTATCGATCGGTTGAACGGCGAGGTGGCGCGGGGGAGAATAGGTTTCCTCGGCGCGAGCAACTGGTCGGTCGAACGGATCGCCGCCGCCAACACGTACGCCGCCGAAACGGGGCAAAAAGGGTTTGTCATCTCGCAGATTCAGTGGGGACTGGCGGTTCCGAACTGGTATTCGGAAGAACCGGGGCCGGACCCGGTACACCGGACGGTCGGCCTGAAGGAGCGGGAGTTCCATCGGCGGACGGGGCTGCCGATCGCCGCTTTCTCGGCCACGGTCAGCGGCTATTTCGCCGGGAACGAGGGAGCGAACCATTTGTACGACAGTGAGGTCAACCGGCGGCGACGGGAACGGGCGCGGGAGGTGGCGGGGGAGATCGGAGCGACCCCGAACCAGGTGGCGCTGGCGTGGCTCCTGCATCATCCGTTTTCGGTGTTTCCGATCTTCGCCACCAATCGTCCCGATCATCTGAACGAAATCCTCGGCGCGGCGCAGGTACGCCTCGCCGAGGATCAACTCGGCCGGTTAACGGTGGATTGACCGTCCGGCCTTACTTTCCGGCCAGTGCGGTCACCTCCGCCGCCGTCAGTGTCTCCTTCCCGTCCGTGCCGAAGCGAACCGCCTGTGTCGCGTTCGCCACGAACAGGACCGTTTCACCGACGGACGCCCAGCGGGCAATGTCCCGGTTCCGTCGGATCAGGGCGAAATAGGCCGGTGAGTAGACCTTGATCCGGACGATTTCCTTCTGTTTTTTGGCGTCGTAGGTCGCATCCTGCCAGACATCGCCGTTACCTGTCCGGTAAAAGGCGCGCGACCCGGCGTTCCGAATCCGCTCGGCCATACGGGCGTTGCGGTCCTTGTCCTCGCCGGCCTGGGCCCGGTAGTAGGAGGTGTTTCCCACCACGGCCTGGTTGCGCTGAGCACGGGTCGCCTGACTGAGATTGACCGCGGACTCGCCTTTTCTGCCGGTATCCGCACTGCCGAAGCGAACATCGGTGCGCCCTCCGGCATTCCCACCCCCGCCCACGCCGACCCCACCGGGGGCGGCACCGGCCGGGAGGCCGACGGTCCCGCGTCCGAGGCTCGTCGAGAGCGAAGTTCCCACCGTCTCAGGTTCCGGAACAAACAGGCCGGTGTAGGGAGTGAGGATTCCGTACTCCTTCGACAGGGCGATAATCTGGTCGATGACCTCCTTCCGGGTGTCGTCGTCGGTTCGGAGGCGTACCTCATCCATCAGGTAGCCGATTTTCCGGGACGCCCAGAGCCGGGGCAGGAAGTCGGCCCCGGTCTCGACCGCAGGAAACTTTGCCGTCAGATCGAAGCTCTGCGGTCTGCCGTTGGCCTCACCGGCGAGGGTCAGACGCACCTTTTCGCTACCCCCCGTGTATCGACCGACGATGACCAATTGCCCCCCGGAGAACAGGTCGGGTAGGTCGCCCGGTCTGGGGTAAATCTCCCCGGTTCGCGCCCCATCGACCGTCAGTTTCAGGTTTTCCAGCACGGTGGCATTGGTCCGGGCGACGAAACGCGAGGTCTTGACTTCGATATCCTCATCCGGCCGGACGTAATCGGCGTCACCACGGAGCGACTGACTGACCTGATCGAGGAAGGGGACATCGACATCGTAACCGACGCCGAAAACGAAGGTCCGGGCTTTCTTTGCGTTCTCCTGAACGGCATTTCGGACGATGGTCGCCTGACTGCGCTCCCCGACCGTCGGCAATCCGTCGGTGAAAAACAACAACGTATTGCCGGAGGCGCGTTCCGGGAACTGTTTCAGGCCGTCGAGCAATGCCTGGTTGATATTCGTGCCGCCATCGGCGGTGATTCCATCGACGAACGCTTCGGCCCGTTTTTTATTGTCCGGCGTCGCGTGGATCGGTTCCGGGGCGAACGGTTCCACAGCGTCCGAAAAGGTCAGGATATTGAAGCGGTCCTGAGGCCGCAGTTTCCCGATGGCGAAACGCAGTGCGCCCTTGGCCTGTTCGATCTTCTTTCCCTGCATGGAACCGGAACGGTCCATCACCAGCACCACCCGTCGGGGGGCCGGGTTTCGCTCGGTCGCGGAGAGCGTGGGCGAAACGACGACCAGGAAGTACCCGGATTGCCGGACGCCGCCCGTCAGGCTGGCGACCTGTGGAAGCGCGGCGTTATAGGTCAGAACGGACAGAGCGACCGCTTCCTCGCTTTTCCCGGCGACGAAGAGGTTGAGTTCGGGATTTTCCGCAAGGCGCGAATCGGAACCCGCGCTTTCCCAGACGGCGGTCACTTCGGATTCCGAACGTCGAAAATCCATTTCATGCGTCGGCGAGTACACCGAGCCGATTCCCGAACCGGCGACGGCCACACGGACCGATACCTTTTCCGGGCGAGCGGCCCCGGGCAGATGGGGACCGACCAAAGTCCATACGTATTTTCGCGCGTTGCCTTCTTTCGGAAGCACCGAGACCAGTTTCAGGGTGATTTTCCGCTGACTGTTCGCGGCGATCGGAAAAACTCGGGCGCGAAGCGCCGCCCGCCCCTGAAACGTAAGGAGCGCCGGGTCCCGTCGGCGGCGAACGATCTCCTCGTAGGTTGCCGTCGCTTCGTCCCGGTTCAGCAGGCGGCCTTCCATCTTCCGGTCGCCGTCGTACAGGGCAAAGGACGTGACCTCTGCGCCGGCCGGAATCGGGAACAGGAAATCGGCTTCCTGATCGGTACCGGTCCGGTTCTCCAGGGTATGCGTGACGTCCGTACGGGCGACCCCGTCACGAATCGTCGCATCGACCTCGACCGCCTTGACGGCGATCTGGTGAACGGGTCGGGGCGGTACCGGCTGGATCGGAAGGCGGGGATGCGGGTGCGGAATCGGTCGGGTAGGCGGTTGGATAGCCCGAACGGAACGAGGAAGGCCGGCAAAGAGCAGGAAGGGAGCCATCGCGAGCGATACACTGGCGATGAGAGCAAATGTGGACACTTTTCCTTTCGCAGTCACGGTCGTATCTCCTGAGTCGGCATGCCGACAGGTTTATGACCCGCCGACGCATCGTTCTCTTCAACCGGCCGATCTTTCCGATTTCCGAGGGAACTTACCGGACTTGTCGATTAGTTTTTAGTATTGAAAAGGTAATATGATGAACGAAAACTGGTGTCAGGCAATACGTGAACGCAAACGGGTGCGGTTGACCTACGGTGGCGGCGGTCGTCTGGTGGAGATGCATATCTATGGAACCGACGCGGCAGGGGAGCCTTATGTCCGCGCCTTCCAGGTGAGCGGTCACAGCAATACCGGCACACCAACCGGATGGAAGCTGTTCCGGGCGGAGGAGGTTCACGACTGGTCGGTCACGCCGGAAACGTTTACCGGGCCGCGGGCGGGTTATAAGCCCGACGACCCGGTGGTGACCAACGTTTACTGCCGGATTTGACCGTGTCCGAAGGTTAACGTTCGATAGGAATCGGTAGATTCTGGGTCTGTCCGGTATCGGCCGCGCGCAGGCCGGCCTCCAGAATCTCTTGGGAAAGCCGGCCAATGGTGGCGGAGCAGACACCTTCGATCTCCGACCCGGTTTCGAGACAGTGAATGAAATACTCCGGCGCGGAACGATGCGGCGCTTCCGGCGCGGCAGGCTCGATCGTTTCCACATCCTTCCCGGGTTTGAAAAGCTGAACCTTGCCGTGGAGGATGGAGAGCGCCCCTTCCGAACCGTAGGCGACCGGGTTTGCCCCGGCATAACCGGTGACCTGGGTCCACGACGCTTCGGCGACGGCCAGTGCGTTCCGATACTGCATCGTAACGATCGCATTGTCGTCCGGAAGCGGATAATCTTTGGCGAGCACGCCCCGCAGACCGGTTACCTTTTCGGGCAGGCCGAGGAATCGCGCGGCCATCGCCGCTCCATAACAGCAATAGTCCATGAACGCTCCCGCGCCGTTTTTCTCACCGTCGTAGAGCCATTCCCAGAAGCGCGGGTCGCACCCGATCTCTTTCGGACCGTTGTGTGCCGACCGGTACTTGAAGTAGCGAACCTGGCCGATATCTCCGGCAAGGATACGCCGCTCCATCTCCTGAAACGCGGGTTGCCAGGCGGTCGGCCAGTTTATCATCAGGCGGACGTCGGCCTTTTCGGCGGCGCGGACCATGCGTTCCGCCTGGGCGAGGGTGGCTGCCATCGGTTTCTCGACGAGCAGGTGCAGACCGTTCGTCGCCGCCGTTTCGACGATATCGGCGTGAACGCTGTTCTCCGCCGCGATCTGTACGATATCGAGCGACTCACCTTCGGTGGCCAGCATCTCCTGCCAGGAGTCGTACGTTTTTTCGACGCCGTAATCGCGCCGGATGCGTTCCCGGAGTTCCGGGTTGACATCGCCTGCCGCGACGATTTGCACGTTGGGGAGGGCCTGCCAGCGACGCAGTTCCCCCCAGACGTGATCATGGACCAGGGCCGCCACACCAACACGATAGGTCTTCATCGGAATGCCTCTTATGCGAATGGGAGATTCGCACAGGTGTTCGGCGTCGATGCGGGCGGTTCCTGCCGTGGCGGCTTACTTTGCGGCGAAACGCCCGACCTGAGCCAGCAGAATCGCCCGCTCACCGGGCTGCAAGACCTGCTCGATCCCCTGTTTCGCTCCGGCAAGGTTCCCCTGACGGGCTTCGGCGACGACGGGCGACTCTTTTGGCGCGGCGGCGGCGTTCTCCATATCGGGGGTGAGGCGCGGCGATCGCAACGGATTCCCCGTCTTCACCGTCTTCAGATAGCCCTCGCGCAGGACGGAGTCCTTGATCGTACTCGCGGCGGCCTGCGCGGTCCGGGTGTCGCCGACGACCAGGAGGGCGGAAACCAGGCGACCGACCACCTCATTCCGCAGGTTCCATCGACCGTTCGAATCGACGCCGATCTTTCCGGCGATCCGATAGGCGTCAGCGAGGGTCCGGCGGGCGGCCGCACTATCCCCCCAGGCTGCCTGGGTCTGCGCGACCGCAATCAGAGCGTCGGTCTTGTTCGCGTTCTCGTACGACGGGTTCTTCGGGTCACGAATATTGTCGACCGCGCTCCGAGCGTTCCCGAGCATCTGTTTCGCTGCGGGCAGGTTGCCGTTCCGTCGGAGGGCCTCGGCGACATCCAGAAGAACCTTCGGACGCCAGTGGATTTCGACGTTGCGCGAGATCATCTCCGCTCCGCGGCGGTCGCCGTTTTCGGCGGCGACGGTCGCGATCGCCGCCAGCGCGCCGTAATGATGTCCGGCGACCGTGAAACGCGACTTGCCGACCGTTTGGATCGCGCCGTTCAGGTCGCCGGCGGCGGCCTGACCGGCCACGATGCGCGACCAGGCATCGCTCTGACCGTGCTCGTCCTTGATCGAGGCAGCGGTTCGGCGGGCGGCAGCGAGGTCACCGAGGGCGGCCTGGGTTCCGGCAACCATCGGCCAGACGACCTGACGCGTCGCGATATCCGAAGCCGGAAGCGACTCGGCGAAGCGAACGAGTTGAATCAACGTTTCCTGCGCCCCGGCCCCGTCACCCGATAGACGGCGTTGCTGCGCGATCGTTGCCAGAACCGCCGCCTTTTCCGCCGGCCGGCTGACCAGTTCGGCCGTTTTTTCGGCGGCGGCGAAGAATTCCGGCGCACGGTTCAGGTCCGCGACCGGAGGCAGTTTCAGGGCGACGAGTCCGACGGTGGTCGAGGCCGCCGCCGCCGTACCGAGGGAACCGACGGACGCACCGTTGGAGCAGCCGGCCAGTGCCAATGCGGTCATTGCCGCGCCAAGAGCCAGGGCGGAAAACGCCCCCCGACCGTACCGGGAACGACCGTTGCCGTTTGCCAACATTCTATTCTCCGTTCCACTCGCCGTCCGTCCGAATTTGATGAAACCCATCCTAAAAACCCTCCCGAACCGAAAAGTCCAGGTAATTACGTTAAATTTTCGTTACCCGTTTTCCGTAATGACATCAGAATTTTTCTGCCGAACAACGGGCTTATCCGTAGTATCGGCAATTAAGCGAATCAACTCTGCCCCTAAAAGTAACAGCTGGGAAGAAACATAGATCCAGAGGAAGAGGATCGCCACGATGCCGAGGGAACCGTACGCGCGATCATACGAGTTCCCGCCATTGAAATTTCTCAGGTACAGTGCGAACCCCTGTTTGGCCAGTTCGAAGAACACGGCGACAAACCCGCCGCCGATAAAGGCCTCTTTCCATGTGACGCCCGCGGCAGGAGACGGCAGATAGTGATAGACCGCCGCGAAAACCGACGCATTCAGCGCGACGCCGACCAGCAACAGGAAGGCCGCGAGCCACCATGGCGGCGGTTCCGGCAGCGCGGAAAACCAGGAGATCCGGCGCAGCCAGTGGACACCGACCGTCGGCAGGAGCGAAAGCAGGAACAGTGCGCCCGTTCCGATAAGCAGCCCGACCGCGACGAGGTTGACCTGCAGGAAATGCCGGGTCTCTCTGGCACGGAACGCGGCGTTCATCGGCGCGACCGCATTGACAAAAATCCGACTGGCCGTAAAGAAGAACGTCACCAGACTGAGGATGCCCGCCGTTCCGCTGGCCTGGCGCAGTTGTTCCGCCTGCTGTTCGACCCCGGCGCTGACGATCAGTTTCTGTGCGACCGCATTGGCGTTCGAAACCGGCAGGAGCCGGGCGACCAGGCCCTGAACCTGCGCGGCGGCCTCCTGCGGATCGCGAATTAAAAGGCCCACCAGCGCCAGTCCGCCGACCAGGAGCGGGACAATCGACAGCAGTGCGAAGTAGGACAGCGCCGCCGCCCAGACACCGCATTGGTCGGCATTGAACCGCCGTACCAGTTCGAATAAAAATCCTTTCAGCCCTCCCTCTTGCCAGGAATATCGGTAATCCTCTTGCGCCGGTTCGGACATGGTAGATGAGACCTCCGCCTTTCCATGGTTACAGTTCGCCGTTCCGTTCCGTTGAGGTTCCGATTTCGTCGTGTTTCCCACCTTTCAACCATAATGACCGTATTTAAGCGAGATTCGTTACCACGCTTACCTGCAAAAAATTGTACACCGGTAAGTTTTCACAGGTCAGGAACCGGCGTCGGGATTGGAAGGCGGGTCGCCCATCACGTGAACCACCAGCCGCAGCGCCTCCGTCAGCAGGTCATCGCCTTCGAACGGGACATACGGCGGTTCGATCCCGGAAAGATCGGTAAGGAAGGAGGTCGGTCGGATCGCTCCGGTGCCGAGGTGAAGTCGGACCGTCTCGTCCTCGAGCCGAAGGACGAGTTCGTCCTCTTCAACGGTGGTTCGATCGGACAGAGCGAGCAGGGGAAGCAGCGAACGGAGAACGTCTCGTCGGGTTTCGGCGCTGGGGAGCAACGGGCCGGAAACCGGCTCCGCGTCGGAGCGAAGCGCCTTCTCGCCGGGCACCATCGGAGCGACGGAACCATCGCCGCTGGCAAATCGTTCGGCTTCACGCATGGCCTCAGAGAAGACAAGCGGAGGAACGGCCGAAAGGGGAAGGGGGTCTTCGGAGGGCAGCGAGTCCGAGGGGAAAAAGCGAAGGTTGCCGGTCGTCAGAAGGTCCGGCGTCGTGGTCGGCAGGAGCGAAATCTCAAGCCGCAGGTTGAGTTCGGGCAACGCCTTCGTCAGCAGGTCGGGTGTCCGTTCCCAGTCGCGGGAAGCGGCGATCCGTTCGACGACGTCCCGGCGCACGGTGAATCGGGCGAACCGGTCGGAGGCGAGGGCATCCTCCCCTGCCGGATCGGGATCCGGCGGCAGATAAACCTCGCGGTGCGCCTGCTTGAAGGGCTGCGTGATACGTCGCTGCAAGAGAAAAGCGCGCCAGGTTTCGATCTCCCCGGTGGAATACCCGATCGGATGCCAGAGCCGCATCAGGGTGTCGTCGGTCAGGTCGTTCAGGAGGTGGCCGGAGACGTCGACGAATCCGTTGCGGGTCTCGTCCCAGATACCCGAAAGTTTTCGTTCGGCGTGGGCAAAATGCCAGATCAACCGTTTGGCGAGATGTCCGTAGATCGGGTGACGGGCGTAGCGGGCACGCCAGACGCCCAGCGTCCAGTTGCGCTCGGGGAGGAAGAAACCGTCGAAGCGGATCTCCTGCTCGGAGATCGCCTCGGTGGCCGCTCGCATCTCGTCGGCGAACGCCCGGATTCGGTCGGCGGCGGGGACAGACGGATCGACGACCGGAGGTGTGGTGGAGGTTTCGCCGCCGGGTGTCGTCCAGAGGACCCGGACATCGCCGGTTCCGGTGATGGCGGCGAAGGCTTCATAGCCTTCCAGGGATTCGCGACGAAATCCTTCCGGAGCGAAACCGAAATCGGGTATCTCCAGGTCGGTATCGAGAACGGTCCGGGGTTCGGTGATCGGCGGGTTCATTTCTGTTGGGTCCGTGGTGGTCACACGTCGTTCCTTGTGTTATTGTTTTTGCGATCGGATATAAAAGACGTTCGCAAAATCCGTTATTCTTTTCGGTCCGGAATAATACCTGCATTAGGGATTACCGGGCGGGCTGTCGTTCCGGCGGTCGGGTCTTTCCTTGACAAACGGGTGTTCGGCCCCTACAATGACGGCAATCGAATCCGTCGGTCAGGGGACGCGCGGCTCCGCGGTGAGCGTCTGCGCGTCTTTCGTCGTTCCGGACGTCCTTTCCGAAGAAAGTGCGCCCGTTGATCGCGGCCTGACCATCGGCATGAAAAACGAAACCGGAAATCAGGGAATCCTTTGAGTCACTCACTAACGTCTCCGGAGGAAAACCGGACTCCCGAGCTGGCCGCAACTGCCGACAACGTCCGGCGATTGGCGAGCCTGGTGGAGGAAAGCGGCCTGAGCGAGTTGCTGTACGAGACGGACAACGTCCGGATCGTCCTGCGGACGGCGGCCTATCCGCGAACCGGGACGAACGTGGCGGTTCCTTCCGGCGCGACCGGATACGGACGGTGGGAATCGCCGGAAACGCCGTCGGTCGCCGAGGAACCGGACGGTGACGCCGAACCGCCGACGATGGCGGAGGACGGGCGTTGGCTGCGGGTCGAAGCGCCGATCATGGGGATCTTTTACCGTGCGTCGTCGCAGGGGTCGCCGCCCCTGGTGGAAGTGGGGGATACCCTGACCGAAGGGCAGGTGATCGGCCTGATCGAGGCGATGAAGGTCTTTTCGGAGGTGCCGTCGCCTGCTGCCGGACGTGTGATCGATATACCGGCCAGGAACGGGGGATTGGTACAACCGGGCGATACGTTGATTTTGCTGGAGCGGGAATAGAAAAACGGAGAACATTCATGCGTGAAATCAAGATCGGAGTCCTGGGACTGGGAGTCGTCGGGTCGGGAACCGTCGGAATCCTGCAAGATAACGCCAAGGAGATCGCGCGGCGTGTCGGTGCCCACCTCACCGTCAAAAAGATCGCCGTTCGGAACCTGAGCAAACCGCGTGCGGTCCAGGTGGAACGCTCTCTCCTGACCGACAACCCGTATGAAGTGATCGACGATCCGGAAATCGAAATCCTGGCGGAACTGATCGGTGGCGTCGAACCCGCTCACGAGTATGTCCTGCGGGCCATTCGAAACGGCAAACATATCGTCACGGCCAACAAGGAGATGATGGCGAAAGCCGGCCATGATCTGATGGCCGCCGCGGGCGAGAAGCGGCGCGATTTCTTCCTTGAGGGGAGCGTTGCCGGAGGAATTCCCATCATCGCCGCCGTCAAGGAGTCGCTGACCGCCAACCGTATTCATGAGGTTATCGGAATCGTCAACGGCACGACCAACTATATCCTGACCAAGATGACGGAGGAGGGGGCGAATTTCGCCGATGTGCTGGCGGAGGCGCAGGCACACGGTTACGCCGAGTCCGACCCGAGCAGCGATGTCGACGGCTTCGACGCACAGTACAAGATAGGCATACTTGCCTCAATCGCTTTTAACTCCCAGGTGCCGGTGGAGGAAATCAGTGCGCAGGGTATCCGTTCGATCGAGGCGCAGGATATCCGTGTGGCGCGGGACCTGGGCTATCGGATCAAACTGCTGGCGATCGCCCGGCAGGATGCGGACGACAATACGATGCAGGTTCGGGTACATCCGGCGTTGCTCCCGCTTTCGCACCCCCTGGCGAGCGTAAACGGCGTTTCCAATGCGGTCCTCGTGCGCGGCGATGCGGTCGGCGAGGTCATGTTCTACGGCCCCGGCGCGGGTTCCCGACCGACCGGTAGCGCTGTCGTCGGCGATCTGGTGGAGATCGGGCGGAATATTCTCTGTAATTCCACGGGGCGTGTGGGCTGCACCTGTTTCGACCGGAAGCGAATGCTGCCGATCGAACTGGTCGAAACGAAGTACTATGTTCGTGTGACGGTGGCGGATCGGGTCAAGGTGCTGGCGACCATCGCCGGCGTTTTCGGTGACCATAATGTTTCCATCGAGTCCGTGGTACAACAGGGAACTCTGGGCGACGATGTGGAGATCGTCTGGATCACGCATCGGGTGCGCGAGGGCGACCTCCGCGCCGCGTTGAAAAAGATCGCCGAGTTGGACTGCGTTCGAACCGTATCGAACTGTTTCCGCGTGGTTGACTGACCGGCAGGTCCGAGGGCGTTCAGCGCAGTTCGTGAAGGGAGCGGCGATAGCCGGAAGGGAGCAGCGGACCGGAATGAGGACCGATACGAACCGGACGGGGCGGCAGGGGATCATCGCCGCCTATCGGGATTTTCTCCCGGACATTACCGCCGAATCGCCGGTGGTGACCCTGTGCGAGGGCGGCACGCCGTTGATCGAAGCGCCGCGTCTGGCGACCGCGCTCGAACTGCCGGCGAATTTTCGCCTTTACCTGAAGTTCGAGGGAATGAACCCGACCGGTTCCTTCAAGGATCGCGGCATGACGATGGCGGTCAGCAAAGCGGTCGAGGAAGGTCGCACCGTCGTCATGTGCGCGTCCACGGGAAATACGTCGGCGGCGGCGGCGGCGTACGCGGCGCGGGCGGGTATCGAATGTGTCGTTCTTCTGCCCCAGGGCGAGGTCGCGCTGGGGAAGCTCTCGCAGGCCCTCATGCATGGCGCACGCGTCCTGGCGATCCGGGGCAACTTCGATGAGGCGCTGTGCCTGGTACGTGAGATCTGCGCCACGGAACCGATCGCTCTTGTCAATTCCGTCAATCCGGTGCGGATCGAGGGCCAGAAGACGGCCGCATTCGAGATTGTCGATGAACTGGGCGACGCCCCGCATTTTCATGCGATGCCGGTCGGAAACGCGGGGAACATCACGGCCTACTGGAAAGGATTCAAGGAGTTTTTCGCCCGGGGCCTGGCCACGCGGACCCCGCGCCTCCTCGGGTTTCAGGCCGCCGGCGCCGCGCCGCTGGTCGATGGCGCGCCGGTTCCCTTTCCGAACACCGTGGCGACTGCCATTCGTATCGGCAATCCGGCCTCCTGGCAGGGCGCTCTGACGGCGCGTGACGAATCCGGCGGTCTCATCGGCAAGGTGACCGATGAGGAGATTCTGGCGGCGTACCGGACGGTCGCCGCCACCGAAGGCGTCTTCGCCGAGCCGGCGTGCGCCGCGCCGCTGGCCGGAATAAAAGCGCTCCAACGGGATGGCTTTTTCACCGAAAACAGTACCGGGGATGATCTTGTACGTATCACGGTCACGTTGACCGGCCACGGACTGAAAGATCCCGACCGCGCCCTGCGTACCGCCGTACGGGGAATACAAGAGGTCGATGCCGACCGGGACGCGATTTTGCGAGCCGTCGGTGAAAAATCGATCGACCTCGGTCGGTGATAAAATCAACACATCCGGTCGACACGGAAACGTTCGAACTTTGTCCCCTCCCACCTCGTAATTAAAGGTGGAGATTATGCACGACGCATATAAATTGGAAGGGGTTCAGTATCCATGTCTACCGGGTCGATCACAGGGAATTCGCGGTTGAATGTGCATCCGACGTTGGAAGCGCGTCTCGCCGAACTGCGGGAAGAGGAAGCGCGTAAGACGCGTCATCGAGAACAGGTGGTTCGGGAACGGCGGTTCCTGATTCCGGTGTTTCTGTTCGTGCTTTTCCTGTTTCCGAATCTTGGGACGGTATCGGTGGTCGGAACGTCGATGCATCCGACGCTGGAGACGGGCGACCGATTGCTCATGCTGAAAACCCATCAGATCTTCTCTCCGATCCGTCCGGGAGATATCGTGGTGGTTCGGAAGGCGGACGGGTCGTATAAGGGCGAAGACCTGATCAAGCGGGTAATCTGCGTAAAAGACAAACAGGGAAATCTCCTCTGGGCCCCGTCGGTGAAGACATCCGAAGGGACGATCGACCCGAAACGTCTGTTCCCGCATTATGTGTTGCGCCTGCGCCCGTTCCCGAAGGGTTCCGTGCTGGTTCTGGGAGATAACATTTTCCATTCCACCGATTCCCGTGATCCGGAGGTCGGCGCGATATCCGCCGCCGAAATCGAAGGAAAGGTGCTGTTCCGTTAAACGCCGGAGGGAACGAAACTCCGCCGGGCGGATCGCACGACAGGTGAGCCGTTCATGAGAGATTCGTTACCTGATTCGACCGACGTCGTCCTGACGACGGAGATTCCCGGACTGACGCGGGTCGCTTCCGGGAAAGTGCGGGATATTTACGAGGTCGGTGAGGATGCGCTCCTGTTGGTGGCGACCGACCGCATCTCCGCGTTCGATGTGGTGATGCGGCAGGGAATCCCGGATAAAGGGCGCGTCCTCACGCAGTTATCGGTTTTCTGGTTCGAAACCCTGGCCGATGTTCTGCCGAACCATCTGATCACGGCCGAGGACGACCTGGTTTTCGCCCGTCTTTCCGCGGCGGGCGCGGAGATGACCGACGGACGGCGGCGTTCGCTGAGCGGACGTTGCCTGCTCTGTCGCCGGACACGCCCTTTGCCGATCGAAGCCGTCGTTCGCGGCTACCTTTCCGGCTCGGCCTGGAAGGAGTACCGACTGACACCGGCCTGGGATGGCGTGGTGCAACTCTGGGGCGTGGCCGTACCCTCCGGACTCCTCGAATCCGAACGGCTTCCTCAGCCGATTTTCACCCCCAGTACGAAGGCCATCGCCGGACATGACCAGCCCATTCCCGTCGCCGAAATCGAGTCCTACATCGGAGCCTACGCGACACCGGTCCGCGACGCCGCCGTGGAACTCTATCAGGCCGCGCGTGAATACGCGGAGAATCGGGGAATCCTTCTCGCCGATACCAAGTTCGAGTTCGGGACGCTCGAAAACGGGTCGCTTCTCCTGATCGACGAAGCGCTGACTCCGGACTCCTCCCGGTTCTGGGCGGCGGAGTCCTATCGCCCCGGTGGCCCGCAGCCGTCCTTCGACAAGCAGTTCGTTCGTGATTTTCTGGAGACGGTTCCGGGCTGGAACAAACAGGCTCCGGCGCCGGACCTGCCGGAGGACATCGTCGCGAAGACGACCGAAAAGTACCGCGAAGCGTATCGTCGCCTTACCGGACGGGAACTGGCGGGAGCGACCGCCTGAGGTGGAATCGCTTCTCGTCCGACCGGTGGTCCTGGTTGGCCGCTCCGTTCGGCTCGAACCGGTCTCCATGGCGCACTTCCCGGACCTTGCGGAGCAGGCCATCGATCCCGATATCTGGCAGTATATGGGCAGCGGCAACCTGAGTGACCCGGAACGATTGCACGGGTGTATTGAGGCCGCCGTTCGTGAGACCCGTCCGGAGGAGGGAGTGATGTTCGCCGCGGTCGCGACGGCTACCGGCCGCGCGGTCGGCATGACCGGCCTCTACGACGTCCATCCCGTCCATCGCCGCCTCGAACTCGGGCGGACCTGGTACGGACGGGATTATCGGCGGACGGCGATCAATACCGAATCGAAGTATCTGCTCCTCACTCACTGTTTCGAAACGCTTTCGGCCCACCGGGTAACCATCAAAACGGACACCCGCAACGAGCGGTCGCAACGTGCGATCGAACGCATCGGCGCGACACGCGAAGGGGTGCTGCGCCACCACATGGTGCTCTGGGACGGGTATGTACGGGATACCGTGTATTACGGCATCATCGCCCCGGAATGGCCGCACGTCAAGGCGCACCTGGAACGGCTCCTGATGCGAGGCTCCGTTCGGGTAGAATCGTCCTGATGCGTTATCTGACGATCCTGCTCGAAGGCGGGTTGACCCGTCCTTCCGGAGCGGGGAAGACACCGCTGGAAACCGCCGACACATCGACGCTCGACCGGCTGGCCCGGCGCGGACGCGTCGGCGCGGTACGCCTCTTACCGGAGGAACGACGTCTTCCGGCGGAAGCGATCTATCTCTCAGTCCTCGGATACGATCCGGAGAACTACACCGGACGCGGCGCCGTACTTGCGGCGGCCCGGAGAATTCCTCTCGGCGAGCGGGAGGTCGCCTGTGCCGCCCCCCTGGTTTCCACCGACGGAACGACCCTTTTTTCGGACGGAACGGAGGGCATTTCGGACGAAGAGTCCGTTGCCCTCCTCGACGCCGTAAGTGAGAAGTTGGGTTCATCGCGGATGGCCCTCTATCCCGCGCCGGGAAATCATGGTTTCGCGGTCTTCGCCGACCTGCCGGGCAGTGTGCTCGCGCGCTCCCCGCAGCGTTGTGTCGGGAAGACCCTCCGGGAATGTCTCCCGGAAGGCGAGGCCGCCGAGAAACTCACCGGGTTGATGTTCGACTCGCTGGAGATTCTCGACCGGCATCCGACCAACCGACAACGACGCGGCCGGGGACAGTCGCCACTCAACATGATCTGGCCGTACGGCCCCGGTCGGAGCCTTTCCCTGCCCCCGTTGTTCGACCGGATCGGGCCGGCGGCGGCCGTCACCGATCGTGCGCTGGCGGCGGGAATCGCACGGGCGGCCGGTCTGCGCGTGGTCGCTCCACCCGCACCCGGTTATGCCGCCGTGGTCGCCGCCGTCCGGGAGGCGCAGAAAGCCGACGTGCCGTCCCTGTTCGTGCCGGTTCGGATCGTCGCTCCCGACGAAAACCCGGAGAACGAGGAGCATGCCGAACGGATCGAGCAGGTCGACCGCGATCTGGTCGAGCCGCTCCTGAGCCGGTTCGAACGAGGCGATGAAGCGTTTCGTTGCCTGGTCATCGCGACCCCGCCGGTCCCCGGCGCGGACCCGGTCCCTTTCCTTATTTACGATCCGATTCGCCCGGAAAACCCTGTTTTGCCCTTTGACGAACGCGCCCTGCCGGAGATTCGGGCCGTTCTCGACGGTCGGCGGATGGTCGATTCTCTGACCCGGTGAGGTCGCACGCGGGGATTGTCGGCAAGCGAGTCTAATTGTTGTATGATGCATTCGGAAGGACAGGTGACAGACGAATGCGGGTTTTAGTGACGGGAACGGCCGGTCGTGTAGGATCGGTGGTCGCCAGGGAGTTTCTGGCCCACGGATATCAGGTGCGCGGGCTGGATAAAAACCCTCCGCACGAGGACCTGCGCGGCCGTATCGAAACGGTGTACGCCGACCTGACGGACCGATTCGCCCTGCTTCGGGCTGCCGACGGCTGCGAGGCCATCGCCCATCTGGCGGCGATTCCGACCCCGTCCCATGGAGAGGAAGGCATTTTCCCGACCAACGTCACCGGCACGCAGTACCTGCTGGCGGCGGCGGAAGCGACCGGAATACGGCGCGTCGCCCTTGCCTCGACCTGCTGTACGTTCGGAATCTACTTCGCCCGACATCCGTTCGATCCGCAGTATTTTCCGATGGATGAACGGCATCCCGCGCTACCGCAGGATATGTACGGCCTCTCCAAACTTCTCAACGAGGAGACGGCGGCGGCGTACACCCGGCGGGCGGGAATCACCACCGTCTGTCTGCGCCTGACCACGGTCGTGGATTTCGGAAACCGCCAGTACTTTCATTGGTGGCGACACGGTCTGACGAGCGACCGGGAACGCCGTAACGATATGTGGTCGTATGTGGACGTGCGGGACGCGGCGCGCGCTTTCCGTCTGGCGATTGAGAACGCGGTCGACGGAACGAGCGCCGTCGCCATCATCGCCCGGCGCGATTCCCTGACCGCGCATGATATTCGCCATCTTGTAAAGCGACATTTCCCGGCACTCGCGCCCCAGGTGGAAACGTTCGAACCGACACAGTGCCTGTACCGAACCGATATGGCCGAGAACGCCTTCGGATTCGTCGCCGAACACTCATGGCGGGAAGTACCCGAACTGTCGGACCTTAAACCGGAATTCAACGAAGAATAGGGAACGGAGGCTTTTCATGGGGGAAGGGCGTCGGAGGTGGGTTGCGTTTTTCGGTCTCTGGTGTCTGTATTCGGTCGCGACCATCGGCACCGCGAACGCCGACGTGAAAATCGAGCGTGTCCGGTACAAAGGGTGGAGCGACTGCTGGAAACTCTCCAACGGGACCGTCGAACTGGTGCTGGTCCCGGCGGTTTCGCGCATCCTGCATTACGGTTTCAAAGGCGGTCCGAACCTCCTCTGGGAAAACCGGCCCCTGGCCGGGACGGTCGGGGACGGAAAAACGGGAGATTGGCGAAATGTCGGCGGGGACAAAGTCTGGCCCTGGCCGCAGGACGACTGGGAGCGATTACTGCCGAGGGCCTGGCCGCCACCCCCCGTCGCCGACGCACTCCCGGTTCAGGTCACCGTCGTCGGCAAAGATACGCTTCGTACCACCTCCGACCGACTGATGCCCTGGGGGGTTCGCATCCTGCGGGAGATACGCATGGAACCGACCGGAACCGGGGTGCATATCGTCAGTCGGTTCGTTCGTGAAACCGACGGGGAGGTCGCGCCCTGCGCCCCCTGGACGGTCACGCAGGTTCCGGCGACGCCCTGGGTAATCGCTCGTCTCCTTCCTGCTTCGACTCTGCCGGACGGATACAAATCGTTCAGCGGCGAGGCGAAGTTCAAAAGCGTTACGAAACTGCCGGAGGGCGTCTTGCTGGTCGAACGGAACCCGACGCAGGCGACCAAGATCGGCTTCGATGGCGATATCCTGGCGACGCTGCAGGCGGATACGCTGTTTCTGATTCGACAGGCGAAGTCGCTTCCCGCCGACCACCGGGGAGGCGCCTGGGCACCCGGAGATCGGGCGCAGTTGTATTCGCAACCGGACGACGCGAACGCGGCGAAGGCCGGCACCCTGCCCTACATCGAACTGGAAATGACCGCCCCACGGAAAAGCCTGAAGAAAGGGGAGACGGTGACGCTGGCGCAGTTCTGGGAACTGCGCCGACTGCCCGAACCGCAACGGAATCCGTCGGGGGTCGCCGTTCTGTTAAAATCGCTTTGATCGTATCTGAGATTTCCGGCCGACTATCCGCTCCGAACGGTTTCGTCCTGACGACAACCGCCGACCGGAGTATCGAACAACTTGCCCTCACGGCCAATCGGACATTCGAAGGATATCCGATGCCGATCCAACACACGCCGGAGGGGTTCGCGACGTTTTGCCGTCTGCACCACCTGGATATCGCGCAATCGGTCCAGTTACGCGATGATTCCGGGAACGTGGTCGGACAGGCCATGCTGGGCATCCGTGACCGGCGGGGGTGGTGTGGCGGGTTCGGCATCGTCCCGGAGTTCCGGGGAAAGCGATTGGCGACGGCGCTGATCGACGGACTGCTCGACCGCGCCCGGCTGAACGGGTTAAAAGTCCTGCAACTCGAAGTCCTGTGCGACAACGAACCCGCCCTGCGGACCTACCGGCGCGCCGGGTTCGTCGTTCGGCGAGAGGTGATCAGTTTCGCCGGACCGATCGCCGAAAATCTTCATCGGACGACCGAGTCCGCCGAGGTCCGCCCCGTTCCGATCCTCGAAGCGATCGCGCGTTTCGCATTGAATGAAACCCTGTGGGAAACCAGTCCTGTCTGGCAGCGTCAGATCGCCTTGCTATACCTGCGGACCGATCTCCGGGCGTTCGGCGCGACGGCGAACGACGGCACGGCGCAGATCCTTTACGGGTTTCAGACGGCGACGGGCTTTCTGCGGATAGACCGCCTGGATTTCGATTCGGAAGCGGCCGCCCGCGCCGTACTGAGGCGGGCGATCAACGAAGCCGCGGCCGCCCTCCGCGACGCCGGTGAAAACCGCCCGATCAAGTGGATCGTCCTGAACGAACCCACTGACACGCCTCTGTATGCCCTACTGGATCGGCTGATGGTTCCGATCACTTACCGGCAATACGAGATGTCCCTCGATCTTTGAGACTGATTTGACAGGGGGAGGGCGGACGGGTATAATCGCGCTTCAGGACGCCTAACGTGATACGAAAACTCCTCGCCCCTGTCGTCAGGAATACCCCGCTTTCCGCTCCCGGTCATTTCGTTCTGGAGTTAGAGGCGGCGGAGATGGCGGCCGAGGCCAGACCCGGTCAGTTCATCGCCGTCACCGATCGAACGAACACCCAGCTTTTGCGTCGGCCTTTCTCCATCTACACGGCGGACCCCGCGTCCGGAGTGTGCAGTATTCTCTTCTCGGTGTACGGGGCGACCACCGGAGCCATGTCCCGGATGGTACCGGGCGAGAAAATGGACATCATCGGTCCGCTGGGTGGGCGGGTTTTCGCAGCCGATGGACGTCCCGGAGCGCATCATGTCATGGTCGGCGGCGGGTATGGCGTGCCACCCCTCGTGTTCCTCTCCCGACGAATCAAAGCCGATCACCCGGAGGCGAAAATTACCTTCATCAACGGAGCGCGGACCAAGGCGTTTCTGGTCGGCACCGATGGTCTGGACGACGAAGGCATCCCGGTACTTTCCTGCACCGATGACGGCACCTGCGGCATTCATGGGCGTGTGACGGTTGCGCTCGAACCGATCCTGTCGACCGGAGAACCGGTGCAGGTCTACACCTGTGGGCCGACCCCGATGATGCGCGCGGTGGCGGAACGGTCGATCGCCGCCGGAGTGCCATGTCAGGTCAGCATGGAGACGTTCATGCCCTGCGGTATCGGCATCTGCATGGGCTGCGCGGTGGCGACGACCGACGGCAGGTTCGCCCGTGGCTGTACCGACGGTCCGGTGTTTCCGGCGCATGAGGTGAGATGGTGAGCGTTCCCGATCTCTCGGTCCGTATCGGCGGCCTGCAGATGCGAAATCCCGTCACGGTCGGCTCGGGCACCTTCGGATTCGGTTCGGAGGTCGCCGACCTGGTCGACCTGAACGCGCTGGGCGCGGTGACCGTAAAGGCGACGACGTCACAGGCTCGGATCGGTAACCCGCCCGCCCGGATCGTCGAAACGGCGAGCGGGATGTTGAACGCGATCGGACTCCAGAACGGCGGAATCGACCACTACCTCGCCGAAAAACTGCCCTTCCTGCGACGGTACGACTGCCCGATCATCGTCAACGTCCCCGGCGAGAACCCGGAGGATTTCGCCTTCGTGGTCGAGCGTCTGACGGCGGCGGGCGGCGCGGACGCGATCGAACTCAACATCTCCTGTCCGAACGTCTCGCACGGCCTTGACTATGCGACGGACCCGAGGCTGACCGCCGAAGTGGTGGCACGCTGTCGCCGGGCCACCCCGCTGCCGCTGATCGCCAAACTGTCGCCGAACGTCACCGATATCCGGCCGATCGCGCGCGCGGCGGAGGAGGCGGGGGCGGACGCCCTCTCGCTGATCAACACCGTGGTCGGAACCAGTATCGACGCGAAGAAACGCACGTTCCGGCTGGCAAATATCACCGGGGGACTGTCCGGCCCCGCCATCAAGCCGATCGCCCTGTTGCATGTTTACCGCGCCGCGCAAACCGTGAGAATCCCGATCATCGGGATGGGCGGCATCATGAACGCTACCGATGCGATCGAGTTTCTGCTGGCCGGCGCGAGCGCGGTCGCCGTTGGCACGGCGAACTTTGTCAACCCGTTGGCCGCCATCGAGATCGCCGACGGGATCGGTCAGTATCTTTCCGAAAACGGTTTTGCCTCCGTTCGCGACATCGTCGGAACCGTTTCGGCGTGACTTTTTCCGCAGTGACCCCTGAAAACGGTCCGGATCGACGATCCGCCATGCTATACTGAAGAATAGTCACCGTACGCGGATGCCTGCACCCCTGAGGTTGCGTCCCACACGACAACGAAAGGTGCTGCGCCATGAGCGTTGCCGAACCCAATTTGAACCGAATGCGCCCCCCACGCCCCCGGCGCGTTTTTGATCCCACCGGAGACGGAAAACCGATAACCGAAGCGGTCGAACCCCGCGGATCGAGGTCGCACGCCCTCGACACCGTCCCCGACACCGTCCCCGAAACCGTCCGCGAGAACTGAACCATGGAGAACTACAAACGCCTGTTGCGCTACCTGCGACCGTACCGCGTACGGGTATCGCTGGCCATCGTGCTGATGTTCGTGGTCACCCTGTCGGCCATTCCCATGCCGCTGTTCCAGAAACAGGTGCTGGATGTCGCCATTCCGGGCCGGGATGTCGGCATGCTTTGGATGATTTTCTTCGGAGTGATCGGACTGACCGGACTGCGCGGCATCGTCTCCTACACGCTGAACTACATCATCGGATGGCTCGGCCAGCGGGTCGTGTTCGATCTGCGCTTCCAATCGTACCGACACCTGCAACGTTTGTCCCTCGCCTATTATGATGGGCGTCAGCCGGGGAAGATCATGGCGCGGTTGACCGGCGACATCGATGTCATTCAATATGCGCTGACACAGGGGTTCGTTTATCTGATCACCGACATCGCTACGCTTTTCATCGTTATCGGCTGGCTCTTCCTCCTGGAATGGCGTCTGGCTCTGCTCGCCGTGGGAATCCTCCCCCTCTACGTTCTGAACTATAAACTGCTCCTGTCGCGTATCCGTAAGGTCAGCGTCGAACTGCGGGAACGCTGGGAGAAGATGATCTCCACCTTGACCGAAAAGGTGGGCGCGATCGCCGTGGTCAAGGCGTTCGCCCGCGAGGGATACGAGACCGAACATTTCATGGAGACGGTCGCCAACAACTTCAAACTCAGCATGCAGCAGACCCGTCTCAACCGCTTTCTCGGCGCGACCTCTCAGTTGATCCGGATGCTCGGAACGGGTGGCCTGCTCTGGTACGGCGGCGCGATGGTGCTGGGTCGCCAGTTGAAACCGGGCGAACTGCTGGCATTCTACTCCTATATCGGTTATCTTTACGAACCTGCCGTTCGTGTGGTCGACTTCAACGTTCAGCTGCAGTGGGCGAACGCATCGATCGATCGCGTCTTCGAGACGCTCGATACCCGTCCGGAGATCATCGATGCGACCGATGCCGTTCACCTGCCGACCGTCCGTGGGGATGTCGAATTTCGAAACGTCACCTTCGGCTACGATCCGGAGCAGCCGGTCGTCCATAATATCACCTTCCGAATCCATCCGGGGGAGATCATCGCCATCGTCGGTCCGAGCGGCGCCGGGAAATCCACGCTCGTGAACCTTCTGGCCCGGTTCTACGATGTCACCGGCGACGGGGCGGTTCTGGTGGACGGGCACGACGTCCGCAAAGTGCGCCTGGAAACCATGCGTCGACATATCGGGATGGTGACCCAGGAGACGATCCTCTTTTCGGTAACCCTCAGGGAAAATATTCGCTACGGAAGACGAGATGCCACGGACGAGCAGGTCATCGCCGCCGCGAAGGCGGCCGAAATGCACGACTTCATCCTGTCGCTCCCGGACGGTTACGAGACAAAGATCGGCGAGGACGGCATCAAACTTTCCGGCGGGCAGAAACAGCGAATGAGCATCGCCCGCGCGATCCTCGCGGACCCGCGCATCCTGATCCTGGATGACGCGACCTCGGCGCTGGACAGCCATACCGAGGCGAACATTCAGGCGGCACTGGCGGAACTGATGAAAGGACGCACCAACTTCGTCATCGCGCACCGACTGTCGACGATCATGAACGCCGACCGAATCCTGGTCATGAACGAGGGCCGGATCGTGGATTTCGGAACCCATGCCGAACTGGTCAACCGTCCCGGCATCTACCGCGACCTCTACAACGAGCAGTTCAAAACCGTGGGCATGCTCTCCGACGAGGACAAAGCGCGTCTCCTCACCGTGGCGGCCGTCGGCTGAGAGGACGCAGCCGGAGAAACGGTCCCGAAGGCGGATGCCTTCGAGACCGTTCGTGGGGAACGGACGCCGTCAGAGGTTGCCCTCGGCGCGACGGTGTTCGTAATCGGCGATCAGCGGTTCCGACAGGTGGGCGGGCAGTTCCGCGTAGTGCGAGATCGTCAGGAAGAACGAACCGCGTCCGCGCGCCAGCGAACGGAGATCGCTGACATACCGTTGCAGCGAGGCCGCGGGGACGTGCGCTCGAACGATCTGATAACCGGTCTGATCCGCCGGTTCGATCCCGATAACATGACCGCGTCGGGTACTGATATCGCTCACGATGTCGCCCAGGTTTGCATCCGGGATCGTCACCGAGAGTTCGGCGATCGGCTCCAGCAGACGGACCCCGGCCTGACGAGCGGCGTTTGCGAACGCCAGCACGCCCGCCGTATGGAATGCCGCTTCCGACGAATCGACGGTGTGGAAGGAGCCGTCGTCCACCGTGACGCGCACATCCCGCATCGGGTAACCGGCGACGACGCCCCGCGCCATCGCCTCACGAACGCCTTTCTCGATGGCCGGTAGGTACTGTCGCGGGATCGCCCCACCGACGATCCGATCCACGAACTCGAAGCCACTGCCGAAGGGCAGGGGTTCCACGGTCAGCCAGCAGTCGCCGAACTGCCCGTGTCCGCCGGTCTGTTTCTTGTGGCGGCCCTGCGCCCGCGCCGAACGGGTCAGCGCTTCGCGATACGGAATCTTCGGCGGACGGGTCTCCAGGTTCGCCCCGAACCGCGCCAGACGCGCCAGGGCGACTTCCAAATGGGTTTCGCCCAGGGCTTCAAGGAGCGTCTCACCGGTCTCTTCGTCCCGGCGCGAACGGAAACAGGGGTCCTCCTCCGAAACGCGGGCCAGGGCGTTGCCCATTTTATCCTCGTCGCTTTTGGTTCGGGCGTAGGCGGCGAACGTCAGCCTGGGTTCCGGGAAGGCGATCGGGGGATAAAGGATCGGCTGGCTGCGGTCACACAGCGTGTCGCCGGTCGCGGTGGAGGTAAGTTTGGCGACGGCGGCGATCTCCCCGGCACGAACGATCGTCAGCGGTTGCTGTTGTTTCCCACGCAGGCGGAAGAGCGGACCGATACGTTCCTCGGTACCTTTTCCGGCGTTCCGAACGACGGTATCCGGGGTCAGCGTTCCCGAAAGAACACGGAAGCATGTGATCTTGCCGACGTAGGGATCGGCGAAGGTTTTGAAGACGAAAGCGGAGAAGGGGGCGTCCTCCCGGCAGGGACGCGTTTGCCGTTTCCCGGTCTGCGGGTTCGTCCCCTCGGCATCCGGGATTTCGTCGGGAGACTCGAACTCGAGGGCAAGGTGCGACAGTAGCGGTCGGATTCCGATGCCCCGGAGGGCGGAACCGCAGAAAACCGGCACGATCCGTCCGCCGAGAAGATCCTCATGGATTCCGCGTTCGATCTCCTCCTCGGTCAGCTCCTGCCCGTCCAGAAACTCCTCGATCAGTTCGTCATCGCCTTCGGCGGCGCGTTCGATCAGAACGGCGCGCCATTCCTCCACGGCATCCCGCATGTCCTCCGGGATGGGGGCGGGTCGGCAATCCCGGCCCGAACCGATCCATGCGGTCCGCGTGATCAGATCGACCACTCCCTCGAACGTGGGGCCGGACCCGATCGGCAGAACCGCCGGGACGATATGTTCGCCGAATCGTTGGCGCAGGGCGGTCAGGGTGCCGTAGAAGTCGGCATTGTCACGGTCCATCTTATTGATAAAGATCGCCTCGGCTTTGTTTACGGCATGTCCGAGGTCGAAGGCCTGTTCCAACCCGTGATCGAGTTCGCCGTTGGCGACCGCGGGAGTGACCAGGAGAACATCGTCAACGGCCCGGAGGGCGGCGACGTAGTCGCCGAGGAAATCGGGAGAGCCGGGAGTATCGATCCATGTGAACCGGCGGTCGTCCCAGGCGCAATGGGCGAGAGAAAGTTGAACGCTGATTTTGCGTTTGGCGGATTCCGGGTCGAAGTCGAGGAGCGAAGCGGCTTCGTCGACTTTTCCCTGACGTTCGACACAGCCGGAGACGTAGAGGATGGCTTCGATCAGAGAGGTCTTGCCCGCACCGGAGTGCCCGGCCAGGGCGATATTACGAACATCCGAACCACAAGCGCGCGGAGCGGTCGTCGCGGAAACCGACGAGCCGCTCGGTGATAGGGTCACCGACATCGGCGGTACCTCCTTTCGGGCGCGTTTTCGGTCAGGTGTCGACCGGGAACGCGTCCCGGGCGCTCGCGTCCGCCACCCCGCTGCCGCGTGAGGAAGGGAAAGGCGGTTCGGGTGAGCGGGGGGTGGGCGTGGGAACCCGTATTCGGTTTTGAGATGGCCTTCGTGGGAAGGTTATAGACACTATACCGGCGGAAATCACGAAATCGCGCCCGTTTCGCGTCGGATCAGGAGAATTTCGGCACAATCCGTCGAATTGCGGACCCTCTCGGGCAGGCTCCCGTTCGGCAGGGAACGGAGTTTCAGGGACGGCGAGTTTCCCAAGCGCCGATGTCCGGACCCCGGCCCTGCGTGCGATTTTTGCTCCCGAAGTCGGTCTTCAGGAGAACCCGGCGACTGCCGACGTCGACGCCCGGTCCCGAAGGACGACAGCGGAAATCCGGTGAATCGGCGTCCGGAGAGAGAAACTGCGGGTTTCCGAATCGATTTTGCCAGCTGGCTGCCTTGTCCGCACCGGTTCCAAGGTCCGCCTCCCCGCCGAAAAACAGGTTCGCCTCGAAACGAACGGAATCCGGAGCCGGGGCGACCGCTTTCCCGTTATCGAAGGAACGAGCGCAAAGCGCACCGGGCTGACCGCCGCTCACCGCAATATTGTTGAGAAAACGGACGCGCGCCGATTGACCGACACTCAGTTCCGCGCTCGGCCCGGAACCGTTCGGAAACGGGACGCGCAGGTCACCGTCCTGCAGATTTCGTACGCAGGTATTGTTGACGACATCGACGTTATTGCTCTTGAAAACATGGATTCCGCGACCGCCGTTTCGATAGACCAGATTATTGCCGATCAGGGTACGCGGTGATTCGTAGCTCGTATCGATGATGATTCCGTTGCCGTCCGTATGGAACCCGTTGCCGGTCCGCGACGGTGGCGTGTACCGGGAACGGTTCTCGTAAATCCGGTTGCCGACGACGACGTTATGGTAGCCCCGGTCGCTCTCCTGTCGGTTGCGAAGACCCAGGAGGGTGATTCCGCTCTGATCGTATTTCGAACCCCAGGCACACCGATATACCGCGTTGCCGTTGATGGTCACATAGTCGCTCCCTTCCGTCACCTCTTGCGTCGCGTCCGAGACCGTTCCGACGGCGGCGATGCCCGCGCCTCCCATGTTTCGAACGGTGCAGTCGAGAATTCGAACATGGTGTGCGGTCGGATGAAGAACGATGCCGTTGCATTCGGCGGAGGCGAGCGATCCGTCGACGATCAGGCCGATTACCTGTACATGATGGACCGGTGAAAATACACCGGTCTTCCGTTCATCGTCCCAACGATCCATGGCGGGAATGCCGATCACTTCCCAGGCATTCGGATCGGTGACTTGCAGGATCGGTCGTTCGCCGGGATAGCCGCGAAGCGTGATACCGGATTTATTGAGGCCGAACGGACCGGGGTAGAGGCCGCCGCGAAGGACGATGGTGTCGCCGGTTCCGTACTCCTCGCCCGAACGGGCAAGGTCGAGGGCGCGGCGGATGGTGCGAAGCGGTGTGGCGGGATCGCCCGCCGTAAACGCATTCCGGGAGTCATCCCCGTCGGGAGCGACGTAGAGAGTGCCTGCCGACGCGGATACGGCGCAAAGTAGCAGGGAGGCGAGGAGCAGAGCGGTCGACGACGGGAAACCAAAAAGCGAGCGGAGGTTCGGGATCGGCATAACGCTTTGTCCTTCCCCTCCGCCCCTGCGGATTCCTGCCCGAAAGCCGTTACGGGCTGACGACGACGAAGCGTCCCTCGCCCTGTCGCAGGACATAAAGGGCGACGCTGCGGTTATCGGCAGGCTGGTCTTTGAGAATACGTTCCACCGCCGCCTTCAACTCATCCGGCGAATCGATCGGCGACTGGCCGACCCGCTGGATGACATCGCCCCGTCGGATTCCGGCCGCCTGTGCGGCGGAGTTGGGCTGAACCTCGGCCACGACCACCCCGCGCGTACCCGCCGGAACGCGCAGCTGTCCGGCCAGGTCCGGGGTCAGCGGCGCGATCCGGATTCCAAGCGAGGTCCCGGAGGACTTTTCGCCGTCACCGTTCAACGGCAACGAGGGGGTGCCGGGTTCCTTGCGCTCCTCGACCGTCGCTTCAAGGGTTCGCTTCGCCCCCCCGCGCAGAATATCCAGTTTGATGGTGGTACCCGCGCGGGTCGCCGCCACCAGGCGCTGTAACTCGGACGAGGTCGCGATCGCCCGTCCGTTGATGCCGGTAATTACGTCGCCCGGTTCCAACCCGGCGCGCGATGCCGGGCTATTCGGCTCGACCGATTCCACCAGAGCGCCGGTCGTCGTCGGTGCCAGCCCGAAGGCGCGGGCCTGCTCGCTCACGTTGGCGATCGCAATTCCAAGGCGCGAACGACGTACCCGACCTTCCTTCAGAAGGGTGTCCGCGATCTCGCGGGCCGTGGAAATGGGAATCGCGAACCCGATACCGACGTTACCGCCCGTTCGGCTGTAGATCGCGTTGTTGACCCCGATGACCCGACCGTAGATATCGAGAAGCGGGCCGCCGGAGTTGCCCGGATTGATGGAGGCGTCCGTCTGCAGGTACTGCCCCGGACCGTTCTCGGATAGCGGCACCTCGCGACCCTTGGCGGAGATGACCCCGACCGTCATGGTGTGATCCAGTCCGAACGGATTGCCGAGAGCGATCGCCCAATCGCCGACATTCACCCGATCCGAATCTCCGAGGGTAACGGTCGGAAGACCGTTTGCCGGAATCTTCACCACGGCAACATCGGTGACGGCGTCCTCACCGACGACCTTCGCATTCTTAAACACCTGACCGTCCGCCAGTTTGACGGTGACGGTGTCGGCGCCCCGAACGACATGGGCATTGGTGATGATGACCCCGTCCTGTCGGATGATGAAGCCGGACCCGAGGCCCGAACGAACCATTCGACCGCCCTGGCGGCCGGACGGCGGCGCGGACGGCTCGGCGTTCGGGACAACCTCCTCCGGAACGTTATCGCCGAAGAACCGGCGGAAAAGTTCGTCCATATCGGGTCCGCCGGGTCCGCCAGGTCCGCCGAACGGCGTCATGCCGCGTCGAGGCGTCGGAATGCTTTCCATGGTCGTGATCGTGACCACCGCCGGTTCGACCGAGCGGGCGACCTGATTGAAGGCCGCCTGCATGTTGGCCGCCTCACGGATCGCTTCCGTCGTCGCGACCGCCGCCGGTCGGGCGGGAGCGGCCGCCGCGACCCGGGCCGACTGTCCGGTCTGCGCTTCGGAGGGACGTATGTAGCCGGGCGCTAACAGGGCAGCGATCCCGATCGCTCCGGCCACGGTCAGTTTTGCAGAGTGCTTCTTGAGAAACAAATTCGATCTCATCTTGTACAAGGCTCCTTACGGAAAGTCCTATTTGACAGATTCATTACGAAGGATCGGCCGGATCGTGTTCCGACCGGAGGTTCACGGAGGAAAACAACCGAACCGATTCCTGCGCGGAATCGTCTAATTCGGTATTCCCGTTCCCCATCGTCTCCGGAGGGCCTGTAACGTGTCCCAGGTACTGTTGTGGGTTTCGCTCGTCCTCGGCGTGGTCGCCGTGCTGCTTCGTTTCCTGCCTTTGCCACCCGTTCCGGGTCGACCGGAAGGCGAATCCGTCGTTCGGTCGACCGAAGAGGGGGAAGCCCATCCGGTGGTCCGGCGGATCGGGTTCGCGGCCCCGTTTCTCGGTTTTGCGCTGACCTTGCCGGTAGGCGGCGTCTTCTCCTCCGGACAGCAGTTCGGGATCGGTTTTCTCGCGGGAGGCGTGTCGGCTCTGCTGGCCGATTTTTTGGTTCGGACATCGAAATCGCCTCGCGAACCGGAAGCGATCCCCCGGACCGCCGCGAACGGACTCGCCATCGCCGTCGTAGCCGCCGTCCTCCTCTTTTTGCCGGCGTCCCGCCTCGATGCGCTTCTCGGCGTCGCGATCGGCTGGCTGTGCCCGGCGTTTGCCTTTCTGCTCGCCCTGCCCGCAACCCGGCGCGCCGCCGCCCCCGGACGTGGGACGGTGGCGGCGGTGGGTATGGCCGTCACCCTCTGCGCGGGCGCGGCGCTGTGCCTGTACCGGGACCCCATTACCTCGCAGTTCCCCAAACTCTCCTGGACCGCGCTTCTCCTTGCCTTCGCCGCGCTGGGAACGCTGGTCAACGCAGGGACGGCGCGGTTCGAACCCTTTCTGCGGACCGGTATCCGTCGACTGCTGCCGATAGCGGTTCTGGCGGCGGGGGCGGGAATCGCCCTGTTCCAGGCCGATCTCAAACTGGTGGACGATCCGCGAACGGCCTGGATCGGTGTCGGTGGCCTTTTGCTTCTCCCGGTCGTTCTCGCCGCCCTGCGCGAGGCGGCGCGACGCGCTCCGACGGAGGATCCGGGAACGATCCGTATGTTTCTGCCGGCCGTTCTGCTGACCACCGGATTTCTCGCGGCGGTTCAGACGCTGCAGGGGACGGGCGCGGCGGTGTTCACGGTCGCTCTCTGGCTGGCCCTGCCCCCGCTTCTGCCCTTTGCCCGCGAGGAGAGCGGCGAGGGGGAACCCGTCGAAAACGACCTGTCCTTATCTCTCCTGAACCTTCTGCTGTTCGGTACGACGCTGCTGCTCTGGCGGCTGTTCGTCACCCGCTGGTCCGGCGAACTGCACGGCGTTTCCCTGACCGACCAGTACGCCCTTTTCGGCCTGATTCTGGGAGCGGCGATCCCCGATCTTCTGTCTTCCGTTCCGTCCGGTTGGTCCGGCGGAAAAACGGGCGGGACGGTGCGGGGGATCGCAGCTCTGACGGTCACCGCTCTGCTGGCGCTGGCCGTGCCTGCTCTGCCCCTGGTACTGTTCGGTCCGAAAAGCGTGGTGGCGGTGCTGATCGGTCTCGGGCTGGGTGTCGGACTTCGAACGGCACGCCACCCGTCGCTGTTCCCGGCGTTAATCGCGCTGGCGGTAACCCTGGTGCTGACCCAGTGGACGGGAACCGTGCTGCCGGAGCAGGCCTGGTCACGGGTCGATAAGGTCCGGGTACTGATCGGCCTCATGGCGGTCCTGGTGCCGCTGACGGTTTTCTCCGATCGCTTCATGGTCCTTCTCGGGCGGAGGGAGACACGATGAAAGGCCGTTTGTTCCAATCGCTCGCCTCCGCCCTGGTCGTGACGCTGGTCGGAATCGGATGGGCGTTCCTGATCCTCGCGGAGACGCCGCGCGGGCAGGTCGAGGGGACGGTGCGCCTCACCGACGCCGGCAACCGTCCGCTTTCCCGGTGCGATGTCTACCTGACGCCGATCGATGAGGAAGGCAACCGGGATAACCGCGACAATGATCCGCGCGAACGCCGACACACGGTCACGGACGAGCAGGGCGTGTTTCGCCTTCGCGCCGTTCCCGCCGGTAGATACGCGCTTTCGGCATCCGCCCGCTGGCATCAAAGCGAGCGAGATATCCGGATCGACGTTGAAGAGGCGAGAACGGCCCGCGGAACGATCGACCTGAAGCGGAGCGAACCGGATCTGAGCGTGGGCGACCATCAGGCGACGTTCGCGACCACGGAGAAACCGTTCCTGCCGGTACGTGGCTATTTCTCCGGGTCATCCGGGCGGTCGCGCCCATCGCTCCGCCTCCGGGTCTTCAGGACGCGCCTGTCGGACGTTCTGAAGCGCGGCGACTCGGCGAGCGCTCTCGATGACCTGCGCTACACCTACCAGGGGCCGACGCCGCGATTGCCAAAAGCGCTGCTGGCGAAGGGTAGTCCGGATGCACCCCGACTCGTTGCCGACGTCACCCGGCCGGTGACCGGGATCGACCGGGAAGGCTTTTTCGTCAACCGCGTTCCGATCGCGGCGGCCGTCGGCAAACCGGGACTCTACCTGGTCGAGTTCGCTCACGGCAAGCACTCCTCCGCCTCCTATGTTCTCGTTTCCGATCTCGCTCTGGTCGTGAAAAACGCCCCCGGTTCGATCCATGCGTTCGCCGCCCACATCCGGAAAGGAACGCCGATCGGAGGGGCCGTCCTTCGCTATTTCACCGGAGGACGCTCCGTCGCCTCGACACGGACGGACCGAAACGGCCTGGGGACCCTGACGCGACCGACGGCCCCTCCGCGCCCGGCAGGGGGCGCCGATGCCGGGGGAAACGTCGCCCCGAACCTGACCGTCGCGTCGTACGGGGACGACGAAGCCGTCGTGCGTTACGGTGGGGGGTGGTGGGGCGAGCAAACGGAACCCATCTACGCCGTCCATACTGTGACCGACCGCACGATCTACCGGCCCGGCGACCGGATTTCGTACAAGGGAATCGTCCGACGGCGAAACGGCGCGAACACGTACCTCGTTCCGGCCTCGCTTCCTGTCAGTATCGAGGTGCGGGATGCGAACGGGGGACTGTTGGTCAAAGAGAGCAAGACGACGAACGATGCCGGGGTCTATGATGGGACGATCGAGACCAGCCCCGAAGTCGCGACCGGTTCCTACACCCTGGTCGCCCGCATCGGAGAGGAGAGGCATACCGCCGACGTGTCCGTCGCCTCCTACCGGAAACCGGAGTTCGTCGTAAAGGTCACCGCCGGGAAAGCCCGTTATCTCCGGGGCGAACCGGTGACGATGACAATGGCGGCGTCGTACTACTTCGGTGCGCCTGTCGCCGGAGCGAAGGTCCGCTACTATGTCACCCGAAATCCCGACTGGAGCGTCGATTACGGTGGCTCGGACGAGGAGGAGGCGGGCGAATTTCGTCCCGGTCTCTTCGGGTCGTTTCCCGGCGATTTCCATGGGGATACGGTGGCGGACGGCGAGGTGCGTCTGGACGAAAACGGGCAGGCGGTCATTACGGTCGATTCGTCGAAACGAGCGAACGAACCATCGTCGCCGGAGCGACCGGACGACGAGTTCCTTCCTCAGGTGGAAACGTACACTCTGACCGCGTGGGTGGAGGATTCATCGCAACGGTCGGTGGAGGGGCAGGGGCAGGTACGGGTCGCGGCGGGCGATTTGACCCTGTCCGTGGTGCCCGAAGGGTACGTCGCCATGCCCGGAAAACCGTCGCAGGTCTTCGTCACCGTGCGGGATGCGGACGGGAAACCGGTTGCCGGTCAAACGGTCGAACTGCGAACGGCCTATGAGGTCCGGGATTCGGAGGGGGAGCGGACTCGACCGACCCCCCTGGGAGCCGCGCAGACGGCGACGACCGGGGCCGATGGCCGCGCGCTTCTGACCGTCACGCCCACGAAGTCCGGGGAGATCGTCCTGACGGCGTCGGTTCGCGACGCGGGCGGTCGTACCGTTTCGACACGGGGCGGCCTCTGGGCCGTCGGTGACCGGGATACCGAACTCGATACGGATTACGGCGACCTTGCCCTGCTGACCGATCGGCGGCGTTACGAACCGGGTGACACGGCACGGGTGCTGGTGAATACGTCGCGGACCGGGCAAACGGTCTGGCTCAGCGTCGAAGGCGACCGGGTCTACCGTTCGTTCGCCCTGCCGATTACCCGTCGAAGTACCGTGATCGAACTGCCGATAGACCCCGAATGGGGGCCGAATGTGACGCTGGTTGCCTGTTATGTGCGCGACAAGAAGTTCGCTTCGAGCGAAACGCCGCTCCGGGTCGCCCTGAAAGCGAAGGAAGTGGCGGTGACCGTCCGACCGGTCGGCGGCGACCGCTATCAGCCGGGCGATAATGTGACGTACGAAATCCGCACGCTCGACGCCGACCGGGGGCGACCGGTCGCCGCGAATGTCGCGCTGTCGGTCGTGGATGAGTCCGTTTTCGCCCTGCGCCCCGACGATCCCAAAGCGTTGCGTCGAACCTTCTATCCGCCGCGAACCAACCGGGTCAGCACGGCGTTTTCGTTCGCCGTCGAGTATCTGGGCGATGTCAGCAAGGCGGAACCGGAAATCAGAGCACGGAAACGGTTCCGCGATACCGCCTTCTGGGCTCCGGAAGTACGCACCGACGCGCAGGGTCGAGCGCGGGTGACCGTGAACCTGCCGGAGAACCTGACGACCTGGCGGGCGACTGCGAACGCGGTCACCGCCGATACCGCCGTCGGTTACGGACTCAGCAAGGTGCTCTCCTCCCGTCCGTTTTTCGTACGACTGGAGACGCCCCGCTTCCTGACCGGGGGCGACCGGTCGCGCCTGATGGCTCTGGTGCATAACGAAACGGGAGAAAAGCAGGAGGCCCAGGTGCGGCTGGTCGCCTCCGGACTCGTGGCCGCCGGGGACGACCGCCGGAAAATCACCATACCCGCCGGAGGCGTCGGGACCGTCGAGTGGGCGGTCACGGTTCCACCGGACGCCGGACCGACACCGGTGCGCGTGACGGTCCGGACCGTGGACGGGAACGGTCGGTCCGGATTCACCGACGGTATCGAGCAGGTTCTGCCGATCCGGCCCTACGGAAAGACGGTCCTGACGACCTTTGCCGGAACGGGCAGCGACGGACCGGTCGACCAGACCGTCACGCTCGACCCGGCGGCGATCCCCTCGCAGACCCGATTGACGGTGCGGGTCACCCCGTCCCTGTCCGCCGCTCTGGTCGGCAGCCTCGACTACCTGATCGGCTTCCCCTACGGCTGCACGGAACAGACGATGAGCCGCTTCTATCCGGACCTCCTGATCGAACGGCTCGGACTGCTGACGGACCCGAGAAGAAAGGCGGACGTGCCTCGCATGGTCCGGGACGGCGTCGCCCGCCTCGCCCGTCTGCAACACACGGACACGGGCGGCTGGGGCTGGTGGGAGCGGGATGCCGACGATCCGTTTATGACCGCGTATGTCATTCTCGGATTGGCGACCGCGCGGGCGCAAGGCTACGAGGTTGAACCCTCCCTGCTGAGCCGGGGGATCGAAGCCGCGGTCAAATTGGCGGGAACCGCGCCGGTGAAAGCACGTCCGTTCCTTCTCTACGCTCTGGCGGAGGCAGGATACGACGATTCCGGAAACGGTATTCTGCATACCCCGTTCCGGGGCGGGAAACGCCTTGACCCCGCCCGACTGGACAGCGTTTCGCTGGCCTATCTTGTTCTGCTGGGCCGACGGCTGAACGCCGACGTGCGACCATTCCTGACCGAACTGGAACGACGTGAGGTGGTTCAGGGGCGCCTGATTCACTGGAAGGGGGCGCGGGAAGGCGACGAAGACACGGATACGAGCGACCGGATGGCGACCGCCCTGGCATTTCGCGTCCTTCTGGCAGAAAATCCGAACGACACGCGCCTGCCGGGAATTCTCCGCTGGCTGATGCTGAGCCGGACCGACAGCTATTTCGGGAACACTCGCGACACGTCGTGGGTGTTGTCCGCCCTCTGCGATTACCTGCGTGTGCGCCCTGAAGAGCGAACCGTCGCTTTCGCTCCCGTGCAGGTATTGGTCAACGGTCGCCTGCAGGCGACCCTCGACGCGAGGACGACCGACGAGCGCGACCCGGAAACCGTGGTGGACGTTCCGGCCGACGTCCTGCGGCCGGGCCGAAATACGGTCCGGTTCGTCCGGTCGACCGGCGGGCCGACCCTGTTTTACTCCGGCGCTCTGCGACAGACGCTGCGCGTTCCCGACGCTGCCGACCTTCCGGCGGTCACCGACCATGGAATCACTGTGCGGCGGGAGACGTTGCGCGTTCAACCACGGAAAACAAACGGCGACCTCTGGCGATTGGTGACCGAACCGGTGGCGGACGGCAGGTTTCGGCAGGGCGACCGGCTCCGGGTACGCCTGACCGTCACCGCCGACCGGGAGATTCGTTACCTGATGCTGGAGGATCGCTTTCCGGCGGGCGCGGAAGTGACGGAGCGGGGGACGGCGGACGAGGACGTAAACTACCGGGAAAGCGGGTCGTTCTTCTCCTACGATCAGGTCGATGTCCGGGACGATCGAATCGCCTTCTTCATCAAGCGCCTGCCCAGGGGAACCCAGGTGCTGGAATATAACCTGCGGGCACAGACGCCGGGAATCTACCATGTGCTTCCGACCGAAGCGCAGGCGATGTACGATGCCACGGCGCACGGTTCGTCGTCGGGCCGTCGTCTGGAGGTTCGTCCTTGAACCGGAACGTTGGCCGGTTCCCCGGACTGTTGGCATTGGGTCTGATGCCGTTCGGCCTCGTGCTTCTGGTCGTCGCCGCCCTCGCCGCGTTGTCGCCTCCCGAAAGCCGGATGGCCGGTTTCGCCACCTCGCTTTCCGGGCGGACGCCCGCGCAGCGACACAACGCAAGGCTGGCGGCACGCTCCCTCAACGGAGCCCGAATTCCCGCCGGGGGACTCTTCTCCTTCAACGGCACGGTGCAGACCTGGTCTCTCGATCGGGGCTATGTTCGCGCGCCGGTGTCCTACGACGGTTCGCTCGTTCCGGCGTTCGGCGGTGGGGTCTGTCAGACCTCGACCGCCCTGTATAATGCCGCCTTACTCGCCGGAATGGCGATCACCGAACGGCATCACCATGTCTTCGCCCCGCACTATGTCCCGCCCGGACGCGACGCGGCGGTCGCATACCCGAATATCGATCTTCGCTTCCGAAACCCGTACCCGTTCCCCGTTCGCCTCCGTTCGTCGGTCGACGGCGATATTCTCCGGGTCGAAATGTGGGGGCGGACCGATACGCGCACGGAATATCAACTGGTCACCCGTGTCCTGTCGGCGTCGCCCCCCGAAACCGTACGCCGTACCGTTCCGCGCAAAGCCGGGAAACCGGCCGTCGCCCGGTACGCCGGGATCGGCGGCTTTCGCGTCGTTACCTACCGGGTGGCCCGGAAAAACGGACGGGAAGTGCGGCGCGAACGTCTCTCGGATGACGCCTATCCTTCCATGCCCAATATCCTGGCCTTCGCGGAATGACCGGAACACGTAGACGCGCGACGACGTCTTGTGCGTATTCTCCGGAGGATGCGAATCGGGAAACGCCCCGATTCCCTCTCCTGATTCGGAAGGCGGCGCATGAAGCACTTCGATTACCTCCTCATCGGCGGCGGCATCGCGTCCGTCGCGGCGGCGCAAAGCATCCGCGAACGGGACGGCGGCAGCATTCTCATTCTCAAGGATGAACCGCGACCGCCCTACGATCATCCGCCGCTATCGAAGGATTACCTGAAACGCCGGGAGATCGGGGAGGGCGAAGCATACAGCAAAGAGGAGACGTTCTACCGGCAGCGCGGGATCGATCTGCGAACCGGCGTCCGTGTCACGGCGATCGACACCTCCGCCCAGACCGTAACCACCGACCGGGACGAACGTTTGCATTACGGAAAACTCCTGCTGGCGACCGGGTCCTCCGCTCGAAGACTCGAGGTGCCGGGGGCCCATGCGCCGAACGTTTTCACCCTTCGAACGCTGGACGACTCCCTCGCCCTGCGTCAGGCGTTCGAACCCGCGCAGCGTGTGCTGGTCGTCGGTGCCGGTTACATCGGCATGGAGGTGGCGGCGGCGGCGGCGCAGCGGGGGTTACAGGTCACCGTCGTCGACCCGGAACCGTACCCGTTCCGGAAATTCGCCAGCGAAACCTTCGGAAACTTCATCAAGAGGTATTTCACGCGGAAGGGCGTCCGGTTTCTGCTCGGGAACGAGGTCGCCTGTATCGATTGCGATCCGGAGACCGGAATGGCCCATTCGGTCTGCCTGAAAAGCGGACAACCGGTGCCGACCGACGTCGTCGTGACCGGCGTCGGTGCGAAATTGAATCTGGACCTGGCGATCTCCGCCGGACTGGAGACCGATGAAACGGAAGGGGTGCTCGCCGACGAGTTCCTGCGGACGTCCGCGCCGAACGTCTATGTCGCCGGGGATATCGCCTATTTCAAGGACATCATTCTCGGAAAACGCTGGCATGCCGAGCATCACCTGAACGCCAAATGGCAGGGAGAGGCGGTCGGGCGCAATCTGGCGGGAGAGGTCGAACCGTACAATCGGGTCGCCTACTTCTTTTCCGATCTTTTCGATATCCATATGATCCTTCGGGGTGACCCCAAAGGCGGCGAAGGTCGCGCGCTTCTCGGAGATATCGAGGGGGCGGAATTTATCGAACTGTACGGTGACGAGGAGGATCGGCTGACGATGGGGGTTGCGGTCAGCCGTGACGAAACGAAACTCGGGGGGATTTCGGACACGCTGGATCGGATGATTCGGGAACGGGTGTCGATCCCGCAGGCGGTCTCGCGTCTCAGCGAAAGCGAGCGCACCTCGTTTATCGGTCTGCCGTCGATGGCGGCGGTCCTGGGAATGATTGCCGGGAGCGAAGCCCTGCACTTCCTGCCCGCCTGGAATCGTTAGGCGCCCCTTTACGGATCGTCGTCAAATACGCCGTTGGTGGGACGACGACCGTTTTCCACGGAAATACGATAGAGGCAGGAGCGTTCGTGAGCCATCGGAATCGCGACGATGCGACCGCCGCAGCTTGAGAACCAAATGCCGGTCGCCAGCCCCGCTGTTGGCAGCGGTCGTTGACGGCTTCTCTACGGAGGACCGTGATGAACCTCTCTATCGTACGCGAGTTCCTGACCAAACGGAGGAAACTCGCCTTCCTGCTGATTGCCGGATCCGTCTTTTTCCTGGCCAGCGCCCTGTCCGCCGTCTGGGCGCAGGAGGTACGCCCGCTGACGGGACTGCCCGCCGGGGAACCCGGATTCCGCCCGTTCGAATTTTTGACCTCACCTCGCTACACGGACGCCGAACGATTCGGCCTGTTCGCCGCCCTTGGAATCGCCCTTGCCGGCCTCGGGTACGCCCTCCTGCTCATGCGGCAGGTCAGTCGCGCCGACCGGGGGACGCCGAAGATGCAGGAGATTGCCGCGGCCGTTCGGGAAGGTGCGGACGCGTATCTTCGAAAACAGTTTTCCATTGTGGCGATCCTGATCGCCGTGCTGGTCGTCGTTCTTTTCCTCGCCAAGGCGCTCACGTCCCCGCTCGGATTTAACGATCCGTTCGCCCTCGGACGCGCCGGGGCGTTCCTGGTCGGTGCGCTGTTTTCCGGCACCGTCGGATTCGTCGGCATGCGGCTGGCGACCACGGGGAACCTCCGCGTGGCCGCCGCCGCGCCGGTCGGGTTCGGGAAAGCCCTGATGCTCGGTTACCGGACCGGAACCGTCACCGGTATGCTGACGGACGGCCTCGGTCTCCTCGGAGGCACCCTGATCTTCATGATCTACGGAGAACACGCCTATGAGGCGCTCCTCGGCTTCGGATTCGGCGGCACACTGCTGGCCTTGTTCATGCGGGTCGGCGGCGGAATCTACACCAAAGCGGCCGATGTCGGCGCGGACCTCGTCGGCAAAATCGAGCAGGATATTCCCGAGGACGACCCCCGTAACGCCGCGACCATCGCCGATAACGTCGGCGACAACGTCGGCGACTGCGCGGGAATGGCCGCCGATATCTTCGAATCGTACGAAGTCACCATCGTCGCCGCCATGATCCTGGGCTGGGTCGCCTTCGGACACCAGGGCGTGCTCTTCCCGATCCTCGTGCGCGCCATCGGTGTGGTCGCCTCGATCGTGTCCACCTATCTCGTCCGTGCGGGGGATCGTGGAAACGTCGCCGAGGCGATGAAATCGATCAACTTCGGGTTCTGGGTCGGTTCGGTGATTTCCGTGGTCGGATTCCTGACCCTCGGGTTCTTCTACCTGCGCTTTGACGCCGACCCGACGCGACCGTGGATCCATCCCGGACTCGACATGCGCCCGGCCTGGGCCTGTCTGATCGGCGTCCTGCTCTGCGTCGCCCTGAACCGCAGCACGGAGTACTTCACCGGCACCGAGTTCAATCCGGTGAAAGGACTGCAACGCGCCTGCGGCACCGGGCATGCCACCAACATCATCGAAGGGTTCGCGGTCGGCATGGAATCGGCGGTCTTCGCCGGTATCATCCTCTGCACCGCGATCATCGCCTCCGTGCTGGTGTATACCGGAACGAACGCTATCGCCATCGCTTACGGTGTCGCCATGTGCGGTATCGGCATGCTCACCCTGACCGGCAACACCATTTCGATGGACGTCTTCGGTCCGGTGGCGGACAATGCGAACGGCATCGGCGAAATGGGCTATGAACGAAACCGGATGGGGGTCGAGAAGTATCAGGAATCCCGTCAGGTGCTGGCGGACCTGGACGCGGTCGGCAACACCACCAAGGCGGTCACCAAGGGAGTCGCCATCGGTTCGGCCGTCATCGCGGCGGTCTCGCTCTACGCCTCCTTCATCACGGTGATCGGGTCCGGCGGCGGTTCGGAGAAGGAAGCGTTACCGATCCCGCTGTTCGACCGGGTCGCCGGCTTACTGACGGTGTCCGAACCGAAACTGCTGGTCGGTATGCTGATCGGCGGCTCGGTCCCGATGCTCTTCTCGGCGATGACGATCCGTGCGGTCGGGCGTGCGGCCTACCTGATCGTCCATGAATGCCGCGTCCAGTTCCGTGATGCCGCCATCTGGAACGGAACCAGGAAGCCCGATTACGGACGTGTCGTCCGCATCTGCACCGAAGCGGCCCAGAAGGAACTCGTCGGACCGGCGCTCCTGGCCGTCTTCTCACCCGTGTTGATCGGCTTCCTGCTCGGACCGATCGGTCTGGCCGGATTCCTGGGCGGTTCGATCGTCGTCGGACAGTTGATCGCCTCCTTCATGTGCAACTCCGGAGGAGCGTGGGACAACGCCAAAAAGACCATCGAAGACGAAACGCGCGACCATGCCGCCAATACCGGCAAAGGATCGGAACGGCATAAAGCCAGCGTCACCGGCGATACGGTGGGCGATCCGCTGAAGGACACGGCCGGACCGGCGATCAACCCGCTGCTCAAGGTCATGAACATGGTCGCCATCCTGACGGTCCCGATGATGATCGGGTACGATTCGAAGGTGGTGGACAACGTCCGTCAGGCGGCGGCGGCGAGCAACTACAAACTGCCGTCCACCTTCCAGGCGACCGGTATCGACGCTCTCTGGCTGATTGCGGTCGGAATCGCGTCCGCCGCCCTGATCTGGGCGTACGTCCAGTCGAAACGCCACATCGGAATCGTCGCCGAGGTGCTGCCGGCGACCAGCGCGATCCCCGGCGACGACCGGGAATTCGCCGCCCGCTGATCGTCAGCGTTCCAGGTTGGCGAGCGTCAGCCAGCCGGAAGCGCAGGTGTCCTGCTCCGCGTTCGCAAAGCGGAGCGGGACGCCGTTTTTCAGGGGGGAGCGGAGACGCAGGAGCAGACGGTAGTGCCCCGAAGGCAAACCGGTAAGCGTCAGCCGATCCTCCCAGAGACGCGGGGAGTCGCCGGGAAGCAGCCCAGTGATCCGGCCGTTGCCCGGAAAGGTCCGCAGGAACGCGCCCTGTGGCGTGGCAATCGCGTACTCCGACGACCAATCATAATAGAACGGGGCGACTCCCCGGTTCGTGACCTCGGTTCGTACCATCAGGGAGTCGCCCTCCCGTTCGATCGTGACCCCCGGAATATGGAACTCGTAGCCCATCCGGCGTACTTCCGTCTCGGCGCGTCGGCGACGTTCCGGCGACGGCGGCTTCTCAAACATTCCCGTGTCCATCAGCCAGGTGACGCGCGTACGGGTGACGCAGGTCCGAAAATCCTGGATTCGCCGGTCGCCGGGAGGCGTATCGAAGACCTTCCCCCAGGCTTCCGGTCGGATTTCGCCGCCGATCGGGAATCGTTTCCATTTCGCCTGCGCCTCCGGTCCGGCGGTTTTCAGCAGGGAGAGAAAGAACCAGCGATCGTCCCGCTTCCCCGTTTCGAGCGTCGCCCAGGCGAATGAATCATCGTGGTACCCGAACCGGCGGCGGTGGTTGGGCGAATAAACCTCATCCTTCGGTCCGGCGGGGTAGCGCAACAGGACCGGCGTCGTCCGAAAAGCGGATTCATAGGCGTCCAGGACGGCTTCCTGCACCGCCTTCGGCGCGAACAGTTCACTGCGCGGAAAGGTATGCCATTCGCCCCAGGTACCGATAAGTCCGGCCGTGACGAAGCCCAGGCGCGGGTCGCCGTCGTACCGTTTTCCGAGGGCGGCGATAAAAGCGGTCAGGGCCGCCGTCAGTCGCGGATCACGATAGTCGGGCGTCTCGACCTCGGTCGGGGGCAGAGGCTGCGTATTGGTGTTGACATACCGAAACACCTTCAATCCGCGGTCGATCAGATACTTCGGAATCACGTTCCGTTTGCCCGGATACTCGAGGAATATACGGAAGACCGCCTGATGGCCCCGTCCGGAGATGTCGCTCAGCAGGTTCTCCAGCGGCGTCCAATCATAGGTGTCGGGGCCGACCAGAATCCCGCTCAGGGGAAGATAGTTGAACTCCAGGCTGTGAGGGAAGCGCGTCCGATGATCCCCCTGATAGGGGACGAGTCCTTTGAGCGGATTCAGGACCGAAGCGGGGGTATATCGTAACGTTCGGGAGAGGCGGCGCATGCCGCATTGTATCGCTCGATGGGAAGGAATCGGCGTGGCGAGTCTCCCGTGCAGGGAATGGTTTGCTTGCCGGCGAAAACAAATGATGACGCCGCACCGATGACGGTGTTTTCGTTCTGTCCGTCCCTTCCGTTCGTGCTTCCCGAAAGGAGGCTGCCTCATGTCTCGTCGTATCTTCCGCACCGTCTACAATGCGATCGGTCTTGCCCTGAGCGTTACGTCGCTGGCCGCGATTACCGGGGCCGTCAAACGCGTTCCGCCCGTCTACGCCAACGATGTCACCGGAGATTCCCGGCGGACCCTGCCGACCGGCTGGCGGCTACGACCCGCCGGAACGTCGATCCCGCTGCCCGGCGATATGCCGTTGAAATTCGCCCTGACCGGTGATGGCCGATACCTGGTGGTCAATACGTCGGGGCACCACGATCAGAGCCTGAATGTCATCGACCTGGCGACGCATCGGATCACGGACACCTTCCGGGTTCAGAAAAACTGGGCCGGGTTGAGTGTGGACGGGGAGACGGTCTGCCTCTCCGGGGGAGGGCATGTCGATCAGTTCTCCGAGCGACTGGTTCAACGCGGGTATTCTCCGGACGTCGCCCGGGAACTAACCAAGCCGGTACTCCGGTTTTCGCTCCGAGAAGGCCGTCTGACACCGATCGCCGGGATCGTGCCGGAGGGCATCCGGGAGTCGCGTCGATATATCTCCGGCATTACCCGGGGCGCGGACGGTTCGCTGTACGTGCTGGATATGAACAACGACACCGTCTTCCGTCTGACCGACGAGTCGGGGACGGTAGCAGCGACGGCGACGGTCGGGTATCGTCCGTACGCCGCCGTCCTGTCTCCGGACGGAAAGACCCTGGCCGTCTCGAACTGGGGCGATAAATCGGTTTCCCTGCTGGACGCCCTGACCTTGAAGGAGGTGGGGAAGGTCGCGACGGAAGCGCACCCGGCGGAGATGGTTTACGGCAAAGACGGTCGTCTTTATGTCGCCAATGGCGGAGCCAATAGCGTCAGCGTCGTCTGGGACGGGGCGGTCCGCGAAACCATCGTCACCGCCCTTGAGGCGAAAGCGCCGATCGGCTCCACTCCGGTCGCGGTGGCGATCGCCCCGGACGGGAAGCGATTGTATGTGGCGAACGCCGGAAACAACAACGTTGCCGTGGTCGATATCTCCGATGTCGATGCGGCTGCGAGGAACAGCCGGTCACGCGTTCTCGGCTTCATCCCGACCGGGTGGTACCCGACCGCCGTCACGGTCGCCCCGGACGGAAAGCGTTTGTATATCGCCGTCGGCAAGGGAATGTATTCCGCCGGTAACGGACCGCGACCGAACGATACCCGGAAACCGGGCGTCGCCTGCGACCACTGGAACTCCCCGGCCTGCCCCCCGGATTACATCGGCAACATTCTGAACGGCGCGGTCAACGTGGTGGACGTTCCCGACGAAAAACAACTCGCCGCCTACACGAAGACCGTTCGGGAGAATATGCCGGTCCCACCGACGGCCGTCACCGATCCGAAACGGGTCGCCGAGGCGACCGCGGCGTTCAAAAAGATCAAGCACGTTCTCTTCATCATCAAGGAAAACCGCACTTACGACCAGGTCTTCAGCGACATTCCCGGCGGCAACGGCGACCCGAAACTGCTGTTGTACGGCGAGAAGGTGACCCCGAACCACCATACGCTGGCGAAACGAACGGTGTTGCTGGATAACCTGTACTGTAGTGGCGAGGTTTCCGAGGATGGTCACGAATGGTGCAACTCGGCCTACGCGACCGATTACAAGCAGAAGGGATGGGTGAACAGTTACAGCGAACGCGGTGCGCCGGAGGTAGATAACCGACTATCGTCGTCGCCCGCCGGTTACCTCTGGGATAACTGCAAGGCGCACGGGGTTACCTACCGCTCCTACGGCGAGTACTCCAGCTTCCGATCCTCTCCGAGTTCCCGACCGGTCTTCACCGGCGACCCCGGACTGCTCGACCATGCCAGCCTGGAATGGTGGCAACTGGATGCGCTGAAAGATATGCGCGACAGCGATTACGCCGGGGTTTTCGTGGCGGATTTGAAAAAGGCGGAAAGGACGGGAGTCTGGCCGCAGTTCATCGTCATGTCTCTCGGAGAGGACCATACGAACGGCCTGCGCGCCGGGGCGTTCAGTCCGCGCTCCTGCGTTGCCGCGAACGATCAGGGCGTGGGCCTGATTATCGATAGGCTGAGCCATTCCCGCTTTTGGAAGGAGACGGCGGTCTTCATCATCGAGGACGACGCACAGGACGGTCCCGACCATGTGGACGCGCATCGCACGATCGGCCTGGTGATCTCCCCGTTCTCCCGGCGGAACATCGTCGACAGCACGCTCTATACGACGAACAGCATGATCCGAACGATCGAGTTGATCCTGAACCTGCCGCCGATGACGCAGTTCGACGAAAAGGCGATGCCGATGTATAACTGCTTCACCGCCGAGGCCGATCTGACGCCTTATTCTCTGCTTCCGCCGCAGGTGGACCTTGCCGAACGCAACCCGGAGAAGGGGGAGGGGGCACGGTTATCGGCGCTTCTGGACTTTTCCGGGTTCGATCGTGCGGACCCGGCGTTGCTGAACCGCATTCTGTGGGAGGACGCTCACCCGGGCGTCCCGATGCCGGCCCCGGTCCGCAGCGGAATCAATGTCCGTTAGGGCCGTTGGGGACCTTTCCGGTGACCGGCGACGACTATGACGGCTAAAATTTCCTAATACACTGCATTCTCTAAATTAAGAGAATGCAGTGTATTAAGAACATGAAGCCGCCACTGGAAATAGAAATCCCTCCCCCGGAGGCGAGAGCCGAGATGGAGGAGTTTCTTTCGACACTTGCCGAACTGTTTCCGATAGGGGAAGCGTCGTAAACAGAGCCGCGCCGAAAGGAAACCGGACGCCACGACGCGGCCCCCGCCGACGCGGCCCAATCAGGAAACTCCCTCCCGTCCTCCCGGTTTCCCCGAGAATGCCTATCGCGTGAAAGAACGGCTACCGACCAGCCCGCCATCTTTCATGCCCGCACCTTCCAGGGTCTCGGTCTCGGTCAGAAGATCGACACCGTCGGACTTCGTTTCCTCGTTATCGATATCGGCCATGCCGATCAGCGTATAGTCCCGCTCCACCCAACGATCGTCCTTGGGTCCGGTGATCGGGAAATCGTTGCTGTAGGGATCATCGCTCACCGGACGGTTTCGCGACACCTCGAAATTCTTTTGTTTCTCCATTGACTGATGTAACCCCTTTCCTGACAACCTTCACTCATCTATACGGAAGGAAAACCGAAAGGGTTCGCCACCGTCAGGAGTCGCCCGGAAAAGCGTCGGGGATCTCCCCGGGCGTCTCCTCGGTAATCAGCGATGCCACGACGGAAATTACGCCGAGGGTCGCCAGCGCGCCGCGCGCCTCCCCGCTTTCCTCCGTAGCGCCCTGAGCATAGCCGAGAAGAGCCGTTCCCAGGGCGAAATCGACGGCCAGATGGGCGGACATCGGAAACACCTTGAACAGCCCGAGTTCGTACCGGGTCATCAGACCGGAGATCAGCACCTTGCCGGCCGCCCCCAGAGCGAGCGTTCTGGTCCGCTGATTGGCACGAACGACAAACGGTATCGCCGCCAGCAGCACCACGCTGGAATAATCAAGCACACCGTGGATACGGGTGGGCAGAACTCGGAACGTATTCACCGGGATGCTCCTTTCTACGTCAGCGCGAGTAGCGTGGCAAGGTTGCCGTTGGGGCCGTTCGGGAAGAAGCCGCCCCGGGTTTCGTTTCCGGTCTGCGCCTGCAGAACAATGTTCAATACCTCGCGCGGCGTCCGGACGGGCGGAAAACCGGTCGAACCGATCTCGGTCGGGAAGTACTGCTGCGTGGCCGGGGGCGGAGGGATATCCTTTCCATCGAGGGCGACGGCGGTCAGATTGCGCTGAGCGATCAACAGACGGACGACCCCACCATGGTAGGCTTCGGTCACCGCAGCCCGCCCCGCGTTTTGAATGACGTCGGGGTTGAACAAGAAGCGCGAGGTGCCGGTGTAGGCGGAAACCGCGACATCCTCGAACGAACGGGTCGCGAGGAGGAATCCGTCGGGTGTGGTCGGGTCGATCCCCAGGTTTCGCGGTGGTGTGGCAAGGTCGATCCTCGGTTTCGCGATCGGGGTGCCGCCCAACTGGGTGATCGTCTGACGGAGAACGTTGACGTGGGCACGTTCATCGGCGGCAATCTGGTTCGCGATCGCTTCCAGTCGGGCGTCGCCGAAACTGATCCGGCCGCCTCCGACCGTCGGTCCCGCCGTTCCCTGGCCGGTGATCCCGACACCGAACGCTTCGATACCCTGTCCGGTCGTCGCGTAGGTATAGTACTCGCTATCGAGGTACTCCAGGTTCAGAGCGAAATTGAGGATATCGATATCACGAGCGACATTACCGTCCGACCCGGTCTGGGCAATGGCGGGGCGGAGGGTCCCGCTGCGGCTTCCGCATCCGGCGACCCACGCCCCCGCCAGCACAATCCCGGTACCGAGCGACCGGGAAAACAGGTCACGGCGGGAGCAATCCGCCATGGCTTCCCGCCCGGTAAGTTCCTTATCCTGCATCGGAATTTTCCTTTCGAGGCGGCCGGATGCCGCTAGAGGTGCCGCTGTTCATTCCGCCGGTTTCCTCCTCGGGTTCGGCGGGAGTTCGCGTCGTCGTGGTTTCGATCAGACCCTCGCCGGCGATTTCGGACCCGGGCGTCCCATTGGTTCGGTCGCCGTTCCCGGGACCGTTGGCGTCGAACCCGGTCAGATCATTGTCCTCGGCTTTGTTGGGATTTTTCCGACCGTCCACCGGGGAATCGGCGTCTTCGGCAGTCATAGGCATGGTGGATATGAGATCCTCGTGGAGAGATTCGGAAACAGGACGCCGCCGTTCTCGCGCAGGTTCGTCGACGGTCGTGTTTCGGGGAAACTCCCGACCGGATTTCCCGCGTTCCCGACCTGTCCGGGCCGACTTGACGCCGTACCGGGGACGGCGATACACTGAACGACGAAACCTTCCGTTATTGCCGGAGACGTTCCGTACCCATGCCTCCCCGAATCGCCACCCATTCAATCTGGCCCACCTGCCTTCTGGCCTCATCGCTTCTGGCTTCCGCTGTCGGAACGCCGGTGCGGGCGCAAAAGAACGCGCCGGGCCTTCCGCCGAACGCGCCCGCTCAGAATCTGGGCCGGTTTCAGGTGGCTCCGCCCCCCGGGCTCGCGTTGTTCAACCGGGCACTCGAGGCGACGAAAGCCGGAAAATATGCCGAAGCCGAGCGTCTATACCGCAAGGTCGTCAAAGACGCCCCGGAGGCCGCGGCGGCGTGGGCAAACCTCGGACTGCTCGTCGGACGGCAGGAGCGCATCAAGGAAGCGATCGAGTTTCTGACCCGTGCGACCCGCGTATCGCCGGAGACCGGCGCGTTCTGGGCACAGCTGTCCGCCTTTCAGTTGCGGGGAAAGCAGTGGAAGGCCGCCGAACTGTCCGCCCGAAAAGCGCTGGCCCGCGATGCCGCCGACCTGCTCGCGGTGGCCAACCTGAGCGATGCGCTCTTTCAGCAGCGACGCTACGCCGAAGCCGCGGTCATCCTGAAGAAATTAAGCCGGATGGAAGGCGACCCGCCGACCGACCATACGGAAATCACCCTGATTCTGGCGTTGTCCGGCGCGGGAAAAGCGCGCGAAGCATTGCCGCTGGCGCAGGCTCGGTCCGATCGACGACCGAAGGATGTCCAGTCGTTTTTGCTTCTGGGGGATACGGCCCGACGCGCCGGAGATATCGGGACGGCGGAAAAGGCGTACCGACAGGCGTCAAACCTCGACCCGAAACACCCGGGCGCGTTAGCCGGAATCTCCGTCACCGCCGCGATCCGGGGCGACCGGACAGCGGCGCTCAAACTGATCGACCAGCGGCTGGCGAAGGAGCCGTTTCGCGCCGAACTGTATTTTCAGAAGGGCTATATCATCTACTCGGACAATACCCGTCCGCCGGAGGAACGCCTGGGTATTGCCGAAGGGGCGTTCCGCCGCGCCGCCGCTCTCGACCCGAAGAATCCGCAGTACCTGACGTATTCCGGGCTGGTACTGATGCTGCGCGGACCCTATCCGGGACTACGGGAGGATGAGGAGCCACCGTCGGGTGTCCCGCCCTATGCCATGGCGGAAAACTACCTGCGCGGCGCATTGACCCTGAATCCGAAGCTGACCATGGCCCGACTGGCCCTCGGGAGCATCTCCGAGCAACGGAGGAAACCCGCCGAGGCGATCGCTCAATATGAGGCGGTGCTGCAATACGCGCCGAAGGACGCCGACGCGCACCGGGGGATCGCTGGGGTTCATTACGCGCAGGGGCGAAAGGCCAAAGCCTATGAGCGGATGGAAACCATCGCCCGATTGAACCCCACCGACACGCAGGCGCTGAGCGAACTGGCCTCCTGGTATGTCGCCGACAAACGCTCCGACGACGCCGAGAAGGTCTATCGCCGCGTCCTTTTGCGAAATCCCAAGGATGCGCCGGCCCGACTCGCCCTTGGACGGATGCAGGAAGAGCGAAAGAACCTGCCCGGAGCGGCGACGGAGTACCGCGCGGCCGTCGCCGGCGCCCCGACGGACCGGAACGCGACGCTGCTTCTGGCGAACGTTCTGCAACTTCAGAAGAAGACGGCGGATGCGATTCAGGTTCTCCGCGAATTTCTCCATCGGTCGCCCGAAAATAATCCGATCCGCTGGCAACTCGCGCTGCTTTTGAAGGAGAGCGGGAAAACGGACGAAGCGTTGGCCGAAATGCAGCAGCTGACGCTGAAAAACGACGATCCCGATCGGCTGACGTACCTTCTCAGCGTTCCCCGACTGCACCTGGAAGCCAAACGGTTCGATGAGGCCATTTCGACACTGCTCCGTCTCCAAACCGAGCACCCGAAAGAGGATGCCATCCGCTACCTGCTGGCCGATGCCTACGAGCGTTCGGATCGTAAGGAGAAGGCGGAAGCGGTCCTGCGGGAAATGGTCGATCGAAGCGCCGATCCTACCCGACGGAACGCGCCGCCCGATCCCCGCCCACGATTGGCGCTGGCCGAACTCTACGAACGGTCCAACGCCTGGGACGAGGCGGCGACCCTGTACGAGGACGTTCTCCGCTACGAGACGATGAACGTCACCGCGCTTTTCGCCCTCAGTCGTGTGCGCGAGAAGGGCAATAAACCGGACGCCGCGGTCGATTTTCTGACCGTCCTGGCGACGGCGAACGACAGGGAACCGAGCCTGCCGGGGGTGGGCGCGATCCATCAGTTGTACCTGAACCAGGGGAAGCTGGACCGCTACCTCGAGTTTACGAAGGCGCTACTTGCGAAATACCCGGAGAATCGCAATGCCCGGTACATTCGCGCTCGTAGCCTCACCGAGGGAACTCCGGACGAAAATGCGCGTCGGGAGGCCGCTTCCCTCTATCAGGCGATTGTGGAGAGCAACGCCGACGATATCGAGGCGCGGCGCAACCTGGCGAAGGAGTGGGAAGCCCTCGGACGCAAGGACGACGCGGTGGGCGCGTACCGGGAAATCCTGAAAAAACGGGCGACGGACACGGACGCGCTTGCCTCGTTGCGTCGGCTCGGGGCGAGTTGACCGGTCGTGCCGATCATGGCCCCGATCCTCACCCGGAATCCGGGATAGAATGGATGACTATGTATTGCGTTCGCCATCCCAAAGTTCAAACCTCTCTGGCCTGCGGCCGCTGCGGCGCCCCGATCTGTACCGAGTGCGCGGTCTCGGGCGCGGTCGGCATGCTCTGCCAAAAATGCGCCTACGGGGACGGGAACCCGCTGTATAAGGTGCCGCCAATGCGTATGGCGCTCACCGTCGGCGCGGGTCTGCTGGCGGGGGTCGGGGTGGGATTTCTCCTTCAGGCGATGAGCGGAATGTTCTTTTTACTTTTTCTGCTCTGTCCGATCATCGGCGGGTTTCTGGGACAGACCATCCTCTGGGCTTCCGGGTTCAAGCGAGGACGGACGCTCGAGATTTTGGCCGGGACCAGCGTGGTCGGCGGTTCGCTCATCGCTTTGCTGCTGAACGGCGCGGTGTTTTTCTATCTGCAGAGTCCGCTGGCCCTGGCCCTGTTCGCACTGGGGGTCGCGCTGACAGCCGGTGCGGCGATCGGGAAGATCCGTTATTTCTGAAATCGCAGTTGGGATTCGATCTCGTCGATCAACGCGCGCGCCGATTCCTCGACGCTTTGTCGGGCGGTCGGAAGTACGATATCCGGCGCGACCGGCGGCTCGTAGGGCGAGGAGATACCCGTAAACTCCCGAATCTCCCCGGCACGGGCGCGGCGGTAGAGTCCTTTCGGGTCACGCTCCTCGCAGACCTCCAGCGGCGCATCGACAAACACCTCGAAGAAGTCGATGCCTCCCTGCTGCAGAACGTCCCGCGCTGCGGCACGGTCGGAACGGTAGGGCGAGATTAAGGCGGTCAGAACGACCAGGCCCGACTCGGCGAACAGACGAGCGACCTGCGCGGCGCGGCGGATGTTTTCCGCCCGGTCCTCCGGTGAAAAACCGAGGTCGGCGCAGAGCCCATGCCGGAGATTGTCACCGTCGAGCAGAGTCACCTGCCAGCCCGCGTCGAAAAGGGCGCGGTGTACCGTGGCGGCGATGGTGGATTTCCCCGAACCGGACAGGCCGGTGAGCCAGAGAACGCCTCCTCTGTGACCGTTTCGCCGGGCGCGTTCCTCGAAAGTGACCCGTGAATCGACGGCGACCAGATTCCGTGCCGAGGACGAACCGGGCGTCGATGCCGTCCGCGCGGCGTCGTCCGTCCGTACCCCGGTGATGATTCCGCCGCCGGCCACCCGTCGCTGATGCACCAGGACGAACCGACCGAGCGTCGGAACCTCGTCATGCAGATCGAATGCGATCGGACGTTCGGTTTCGATCAGAACCTCGGCGACATCGTTCCGGGCAAGATGGCTGCGGACTTCCTGCGTCTCCAGGGTGGAAGCGTCCAGCAGGCGTTCGACCCGGGCGACCCGCGCGGTCACCTCCTGAGTCGCCAGTTTCAGCCGGACCCGTTCCCCGACGGACAGATCGCCCGGCCCCATCCAGAACAGGGAGGCGGAGAACCCCATACCGGTCCGCGGGGGCATGCCGGCCCGCGCCGTCGTCGCGATCTGTCCCCGCTCGGCGAAGATCTGCTCGGTCAGGGTGAGGGCGACGCTCTCCCCGGCGACGGCGAAATCACGATCCGGACCGTGCCATCGTTCGAACTGCGCGACCGTCGATCGACGGTCGCCGGGCTGAAACACCAGCGAATCGCCGACCCGCAGGACCCCGGTCTCGATACGACCGACCAGGATGCGCCGGGCATCGAACCGATACACATCCTGAATCGGCAGCCGTAGGGGAAGGTCATCGGCGTCCACGGAGGAATCGAACGCGTCCAGCGTTTCCAGCATGGTCGGGCCATCGTACCAGGGCATCGTTTCCGTCGCCCGCGCGGCGATGTTATCGCCTTCGCGAGCCGAGATCGGAACGAACCGCTCCGCCGCCAGGCCGATCTTTTCCAGAAACTCGCGGTATTCGGCGACGACACGGCGGAAGGTGGCCTCATCATAGCCGACCAGGTCCATTTTGTTGACGGCGACAACAACCTGTCGAACCCCCAGAAGCTTCAACAGGTACCCGTGGCGACGGGACTGTTCGCGGACGCCTTCGGAGGCGGCGATCAGCAGGACGGCGGCATCGGCGGAGGCCGCGCCCGTGATCATATTCTTCAGGAACTCCTTATGACCCGGCGCATCGATAATGACGTATTCCCGTTTCGCCGTCCGAAAAGGGATCTGGGTCGTGTCGATGGTGATGTTCTGTTCCTGCTCCTCCAGCAGCGCATCCAGAAGAAACGCATACTCGAACGGCATTCCCTCGGCTTCGCTCGCCTTGCGGATCGCCTCAATCTTTCCCTCGGGCATCGAATCGGTATCGAAAAAGATCCGGCCGATCAGGGTCGATTTTCCGTGATCGACATGCCCCACGACAACGATTTTCAGTTTCCGCCGGTCCGCGGTGATCGAATTGTTTTCCGTCCTAACGGCGCTCATTCTACATGAAACCCCTGGCGCGCAGTTTCTGCATCGCGTTTCGTTCGTGGTGATCCTGGGCGCGTCCGGCGCGTTCGGGAACCCGCGTGGCTTCCAGTTCGGCAATGATCTTTTCAATCGTGTCGGCATCGCTCTTCACCGGATGGGTGATCGGCCAGCATCCGAGGCTACGATACCGCTTCCCGTCGCGGGCAAAGTACATCCCCGGAATCGGAATGTTCTCCCGCCGGATATAGCGCCAGATATCGACCTCGGTCCAGTCGAGCAGGGGCTGAACGCGCACATGTTCGCCGGGTTGAATATCGGTCGTGAACTGCCCCCAGAACTCCGGCGGCTGATCCTTGTAGTCCCAGGCGTAATCCGCCGATCGCGGCGAAAAATATCGTTCCTTGGCGCGCGTGCTGTCCTCGTCACGGCGAATGCCCGTGATAAGGGCGTCCCACCGGTGTTCGGAGAGCGCCTGTTGCAGGGCGACCGATTTCAGTTCGTGGGTGACGGTGACCGGGTCGTGCGTTTCGTAGGAGATGCCCCGCCCGTAACGCGCCTCCTCGTTGATTTTGACGATCAGGTTCAGCCCGTAGTGCTGCGTGGCCCATTCCCGGAACTCGAGCATCTCCGGGAACTCGTAGGTCGTATCGATATGCAGTACGGGAAAGGGGATATGTCCGCAGAACGCTTTCTTCGCCAGCCAGATCAGGACGTTGCTGTCCTTGCCCATGCTCCAGGGCATACAGAGACGAGAGAAGGCATGGTACGCCTCGCGGAGGATATGGAGGCTCTGGTTTTCGAGGTAGTCCAGGTGGGTCCGATCGACGCGGGTGGTCGGTTCGTCCACCCCGAACAGACTGTCGAGGCTGTCCGAACCGTCGACGACGTCCGCCGGTAGCCCGGACCGTTCCGTCGTTCGCAAACTCATTTCGAAAGCACCGCCCTTCCCATAAAGGTGTGAATCCCGCACTCGGTCTTGTCGAACCCGGTCCAGCGTCCGGCGCGTTCGCTGTCGCCCTCGCCGACCGGACGGGTGCAGGGGATACATCCGATCGAACGGAAGCCGCGATCGTGCAGCGGATTGTAGGGGATGCCGTTCTTTTTGAGGTACTCCCAGACGGCGTCACGGGTCCAGGCAGCCATCGGGTTGAGCTTGTAAAGGTACTCGTCCCGGAAGGAATCAAACTGGTAGGCTTCGAGCACCGAGGTCGCTTCGCGGGTTTCGCCCTGACCACGGCGGACACCGGTGATCCACATATCGAGGGTGGCGAGTTTTTTTTGCAGGGGGACGACCTTGCGCAGATGGCAGCAGACATCGGGTGCGCGGTTCCAAAGCTCCGGCCCCTCCTCCTCCGCCTGCTCCTCCACCGTCCGCTCCGGATGCAGGGACTCGATGGAGATGCCGAGGAACGTTTCCAACCGCGCTTTCAGTTCCAGTGTTTCGGGGAAAAGCAGGCCGGTATCCAGCGTGAAAACCGGGAACGGCAATCCGGCCGAAACGGCATGGTGCAGGATCACCAGCCCGGCTCCCTGAAAGGAGGTGCCGATCGCCGCGCGCGGCCCGAACGTGTCCCATGCCCAGCGCAGGGTTTCGGTCAGCGGTTGATGTTCCAGATGAAGCGACCACTCGGCGAGATCCGTCCGAACGTGCTCTTTGGGAAAGGCCATGGCTTCATTCTACAATATCCTATTAATTTAGTCAATATTGTCAACATAGTCAGGATTAAGGTGAAGTCCCGATCCGAATCCGGGTCTCTTGTCAAAGCGATGCATTTCCGATAAGGAGACTGTAATAATAACGGGGAAATATCGCAGAGAACCGTAGAGATCCCGGGGGAGCGAAGAAGCATGGCGAAAGTGTTGTTGTCGGCAAAGATGGGCGCGCCCTACATGGAAATCAGCGTGGGGTATGGTCTTTTTGCCAAGTACCGGATGGTGTTCGTCAACGAGCGGGGAAGTACGCTCTGGACGAAAACGGGCCATAGTGTGGACGGCGTGGTCGACAAGATCATGGTCGGCGTGCCGATCGAAGAACTGACCGGCGGGACGATCTCCTGGAAGATCGTCGTCGCGACGTTCGACGACGGGGAGCAACCGTTTTACGCCGAACTGAAATTCACGCAGGATAACGTGGCCGTACCGAACGGTTCGTTCGTCTATAAGGGCAAGATCGACGTGGTTCGCAAGGTCAGCGACGGCAGCGGCATCGAGGTGCACGAGTGATCTTCGGAAACGCGGGAGAGGTCATTCCTCTCCCGTCGTGGGAGGCGCCGTCGACAGACCGGCGGCCTCGGACGCTTCCAGCGCCAGGCAGGCCCAATCCATCGCATCCCGACCCTTGGCCCGTGCGGCGATCAATCGATCCTGAACCACCCCGGCCAGCGGCAGCGGAACCCCGCTCCGCTTGCCCAACTCCTGCGCCAGCGTGATGTCCTTCTGGCCCAGAGGCAGTGTGAATCCGGCCGGAAGATACTCCTGCGTGGCGATCAATCGACCGTAGGATCGATAGACGGGCGACCCGAAAACGGTCAGGGTCAGCATTTCGTAGATCGCCTGTCGGGAAACGCCGTTCTTCTCCGCCAGAGTGAATGCCTCTCCCATCGCCTCAATCGCCGCGCCGATCATGAAATTTCCGCAGACTTTGACCACATGGGCCGCTCCGGGTTCGTCCCCGAAGTCCCAGACTTTTTGCCCCATCGCCAGCAATACCGGCTGAACACGTTCCCGAACGTCCGCCGTTCCGCCGGAAAGCAGGACATTCAACTGGCCTGCCTGCGCGACCTCCGGTCGGCCGTAGACCGGAGCGGCAAGGTAGACGGAACCCCGCAAATCGTGTTCGGCGGCCAGACGTCGAGAAAGCTCCGGACTGATCGTGCTGAGCGACAGGTGGATTCCGCCTGACGTCAGCCCGTTCAGGATACCGTCCTCGCCGAGGGACATCGACTCGACCGCCGCGTCGTCCGCCAGCATGGAACAGACGATATCCGTCGATCGGGCCGCGTCAGCCGGCGATTCACACAGGACCGCGCCGCCCTCGACCAGTCCGCTCGCCTTTTCCGCCGTCCGGTTATACACACGGAGGGTGAATCCCGCTTTGAGCAGGTTGGAGGCCATCGGCAGGCCCATCGCCCCCAGACCGATAAAGGCGACCGCTTTTTTCATGGGTTCGTTTCGGTTCATCGTCGTTCGCTCTGGCCGTAGTAGGCCGTAGCTCCGTGTTTACGCAGGAAGTGCTTATCGAGAAGGTGAGGCCCGAGATCGGCGGTATCGGCCCGGATGGCGAGCGTATCCAGCGCCATTCCGGCGACCTCCTCCAGTACGGTCGCGTTCTCCACCGCATAGGCGGCGTCCGGTCCCCAGGCGAAGGGCGCGTGACCGTGGACAAGTACGCCGGGAACCTGAAGGGGATCGAGGCCCCGCTCGCGGAACGTGCGGACAATCACCAGCCCGGTGTTATGCTCATACCCTTCGCCGTCGCGCACCTCCTGCGCGGTCATCGGCGCGGTGCAGGGGATCGGCCCGTAAAAGTGATCGGCGTGCGTCGTGCCGAAGCAGGGGATATCGTGACCGGCCTGCGCCCAGGCGGTCGCCTTCCGCGAGTGGGTATGGACGATCCCGCCGATCTGCGGAAAGGCGTTGTACAGGGCGCGATGGGTCGCCGTATCCGAAGACGGGCGCCAGGAACCGTCGCCGACGATCTCACCGGTCGCCGCCCTCAGCACCACCATATTTTCCGGCGCAAGACGTTCGTACGGCACACCGCTCGGTTTGATCGCGATCAGGCCGGAACCGGCGTCGAACACCGACGCGTTCCCCCAGGTCAGGATCGCCAGGCCCCGCCGGAAAATCTCCAGATTGGCGGAATACGCCGCCGCCTGCAGTTCGTCCACAGTCATAAACACACCATACCCGAAATTCGAAAACGCCCGCCCGCCGTAAGGGGCAGGACCCGCCGCGCAACGGTGCGAATCCGTATTCGGAGGTAGGACCGATGCCCGATATCGTCTTAGCGGAACGTGAAATGACGGACGCCGAGTTCGCCCGGATGAACGCCGGTTTCGACGAGAATTCCTCGGAACATGGGGTGGTTATACAGGCGAGCGATCGTTTCGGCTACGTCGCTACGGACGGCGAGACGTTCGTCGGCTGTGCGAGCGGTCTGGCCTATCGGAACGGCCCGCACTACAACGGCTGGTTCTACCTGACGGACCTTTTCGTGGAGAAACCGTATCGGCGGAACGGGCTGGGAGCGTTGCTGTTACGGCGACTGGAGGAACGGGTGCGCATTCTCGGCGTCCGGCATATGCAAACGGATACCGCCGAATACGAGGGGCTGGCGTTCTATCGAAAGCAGGGGTATCGGGTCCTTTATGAGCAGGAAAGCTGGTTTTCCTCCGGCCAGAGCCGTTTCGGTCTGAGGAAGGACCTGCTTTGACGGCGAAACGGGCGCGTCCGGAGTTTACCTTCGAACGCGCCCGTCGGTGAACGGCGAGACGGTTCAGGCGACGTGGAACCCGCTATGCCGGAGGGTATTGCCTTCCTCCCAGCGAGCGGTCACCTCGGTCACCTGCGCCGCTTCCGGTCCGACATGCAGTTCGTGCAGCAGAACATCCAGCGGCGTTCGGTCCTGACACTCGGCCAGCACCTCTACCGAACCGTCGGGAAGGTTCTTCACGTATCCCGCGATTCCGGGTAGCCGGTGCGCCGTGTGGTGCGCCCAGTACCGATATCCGACTCCCTGTACCCTGCCATGCACGATGGCATGAAGACGATGTACCGACATCTCTGTCTCCCCCTTACCGTTTCCCGGAGACCCCGTACCGGGGAACCCTGGTCCTTCGCCATTATTTTACCGGACCGACGGCGATTTTGACGGTTCGTTCCGACCGAACGGGTTTGCCGTCCTGCTGCGCGGGTTCCCACTTCCACGCGCCGATCCAGGCGAGGATCGCTTTGTCGGTGTCGGCGTTGCCGCAGCTTTTGACGATCGATTCGGTATGAGTGCCGTCGGCCTCGATCGTTACCTTGATCTCGACGGTGGCGCCGTTTTCAAGTCCGCCCTGATCGGTCGGGCGAGCCGACCGAAGGCGCGGTTCGACGATCGTCACCTTCTTCATTTTGTCGCCGACTTCGATCCGTTCGGCGACCTCCTGCCCCTGCAGCACCTTGCCGAACAGCGTATATTTGTTGACTCCGTCCGGGTCCTTTTCGTCCAGGAAATAGGCCGGGCGATTGATGACGATATAGAACTGGGAACCGGCGGTATCGCGGCCGGCGTTTGCCATCGCCACCGCGCCACGGTCATGTTTCAAAATCCGGTTGGCTTCGTTTTTGATTTCGTAGCCGGGACCGCCCGTTCCGTTGCCCTGCGGGTCGCCGCCCTGAATGACGAAGTTGGGAACGACCCGATGGAAGGTCAGGCCGTTGTAGAACCCCTTCTTCGCGAGTTGGACGAAGTTATTTACCGTAATCGGCGCGTCGTTCGGATAAAGTTCGATAACGATCCGTCCCTTACCGGTTTCCAGAACGGCCAGCGGATGAGTTTCGTCGGCGGCCGCCGGCAGTCGGGCGGCGTTCGGAGCGGCGTCCTGAGCGCGGACCGGAAGGACCGGCGCGGCCAGCAGGAACGCGGCGCAGAGAAGCGTGAAAATACGTCCGATCATCGATTTCACCTACTTTCGTCCCGGCTCGACGATCGTCACCTTCTTCATCTTGTCACCGATGACGATCTTTTCGGCGACGTCCTGTCCGGAGATGACCTGACCGAAGATAGTGTATTTGTTCGCGCCGCCCGGCATCTTTTCATCCAGATTGGGGGCGGGCTGACCGATAACGATATAGAACTGGGAACCGGCGGTATCGGGACCGGCGTTCGCCATCGCGACCGCGCCGCGGTTATGACGAAGCATCTTGTTGTCCTCATTCTTGATCGAATAACCGGGACCGCCCGAACCGTCCCCTTTGGGGTCACCGCCCTGAATGACGAAGTTGGGGACGACCCGATGGAAGGTCAGGCCGTTGTAGAACCCCTTCTTCGCGAGTTTGATGAAATTTTCGGTCGTGATTTTGGTGACTTCCGGGTAAAGCCGGATCTTGATCGTGCCTTTGTCGGTCTCGATGATCGCGAGCGGACTGGCGGGTCCCTTTCCGGAGGGCGTCTGCGCCCACGACGCCGGAGGAACGGACAGTAGAACGACGACAAAAAACAGGGGGAGGCAGCGGAAAAGTTGCTTCACGGTGCATTCCTTAGTTTCGAAAGTTTCGAATGAGATTGGTTTTTCCAACCCTCTATTCTAAAACGAGGGCGGGGACGTGTCAACCGGGAATGTTCGTTCGGTCAAAGAAGAAAACGCCGGTTTCCAGGTCGACCTCCGCGAACCCGCCGACCGGAAGGGTGAGACGACGGGGGATATGTCCGTAGGCGACGCCGGCCGCGACCGCGACCCGGTCCCCGGTCATCGACAGCACGAGTTCGGGGATGCGCTCCGCCAGTTCGGCGTTCTGTGCCTCGTTCATTCCGTTGAAGGAACCGATCAGCAGGGCGGCGATTCGGTCCAGAGTCCCGCTCAGACGGAGTTGCGTCAGAAAACGGTCGACGCGGTAAAGCTCCTCGTGGACGTCCTCGATGAGGAGGATCGCCCCGGACAGGTCCGGGACATACGGTGTCCCAAGTAGGGAAATCAACAGGGAAAGGCAAACCGGATAGAGAGGACCGGATACCCGGGTCGGCCCGCGAAGGATACGCCAGGGCACCGTGTCGGGCGGCGAATCGGACCGCCGTGGGAAGTCCGTCGCGGTGACGGCGCGAAGGAAACTCTCCGCGCTGAACGGATCGCAGAGCGCCGAACCGATGCCCTCGTTTCCGGTCGCCATCACCCCGGAAAAGGAGACGATTCCGGTCCGGGCGGCAATGCCGAGCGAGAGTGCGGTGATATCGGAGTAGCCGACCAGCGGCTTGGGATCGGACCGCAGGGCGTCATAATCGATCCCGTCCAGGAGTCGTCCGGCGCCATACCCGCCCCGCGCGCACAGAATCAGGTCCACCGACGGGTCGCGGAGCAGGAGGTTCAGGTCCGAGAGACGCTCCGGGTCCGGTCCGGCCAGGTACGGCAGCGAGGCGTCCCGACGGGTGGCGTTCGGAGCGACGACCACCCGAAAGCCGCGTGTTTCCAGTACGGCGGCAGCGGCGGCGATCGCGCCGTCGGGAGAGGGAGAGGAAGGGGAACAGAGGCCGATCACGCCGCCCGGTTTCAGGGGGCGCGGCCAGACGGGCGACGCAGGAGACATACGAGCATTGTACCGTATGCGCATCGGACCGTACGTCTCCGGAAACAAAACGGAACGTTCGTGTTTCTATACTCCGGCTTTTTAACCTGTTGCTATTTATTTACATTTTGGTTGGTTCTGGGGTATATTCATCCTGACAACCCGGGACAGGGCGCACCCCCCGATAAAAGCCGACTCGCGCCGGCATGAAGAAAAAGATGACAGAGAGAGATGATCCACGAAAACGCAATGCAACCAACGGTGCTGATCGTCAGCGATACGCCGGAAGCCATCCGTGCCATCGTCGAATACCCGGCTCACAAGGGACTGACGCCCTATGACTCGAAAGTCGCCGGGACGGCGGCCGAAGCCCTGCGAATCTGCCGGTACGCGCTTCCGGATTGTATCCTGCTCGACCTGACGCTTCCCGACCGCTCCGGCGCGGATCTTCTCGTCGAACTGGCGAACGGTCGGCCTGTTTTGCCCTGCGCCGTCGTCGTGATGACGGAACCGGGGGAGGAACCCCTGGCGGTGGAGGCCATGAAACGCGGCGCGCACGATTATCTCGACCGGCTGCGCGCGACTCCGGAGATTCTTTCCCGCGTCATTGAAAATGCGATCCGTCGGTTCGAACTGGGCCGCGAAAACGACCGGCAGCGGAGTATCCTGCGCGAGAACGAGGAACGGCTGAGAATCGCCCTGCAGACCGCCCAGATGGGCAGCTACGAGTGGGACCTCGCCACCAACGTAATCCGCTGGCAGCCGGAATTGGAGCGTCTCTACGGGCTTCGTCCGGGCCATTTCGATGGCACCTACGAGCACTGGGTCTCGATGATCGAACCGGAGGATCTTCCGACACTGGAACGGCTTCGGCCCGAACTCGTCTGGATGGGCGAGACCTCGGGCGATTTCCGAATCCATCGCCCCGATGGAACCGTGCGCTGGATCCATGCCCGTGACAAAATGGTGCGCGACCGTCACGGCACTCCCGAAAGGATCGTCGGCGTTCACGTCGACATCACCGAACGGAAGCAGGCGGAAGAGGCCCAGCAGCGTCAGTTCGAACGTCAAACGCTGTTGCTGGAGTGCTCACGATTGTTGCTGGCGAGCGGACGAGGGGACCGTGAGCGCACCGAGTTGGTGTTCGAACGGATTCGCGGACATCTGGACGCCGATATCTGTTTCCATTACGAACCCGACCCCGCCAACGGAGACCTTCGCCTGGTCGCCGGTATCGGCATCCCGCCCGAAATGGCGGCGGAAGCGGCGCGGTTGGGCCTGGGACAGGCGTTCTGCGGGACGGTCGCGGAAACCTCTGCGCCGCTCCGACGGAACGCCGCCGAGGTGGCGGTCGATCCGCAAGGCGCGTTCGTTCGTCGGGCGGGGGGACGGTGTTACGCCTCCCATCCGTTGCTCTCCGGGACCGGCGGGCTGCTGGGAACTTTTTCCGTCGCCAGTTCGCGACGCGAATCGTTTTCCGACGAGGAGATCGGCTTCCTGCAGACCCTAGCACATCTGATGGCGCTCGCCGCCGAGCGGGAACGGACCGAGGCCGCACTTCACCTGAGCGATCAGCGATTCCGCCTCGCGTTCGAGCAAGCCAATATCGGAATCGCCTATGTCACCCCGGACGGGCGCTGGCTCCGGGTGAATGATCGGCTGTGCGCCATGCTCGGATACGCCTGCGAGGAGTTGATGCGCCTGCCGGCGTCCGCCATGTGGATTGCCGGTGAGGAAGGCGACGACCGGGAACTTCGGGAAAAGCTGCTGACCGGGGAGATCGGGTCGTTTGCCCGGGAAAAACGCTACCGGAAGAAAAATGGGGAAATCCTCTGGGTACATCGAACCGTCGCGCTCGCCCGCGATGCGCAGGGACGCCCGGACTACTTCATTCTGATTGTCGAGGATATCTCGGACCGAAAACGGGCCGAGGAGGAGCGGCAGCATATCGTCGAAAGCGCCGGATGCCTGCTCTGGTCGTGCGAGGTTCGCAACGACGGCGAGAAACTTCGCTGGGAGACGACCTATTTTGACGAAGAGGCCGCCCAGCGTCTGGTGCCGATTCGTCCGAAACCCGGCAAGAGATACATCTGGCACTGGCATGATGTCCGGTTCCCGGAGGATCGCGAACGAAACTATCGCCACGGGGAACGCTGTGTGCGGGCCGGTCAGGACTACCAGGATGAGTTCCGCATGCGGGCCGAGGATGGTTCGGTGCGCTGGCTGCGGGAGGATGTGCGGGTTCGGACGATCGAGGAAGGGCAACGCTGGAGCCTCGTCGGTGTCTGCACCGATATCACGAGCCTGAAAGCGGCGGAAGCCGAACGGACCTACGTACTCGAAAGCGCCCGCTGCCTTCTCTGGCACGCGACCGTCCACGATATCGGAACCGACGCGCTGGAGTGGGAAGTCTCCTCACCCTCGGCGGAAAGCGGTAACCGTTTCGTCATCCTCGAAGTCCCTCCGCACAAAACGTATATGGATATGTTCCACGCCGCCAGGTTGCCGGAGGACCGGGAACGGACGGATCGGGACGGCAACCGTCATCTGCGTGAGGATCGGGGGTATCAGCAGGAGTTCCGGGTGCGGGCCGCGTCCGGTGAGATACGCTGGGTCCATGAATCGGTCCGGGTGGATGTTCTCGAACCGGGGAAACGGTGGCGACTGGCCGGGGTCTGTGTCGATATCACCGAACAAAAACGCGCGGAGGAGTTAATCCGTAACGAAAAGGAGCTGCTGAGCCGGGTCGCTGAGACAGTGCCGGGCGTGGTCTGCGCGTACCGGCTCGATCCGGACGGACGCGTTTCGATGCCATATGCCGCGCCGGGTATCCGCGACCTCTACGGATTGACACCGGAGGACGTGCGGGAGGATGCCTCCCGCCTCATGGAACTCTGGCACCCCGGGGACCGTGACCTGCTGATTTCCACCATCGACGAATCGCGACGGACGATGGCTCCCTGGCAATGCGAGTTCCGTGCGCTTGTTCCGACGCGCGGGGAGATCTGGGTCGAAGGGCATTCGGTGCCGAAACGGGAGGACGACGGCAGTACCATCTGGTATGGCATGCTGACCGAAATCACCGGGCGAAAGCGTGCTGAAGAGTTCGCGTACGGCCATCGTGAGGTGCTGGAACGGATCGCCGACACCGCTCCGCTGGCCGAAACGATCGACCTCCTGCTGCGACACACGGAGCGGTACTCTCCGGGGATGATCTGCGGCGTGCTGCTGCCCGACGCGGACGGTAAGCGTCTCCGCCATATCGCCGGTCCGAGCCTTCCGGAGCCGTATGTGCGGGCGATCGATGGTGTGGAGATCGGGCCGAATGCCGGGAGTTGCGGAACCGCCGCCTACCGGCGAGATACGGTGTTCGTCGAGGATATCGCCACCGATCCGCTCTGGCAGGATTTTCGGCACCTGGCATTGCCCCATGGTCTCCGCGCCTGCTGGTCGACTCCGGTTCTCGACCGCGACGGCACGGTGCTCGGGACATTCGCCGCCTATTTCCGAAACCCGGTTCTGCCGTCGCCGTCCCATCTGGTTCTGGCGCAGGATGTCATTCGGACGCTGACCCTTTGCCTGCGGAGGCATCGGGCGGAACAGGCGTTACGGGAAAGCGAAAACCGCCTGCGCGACCTGATTGAGGGGCTTCCGCAGCTGGTCTGGACCTGTGAACCGCAGGGAACCTGTGACTACCTCAGTCCGCAATGGGTCGAATATACAGGTGTCCCGATGGTGGAGCAACTGGAATACGGCTGGGGTAAGCAGATCCATCCGGAGGATTTACCCGGTCTCCTCGAGGATTGGAAAGCGGTTGTCGACAGCGGCGAACCCGGTCGGCTGTTGTTTCGCATCCGTCGGTGGGACGGCGTGTACCGCTGGTTCGACACCCGTGCCATCCCCCTCCGGGACGAGAACGGCCGGGTGATCAAGTGGTTCGGCACCAATACCGATATCGAGGATAGCGAGCGTACGAAACAGGCGTTGCGCGACGAGCAGGAGCGATTCACGCGCGTCGCCTCCTCCGTTCCCGGAGCGATCTATTCGTTCCGACTCAGTCCCGACGGTTCGATCAGTTTGCCGTACGCCAGTCCGGCACTGCGCGAAATCGTCGGAGCGGACGCGGAGACGTTCCGGCACGACGCCTCGGGTATCTACGAAATGATCGATCCCGCAGATATCGATCATTTCCGGTCCTCGATCCTGGAATCGGGACGGACCCTTACCGAGTGGAACTGTGAGTTCCGCCTCCGCCATCCCCGGAAGGGACTGCTCTGGATTGAGGGGCGATCGACGCCGGTGGCCGAACCGGACGGAAGCATCCTCTGGCATGGTTTTCTTTCGGATATCACCCGCCGAAAACAGGCCGAGGAATCGGTCATCCGCCTGAATGCCGAACTGGAGAAGCGGGTCCGTGAGCGAACGCGCGAACTCGTCCGGGCCAAGGAGGAGGCGGAGCGGGAACGCCTGGCCGCCGATGTCGCGCGGCGTGAGTCCGATAAAGCCAACGCCGCCAAGAGCGAGTTTCTTTCGCGCATGAGCCACGAACTGCGAACGCCGCTCAACAGTATTCTGGGATTCGCCCAGGTGATGGAGATGCAGTCCGCCGACCCCCGGCAGACGGCGCGCATCGGCCATATTCTCAAAGCCGGAAAGCACCTGCTCCAGCTGATCAACGAAGTTCTGGACATGGCGCGTGTCGAGGCCGGTCACCTGTCCCTGTCCCTGGAACCGATCAACCTGCGCCTGGCCGTGGAAACCGTGCTGGACCTGATCCGCCCGTTGAGCCAGCAGCAATCGCTATCGGTCGTCCACGATTTACCAGGGACCGACGATGTCTTCGTCCTCGCCGATCAGCAGCGGCTCTCCCAGGTGTTGCTGAATCTGCTTTCCAATGCCGTAAAATACAACCGGGTCGGCGGCGAGGTGCGAGTCGGGATCGAGGATGCCGGAAGGGACCGGGTCCGTATCAACGTTTCGGATACCGGCAGGGGAATCGCCCCGGAGGATCTGAGGCTGCTGTTTTTACCGTTCGAGCGGGTCGGGAACCAGATGGAGAACATCGAGGGGACCGGATTGGGACTCGCGCTGTCGAAACGTCTTGTGGAAGCGATGGGGGGAGCGATCGGTGTCGAAAGCGTTCCCGGGAAGGGCAGTACCTTCCGGTTCGAACTGGTGCGGGCGGCGGGACTCCCCGACCCCGCACTACCCGCCGCGGAGACGGGCTTGCCGTCGGCACCCGAACATAACCATACGATTCTCTATATCGAAGACAATCTGGCCAATCTCCAGTTCATCGAGGAGGTGCTCGCGGATCGTCCGAATATCCGCATCGTCCGGTCCATGCAGGGGACCGTCGGTCTGGAACTGGCACGGCAGCGTCCGCCGTCGCTGATTCTGCTGGACCTGCATTTACCGGATCTTTCGGGTGAGGAGGTACTGCGCCGACTGCGATCGGACCCGCGAACATGCGACGTGCCGGTAGTGGTGATCTCCGCTGCGGCGATCACCGACAACGGGCGTCGGCTCCGCGAACTGGGAGCCTCCAATTTTCTGATGAAGCCGGTCGATGTCCGGCAATTCCTCGAGACGATCGCCGATATTCTGCCGTAACCTGGAAACCCGGCAGAGACGATGAAAGGCAGGGAGGCTGAGAAAGGAACTGCGTCCATTGAAACGTCCGCGGAAACCGAACGAAGCCACGCCGGTGAACGAACAGAAAGCGTTGTATGCGGCGGTGCGGAATGCACGGATTCTAATTGTCGATGACGAGCCGGCGAATATCGCGGTCGTAACCGACATGCTGATGGATGCGGGTTACGCACAACTGCTCGGAACGGTCGACCCGTTCCAGGTTCTCGGCGCCACGGAGTCGTTCCGTCCCGACCTGATTCTGCTCGATATGATGATGCCCGGCCTCGATGGCGCGGCGGTGATGGATCAACTGACGGAAGCGTACGGGGGCAATTTCGAGGTTCCGATCCTGGTTTTGACCGCCGATGCTTCCCTGCGAACAAAACGTTTCGTGCTCGCCAAAGGCGCGAGCGATTTCCTGACGAAACCCTTTGACGTCACCGAACTCCTTCTGCGGATCGAGAACCTGCTGGAAACCCGATTCCTGCAGGTGCGGCTCAAGGAGCAGAACGATCTGCTGGAACAACGGGTGCGAGAGCGGACGGCCGAACTGGAAGCGGCGCAGCGGCGGATTGCGGATTATGCCGAGGAACTGGAGGGGGCGTACACCGAAACCCTGGAACGGCTCGCCCGCGTGATCGAGTTTCGCGACGATGAGACCGGCCAGCACACGCATCGGGTCGGTGTGACGGCGACCATGATCGCCGAACGCCTGGGCTTCAGCCCGGAACAGGCGCGACGGATCGGCCAGGCGGGTCGCCTGCACGATATCGGGAAGGTCGCCATCTCGGATCAGACGCTTCTCAAACCGGGACGACTCACCGACGAGGAGTTCGAGGTGATGAAGTCGCACGCCTCGATCGGCGGGGTGCTGTTCGAAGGCGGGCGTTCGGAGATGATCCGGATGGCCTACCGGATCGCCGCGAGCCACCACGAACGCTGGGACGGGACGGGATATCCGCTCGGTTTGGTCGGGGAGGCGATTCCGATCGAGGCCCGCATTCTGGCCGTCGCCGATGTGTTCGACGCGTTGACACATGCGCGTCCGTACAAGCCGGCCTGGCCCGTCGCCGAGGCGGTCGCCGAGATCGCACGGCAGAGCGGGCGGCAGTTCGATCCGAAGGTCGTCGCCGTCTTCCTCGAACTGCCGCACGAAACGCTGGTCTGAGCCGGCCCGATCGGACGGATCGGGCGGATCGGCCGGATCGGGCCAATCAGGCGAGCACGGCTTTGATCTCCGCGTGGTCGGCTTCGGAAAGGGTGACACCGGACGCCGCCACGTTATCATTGATCTGGTCCGGGCGCGACGCTCCGATAATGACGCTCGAAACTTCGGGACGGCGCAGGCACCAGGCGAGGGCCATCTGCGACAGGGTGATCCCGTTGCGCTGCGCGATCGGAAACAGCCGCTGGACCTTTTCCAGCAGGTTCTCGTCCAGCTTTCCCCGATTCATCCAGGTGTTCTGGTCCGGGTCCGAGGCGCGGGACCCTTCCGGCAGCGGCATCCCCGGTTTATACTTGCCGGTCAGGAGACCCTGCGCCAGCGGCGAGTAGACGATCAGCCCGATACCGAGCCGGGCGCAGGTCGGAAGCACCTCCTTTTCAATGTTGCGGTGAAGAGCATTGTATTGCGGCTGGTTGGAGGCGATCGGGTGAAGGTCGTACTCGGAAACGAATTTATCGGCCTCGTTGAGCTGCGCGGCCGACCACTCGGACACCCCGTAGTACAGGATCTTTCCCTGGCGAACCAGATCGTCGAAGGCCATCAGGGTCTCTTCGACCGGAGTGTCGTTATCGTAACGATGCGCCTGGTAAATATCGATATACTCGGTTCCGAGGCGTTTCAGGCTGGCATGGCACTGTTCGAAGATATGCTTTCGCGAAAGCCCACGGTCGTTCGGGCCGCTCCCCATCGGAAAATAGACTTTGGTGGCCAGCACAAAGGAGGAGCGGGGGTAGGCGGACAGCGACTTCCCGACGATCTCTTCGCTGCGTCCGCCCGCATAGGCATTCGCCGTATCGAAAAGGTTGACCCCCAGATCGTAGGCGCGTTCGATACAGGCGCGGGCGGTTTCGTCCGCCGAGGCTCCGCCGTAGGTCAACCAGGACCCCAGGCTCACCTCCGACACGCGGACGCCGAATTTTCCGAGTTTGCGGTATTTCAAGGTTTTCGTTCTTCCTGTGAATTGATTTCTCTTCGGGATTCGTTGTGGGAAGGCCGATTTCCTGTCCGTCCGTCCTTTCCGAACGAGCGGGCAGGAAGGTCCGGAACGGTCGCCGAAGCAAAGAGGGAAGGGAACAACGACCATGCAACTGGGCATACAAACGATCATTTTCGGCAAACGCACGGGCGAGGACCTGCCGGGCGTCCTCAGGGATATCAAGGCCGCCGGGTACGACGGGGTGGAGTTCGGCATGGGCAGCCGAACGCCGGAAGAGGTTCTGACCCTGTTTCGTTCGGAGAATCTGGCGGTCTGCGGCTACCATGCCGGATACAACACGTTTACCGATCCGGAGGAGACAAAAAAGCAGGGCAAACACCTGGCGGCGGTCGGCGGAAAGTACCTGATGTGTTCCGGGATCGAGGGCTGGCAGAAAGCCGATCGGGACGCTTACCTGCGTTCGGCGGAAAACTTCAACCGGGCGGGCGCGGCGCTGCGCGAGGAAGGCGTCCATTTCTGTTATCACAACCATAACTGGGAGTTCTTCCCCCTTGCCGACGGCGGTAACGGCATGGATCTCCTGATCGCCCACACGGACCCGGAACTGGTGAAGCTCTGCCCCGACGTCTACTGGCTTGCCTGCGGCGGCAACGACCCGGCGGCCTGGATTCGGCAGAACGCCGCGCGTTGCGTCTACTTCCACTTCAAGGATGGAACCTTCGACGCCGCCACGCAGCAGCCGACGACCTTTACCGAACTGGGGCGCGGCGCGGTGGACCTGGTCGGAGCGATCGCCGCCGTTCGTGAACTCAACCCGGAATGGGTCGTTACCGAGCAGGATCGTACCGAAGGCGATCCGGCGGAATCGGCGCGCATCTCGGCCGAATACGCACGGACGACCCTCGGCATCTGACACCGCCGGTCCCGCCCCAATTGCCTCCCCGCCCGTCCGGGGAGGCTCAGGACAGGTCCAGCCTCGGCAGCGAGGCGGCGAGCCGATACCAGCGGCGCGCATGGGTCGCGTGGGCGTACTCCGGGCGAAAGCCCAGTCGTAGATAGACTTTGATCGCCGGAACCCGGAAATCGTCCGTATGGAGCACGGCATCGCGGCAGCCAAGGTTCACGAACTCGTGGAGGGTCGCCAGCGATACCAGGTAGCCCAGACCCTTCCCCCGATGGTCGGGGTCCGCGCCCACCCAGTGAACATACCCCGATTCCGGGAACTCGTCGGGCAGAAGCCGGGCGGAAGCCGTCGCCACAACACGCCCATCCTGCTCGATCACGAACACCGATCGAACGCTTTCATCGTCGAATAGCCATTGCTGCGCTTCGGCAATGCCCCAGGTCATCTCCGCGAACGCTTTTTGCTGGACCGACGCGATGCCCTCCGCGTCCGACCGAACGGCTTTTCGCAACGTGTACCCTTCGGGCAGTTCGATCGGCGGAAGTCCGTTCAGGTGCGGGCGGCGCAGCAACAACTGCGGTCGGTCGCCGGTTTCACGGAACAGTCGGCGCAGAACCGATAACGACAGTTTGGAGCGTCGGTCGCGCGCGACGACGCCGAACGGAGAGGTGGTGAGCCGGCGAAGCCAGTCGTCCTCGGCCCAGGGATGATCCGCCCAGCACCAGACGGTCGCTCCGGCGACGGAGGGATGGGACAGGATCGCCTTCCATTCCGCCTCGATTACCCGCGCCTGCTCGTCCTCGGAGACACCGCCATCGTGGACTCCGGCAATGCCCGGATAACCGAACTCGGTGATCAGGATCGGCTTCTCCGGATATCGCGCGGCGAGGGAGGCGATTGCGTCTTTCCAGCGGGCGGCGCCGTCCTTCGCCTCGATCAGCGGCTCCCCGCCCCATTGCCGGGCTCCCCACGTCGGGTATCGGTTGACGCAGCAAACATCGTCGGCGTCGAAATGCGCGTGGTCGGGCCAACGGTCCGAAACATGGACCGCGAGCCGGGACGGGTCCAGCTGTTTCGCCAGTCGCACGAGTTCGGCGTTGCCCTGCGCGACGAGCCCGTTCGCCTCGTGGGTTTCGTTGGAGACGGAGAAAAACACGAGCGACGGGTGGTTGAAATCCCGTTCGATCATCCGGGTCAGTTGACGACGAGCGGCGGCGAGTTTGGCGGCATGGTTCTCCTCGCGGTCGCCCCACCAGTACAGCGGAATCTCGGTCATGGCGAGAAGACCGATCTCATCGCACAGGGCAAGCGTCGCCTCATCGTGAGGATAGTGGCAGAGACGAACGAAGTTGGCGCCGAGGTCCTTCAGGCGCAGAAGATCCTGACGAGCGGCCTCGGGATCGGCGCACAGGGAGGCGTGTTCGCTATCCTCGTGACGATTGAACCCGCAGAGCAGAAGCGGCTGACCGTTGAGCCTCAGGCGACCACGGAGCGTTTCGATCCGTCGAAAACCGAAACGGATCTCGGTGCGGTCGGGCGTATCGGAGCCGTCGCGCAATCGCAGGCGGGCGCGATAGAGCACCGGGTTCTCGGGTGTCCAGGGAGTGATTCCGGTGACGCGGCCGGAAACGGTGATCTCGGCGGACTGACGCGGCGCGACGATACCCGTCTCCATAAAGGCCCCGCGCCAGGAGCTGCGGTCATCCTCGATCACCATGTCGAGGGTGACGCTGGCCGTTTCGGCCCGTCCGTTTTCCACCGTGGCCTGAAGGACGAAGGTGCCGTCAGGCCAGGCATTCAGCCGTGTTGTCCGGATACGGAGCGGGTCCCCGGCGAGCAAACGAACGGAACGCAGAATGCCGCCATAGGGCCGCCATCCCCGTTGCGGACCCGGCACCTCCCCGTCCCGCCGGGTGTTGTCGGCGCGAACGACCACGGTGTTCTCCCCGCCGTACCGCACGGCTTCGGTGATATCGCACTCGAAGGGGAGGAACCCGTCCGGGTTATCGCCGACGAGGATTCCGTTCAAGTACACCCTTGCGGTATAGTTGACCGCGCCAAACCGCAAACGGACCTGCAATCCGCGCCAGTCCTTCGGGACGGCAAAGGAGCGACGGAACCAACCGGTCCCTTCGTAACCGGCCATCCCGGGACCGCAGTCATCAAAGACCGACGGAACGCGGACCTCACGCCAGTGCGGAGCGTTTTCGTAATCCGGACCGTTCCATCCCCGTAGTTCGCCTTCGGCGAAGGGATCGGGAACAAAGCGCCAGATGCCATCGAGAACCAGATCGTAATGCCGCATGTGGGTGCCTCCTTTTCGGGTGAACGTTCAATCAACGAGAACGGGCGGTGCGTCGAGCGTGAGCGGGCGTTCGGCGGGATTTCGGAAGTCCGGAAGGCGGATCGGAACGCCGCCGTTTTGGAGGGAGATCGTCGAGCAGAGTCCGGCAGCGGTCCACTCGAGCGCCTCGAAGATATCGGTGGCCGGCAACTGTTCCCCGCGGCAGGCGCGGACGAAATCCCGTGCCACAAAGAAGTCGCCGCCCCCATGTCCCGCCTTCAATGCCGCGTCCGGAGGGTTCCTCCGGTCGTCCGGCAAGTGCTCGTCGAAATCGCTGAGGGGTCGCCACTCGCGGTGATCTCCGTCCCGACTCTCACCGATCCAGATCCGGCCGCTGCCGTCGAACCGGGATGTCTCATACACACCGCCTGTCCCTTGAAGCGCATAGTAGGCCATCTGGTGCGGGCGATTGCTCATCATGTCGACCCGTACCTTGACCAGTTTGCCCGAACGCAGGCGGCAGAGCAGGATCGTCGTGTCGTCGTGCGGGTGTTCGGGGTCGGTCCGGATACCGGTTCCCAGGCAGACCACGCCCTCGATCCGTTCCTCCGGGTCGACCGCCTTGAACCATTGCATGACCGGGCCGAGGGAGTGGGTCGGGTAGGTGCTGCCCGGCGTGCCGACCTGCCAGTAGTACCGCCAGGTCGGCGAACCGTCGGGGTAGTGGTGCAGGTTGCGTACCTCGTGCAGATATTCGCCTTCCCCGAAGTAGATTGTCCCGAACAGCCCTTTCCGGCACATCTCCCGAATCAGGACGTTGCTCTGGAGGTAGCAGTAGTTCTCCGCCATGGCGTAGACGATACCCCGGTCCGCCGCTTTCAGCGCGGCATCGCGCAATCGCCAGCACTCCTCGAGAGTGACACAGGCGGTGACTTCGCTCATCACGTGTTTTCCGGCGTTCAGCGCGGCGATCGATTGCGCGGCGTGTAACTGCATCGGCGTCGAGACGACGACGGCGTCGACGGCCTCGAGCATTTCGAGGAATGAGGTGAAGCGGTGCGGAATCTCCAGCGCGTCTCCCTGCCGTTGCAGGGTTTCCGGGTCGATATTGCAGAGCGCGGTCAGTTCCGTCTCGGGCTGAAGGCGAAGCGCGGTGGCGAACGCCGCCCCACGCTGCCCGGCGATTCCAATTCTGAGAGGCATTTCGGATTCTCCCCCGGTGTCAGGCGCGGAAATAGGCCAGAAGGTCGCCTTCCGCGTCCCAGAGTTCGTCGAACATCACCCGGAGCCGATCGAGCGAACAGACGGCGCGGGCGAGCGGGTCCAGCAGGACGGCATGGTAGGCGTATTCCCGGTTTCGTTCCTGCACCGCCCGGACGGCGAGTTCCTGCGGGGCGATATTGGTCAGGTTCAGGTGCGCCAGTTGGGGCGGCAACGAGCCGACATGGCACGGATGGACTCCCTGTCCGTCGACGAGGCACGGCACCTCGACACAGCAACCGTTCGGCAGGTTGTCGATCAATCCGTGGTTCATAACGTTGCCCCAGAACCGGAACGGACGGTCGGCGACGACGGCGCGGATGATCTGCGAGGCGTACTCGACGGAAACCGTCAGATCGCGCAAGGGGGCGTTCTCCGGGTCCGACAGGTAGGGACGGCGCGCGTAGTTCGGTTCGGCGGCGACCGTACGTCGGCTCAGTTGAAACTGCTCCAACAGTTCCGGGGTTCGACGGAAGTACGGATGGTACTCCGAGCAATGGACCGTCGATTCGGAGACGAAATAGCCGAAATGGCGCATCATCTCAAAACGGACGTTGTCTTTGGCGACCGTATCGGGATCGTTCAGGGCGTTCCGAAGGCGCGGATAGACATCCTCCCCCCGGTGATCGAGTTTCAGGAACCAGCACTGGTGGTTGATGCCCGCCGCCAGGTACGACAGCTCCCCGCGCGCAATGCCGATATAGTCCGCGATCTGGTTCGATGTATGCTGAATGGAATGGCAAAGGCCGACATTGGCGATCCTCGATCCCCGGGAATGCAACCAGGTCAGCATGCACATCGGATTGGTATAATTCAGAAGGAGAGCGTCGGGGCAGAGTTCCTCCATGTCCCGACAGATGGCCCATTGGACGGGCGCGGTCCGCAGAAAGCGGAAGATACCGCCGACGCCGATGGTGTCCGCCACCGACTGCTCGATGCCGTACTTCTGCGGAATCTCGACTTCGATATTATGGGGATAACCGGCGTAGGCCGCACCGCCGACCGAAATACTGGTAACGACGAAATCCGCGCCGTCGAGCAGTTCGCGACGGTCCGTACCGCTGACGATCTTCGCCCCAAGGTGATTGGCTTCGACCACCCGCCGCATGAAACGGGTAATCGCCGCAAGCCTGCCTTCATGGATATCGCATAGAGCGATGGTCGCGTCCTTGAGTTCGGGGAGGGAAAGGATATCGCACGAGAGTTCCGCCCCGAACCCGCTTCCCGCGCCGATGATTACGATCTTTGTCATGCGCTAAGTTTCAAGCGTCGACGCGAACTCTCCTGCGACCGGTCCATTGTCAGGTTGGCGGTATGGAGGCGTGATGGAATCGAGGAACCGCAGCGAGGCGGAAACGGCTTGCGATGTCACCTCGAAGGGTAGACCGTCCCTTGCCGCCGCGTCCCGTACGCGAGGAAGAACCGCGGCCAGTTCGTCCATCGCCCGTCGGAGGGTCGCGATCTTCTCCTCCGGGGACGGGGTTCGTGGCCCATCGACGTCCGGAAGGGGTTCGTGTCCGAAGTAGTGCCGGACGGCATTACCCGCGTTGACCACATAGGGAAACAGTCCCATCCGCTCCTCGCCGGGGTTTCGGGCGACATATTTGACACAAACCAGCCACATCAGGAAAAAGAATCGGGTTTCCCGGAGGAGGCATTCCGTTTCTCCGTACTCCGGTTCCGGATTGCCGCCGGTCGTCAGCGGTTCCGCGCGTTTCGGGAGGTTGCCCCGGTCGAACAGGAGCCGGGCGTCCGTGCCGATCCATGCCGCCTTCCGTTGCCAGAGGGTAAAGTCGACGTTCTGCGCTCCGGTTTCGCCACCGGGGAAGGCGACATTGAAGGAGGTGCCGCCCGGCGGGCCGTTGGGGGTCTGTTCGAGCACGAACAACGGCGAGAACGGGGCGATGAAACCGGCGAAATCCTCACGGATGGCGTCGAAAGGCGGGTCGTCCGTCACCACCCAGAGATCGAGATCGCTCCAATCGTCGCCGGTTCCGCGCCCGAGCGAACCCCAGAGCCAGACGGCGGCCACCCGGCGATCGTCCCGGAGAAAACCGACCATCCGCGTCAGCAAGGCATCCCGCTCCCGACGGCGTAATTTCATACTTCGATATCGTTCGTCGCGGGCGCGTCGTTAAACCGGTCCTCGGCGAAGCGATTCGATGGTTTTCTTTGCCCGTTCGATCACAATCTCCAGACCGCCCGGCGCGAACGGCGTCTGCCAGACCGGATACATATCCCGATCGTAAAACTCGGCGGGGGGGAGGTAACCCCACCAGCCATTGGTCACGTTCATCACGAGGATCGGTTGGCCCGGAAAGGCGGCCCGCAACTCCGTCTGCAGGCGGGAGTAGGCTTCGGTCGGCGTCGCGACGACGAAGGCATCGCCGACCTTCCAGACCCAGAGCGGGAGGGTGGCGGTCGGACGACCGCCGAGGGCCTGTCGGATACGCTGACGCCGCCGCAGTTTTTCGCGGTCCGCCGGTTCGCTGGAGGCGGCCCACCGTTTTTCCTCGTCGGTTTCGCCCTGCCATTCCGGTTTGAGCGGCAGATCGACTTCCACCAGGGCGGCCCGCAAATCGGACGGGTAGGCGGTCGGAGTCGAGGGCGGAATCGGTGTCCACTCGGCGAGCGGCGCGCCGGATTCGACCACACGGGTGAAGGCGAGGGCGGTTGCCGGACGCGCGGCGTTCGTGGCCAGTGCGGCGAAAGCGATCGGCACTCCCGCTTTGTAGGCCGCAAGGTCGAGATCGTCCGGGGTCGTCGGGAGCGGCGAGAGTTCCCCCGAGGCTCCCTGAAGGAACATACAGAGGCGGAACCACTCGTCCTCGATCCCGATGCGCAGGTCATGGACGAAATCGGCGGAGATCTCGCGATTGTCGTAGTTCATCACGGTCGGGTGACAGGCATAGTTGACCAGCAGCGCATCACCGTGGCGGAGTCGGGCGATCAGGAGCGTATCGTCGGCGGGCGCGTGTTCGTTCAGACCGATCACATAACGTTCCCGTCCCTCCGGGTCCGGTTGATCGCGGTTCACCGCCACCAGGCATTTACCGTAGGCAAATTCCAGGTCGTCGTCCTGCGCCGAGTCGAGAGCGTCGCCAATCGTGCGAAGGAGCGTCTCGCGGAGGAAATCCAGGTACGGGGCGATCAGATGGCCGCCGGGTCGGTCGGCATCGGCCCGGCAGAGGACCGGACCGGCATGGGTATGGGAAAAATTCAGGAGGAAGTTCGCCGGATCGAGGGAAAGGGCGTCGAGAACCGCCGAGCGAACGTACCATTCGTCGGCGGGGTCGCGCCACCAGCCGAGGTCGGCTGCCGCAAGGACGAGCGGGCCGGGTTCCAGCGTCAGGACGGTCAGCGTCAGGTGAGAGCGGATTCCCTCCGCCTGTTCGTGGTCCGACGCGCCCCAGTTCCGATGATAGATGCCGACCGGCGGGGTAATGTCGGCGCGGGCGATACCGATGCGACCGGAGAATCCGGGCGGAGAAAAAACGGGTCCTGGCATGATGAGCGTTTGAAATCCATCGTCAGTACGGATGCCGGTACTATTCGACGTCAGACCACGCGATTCTTTCCGGAATTCTTGGCATCATAAAGACGTTTGTCGGCCGTATTCAGGAGAGCCTCCGGGCTCGCGCCGGGGGCGTCGGCGATTCCGATGCTGACGGTCACGCGAAGCTCCGGGTGGATGTCGTCCCACGGGTATCGCTCCACCTCTTCGCGCAGCCGTTCGCACACGTTCCGCGCTTCGGAGAGGGGCATATCGGGGAAGATCAGCGCGAACTCCCCCGCTCCGTACCGGGCGACAAGATCGGTTTCGCGGACGTTCATTTGAAAGATCCGGGCGACGGTTCGCAACACGGAGTCGCCGACCCGGTACGAAAAACGGTCATTGACCTCGCGGAAATTGTCGAGATCGGCGATGGCGGCGACCGGCGTGGCCTGCGGATCGCGGGGCGTCATCGCCGACTCCAGCCATTCGAAGAGGTATCGCCGATTAAACGCGCCCGTCCCGACATCCTCGTTCAATCTCCGGGCGAGTTCTCGCAACGCCTGATCCTTTTCGGCATTGAGTTTCGCCAGTTCCATCGCTCGTTCGCGAAGGAGTTCGGCATCGCGCCGGCCGTAGCTTACCTCCAGTTTGGCGAGACGGAACGCGAGGAGAACGCGGGCGCGTTCCTGATCGCGGAGGCGTTCCAGATCCCGGAATTCGCGGTATGCTTCGAACGCCGCCCGGTAATCGCCCTCCGCCTCCGCGATTTGCGACCGCAGGGAATGGATACGCGCCAGAAAGTGAGGGCGTTCCTCCTCGGCCTCGGTACGCAGCGCCTCGGCCAGGATGGTCTTCGCCTCCTGAACCCGACCGTATTTCAAATGGTAGGTCGCGATACTGATCAGCGGATCGACGACATCGGCAGGGGACGGCAGACTCCGTGCTTCGTTGAGCGATTTCCGTAGAAGCTTCTCCGCACTCAACGTATCGCCGACCGCATCGAACACCTCGCCGAGATTGACCAGCGGCAGAATCCGCGCCGCGGAATCTCCGGTGGCGGTCGCGGTGACCAGAGCGCGTTTGGCGATCGGCAGGGCGACTTCCGGCTGTCCGAGTCGAAGGTAGGTGGCCGCCAGATTGGTAAGGGCCATCGCGAAGGCCGTTGGGAGGTTGGCCGACGGCAATCCGGTTTCCAGATGTCGGATGCTGGCTTCGAACCGCTGACGCGCTTCGTCCCAGCGTTCCATCTGGTAATACGTATGTCCCAGGTTGACGAGAGTCATGCCGATCAGTTCGTCATCCTGGGCGGCGTAGGCGTTTTCCAGCGCCTCCTCCTGATAAATCAGGCTCTCGGCGAAATGTCCCTGGTTGCTCAGGTAGCCGGCCAGATTGCACAGACCTTTTCCGAGGCCGACCGGGTCGCCGATTTCGCGCCAGATCGGGATCGCCTTCAGGCTGTGTTCGATCGCCGCTCCGTAACCGCCTTCCCGGAACGAGATCAACCCGAGATTTTGAAGGCACCGGGCCTCCGACCGCCGGTCGCCGACGGTACGCGCGATCTCCAGAGCATTGAGATAATCACCGGCGGCCTCCGTCGTCCGGCCGACGAACAGGGCGAGATTCGCCCGAACCCGGAGAGCGTTGCCAAGGGCGGAGTCGTACCCGAGGCGTTTCGCCCCTTCGATCGCCTCCTCGATCAGATGGGCGGCAGCGTCGCGATCCGTATGCTGACTGGCCGTTGCCTGATCGATCATCCGGTCGATTTCTTCGCGACGTCGCGCTTCCGGCGTCGGACTGTGGTTATTCCTGGCGATACTGAAATTGAACAAGGGTGTTTCTCTCCGGTGTTTTCTGCCACTCGAAGAGGAACGGCAAATACCATGCCTGAGCGTCGATCGACCTCGCGCATGGGAAAAAATCGGAGAGGTGACGATCAACCTGCCCCATCGGAGGAACGGAGAAACTCGCCGGGCTAACCTTCCGCCTCGTCCCGAAACTCATCGGCGGCGTCGGCGGACAGGAAGACCGCCTCCTCCGGGCACAGGATGGTCATGCCGCCATCGGCGCGAAGCGACTGGCCGGTGATGAAGGAGGCATCGTCGGAGGCCAGGAACACCGCCACCCGACCGATCTCCTCCGGTCGTCCGACTCGCCGGAGCGGATAGGAGGTGGGGAAGAGCCGCCGGGTTCGCTCGGTATGGATCGCTCGCCAGCGTTCCTCTCCCATCGACATGATATGACCGGGCAGAATGGCATTGACACGGATTCCGCGCGGGCCCAGTTCGACGGCCAGCGACCGCGTCATACCGATCATGGAGGATTTGCTCGTTTGATAGGCGATCCGACCGGTCAGGGCGACCTCTCCGAGAACGGAAGCGATGTTGACGATGGCCGAGCCGGGCCGCAGATAGGGCAGCGCTTTGCGGATCAACTGGACCGGGGCTTCGACGTTGACGGAGTGCACGTCCCGCCAGTGTTCCGGCGTCGTTTCCTCGATCCGTCGGGTCGTCTGGTTGGCCGCGTTATTGACGAGGAGATCCGGCCCCCCGAAGCGTTCACGACCGGCATCGACCAGTTTCTGTTGCAGCGTATCGTCGCGGATATCGCCGGGGAACCCGAGGACTCGATCGCCGAACCCGGAGCGCAGTTCGTCGACGAGCGAGGCCAGTTCCTCGGCCCGCAGGTCGGTCAGGACGACCCGGGCGCCGTCGCGCAGGAATTCCCGGGAGATGGCCGCGCCGATTCCGTAGGCCGCGCCGGTAATGATCGCCGTTCGCCCATCGAGTTTCTTGTCCGCCAAGAACGCACCCTCCGTCGTTCACCCGCTCCTGCGGGTCAGCACTGTTTCCGGGACGTTCACCGGAGGCCGCTTGAAACCCTTCCCCGCCCGCCGGTGAGGGGACCGGCGGGCGGAATACGGTTCAATATCCGCCGAGGGCGGCGCGCATCAGCTTGAAAAAGACGTCCGTGTTCTCCTGGACACCGACGAAGAGATTGCGAACGGCTTCATTCCGGCTGAACGCCGAGATCGGAATATCGTCGGCGGTATGGTCGGCAGACCCGCGCCCGATCTGGCCGCGAACGAAAAAGCCGGTTTCCTTTTCCTCCCGGTCGACCGGGGTCGCGGCATACCCGAGGGATGCCAGTTCCTTTTTCAGGTCGGCGGGCAAGGCGCTGTCGATCACCGGTCGCGGCTTGGACAGCCAGTTTTCAAACCGGTCGGCGTTCGATCCGAATCCGATCAGCAGTTTGCGCGGCGGGTCGAAGGTCGCCGGATACCCGTCAGCGAGAATTTCGTAGGCCGGGAAGGCATCCTGATTGATGAGTGTCTGGCGGACGGGTCGGTCCTCCGGTTTGACCTGACCGGCGTCGGACGCCGCGTTACGGGTCTGTTCGGAGGTCGTATCCAGAGTGCCGATGACGCTGAAGCCGGAGCATTCGTGGTCGGCGACCACGATAACGACGGTGTCGGCATTCCGTTCGGCGAAATCGCGGCAAACCTGCACGGCACGGTCGAATTCGAGGGTATCGCCGATCACACGGTCGGCGTCCATCAGGTGCGACTGCTTGTCGATATGCGCCCCTTCGACGAGCAGGAAGAAGCCGTTACGGTTCTTGCTTAGCACCTTGATGGCGGCGTCCGCCATTTCGTCGAGCATCGGCTGGTCGGGGGCGCGGTAATCATCGACCACGCCGCGGACCGTGGGCCGACGGCGTTTCGCGATCTTATCGAGCGCGGTATTCATGTTGCCGTAGGCGAAGAGTCCGAGGAGTTTATCCGGAACCGCCCCCTGCATCGTCCGGTTCAGTTCGGTGGCGGTGGCGACATAGGCGAATCCGGCGGTTTTGAAGTCGTTCAGCAGGTCGCGATTGGGGTCGATCGTTCCGGGCGCGATCTTCCAGGCGTCGATCAGGTCTGACGGCAGCGGGCCGTAATCCCCTTTCTGCGTGCGGGAGGAGCCGAACACGGGCGAACCGTCCGCCCCGGTCTGCGGCAGAAACCAGCGTCGTCCGCCGCCCATCAGGACGGCGAGGCCGCTGCGCTCCCGTTCATCGAGGAACTGATCGCAGATCCCCGTACCGGCTCCGCGGTCCCCGGTATGCACCGCAGTGGCGGCGGGGGTAGCATCCTCGATATCGGCGGTGGTGACGACTCCCAGGGACGTTCCCCGCTTCCGGTGCAGGTAGGCGGCCAGATACTCCACGCGCGGAAAGGAGAAGGGATCGGAGAGTCGTGCCGGATAGACCCCTTCCTGCCCGTTGTTCGCGTGATTCCCGGTCGAATAGCAGGCCATTCCCGGCGCGGAGTCGGTAATGACGGCGTTCAGCGAGGAGGTTGTCACCATGCCGGTGGCCGGGAAGCGGTCCATCGCCAGGAACCCTCGGGGGCGTCCGCCGTTCAGTCCGTAGCGAACGATCCGGGCGGCGGTCCGATGCGCCGTCCCCATGCCGTCCCCGAGGCAAAGAATGATATTTTTGATCGGGCGTTTCCCGCCGTTGCCGCGGATCGCTTCGATCCGGGCGGTGGTCGTTGTCGTTCCGGAGTCGTCGGTGGCCTTCACTTCCACGACGTGCATCCCCGGCTTGTCCAGAAAGAAGCCGCGCCGGTTGAAGCCGGACACGCCGTCGCGGGTATCGTTGGACGTGAAGGCGACCGGCTGGCCGTCGACACGAAGTTCGACGTTACGGACGGCTCCTGCGGCGGGCGAAGCCTCGATACGAAGGTCAAAACGCTGGTCGACCAGGAAACGCGCGCCGTCGGCCGGGAGCACCGTGACGGTCGGCGCGGCGGACGCCGCACCGGGACCGAACCAGAGAAGCGCCGTCAGCAGCAGGACGGGAGTTATCAGGCGGTAATTCATTCGCCAATTTCCTTCAAGTGTGCATGATTTCGGAATGTCTTACTGAATGCCCTGAATCGAACCGGCGGGGCTGGTTCCCCGCCCGGTGGCGACTACCAGTCGCCGATGCTGCCATCCGTGTAGAAGACCCGTTGTGGAATCTCCTGTCGGAAGGGGTATTTCTTCACCGCCTCCTCGTTGATCTCGATACCCAGACCGGGCTTCGTTCCGGGGCGAACGATCCGTCCTTCGTGTTCGACGGTGAACGTTTCGGAGCAGACCTCTTCGCGCCAGGGCACGTCGAGGTGAACGGATTCGCAGATGACGTAGGAGGGGGCGGAGAATCCGAACTCAAGCGAGGCGGCGGTGGAGACGGGGCCTTGCGGGTTATGCGGCGCGAGGGCGACCCGGTAGGCTTCGCACAGGGCGGCGATGCGCCGGATTTCTGACAGGCCGCCGCAGTGGGTGATATCCGCCTGAACGACGGAGCAGGCGCGTTTTTCGAGCAGGTCGCGGAAGTCCCAGAGTCCGACCATTCGTTCGCCGGTGGCGATCGGCGTCGTCACGGACCGCTGGATCAGGGCGATATCGTCGATGGTTTCGGGCCAGCAGGGTTCTTCGAACCAGTAGAGCCCATAGGGTTCCAGCGCTTTGGCGAACATCAGCCCCATGCGCGGCGACGGGCGGGCGTGGCAGTCCACCATGATATCGATGCTGTCGCCGACGGCTTCGCGCAGGGCGGCGACACACTTTTCGGCGTACCGGATCGGCATCAGCCCTTCGAGCGGCATCGTCGGCGGGACGGCCATCGTTTTGAAGGCGGTGAACCCGTCTTCGACGGCTTTCCGGGCAAGTTCGGCGAAGCGAACGGCATCGGCGGGAGCGGTTTCGTAGAAGTCCTCCATTTTGCCGCCTCCGAGGTGGGAGTACAGGCGGATATGGTCCCGAACGGGGCCGCCCCAGAGTTTATGGCAGGGGACGCCGAGGGACTTGCCGAGGATATCCCAGAGGGCGATATCGATTCCGGAGATGGCGGTTCCGCGGACGATCCCGTTGCCATGCCAGAAGTGCTGGCGGTACATCATCTGCCAGAGGTATTCGATCCGGGTCGGGTCCTCTCCGAGGAGCAGTTGGGAAAGGTCTTCGATCGCCCCCACCACGGCGCGGGTGTGCCATTCCAGCGTCGCCTCACCCCATCCCCAGAGTCCCGGTTGGTCGGTGACGACCTTGACGAAGATCCAGTTCCGCATCCGGGCGTTGCAGATGTGCGTCTCGATCGCCGTGATTTTCATGCCCTTACCTTCGGTGCGTCCCGGCCATTTCCCTGCCGTTCACAGCGTCCGGCTTTTCCAGCGGTTTCCTGGCCGGTGGTCGAAAAAGAATCAGGAGGAAGTGGGGACGAACGTCTGTTGATAAAAGGTCTGCTTTACCGGCGATACGCTGGTCGTCATCTTCAGTCCGAACACCCGGTTTCCAGGCTTTTCGCGATAAAATTCCGATGAAATGATTGATTACTACTCTCGTGTCCGTTTACAATCGGACAGGTTCCTCCACGAAGGACTGGCAATTGGTGCTCTCGGCTATGTTATCGAAGTGTATGACGATGGGTTCTGCGAGGTCGAGTTTTCGAACGAGCAGGGATTTACTTCCCCTCAAATAGTCGCTCATGAAACGGAATTGGAGTTAGTTGAAGAATCACCATGTACGAAAGGTAATGCCGGGATGGGGTAGATGACCGGTGGTGATAGTGAAAGCGTTTTTGGAACTTATTGGCCACCAGGGGAAAGCTTTCTCGACACACGTGCGCACTCAATTATATGAGTAAATGATTCGGCAAACGCGAGAAAAACATTGACCTTCGATCTTGAGATAGAACGCAATCCTTCCGGCCACGACGACCTCATTCTGCACTTTGCCGGACGGGCGTGGCCGTGTGATTCATATTATCTTGGACTCGCCCCTGACGTTTTACCGGACCAACACGATCGATACAAGATCCGGCTGGTTTTATGTTCGCTGTTGCGACAGTGGGTGGAGACGGTGACAAACCTTTCGGAATCCGGTGGCGTGTTCTTCCGTACGATTTTTCGGACGAGTACACCGGATGGCTCCAATGCCGGCGCTTCGGTGACTTCGTCGTCTTATGTCGCGGATGGTCAACAATCGAAGGGTGGAGTATTAACCCCTCTTCTGTCGGGGAATATATATACCATGTTCCGAACTTTCAACCGGATGCCCCGAAACTGGAGGCCAATTTCAGGGAGGTCGTAAATACTTGTATGGTATTGCAACGCCGATTCTGTGGCGGCCGTCGGTGACCCTTTACCATCGGTGAAGTCCGAATCGCGATCTTTGTCGTCCGAAAGACAGGGAACGGTCCGAGGGGGCCTCCGTAACGTCGCCCTGCCAGAACGCCCGCCGTCTCGAGACGACGTCGGAGCCTCCGTTCTTCGTGTCGGGGCTGGGCTGGGTCCCGGCAGGACTTCTGTCGATCGGGAACGCAATCGTCACGCGGGCCGGTCCGAAGGCGACCGAGCAGACAAGCGCTGTCGCCAAAGTCGAGACCCAGGTCGGACGAATCCGTTTTCGCCGGTAGCCCGATTTTGCCCGACATGTCAAACGCCTGAATAGTTACCTATTAGGAATTTACCGTTCCCACTCCAGGGCTTGCAATGCGGGGCGCGCGGCGCGTGGTTACTGGGGCGGGTGGAGAAGTCTACTACACGTACAACCACTACAATTGTTTTGTTCAGTTGTTCAGGATGTGAAAAAGAATGAGTTGGTTTTATGTTGCTGAGAGTGACGTTACGGATCCGGAATCGTCGTCTACACGGAAAACCGTCCGAATAGATGGTAATACCGTTTCGACCACGGACGAACTGTTTGACTGCCTTAGCCAATACCTCGAATTTCCGAACTATTTCGGTCGGAACTGGTCTGCGCTAGAGGACTGCCTGGGTGACCTGCAATGGCTTGGTACTAACGTCATCACCGTCATTTGGTTTCAATGCCGAACGTACTTCCTAAAGAACCCGGAAGACTTTTTAACCTTTCTTGATGTCTTCGAAAATTCAGCCAGTTGGCACAAACAGGTCGGTGGCGACTTACGGTTGATACTATCAGATGATTATCTGTATCGTGTTTCCTTAGCTCTGAAAAACGCAACGCTTTCAAACGAGAACAACCATCAATGAACTGTGACAGGCAGGTGCCGATTATGGCAGCATGCCGTCTTCCATAACGGGGATGGCAGCCGTCTCGAGACGACGTCGGAGCCTCCGTTCTTCGTGTCGGGGCTGGGCTGGGTTCCGGCAGGACGTCTGTCGATCGGAAACACGATCGTCACCCGCGCCGGTCCGAAGGCGACCGAGCAGACGAGCACCGTCGCCAAGGTCGAGGCCCAGGTCGGTCGCATCCGTGTCTACATTCTCAACGTTGCCGACCTCAATACCTTCTTTGTTCAGGACGCCCACCAAAAGGGACTGCCCAAGTGGGTGCATAACGGGTGTAACCTCATCGAAATTGCAGAGGAAGTACATTCCGTTTTGCCTGTCGGTGCCCAGGATTACCGGACCACGGCGGCGGTGCGAGCCTGGACCGGGAAGAGTTTCGAAACTGTTGTTGCTTCCAACCGGACGTATCTGTCGCGCCCTCAACAGGCCGTTGCCGAGGCATACGGAGCGATTTGTGCATCCGGAAAGGGGCATGCCGAGCTGACGGCGATTCGATATGCGCGAAGTCGCGGATGGAAGGTAATTTCCGTTGCTGCATCGCGACCGATTTGTGGTGAATGTTGGGTAACGATCAAGGATATTGGTGCGTTTGTGTTAACTGTTAGAAGGTAAAGGTTAGAAATCTATGCATAAATACCGTGTCCCCGTTAATTGTTACGTTTACATCGAGGCCGAGGACGATACTGAAGCATTGTTAAAAGCACAGAAATGGGCATTATCGGTCTACGCGGAGGAGAACAGTCAGGAATCCCCTTGTGAACGTCCCCCTCTGGAAGGTATCTCGATCAAGGTGGATGACAAGCACGTTATGATATTCACCTCGTTTATGGATCGGGAACTGCAAAAAGCGAAGGAATACCAGGAAACGTACTTGCTACCGGCTCTGGTGAAAGCGCGAACGGCTCGGCGGAGAAAAACCAGCGAGACGCCGTGAACGGGGCAGGAACCCGAAACGTCTCTGCCAATGGCGTCGGCGCCGTTCGCTGGCAACCGGGTTCCGGCGGGCCGGTTGGCGATCGGGAACGCGATTGTCACGCGGGCCGGTCCGAAGGCGGCCGAGCAGACGAGCGCTGTTGCCAAAGTCGAGCCTCTGGTCGGTCGCATCCGGGTCTATAACCTCAACGTCGCCGACAACCACACCTTCTTCGTTCAGGACGCCCAAGGTAAGGGACAACCCAAGTGGGTGCATAATGAGTGTGACCTCGGCCTGTTGACAGGGAAATCGGCAAAAGTGACGCGAAAAGGCTTGGGAGTTATTGAGGAACATTTAGCACAGTTAGATCACGCGACGTATAATGACGCGATGATTGGACGCCTTCGTTCTGCGATGGCTAACGGACAAAAAATATCCGGTGCGGATTTGAGTTTTTATACTCACGAACTGAGCGAAGCGACAATGATGCAGGGCGGTGCATACACTGACGCAGCATATAATGCCGCTCATGCGGCGCCACTCGCCAAGTATAAAGTCTCCCCATTTAGTGTTTATCATCCTGACGTTATCAGGGCGATGCCGCAAGAATTCGGGCCAGCGTGGCGTCGCGCATGAGGTATTCCGTGATTGAAGCCCCTTTTCATAAACCAGGCACCATACGCATTTGGTTCGATGAGGCTAAACCTTATGATTTCGCTCCTGGGCGGGTTGTGAAGTTTGAGATTGCAACCCAGCCTTCAGCCATCCGAAGAGAGCGAAGGGTAACAGTGGAACTGGTATTGCGTAGGGCTGGTCTTTTCCCATATGGGTTGTTAGGCGCAGCGTTCATCCCAAATGTATCGAACGTATTGCAAATCGAAGTCAATTGCGACAGTCAGACCGATGTAATGGTATTGAATAGTTTAGCCTTGCAACCGGATACCGTTCTGATAGGTCTTCCCTATGAATATGCTCAAGCAGTTTTAAACAGTGTGGCCCACTCTGACATCAGCGAACAATTGGGAAGTGGTCTTATCCGCTTTGATTGTGCTGCTCACGGTGAGGTCGGCTCATCTTCATCTGCTTTTGTGCGTTTGTCTCTCATCGTCACGCAACTACTTACGTTAGATGTAACAGAGCGTAGTTACAATGACATTGCTTCTATTCTTACTCAGATTGAATAGCAAGCCGTTAAGGGCAAGTGGTCGGGAGGCACTCTATTGCTTGCCTCGTGTGTAACCGCCCGCGTACCTTATGAGCATCCTTCCAGCACACTCAGAGGCAGGACGTTTTGCTTTCACAAGGGGGATAGTTTCCCTTCCTTCCGCAGCCGGTCAATTTCCGGACCAGCGGGCAAGTGGTCGAGTGTCCTTCCAGTCCGTCGCCGCGCCCGCAGGGACAGACGAACTCCGAGAGCGGCTTCGGCGTGCGGCCAAGGTTGCTGATCTTCGTCCCAGTCGTCCCCAACCGGCTTTGTGGCAGCCAAACGCGTCCCGGACACGTCGGTTCGGGAAGTGATCTCGACGACGGTGTTGACGTTCGCGGACGGCAGCCGGATCGAGACCACGTCGGAGCATCCGTTCTTCGTATCGGGACTGGGCTGGGTCCCGGCAGGTCGGTTAGCAATCGGGAACGCGATCGTGACCCGCGCCGGTCCGAAGGCGACCGAGCAGACGAGCGCCGTCGCCAAAGTCGAGACCCTGGTCGGTCGAATCCGGGTTTACAACCTCAATGTCGCCGACAACCACACCTTCTTCGTTCAGGATGCCCACGGTAACGGACTGCCCAAGTGGGTGCATAACGGGTGCATCTGGAAAATCAGTCCTGTGTTCCCTGATTGGGCAGTTAAAGGAGCCCATTTTACGGCCAATGGAATCGAACTCGCTTTGCGACCGGGACGGGGTGGTGCTATGGTTCTAAAACAAGTGTTTTCCAAAACGCCCGCTCATCTTGTTCGCGAAGCCATTCAGGACGCGCGTCCGCTCTTACAGGACAAAGCATTTCTCCTCAAAATGCTGGATCGAGTTAAAGAAGCCAAATCATATGTCCTGGAATATCCTAAAGAAGGAGGGATGGGGCGGTCCGCCGAACTCCATTTTCTTGAAGTTGCCCTGAAACGAGCACTAAACGGACTTTGAGGGGATGATGCAAATTTCTTTACTGGAATTTTTGCGCTACGGACGGACGGCTGGTCTGCATGCGAACCTCTCCAAAGACGATGTCGAAGCCATTCTCGGAAGCCCGAACGGTACCGGGGGGGAGACCCGGCGGCGAAAGAATCCTTCCATATATAAATACGAAAGCCTGGAAATAATGTTCGCCGAACCTGAACGTCAGAATGCCCACCGACTAACCATCAACCCGTATCCGGATGACTTTATGTTCCCTCCTTCCTGGACGATTGACGATTGGTCATTACATCCGACGGATTCCGTTGAAGACGTACAACGCTTTTTGGAGGACAACAACCTCTCCTATGAATTTCGTTACCCGGAACTCTCCAACAAGGTATTGGGCGTCGTCGAAAGCAGTGTCGAAATCTATTTTGACGACGGCCTGTTATGCAGCATCACCAGCCTACTGAAATAGGGTAACAAGGTTGCACAATGCCTTATCCAGGTTTTTACGCCAACAGACAAAGAATATCAATGGGACGGTCTTTGATATGTTGCCTAGGAAAGGCAACGCCGGATCGATTGTTCGAACGAACTTCACTCGATCCGAACGACTGAGTGCGTTAGATCAGTTTTATCAGAATTACCAGGGAGGGGCGTATTACAGCAATTCCTCAATGAAGTAATGGTAGCCATCCGAAACGGTTGGGCGCGCTAGGGTAAGGTTTATGTCAGAGCAATGGTACTGGTTAGTTCCGAAGGATCAGAGACACAATAACTTCGTGTTTTGGCATGAAGGTCCTCCGCGGACGGTACGGAATTCCTATTTGCATCTTCGGTGTCCGCAATGTGGAAAAATCGACGAAACCAACGCGGTTTTTCTGCCAACAGAGCCAGATGTCAAAATCCGATCTCGTAGCGACATCGTTGGCACGGACGATGGCATGCTCTGCTTCAGTCAGCGGGCAAAATCAGTAACAGAGCAAAATGGCATTGGCGGCTTGCGCTTTCTTCCCGTGGGTTTGAACCACCAGTACTTTATGGTCTGGCCGACAAACTGGGTGCCCGTGGACCTGTCATCCGCAGGCTTCCAGTATGAGGAAGGGGACCGTTTCTGTTCCGGTTGTGGCAGACCTCGCCGTGGCGCATATGTTGGCCCGTTACGGCAATCCTTTCCTGTTCCGGACGATGCCGCCTTGATTGTCGCGCCGTCTGCCTGGCGAGAGGGGTATTATACTCGTAACCTCTGGCTACTGGTTAGCGAAAATACAAAGGCCGTCTTCAAGAGGGAAAAGCTCTCGGGAATAGAGTTTTCGGTTCCGCTGTAACTCCGCCCATAACAACAAACGAAAAACCGGATGAGGAAATACCCGATCCAGCTTAGCGCTGGCGATTTTGAAACCGGAATTTTACCAAACGGTAACCAACTCCTGATCGGAAAGCAGATACCCGGGCTCATCGCAGTTCTCTTTTCACCGGACGGCGACTTTATTCAATTGTTGACGAAACCAGGTTCCCGTCCTTTATCGGTGCCTTACCGAACCTATGAACTCGAGAGCGATCTGATGCATTGGCAAAAGGAGTTACAGGTCATACCCCATGCGATCGGTGTTCGAAAGTTCATGATCCGGGAGCATACGATCGGGATCCAGGACATTCCAGATCACTTAACGGTGACCGCGATCGAATCTCTGACGGACGAGGACGACCGTATCGCAATGAAAAACGAACTGGCATGCTGGAAAAAGAACCGCTGTTTTGTCCTCTGGTGGGCCAAGGATTACTACATGAACCGACGTGGCGGAATCGATTCGACGTAAGGGGAAAATCAGGGCATCACCGGCCCCTTCTCGATTCCGTGCGATCTCCGGGCAATGACAGCAACGCTCGCATCGGAATTTCGTCCTTTCGAAGAGCGCCGCGACCGGCACTGTGGAAGCGAAGGAGGTTCCGGACACGTCGGTTCGGGAGGTGATCTCGACGACGGTGTTGACGTTCGGGGATGGGAGTCGTCTCGAGACCACGTCGGAGCCTCCGTTCTTCGTGTCGGGGCTGGGCCGGATACCGGCAGGGCAACCGGCGCTGACAACAATTGTAAACTGCCATGAAAAGTACTATCGCACTGTTTCAGGAAGATGAATTACCTCCCAAACATCCGCGGGTTACCGATAAACGTCCGACAAAGGTCGAAACAATCCTGAAGAAAGTCGACTGGCATACCTACGAACAAAACGTTCTCACACTGGTCAAGGGGGCAATCACTTCCTTTTCGCAGTCGCCTGAGGTCACTCCGGTTTGTCAGTTATCCCTGTTGACGGACGCACAGACAGGGCATAGCATTCTCAGCTTTGAGACCCGCAAAAATCGGGCAGATGTGGAGGAAAAGGATAACCACTTTGTGCAAATGGAAAAAATCGATCGGGTGCCACATACCATTAATGATAATCCGCGCGAGTTTCGCTTCTGGGCGTGGGCGTCCTACTATCATCGGGAACTGGACGGTCTGAATCTATTGGATTTCGCTGTTCCTTCCCACAGGCAAGCCGCAGACCGCAGGATCGCCGCTTCGCTGCGGAATGTTATTAATACTTGTTGGGATGGAAATGTTCTCATGCCGTTGCCTTTGGACTTGCCCTTTCATATCGGCATCAATGGCGTAAAGGATTGGTTCTGCGTCGTAAAAGTTCTAAAATGACCTTTCGAGTAACACAGCTAAACTGACAGAGCCACAGGTCGCTGTGAAAGCGGACGCAGACCTCGTCGGCTTCGAGGCAGTCGCCCGGAGCGTCGGAGGCGGGGACAACGCTCGCGGCCAATCCATGGGCTAGTTGCCGTGCGCTTTTTTCCGGATTTTGCGAACGGTCATTCGGCTGACACCGAAGGTACGGGAGATGCCGTACTGAGAGACACGCTCTGCCAGCGCGTTGAGGATATGTTGCTCCTTTTCGGGGCTGAGTTGCCTGGGGTTCGGGTTCGGCGTAAAGGTCTTCCGGCAGGCTTTACAACGGAGTCGTGCGGTTCCGCCTCGGTTGGTGCCGTGCTTGACGACGGTGTCGGGTTTGTTGCAGACGGGACAGAGAATCGCGACCATGCGACCATCATACCATCAACGCATTAAATTCTATAGCCACAAAAGCCAACGGGAGTTGTCCTTTGAATTCAAGCGAAATGCGTAATTCCGTCACCGATCTTTTGAATCTGGATACCTTGCCTTCTGGCAACGATTCTACGGAAGATTACGTGGAGAAGTTTTCTCGGTACCTCAGCATGATCGAACCACCTATCACGGACGCTGAATCAATCGAACTCGCGAGATTGTTCGGACCCGATGACTGCTTCGGCGTTGCTTGGTCACTACTCCATATTCTCGAGACCGCACCTGGATGGCCCGTTGAAGAAGCGTTGTCCGTCGTTCCCGATTCTTGGCGTTCGATAATCGATGCCCGAGTAGCCAATCGAAGAAAGTAAATCCTCGCGAGTATAAACCGACAAGTCCGTGCCGTCGCGGAGAAATGCTCCGATCCATGCCTACGCACGAGGGGAACGAGGTTCCGGACACGTCGGTTCAGGAAGTGATTTCGACGACGGTGTTGACGTTCGGAGACGGCAGCCGGATCGAGACGACGTCGGAGCCTCCGTTCTTCGTGTCGGGGCTGGACTGGGTCCCGGCAGGTCGGTTAGCAATTGGGAACGCAATCGTCACGCGGGCCGGTCCGAAGGCGACCGAGCAAACGAGCACGATGGTGTGGCGTTGGCGACCCTCCGGTATCCTGGGGAACCGGAGGGTTTTCCTTGGCGACGGCGATCAGGCGCCCCAGCGGGCGAGAGCGGTTTCGATGCGTGTAGTGACCCGGTGGCGGTAGGTGTCGAGGTCCGGGCAGACCCGATAGTTCCCCTCGTTCAGTGCGGCGGCGGCAACCGCCTCCGCGACCGCCGGGACGACCCGCGGGTCCAGCGGTTTCGGGATCAGATACTCCGGGCCGAACGGTAACGGCTCCATTTCATACGCCTCGGCGACCGCCGGAGGCATGGACGAGTGCGCCAGTTTTTGCAACGCCATCGTCGCCGCCAGTTTCATTTCATCATTGATCTGCCGCGCCCCGACATCCAGCGCCCCGCGGAAGATACCGGGGAACCCTAGAACATTGTTCACCTGGTTCGGATAGTCCGAACGGCCGGTGGCGACCAGGGCGTCCGGGCGGACCGCTCTTGCTTCGTCGTAACCGATCTCCGGATCGGGATTGGCAAGGGCGAAGACGATCGGGTTCGGAGCCATCGATTTCAACATGTCCGAGGTGACCGTGCCCGGACCGGAAAGGCCGACGAAGACATCCGCGCCACGCAACGCTTCCGAAAGAGTTCGCGCGTCCGTCCGCACCGCGAACTGCTGCTTCAGGACGTTCATATGCTGGTGTCGTCCCTCGTAAATGACCCCGGCGCGGTCCGTCAGAAGCATGTTATCCCAGGGAACGCCGAGGCGATAATAAAAGCGAGCGGTCGCCATCGCCGCCGCACCCGCACCGCCGAACACCACCCGGATATGGGCGATTTTCCGATCGGTCAGTTCGAGAGCGTTCAGCAGGGCCGCCCCGGAGATAATGGCCGTTCCATGCTGGTCGTCATGAAAAACGGGAATATGCATCCTGTCCTTCAAACGCTGTTCGATTTCGAAGCATTCCGGGGAGCGGATATCCTCAAGATTGATGCCGCCGAAGGACGGTTCCAGCAGTTGAACGGTCCGGATGAACGCTTCCGGGTCCTCGGTCCCCACCTCGAGGTCGAAGGCGTCGATGTCGGCAAACCGTTTGAAGAGCAGCGCCTTGCCCTCCATCACCGGCTTGGCGGCGAGCGGTCCGATGTCCCCGAGACCGAGGACGGCGGTTCCGTTGGTGATGACGGCGACCGTATTTCCCCGATTGGTCAGGGAATACGCCTCGTCGGGAGAACGAACAATGCGGCGGCAGGGCTCGGCGACGCCGGGGGTGTAGGCCAGCGCGAGATCGTGCTGGGTTCGGCACGGTTTGGTGGGCCGGATCTCCCACTTTCCGGCGGGCGACAGTCGATGGTAATCCACCGATTCCTGGTCAAGAACGGACATCGTTTTCCCTTTCTTCTCGGTGAAACAGGGCACTTCCGTCCTTTATTGTCTCCACCTCGAAACGGAAGAGAATCCGCGTTATGGGGGATTATTGGGGAAAACCGGAGCGGAACGGAGCGTCCGATCCGCCGTATGCCGGATCGGACGCTCCGGGAAACGGGGATTAGCCCTTGTCGATGGCGAGGCCGCGGACGTCCTCGTTGGCGAGACCGACCGCTTCCGCCAGCGACGGGTGCGCATGGACGGTCTTCATCAGCTCCTCGACGGTGTTCTCCAGCTGGATCGAGACGACCGCTTCATGGATCAGGTCGGTCGCGTGCGGACCGATGATATGGACGCCGAGAATCTCGCCGTACTTGTTGTCGGCAACCACCTTGACGAAACCGTCGCGCTGGTTGATCGCCTGCGCCTTGCCGAGGGTGCGGAACGGCATGGTGCCGATTTTGACGTCGTAACCCCGGTCGCGCGCCTCCTGCTCGGTCAGACCGACCGCCGCCACCTCCGGTTCGGTGTAGATACAGGACGGAATCGCCTTGTAGTCCATGGTCGCCGGGTGACCGCAGATGTTTTCCGCCGCGACGATGCCCTCCTTGGTCGCGGTATGCGCCAGTCCGGACCCGGTGACGTCCCCGATCGCATAGATATTCGGGACGCTCGTCTGCATTTTATTATTGACGGCGATGGCGCGTTTGTTCCGCTCGGTGCCGATCTTCACACCGACGGCTTCCAGGTTCAGGCCCTCGGTGAACGGGGTTCGCCCGGTGGCGACCAGAACGACGTCGGCGGTCACGGTCTCCTGCTTGCCATCCTTCTCATAGGTGACGACCTTCTTGCCGTTCTCGCCGTCCGCAACCGAGACGACCTTCGCGTTCGTCTTGATCGCGATGCCGCTCTTTTTAAGGACTTTTTCCATCTCGGTGGAAAGGTCGAGGTCCATATTCGCGATCAGGCGGGGCAGGAACTCCAGGATCGTCACCTTCGAACCGAGTCCGTGGTAGGTGAACGCGAACTCACAGCCGATGATGCCGCCACCGATACAGACCATTTCGCCCGGAATCTCTTTCGCCGAAACGGCTTCGTTGGACGTCCAGACCTTCCCGGTAGCGAGGGTGCCCGCCGCGAACCGCTGCTTGACTTCGCTGTTCGGCACCCAGACGTCGGCATCCTGAATGCCGGGGATCGGCAGACGGGTCGGCACGGAACCGGTGGCGATCACGATGTTCTCGGCGGTGATTCGTTGCTTGCTGCCGTCGGCTCCGGTCACTTCGACGGTATGCGGGTCGACGACCGATCCGTACCCCTCGATATGGGTGATCTTGTGCTTTTTGAAGAGGAAGCCGACGCCGCCGACCAGGGTCTTGACGACTTTCTCCTTGCGGGCCATCAGGGCGGGGAAATCGACGCCCACGTTTTCCGCTTTGAGGCCGAAATCTTTGGCGGACTTGATGGTATGGAGGGCATCGACCGACCCGATCATGGTCTTGGTCGGGATGCATCCCCAGTTCAGACAGGTTCCGCCGGGATTGTCCGCCTCGATGACGGTCGCTTTCTTGCCCAGTTGCGAGGCACGGATCGCGCAGGGGTAGCCGCCGGGTCCGCCGCCAATCACTATCACATCGGTATCGTAAGCCATGATAACTCCTTGGGACAAAGGAACGGGGCGCATTTCACGCGCCCCGAACGGTTCCTATATAAAGTATAGCACAGTTACGGTCCCGCCGTTCCCGAAGGAAACGGAGACAAAAAAAGCCGCCGGGATGGCTCCCGGCGGGTAAGTTCCCCTGTGCGGAGAACGAAGCTTTTCTTCGAGACACGAACGACCTCAGTAGGGGATGGTGTCCCAGGCGGCGGCATTCACATTGTTGAATTTTATATGCCCGTCGACATAAATGATGTTCGCCCCACGCCGGAAAGGACGGTTCTCGTCGCTCATCATGAACGAACGGGTGCCGGCGAAGTAAGAGGTCATCTCGCCGTTATGGACCCCCGGCCAGGCGTCCGCGAACGCCCAGTTTCGCACCGGATCGGTCACATCCGCCAGGCGCGCCCCGATCACCGGCGATGTCCTTTTGCCAACCTCCGCCTGCCGGGAAAGGGCGATGCTGCCTTCCGGCTGGGTCATCGGTTTGCCGCTGTTGTCCCCGAAATAGACGCGCTTGATGATGTTGTTGCCGTTGCCCAGAGGATTGCCGTTGAACTGGTAGGAGAGGCCGAACGGCTGGCCGGTCGTGCGAACGAGCATGTTCGCCAGTTCCGTATCGGATGGGCAGACAAAGATTCCCTGGTTCTTCGTATACGGGGCGAGAAGATCGCGGGACGAGGGGCCGAAATACCAGTTCGGCGGAAACGCGGCGGGACCGATCCACTGGGCGTTCGGGAACGTTTCATCGTAGTCCTGAGAGTACATCAGGAGCGCCATCCCCATCTGCCGAAGGTTGGACGCACAGGACGTCTGTCGCGCTTTCTCCCGTGACTGGGAGAAGACGGGGACCAGGATCGAGGCAAGTATGGCGACAATAGCGATGACGACGAGTAGTTCGATCAGGGTGAAACCGTTGTGAACGTGTTGGCGAATCGAGCGCATTCGGGAGTTCCTTTCGTTGGTTCCGGTGTTTTGAGAGTATCGGGAACGGCCGGGGGGCGGAATCCTCTTTGTGACGGATTTCACCAATTCGGTGCTACAATACGCTACCGATGGGGCGGGAGGTGCCTGTGGTCCGTCAAGGTTTTGATTACGATCTGGTGATTCTCGGCGGCGGCAGCGCCGGGATCGTCGCCGGGAATGTCGCCGGGGCGCTCGGGGCGCGTGTCGCCCTGGTAGAAAAGACGCGGATCGGGGGCGAATGCCTCTGGACCGGTTGCGTGCCGTCGAAAGCCCTTCTGCATATCGCCGAGATGGCAAAGGCCATGCGAACCGCCCGGACCCTTGGCCTGAAGAACGTTCGGCTGACAAGGGACGATTGCGCCGGGGCGTTCGCCGCCGTACGGGACCGCATCGAGACGACCCGCATCAATGACGCGACCGAGACGATGCTGCGCGATTTCGGAGTGGAGATACGGATCGGGGCGGGAGAGTTCGTCCGTCCGCACCTCTTCCGTACGCCGACCGGCGACCTGAAATCGGCCCGGTTCCTGATCGCCACCGGCTCGTCCCCGGCAATTCCGAATATACCGGGGCTGAACGACGTCGGTTTTCTCACCAATCAGACCGTGTTCTCCCTGACCTCCGTCCCCGAATCGGTCCTGATTCTGGGCGGCGGCTATATCGCCTGCGAACTGGGGCAGGCGCTCGTCCGCCTCGGCGCGAAAGTGACGATTGTCGAGCGCAACGAACGGCTGCTCAAACGGGAGGATAGCGAAGCGGTCGACCTGCTGACCGAAACCCTGAAGGCCGAAGGAATCACCGTTCTGACCGGGACGACGGTCGAACGGTTCTCCGCCGGGGAGGGCGACAGGAAAATAGCCGATCTGGTGGCCCCGGACGATCGCCGGTTCCGTGGCTCCTTCTCCGAGATCCTTGTCGCGGTCGGACGACAGGGCAATACCGAAGGGCTGGGATTGGAGCGGGTCGGGGTGACGACGGATGAGAAGGGCTACGTCCGCGTCAACGCCGCCGGACGGACGGAAAACCCGTCGATCTGGGCTGGCGGAGATGTCACCGGCCGGAATCAGTTCTCCCACATGGCGGAGGAGGAGGCAAAAGCGCTGGTCCGAAACATTCTCTTTCCCGGCGCACAGACCCTCCCGGCGGACCTCGTTCCCTACGCCATCTTTACCGATCCCGAACTGGCGCAGGTCGGCAAAACCGAAGCGGAAGCCATCGCCGATTTCGGCGAGAAACGGGTGAAGGTCCTCCGACATTCCTTCCGACAGGATGACCGGGCCATCGTCGAGGACCGTACCACCGGAATGGTGAAGGTCATCACGGTCGGGCCGACCGGAAAGATCGTCGGCGCGACGATTCTGGGACCGCGCGCCGGAGAACTGATTCAGGAATGGGTGCTGGCGATCCGGCACGGATTGACCGCCGCACAGATCGCCGGAACGGTGCATGTTTACCCGGCGCTCACCGTGAGCAACCAGCGAGCCGCCCAGAAATGGTTTACGGACCTGACGGAACACCCGGCGGTTCGCGGCGTTCTGGGGAGCGTGTTCGGCTACGCCCCCCGCGACGGCAAAAGCTTGCACGGCTGATACCGGGTGGCACGGGCGACACCGGGTCAGCGCGGCGGATTCTCCAGCGGATAGCGGACGGTATGGTCGGGATACTGGTCGAGACGCGCCCGGCCCCAGCGTAGCCACTTGACATGCCCGTCCGCATAGATATAGTTCGCGCCGCCGTTGTGGCGATCGTAGCGAATCCAGCCCTGGTCGCCGTACTTGCCGGAACTCCATCGGACGAGCGCCTGTTCGCCTGCCCAGGTGTCGTAATCGTCCTGACCGACCGAACCGTACTCCTCGTTGTCGGCCCGGTTCATCGCCTCGGAGTTGCGCTCCGAGAACATGATCAGGTTCGGATCGTTGAGCGAGGCCACCAGGCTGTCGGTGGCAAATCCGGGCAGGATGCCCTCGGTTCCGTAGCGGCAGGATTTGTGCGACCAGATGGAGTTCAGAAGATAACTGGTGATGGTCCGGTAGCCGGCTTCGGCAAGGGCGAGTTCGGTTCCTTCGGGTGCTTCCTCCTCGGTGCTGGTGATCTCGCCGTTGTAATCCTGCAGGCTGGTCGCCTGTCGCTCGGAACGGGGAGTCGGATCGGACGGGCAGAAGCCGATCGCGCGGTTCTTCATGTACGGCTGGAAGAAAATGATCCAGGGCTTTTCGGCATGGCTGTTCCCGTAACCGCCGGTACGACAGCCGTCCGGAGACGACGGAAGCTGATCGACCTGGGTTCCGTCGTCCAGTACCCATCCCTCATGATGATGGAACAGTCCGCCGTCGTAGTCCTCCATATACAGGCGGGCGGCGGTCCCGATCTGCCGCATATTCGACAGGCAGGCGGTCTGGCGGGCCTTTTCCCGCGCCTGGGCGAAGACCGGGAACAGGATCGCCGCCAGGATGGCAATGATGGCGATTACCACGAGAAGTTCGATCAGCGTGAAAGCGGAGGTTTCACGCGGGGTAATGGTGCGTTGCATAGGGTAGCCTTTCTATTCACCGAAAATACGCTGGACAAACCAGACCGCGCCGAAGAAGATGACGGCCAGCGATCCGAATTGAATGACCGGACGAACCAAAGACGGACGATAACGAGCGATCAACATCAACAACGGGGCGACCAGGAGAACGATACACGCCTGACCGACCTCAACACCGATATTAAAGGCAAAGAGCGACCAGCCGAGAGCGTAGCGCGGGAGTTCGGATTCGCTTAACGCTCCGGCGAAACCGAACCCGTGGATCAGACCGAAGGCGAACGCCAGCGGCAACCGAAGGTCCCGCCCTTCCTCCTTCTTCAGCAGAGTGAAGATGCCGACGAAGATGATACTCAGGGCGATGGTCGGCTCGACGACGCGGCCCGGCAGGTTCACGATCTCCAGAACGGCGAGCGCCAGGGTGATACTGTGGGCGACGGTAAACGCGGTAACCACCTTAAGAAGCGTTTTCAGGTTTCCGCCGGCCAGCAGGAGTCCGATGACGAACAGGATATGGTCCGGCCCGATGAAGATATGGTGAATGCCGCTGCGAACGAACTCGCGGATCACCTCCGGTATGGTCTGTTTCCCGCCGACCTTATGCGTCACCGCCGGCTCACTGCGCGAAAGAATCGTTTCCCGTTCCAGCGTTTCGCCCCGATAGAAACTGACCATCATCCGGTGCCCGGACGCCGTCGGAAACAGGTTGCCGCTCAGCGTCAGAGTCTCCGGAGGCGGCAACGCCTCCCCGCGTTCGCTGCGCCACGGGCAGGAAAGCGTCATCTCGACCTTCGGTCCGTCCGCCGAGAGTTCCGTCCGTTCGACCGTGACCGTTTGCGATCCCCGGTCGGTCCGAACCCGTAAACGCTCGGTCACCAGACGTTCGATTTCGGCCCGGTGGCGTGCGATGGCGTCGGCATCAGGCGATGCGGTCGACCCCGGTCCGCCGAGACCCGCGATATCGTGCCGCAGTCCGGACCAGGGGATATACATCGTCACGACCGCCTCGTTCCGACCGACCACGACGCGGATATAGGTCATCGGGACCTCATGCGCGAAGGCGCGGCCGGCCGACACAAACAGGAGTGCGAAGATCAGCAGGAGATACCGGAAGGCGGTGCGCGTTTTCATCGCGTCACCTTTCCCGAAACCGGGTCCGCATTCCTCCGCCGGGAGTCTGCCTGTCGCGAATCGCCGGACGGCGGACGGCCTCCCATCTCCTTCAGGGTTTCGGCGGCCTGTTTCGCCTGAAGTATCTGAAAGTGCGGGTTGCGGGAAAGGGCGTGGTTCAGGTAGCCGCTCGCCTTTCGCCGCTCGCCGAGTCGGGCATAGATCATTCCCGCCCGAAAATACCGCGCCGGGGAAGACGGCCCCTTCTTCAGAGCGGAGTCGATCAGGGCCTTCGCTTCGGGTAGACGCCCGGATTTGAAGTGGACCCAGGCGGCGATCTCCTGCTCTGTCGGGCTTTTCGGGGGGCGTTCGCCGATGATGCGGGTCGCCTGGTCGAGTTGACGGTCGTGGTCGGCGTAGAACGCGGCCATGGGATACGGATCGTGGTCCCCGTGCTGCTGGTGATGCGCGTTCGCGGTTTCGACCTGCCGGAAGGTTTCCTCCGCCTGCGCCGTCCGACCCTGCGCCAGATACAGGTCGCCGAGGGCGACCAGGGCGGCGTGCTGGGGCGAGGCCGCGATGGCTTTGCGGTAGGCGGCTTCCGCGCCCCGAAGGTCGCCGCGCGACTGGCGGAGTCGCCCGAGGACGTTCAGCACCTGGTAGTTATCGGGAGCCTGTTTGACCGCCTCCTTCAGAACCACCTCGGCCGGAACGAGCATGCCGGTCTGCCAGAGCATATCGGCCAGCTGGGCGCGGCACCACGCGCCGTTCTCGGTATACGGGCCACCTGCCTTGATCGCCAGACTCATCAGGCGCATCGCCTGGGTCGTATTCCCGGTGAGAAACAGCAGGTGAGCGCCACGGCTGTAGGAGGACGCATCCGGGCGGATATCGAGCATCTTCTGGTAGCTTTCGAACGCCGCGTCGTAATCTCCCATCTCGACCTGAGCGTCGCCGATCAAACCGTAGGGAGCCGGGCGATTCGGGTCCAGCGCGATCGCCTGGCGCGCGAGTTCGATGCTTTTGTCGAACTGATGCCGGCTTCCGGCGACCCAGGCCATGCCGACGGTGGCGTCGATATTTTGCGGTTCGTTCTTCAGCGCGATCGCATAGGCCGCGTGAGCGAAATCGTAGCAATGCGGGTCCGACTTCTCCCGCGATTGCTGCATTAACGCGTCGCCCAGGTTGACCCAGTGAACGGCGGCCTTCGGTGCGTTTCCGGCTTCGGTTCGCCAGCGGATCACCTCGCGGGCGGACGCGGTTTTCGTTCCCGGGTCCGGAATCGCTTTGAGAAGGGTCTCCGGTGAAAGCCCGAGCAGCGTTTCCAGGGTCATCATGCCGTCCGGGGCAACGACGGGGGTACGGGTCGGGTTCGGCGCGGTCGGCTTTCTGGCCGCGCTGCGAACGCTCACCAGTCCGACAACGGCAGCGGCGGCCAGGACGGCAGTGATCGCGACACCGGCATTCAGAGGGGCGGGGGATTTCGGAGCGTTCATCCGTGGTTCCTTTTCCGTGTTTCTTTTCCGTGCTTTTTTATCCGGAGACCCGACGGACCAGGGGCCGTCGGGTCTCCGGATTGTCGCAAGGACGGTGGTCTAGAGGGAGTCTTTCCGGTTGGACGCGCCGGCATGCGGCGTCGCCGAATAGGGGAAGACCTGATGATAGGGCAGGTCGTTCATGTCGGCGTTGTCACCGACGATAATCGGGCTGGCGTAGGTCGGGCCGGAAGCGACGGCGGTGAGAGCGATATCGACGACATCATCTCCCAGGCGTCGTCCGTTCGGCCATCCGCCGGAGCGTACCTGGCCGCCCGGTTCGGACACCGTATCGCCCCCGAGGAAGCCGAAGCGACTGAAGCCCGCCGTGCCGGGAAGCCGGACGGGGTCGGTCTGGGTACTGACACGCAGGACGTCCGGGATATAGACCGCCCGCAGGTCGGTTCGTCCGGAGATCGCGAGCGGCGTCGTTCCATCGGTGCCGAACAGCAGGGCGTTGATGCCGACCGCGACCTCCGGGTTCAGAGCGTACGTTTCAAAACCGTTAGCCACATCGTCTCGGGGCTGCGTCCGGTTGAACCGATCCTTGTCCCGCAGCGCGACCAGAACTTCGTTGAACAGCGGGTTGCCGAGTCGGTTGACCTGGACCCAGGCGCCGGTGCTGACCGGTGCGCCGATCTCCGAACGCAGGGTGATTCTCGGGCGAGAGACCGTAGCGAAAACGCCGACGCCACGGGTCGCTTCCGCGCTGGTGCCGAACGCACCGGCGAAGACCGGGGTGTAGGAGATGGCGGGCAGGTCCGAAATCGGAATCTGGATCGCATAGACGAGGACATTGAATCCCTTGAAACCGTCCACGCCACCGCCCCGCTGACCGAGGGTCGGCAGTCCGCCCAGGTTGCCGAACGCAAAACCGTTCGTCCGGTCGGTGTCGTTATCGACAATACGGGAATCCAGCAGGTCGAAGATTCCGGGTGTGTCCGCGAAGAAGCCGTCGTCGCGCGGTCCGGCGAAAACGACTTCCCCGGTCGGAAGTTCGTGGACCGCGTTGCGGGTGTAGACGTCCAGTCCGGCCTCGGTCGCCGCGCCGGAGACGGCGAATCCGTCGGTATCGTTGTATTCCGGGGTGGTGTTGCGACCGACGTTCGGCGGCGGGGTCAGCAGGTCCGAGCCCAGGGTGCTCGTGCGAAACCCGCTCGTGCGGAACACGGAGTAGACCTGCGTATAGTTACGTCGCTGCGACACATTATCGAGGATCGGGCCGATCTCGTTCGCGCGACCGTAGGAGAAGATCGTATCCCGGTTCTTCAGGTCCTCGCTCGGGCCGGAGAATCGGAAGTCGTACCGGCGAAGTTCCTGCCCGGTGTTCGGGTTCGCGATATGGATGCTATAGCGAGCATCGTCGCTGAACTTGTCGTAAATCACGCCGTCGCCGGGTTCGCAGAACGGACGCACCGCGATGACGACGTTCAGCACCCGGATGTTCGGATTGTTGTACTTGGTGCCGACGAACGAATAGACGTCGGTCAGGTTGGCCTGCGGGTCAAGTTTGATCAGCGGGGCGTCGCTGTGCGAGGACGCCAGCGCGGTTCCGGTCAGGGAAACCGCGACCGTGATGCCGCTGAGAAGTCGGGCTACACGTCCGAAATACATACGCAGAGATCCTTTCGGGAGTTGAATGGCGATGACGGCAAATCGTCGGTTACGCTCGTCTTCGGCGGACGTAACCTGCCAGGGTCAGACAGGAAGCGAGAAACAGCGCCGACGCCGGTTCCGGCGCGGCCGAGAGGCTGACCGATCCGCTGAAGGCGGTGAACGTGCCGTCGTTGAAAAAGCCTTCGAACTGCATGTTTTCCAGGAGAGTGTCGCTGGTGAAGGCGAACGTTCCGACGGTGGAAAAGGGGCCGAAAGCGGTTCCCGCGTCGAGATCGGTCAGAAAGTCGAGATAGCCGTCGGGGACCCCGTTGTCATCTCCGTCCGCGACGCTGTAATTGAGGAGAAAGCCGCCGGGGGCGGTCGGGTTGTTGACCGCGAACGTCGTATCGGGGAGGCGGGCGGAGATGAGAGCGATTTCCGTCGGCGTGTTATTGATCACCCGGAAATCGTAAGTGTAGACGTTATTGAAAACGGCGTAGGTCGCGATGACGTCTACCTGAGCGTTCGCCGGAGCGGAGGCGCCCGCCACCATCGTCAGCGCGATTCCGGCGACGAACGACAGGCAACGCGCGAGAGATGCGACGGACCGTCCCGAACGGGGGCGGTGGGGCATAGCTGGAACCATCCTTTCAGCAGGGATTCGGCGACGTGGACAGTCCTCCGTCCGCATTGCCGTTCCGTGGAGGCGGGCAACGCGCGGAAGCGCATCGTCCTCCTCCCTCCAATACATCGTCGGGGGCGGGGAAAAAGGTTGGTTCGGGCGGATCGATCAAACGGACGTCACGGTAACGTCGGGCAAAAGGCGTTTCACCACGGAGGGGTCAACGACGCCGGACGTCGGAGTCAGCGCGTTGGCGGCGGCGCAGGCCGTGCCGAACCGGAGCGCATCGACCGGGGGCAGATCGCGTACGAAGCGCGCCTCGATAAAGCCGGCGCAGAGCGAGTCGCCCGACCCGATGGGGTTGACCGCCTCGAGAGCGGGTGGAGCGACCAACCACGTGCGGTTTCCGTCTCCGAAAAGCGCACCGGCTTTTCCCAGGGAAATCAGCGCGTTCCGGGCTCCTGCGGCCCTCAGTCCGTCGAGTGCGGTTCGCGCATCCTCCGGAGCATTGCCGGTCAGGCGCATCCCGAGGGTGGCGGCCGCTTCCTGAAGGTTCGGTTTGACCAGGTAGGGGTGTTCCGAAAGAGCCGCCCGCAGCGGTCCCTTTTGAGCGTCCAGGACCACCGGGATGTCGAGCCGGTTCGCCTCGCGGGCGACCTGCGCGTAGAAGTCCTCCGGGACGTCCGGCGGCAGCGATCCCGAGCAGCAAAGGACGCGCGAGGTCAGCAGAGCGTTCCGTGCGGATGCGAGCAGAAGCCGAACATCGTGGAGTCCGACCGCGGGAGCTTCCTCGACCAGTTCGGTGGTAACCCCGCCGTCGGTAAGAATCGTCGTGCAGGTGCGGGTCGGCGCGTCGTCCTCATGCCAGACCGTCATCGGGTGAATCCCCTCGGACTCCTGCATCCGGGCGACGTATCGTCCGGAGTCACCCCCCAGAATCTGGACCAGGGTCGCATTGGCTCCGAGGACGACGAGGACACGGGCGACGTTCGCGCCCTTCCCCGAAGCGGTGACCAGCGTCCTTCGGGAACGATTCACCTCGCCGACGGCAAAGTTGGTAAAGAAGAGAGTCCGTTGAACGGTCGGAGTGAGTCCGAGAACGCAGATCATAACGACCTGTTCGACGCCGTAAGGAAAACTCCCTGTTCGTCAGCGCAGTCGATAGAGATGGACGTCCTCGGTTTGGAAATCGTCGGTAAACGTCCCGGCCTGAACCGGAATGCTTCGCGATTCGCCGATCACGTCCGCTACCGCGCGTTGAGGAAGTCCCCGGATCGTCCACCGTACACGCGCGGTTCGTTCGGGCATCCCTACCGCGAACAGATAGGTCCACCCGTCGTGTTGTTTCACCATGAAATCTATTGGTGTGTCGGGCGGGTCCGGAACCGCCGTCGCTACGCCCGCGATCGTGGGACGGTTAAGCACGGGAGCCAATTCGGCAATACGCCGGTTTGTCGCCGTCCATTCGGCGAGCAGAGGCGGGTCATCCAGGATCGCATGCTCATTGAACTTTGGCGCGAACTGATGGGTGAAGTAGATTAGCCCACGGGAACCGTGCGTGATGGACAGCCATATCTCGGCACGGAGTTGCCGGGGGGTGACTTTGCCGGTCCCCTGAATCGCGCTGCACTCAACACAGTTCCAGATCGGTTTTTTGCCATCCGTCCAGGCGACCAGACGGTCTATCCCGGTGGTCAGGGTTCGAAGGGGGAGCCCGGTAGCGATCGGGTAAACGTCGAAGGAAACGATATCTCCGCCCTGAACGTAGGTCCGGTAGTCGTCGAGTTTCGCGCCCGGACCGCGACCGATCCACCGGTCGTTTGCGACCCCCTGTCCGAGATTCAGAAGAACCGGTCTGGTGGTGTCGGCCTCCTTCAAACGGCGATAGCGGGAAACGACCTCCGACGGCGGAACACACGGTCCATATCCTTTCCGGCCGGTCTTCGGATCGGTGACCGGTTGCGCGTTATCGGGTTCATCGTCCTGCAGCCAGCCGGCAATCATCGGGTCTTTCGCGTGCGCGATGCCGACCGCATTTCGGTGACATATGACAGGCATCCTCGCCGCTTTCAGGGCGGCCAGTTGATTTTCCGTCGGACCTTCCCAGAGACCGACGTACAGGTTCACCCCGGCGGCCCGATACCGGGCGGCATTGGCGGGGGATTGTAGCCAGACCGCCAGCGGAAAAAAATCGGGGCGGTTGAAGGGGGCGATTAATCCGTTTCCTAACACGTTTCGATTCCTTTTGGGATCATTTTCGCTTTCAGGGCTTCTCCCACCTTTCGATTCGCGGCCCGATCCGTCGGGACGTTGGAACTCCGGCCACATCGTTGACATCCGCCCACGCCCGTGTTAGGATAGACTGTAATTCCAATCCGGTTTGTCGGAAAAGTCAGGTTTATTGGGACTCCCTATGAACAAGGTCGAAAAGATCAAGCAGGAAAAGGACGGGCTCGATGTCTGGGCCGATGTCCTCCGCTACGCGGCAGACGGGTACGCTGCCATCGCCGAGGATGATTTTGTCCGGATGCGCTGGTACGGCATCTACCAGCAGCGGCCGAACGAAGGGCATTTCATGATGCGCATCAAACTGCCCGGCGGGATCGTGACCGCCGAACAGTTGCGCGTGATCGCCGATCTGACCGAGCAGTATGCCCGCGGCATCGCCGATGTCACCACACGGCAAACGTTCCAGTGGCACTGGCTGACCATTCATGACTTTCCCGATATCGTCGATCGCCTGAACCGTGTCGGCATCACGACGATGGGCGCCTGCGGCGATATCCCGCGCAACCTGGTCTCCTGTCCGATTGCCGGCCTGCATCCGGAGGAGTACCTGGACTGCCGACCCGCAATCCGGGATATCCATCAGCTGTTCGTTGGTAATAAGGAGTTCTCCAATCTTCCGCGAAAGTACAAACTCTCCGTTTCCGCGGACCCGGAACAGTGCGTCCAGCCGGAGATTCACGATTTTTCGTTGATCGGTGTTCCGAACGAGAAACTCGGCATCGCCGGTTACGGCCTGCGCGTCGGCGGCGGTCTGTCGACGCAGCCGCACTTCGGTCCCTGGATCGACGCCTTCTTCCTTCCGGAACAGGCGGTGGATGTCGCTCGCGCCGTCACGGCGATCTTCCGTGACTTCGGCTACCGTGAAAAACGGACGCATGCCCGACTGAAATTCCTGGTGGCCGACTGGGGACCGGAGAAGTTTAAGGAAAAACTCGTCGAGTACCTGGGATACGAACCGCATCCGGGCGTTCCCGATCATTCGCCGCCGAATCTCTATCGCGACCATGTCGGCGTTCATCGGCAGAAGCAAAAGGGCCTGAACTGGATCGGTTTGACGGTTCTGACCGGGCGTGTTCGCGGTGAACAACTGAAGAATCTCGCCGAAATTGCCGACAAATATGCGGGTGGGGAGATTCGAACGACCCATATGCAGAATCTTTTATTGCCGAATGTCCCGGATGAGAACCTGCCGGCGGCGCTGGACGCTTTAAAGGCTTCCGATTTCCGATGGGAAGCGCATTCGGTTCGTCGGGGAGCGATCGCCTGCACCGGAAACGAATTCTGTAATCTCGCGATCACGGAAACCAAAGCCCGAATGATCGGGATCGTCAACCATCTGGAGAATCGGGTGGCATTCGACCGAAATCTGCGAATCAATATGACCGGTTGTCCGAACTCCTGTGCCCAGCACAGCGTCGGCGATATCGGTCTTCAGGGGTGTAAGGCGCGGGTGCCCGGTCAGGCCGAGCAGGTGGAAGCGTACGACATTCATCTGGGCGGTGCATTGGGACGAAATCGGTCGTTTACGCGGGCGATTCACCGGAAGGTCCCGGCCGAGAAGGTGCAGTTCGCGCTGGAGAATCTGCTGCAGGCGTTTAATCGGACTCATAACGACGGTGAGGAGTTCAACGATTGGGTCCGGCGTCATACCGATGCCGAACTCGATGCCTACCTCGGAGTGGAGACGATTATCGGCCCGCCGGATGTCAAGGAACCGTCCACGGACAGATCCGCGATACCGGCCGGCGCATAGGGGCGTTCGATTCTGCCTGACCGTGCGAGACAACGAGACACTTGGGCCCGACGGACTCCGTCGGGCTTTTTTTCACGTCGTCTCGTCCGAACCGGTGAGAACCGCGTAGGCGGCCTGCAATCCGATCAGCGGGAGTTCGGCCTCCACCCGGTGAAGCGGGCGAATCCGATCGAGCACGACCGATAGCGCGCCGCCCGTGCCTACCAGGAGAAGTTCCCTTTCGCCGCCCACCGCGCGGGAATAGCGTTCGATCATTCCGTCGATCTGGGCGGAAAAACCGTGGATGATCCCGGCCCGCAGGGCATCGCGTGTGTTGGTGGCGATCAACGGCGCGTCCACCAGTTCGAAATCGGGCAACTGGGCGGTTCGCGCGAGGAGCGCTTCCCGTGAAATGCCGATCCCCGGAAGAATCGACCCCCCTTCGAAGAGTCCGTCGCGGGTGACCAGGCCGAAGGTGGTGGCCGTTCCGCAGTCGATGACCAGGGCGCGGGTGAAGCCGTGCGCCGGGCCAAGGAAACGTCGCCACACCGCAAAGGCGTTGATGAAACGGTCGCTGCCCAGGCTTTGCGGCGGGTCATAGCGTACGGTCATTCCGAGGGGCGACCGCGCATCCACGACCAGGGGTTCGACCCCGTTCAGGACCGCCGGAAGGGCGACCAGAAGACGTTCGGTAATTACCGGGACGACCGACGCCAGCACGATCGCCGAGATCGGATCGGTGTTTCCGGATTCGGCGAGAGCGGACTCAATTCGCTCCATCCACCCGTCCGACGTCAGCCCTCGTTCGGAGGGAAGGCGGAAGACGTCTCCGGGACGGTCCGTCTTTCCGATGCCGAAAATGGTCCGGGAGTTGCCGACACTGACGGTGAGAAGCATGGGGTCCCTCAGACGCCAAGAGTCGATCGGATGGCATCGGCGACGAGATCGGTCAGGTGCGCGACCTCGTCCGCATCCGGCCCCTCGACCATGACGCGGATTTTCCGCTCGGTTCCGGACGGGCGGACATTGATACGACCGCGTCCCTCGATCTGACGTTCCGCCGAGCGTATAGCCCCGGCAATGGCCGGAACGACTTCCCATCCCTCCCTGGTTCGGACCGGAATGCTGACCAGTTTCTGCGGGAATTCGTGCATTTCATCGTGCCATTGAGCCAGCGTCCGCCCCGATTCGCGGCAAAGGCGAAGCATCTGCAGGGCGGTAAGGAGCCCGTCTCCGGTGGGCGACAGGTCCGTGAACAGAATATGGCCGGATTTCTCTCCACCGACGCTCGCGCCGTGTTTTGCCAGTTGTTCGGCGACGTAACGGTCTCCGACCGCCGCCCGAACCAGGCGGATACCATGACGTTCCAGCGCTTTTTCCAGCCCGAGATTACTCATCACCGTCCCGACGACCGTATCGTTGGGCAGGTTGCCGATCGTTTTCCGACGAATGCCGACGGCACACAGGATACGATCGCCGTCGACGAGTCGTCCCTGCTCGTCGGCCAGGATAACGCGATCGGCATCGCCATCGAAGGCCAGTCCGGCATCCGAATGGGTCGCTCGAACGGTCTCCGCCATCGCTTCGGGATGGAGCGAGCCGCAGTTCTCATTGATGTTGATACCGTTCGGTTCGGAGGCCAGAGGAAACACCTCCGCGCCGAGTTCGCGCAGAAGACGTGGAGCCAGGGAGAACGCCGCTCCGTTCGCGCAATCGACCACCAGGCGCAATCCGCGCAGGTCGGTCTCGCCCATGGACGCCGTCAGTTCGGCCAGGTAGTCGTCGACCGGCGCGTCGGTTCGGGTAAGGCGACCGACCTCCGCTCCGGCGGGGCGAGGCCGCTCCTGCCAGTCCGTGATCGCGCGTTCGATCTCGGCTTCGGTAGCATCGGGCAGCTTTTTCCCGTCCGGACCGAAAAATTTGATCCCATTGTCGGCCATCGGGTTGTGGGAGGCCGAGACGACGATTCCGGCGACGGCATTTCGCTTTCGCGTGATGCAGGCCACTCCCGGAGTCGGAACCACGCCGACGGATAGAACATCGACCCCCTGCGACAGCAGACCCGCCGTCAGCGCGGCTTCCAACAGATCGCCGGAAAGGCGGGGATCACGACCGAGGACCACGGTGCAGCGTGCCGACGCGTGCTCGCGAAAGACATGGGCGGCGGCGGCTCCGAGGGCCATGGCGAGGGTCGGGGGAAGTTCGGTGTTGGCAATGCCGCGAACGCCGTCGGTGCCGAAGAGATGGCGGACAGCGGACGAGCCGTGAATGGGCGGATCGGTCAATTCGGAAGGGCCTCCTTGGGCAGATTGGCGGTGTCCGGTCGGGATTCAGGCGCGCCGGATCCGCTCGGGGTCGGGATGGGTGTGGCGGTGGGAGCCGGACCCGTTTTGGGCGATGCCTGCGGGCTCGGAACGATCGGCGACGGCGACGGAAGCAACGGCGGCGGTGAAATGCGTTCCATACGTTCCATCTCCAGACGGATCGTCACCCGGTTGGAATTCCGATCGGTACGTGCGACTCCGGGGGGCAGTGTCAGCGAAACGGTCCGCTGTTCGCTGGCGGTTATCCCTTGAATATTGATCGGCACCTCGATCGCGGTCAGGTTGGCAAGCTGATTGACCGGTCCGGAGACCGCGATGGTGGCAGGGGAGAAGACATATCGTCTCATCGCGTAACCGGGGGCCGGGGAGCCGGAAATGTTGGCGGAAAGCACGAGGAGCTTGGTCGCCGGAGCCTTCTTGAGCTGGAGAACGACCGCCACACGCCGGGGGTCGAGTTCGATATTTTCCACCGGCTCCTCACGGTCGGTTTCCGCCACCACGTCGACACTGGCGTTCAGTGAACCGCCATTGACGGGGTTCTGCAGGTTGCCGACGACCCTTCGGACTTTCGCGACCTCCGACTCCGGACCGATGACGTTCACGGTGGGCGGCGTGGCCGTCGGTTCCGAATACACATAACCGGGCGGCGGTGTTTGATTGTAACGGACCACCACCGAAAACGACTTTCGTACCTTCCGGGCGATCTCCACCTCCGCTGTCACCGGGACCAGAACCTCGGCCGGGGAGTCGGTCGGAAAGCGAAGCGGCGCACGGTATTTACCGACCTTGGCACGGGAAAGGTCGAGGAACGCCTTGATCGGTTGCATGCGAAAGGCTTCGATGGATGCCATGGGCCCCTGGACGGTGACACCGATCGATTGCGGACCGGATTTCAGATAAAGGTCGCCCGGCGGGTTCCGAATCTGGATCGCGTCCGGAGGGATGACGACCTCCCGCGTGACGCGAGGATTGTTCTGGACGAACGCGATCCCGTACAGGAGGATGCCGATCGCCAGCGACAGCAGTTTGTAACCGAGGTTTCGCCGCAACAGGGAGATCATGGGCGCCTCGTCTCAGGAAGTCTCCCGCCGTCGGGGAAAGAACAGGTGGACGTTGGCCCGTCGCATAGGGTTACGCGCCTTGCCAAAGGCTTCCAGAAGCTTGTTGCGAAGTTCGTCCGGCGGGATTCCGCGCCGCATTCGGCCGTTGAGTACGAGGGAGATCGTTCCCGTCTCCTCCGAAACGACGACCACGACCGCGTCCGAGGTTTCTGCCAATCCCAGAGCCGCCCGGTGGCGCATATGGACGTTACCGGCGATATTGGGCGCATCCGAAAGCGGAAGACGACACCCGGCGGCCGCAATCCGACCGCCGCGCAAAATGACCGCACCGTCGTGCAACGGCGTTCCGTTAAAAAAGATCGTGCTCAATAACTGGTGCGTCGGAGTTGCGTCCAGCGGCGTTCCGGTCGCCACAATATCGTCCAGCCCGATTTCCCGCTCCATCACCATGATCGCTCCCGTCTTCAAAGGCGAAAGAAGCCCGGCGGTTCGGACGACGACATCGATCGTTTCCTCGATATTGGAAAGGGAGGCGACACGCAACGGCGCGCCGAGGAACTCACCGCGCCCCATCTTTTCCAGCAACTCCCGCAATTCCGGGTAAAAGAGGATCACGATGGCGACGGGTCCGAACGGAAGCACCTGACGAAGGAGCCAGTTGACCGCGATCAGTCCGAACAGGTCCGACAGAAGGATTAACGCGAAGAAGACGCCCAGACCGATCAGGATCCACCAGGCGCGGCGGCCCTTGGCAAGAAGGATCACGCGGTAGGTGACATACGAAACGAACGCGATCTCGATGACGGCGCGAAACACCAGGCCGAAATCGAGGGATCTCAGGATGTCGGGAAAATGGACTGGCACGGGCGTTCACCCTTGGCCGAAATTCCGGTCGCTCCGGGCGATCCGTTTCGGCGCAAACTAGTATAACATGGGCCACCCGTCCGAACAACGGCAGGTCCGTGCCGGTTTGTGACGCCGGGTTACGGCGCGCCGAAATCTCCCGGCGGAAGCGGGGGCAGGTTGGGAACGGAAACGATGCGCCAGTAAGGTTCGCGGAAAACCAGGAAGACCGGGCGGGATTCCTTTCGCATCACCAGAGCGACATCGCCGGTTCCCCAGAGGTCGCTTCCCGACCCGGTCTCGAATACGGAGAGACGGCTGAAGACCAGTCGTTCGTTCGGGTTACCTTTCGGGGACGGAAGGATACGCGGTCGGGTCACCTGCGCATCGAAATCGGTTCCCCGACCATCCCGGAGCGAGCGTGCCACCTGGAGATAAAGGCGTCGTCGGTTCCAGAGGCCCGCCTGGAAATCCTCCGAAATCACCTCCATGATCTGTCGGGCGGAACGGTTTTTCGCCCCCTGTTCGGCGTTTCGCAGGGCGCGAGTAATCAGGGTTTCGGCCGACTCTTCCGGGCGACGCAGAAGCAGCAGGCTGCCGATACCGATCAGCAGGACCGCGAGGACAAGGGCGATTTTCGAGGAGGTTCGCATCCGTGGACTTTCCAGAGGAGATAACGCGTCCCTCCGTGTGGATTTACGGACGTTTCCCGCCCGGAGTTTCGACCGGTGCGTTCCCGGCCACGGCGTTTTCGAGTTGCCGGAGGGTCCGTCCCAATTCCTGGCTCAGCCGTCCGTACGCCGCGAAATCTCCGCCGCGCAGGGCCGCCTGAGCACGATCGTAGAGAGAGTTCGCCCGGCGAATGAGCGGGGCGCCGTCGGAGATCGGCGACCTGGCCGTAATCGGGGGTGGGGGCAACAGCGTGCGGAACGCTTCCCGCACGGTCGGTGCGAAACCCGAAGTCGAGGGGGTCGCCACGGCAATCTGCCGGAGCTGGGGAGGTGTCGCGGTCGTCGTATCGTCGGAATCGGATGGATTCGGCCGGATAAACAGCCCCTGGAGATAGTACAACCGCTTCCCGGCGACCGGAATCACCCGGACCGAGCCGAACTCCATGTCGCCCATCGCCGTCCACTGGGGAGGTGCCGGTGCGACGGGCGGCGCGGTCCTGATCCGTCGGGCGATCTGCTCCGGACCCGGCGTTACCCGACGGCTGCCGAAACGGTAGAGAATCAATTCGCCGAAGTGAGGTTCGTCCGACCGCGCCACAAGCAGGGCGGTCAGATTGGATTTTCCCTCCGGAGTAAAGGGTGTGAGGGCCACGAACTCCGGCGGACCGTTCTCCTCCAACCGGGTTAGCCCGAAATAAGGTCGTTGTTCGGATGTCACCCCGGACACTGCGGACGCCCCGGCCGCTCCCTTGCCCGGTTCGCGCTGACGGATTTCCGTCTGTGGCAACCGCCAGATATTGGTACGGCTGTAAAAGGCGACCGGGTCCGCCGAATGATACTCCGTCAGTATCCGGCGTTGGGCAAGAAACAGATCGCGCGGGTAACGACGATGGCGGCGCAATGCGGTCGGCATTTCCGAAAGCGGACGAAACAGGTTCGGGAACGTTCGTTGATACGAGCGCAAAATCGGGTCCTGTTCATCCGTCACGTAGAGGGTAACTTTCCCGTCATAGCCATCGATAACCGCCATGACGGAGGGACGAATGTAATTGTAAAGGGACGCCGGACTGACGTTATCCCGACCCATACTGAATGCGGAATACGGATAGGCGTTGGTGGTCGTAAAGGCGTTCTGAATCCAGACTAACCGGCCGTCGTAGATGACCGGGCAGGACGTGCTGTCCAGCAGAAGGAACGGCGCGATCTTTTTCAGACGGAAGGCGATGTTTCGGTTGAACAGAAGCCGGGATTGGGCGGTTACCTCCCGCGAGAGAGCCAGGGAGAGCGCCGCGTAACGGACCGCGAACGCGATCCGCGTGAGCGGGGTCAGGCGGATGCCGGCGGTTCCCGCGTACCGGTGGGGCTCGTCCGAGGCGGACGACGACGCCCCGAAAGCGAGTTCCGGCAGCAGGGCGTTGACAACGACGTAATCATCCAGGTTGGCGGTGTTGCCGAAATACAGATGCGGTTCGGTCAACGTCAGTTCCGAATGGGCGGAGATCGGCGGAAGACCGCTCAACAGGTAATCGGGCGTTCCACCGGCGGCGGTTCCGGCCGCGACGACCGCTCCCATGCCATGCGTATACCGGAGATGAAGGTTCGTCCAGGTATAGGCGCGCGGGTCGAGTTGGGACGAGTTAATCTCTCGGGTGGCAATCTGAACCGTCGTCTCCCGGCCATCGATCCGGTAACGATCCGTTCTCGGCTGGGAAAAGGCGACAAAACGGCGGAAACCCTGGTTGGCCGATAGTTCCTCTGCGAGTATTTCCTCCTCCCGAACCGGAAAATTGGCCAGCAGTTCGTCATCCGATGCCTTTACGGCGGGGGACTCTTTCGCCTCCCATTCCCGGACCTGAATCCGATCCAATCCGTAGGCGGTCTGCGTTGCCCGCAATGCGCGGGAAAAGTAGGGCGCTTCCAGAGCCGCTTCATTGGGTATGACCTGAAGCCGGTAGAAAATCGGGGGCCAGAGGGTGCTCAATCCCTGAAACCCGAGCCAGACCACAAGGGAGACCATCGGTATATAGAGGGTTCGCAGACGAAAATTGACGAAAGACGCCACGGCAGCCAGAATCGCGATCACGCACATCGCCTGGTAAAGCGGCAACTTGGCATGAATTTCGGTGAAAAACGCTCCGACGACGCTGCCGTAATTCACCAGAAGGGCATAACGGTCGAGAAGATGCCCGATCGCCTGCAGAAGAAACGCAATACCGACAATCACCGAAAGGTGACTCCGGACGTGAGGCAACACGATCATATTCCCGGACGCCCGGTTGATTCCCTGCTGGTAAAGATAGACGAGGGCTACCCCGGCGCCGATCAGCAGGGTAATGGTCAGCGACCAGCCCTGTACGAACCGGAGAAACGGCAGAGTGAAGACGTAAAACCCGATATCGTGACCGAATTGCGGGTCGGCGACGTGAAACGGTTCCGGATGGGTGAAGCGGAGAAACTCATCCCATTGCTCCTGGGCGGAGAAGCCCGCGAAAACGGCGAAGACAAAGGCCCCGACCAGCAAGAGGGCGTCGAGAACGTAGCGGAGTCCGGAAAGCGTCCGCATCGTCCGTCCGATCGGTTTGCCGTCGGATACCGGGAAAAGCGCGGCCTTGCCGCCGGTCGGGACGCTCGACGGGGGCGATATCCGATCCGCCAGCCAGACGTTGAAATAGGCGAGGGCGAACGACGTGGCCCCGAAGACGCAAAACAGGAAAACGCGCGTCCCGTAGACCTTCACAAAAACGGATTCCGTCGCCAATTCCCGGAACCAGAGCCAGTCCGTATACGTGACGGCGATCCGGTGGGAAAAGAACAGAAAGACGACGAGGAACCCGGCCGCAATCCATGCGGACCGCTGACGCAATTTGCCGCGACTTTCTTTCACGTCACTCCTTTCCCACGTTCGCTCCGGAACCGTGCGCCGTCCGACGGTGATGTTGGTCACCGTTGGGAACGATCCAATCGCCGAACGGACGCCGAAAACGATCGCCCGGGGGGCATTCCGCCGGCGAAAACCCGTGCCATCCCGGGCGAGCGGAACCGCCAACGTCACCACGGCGTCCCTGCCGCCTTGAAGGCAACCGAGAGGTTTTCCATCCCATTATATGTCACGCGGAACCTTTTGAAACGGGCGCGGTCGGTCAACCGGTGCGCGGGGTGGGGCGGAAAGGAAGGCGGAAACGTTATGACGGCGATGAGCGAGGAAAATGCCGGTACGACGCCGGACCGGGGTCGAAACATTTTCGGTTCTCCGGAGGACAATGTCGGGCACCGACTGGGAGTCGGAATCGCGGTGTCCATCGGACTGAATTCGATCCTGGTTCTGGGTTTGCCGAAACCGCCCCCCCTGCCCCGATCCTCTGCCGCCGCCCGTCTTCTTCGACCTGCGAACCCTCCGGAGACGACCGTCGGTCGGCGCGTGGAACCGTTAAGAGTCCTCGTGCCACGTCCCATGGTGACGCCGATGCCTCCGCACAAGACGTTCCGATCCCGGGTAAACCCTACGTTGCAGGTCCGATCCGCGTTGACGGACCCGGCCCGCCCGGAGAGCGCTTCGGGAAAGCCGCCGCGCGTCGTCATCGTCCCCCGCGCATCCCCGACGCCGACTCCGAAGGCGACGCCGACGGACCCGACCCGCGAGACCACAACCGAAATCGGCCGGGCGATCTCCCTCGGAGCGCTTGATCCGGCGATTCGTCTCTTGCGCCAGCGGGGGAGCGCGGCCGATCCCGGCGAACCGGCCGCTTATCCGGGGGAAATCCGCTCGTTCAGCGAACCGATCCGGTCGGGACTTCCATCGCCGGTGACATCCCGTGGCGAAAGCACGACCGCTGACACGGTTCGGAGGGATACGGAAGCAAACGGCATCGGCCCGGCGGTCTACGGTGTCGAAAGTCGAATTATGGCCTGGATCGCAGGAATTCCGGGGAGCGGGTCCCGGACCCCGCAGGGAGCGCCCGAGAAATCCTCCGACGGGCCAATCGACCGATGGGGGGCGGTCCGGAACGGAGAGGCATCTCCCGAGGTTCGGGGGGGTGGTCGACACTCGGTTGTGGAAGGGATCGGCGACGGGGGAAACGCCGCCCGATCCACGGTCGGCGGCGCGGGGGAGCCAATGACGGAGTCGGGAACGCAGGACGGAGCGGTACGGGTCGGGAAAATCGGAGGGGAGGAGATTCCCCTCAGCAGTTCGGGGTCGTCCGACCCGGGAGCGGTCGCGCTTCGAAAAGGACACGGTGGGAACGATCCGTTCGGAGGGGGACCGCTCGGAATCCGCCGTACCGTCGCGGAACGACCCGATCGGCCGTGGATGGAGCAACCGGAGGAACCGGTCTTCTCGGTCAATGCGCCCCATCCGGTGCATAAACCGGTCTTCCGAACGCCGGAGTCACTGCGTCGACGGAGAGTCCGCGGGATACTGGAGGCGCGAACGACAATCAAAAAGAACGGTCGGACGGAGATAACGCTTCTCAAAAGCAGTGGCGACCCGGAAGCCGATCAGGTCGTGCTGGAGTATTTGCGTGGCTGGACCTGGGAACCTGCCCGGCAAAACGGCGAAGCGATCGACTGCGTTCGATTGGTTCGGTTCCGCATCGAATAATGCCGGGGACGTACGTGCCGCCCTTCCCGCCCAATGGGACGGAAAGGGCGGCGTTCGGGCTAATTACTGGCCTCGGCGAGGCGGATACGCAGCGTTTTCTCGCCGTTCGGGCGCAGTACCTTGACGGAAACCGTATCCCCCGGTGACTTCGCCCGGAGAATGCGCTGGAACGTCCCACTGCCATCCACCGATTGACCGTCGATTTCCGTGATGATATCGCCCGGACGAATGCCCGCAACGAAACCGGGCGCGTTTCGGAATACCCCTCGAACGATCAGGCCCTGCTGAACCGGCAGATCATAGTACTGTGCGATCTGCGGATTGTTATTGGCGTATTCGATGCCGACCAAAACCCGTCGGATACGGCCGGTGGTCACCAGTTGGTTGGCGACGTCCCGGGCGACATTGATCGGGACCGCGAAGCCCAGTCCTTCCGCGCCACCCCGCAGCACCGCCGTGTTGATTCCGATGACCCGACCCTGCGAATCGAGGAGGGGGCCGCCGGAGTTACCCGGGTTGATGGCGGCGTCGGTTTGAATGAAGCCTTCCACATCGTCCTGGCTGATCCTTCGATTGAGGGCGGAAACCACTCCGGTAGTGACGGTTTGATCGAGGCCGAGCGGGTTTCCGATCGCGATCGCATTCTGACCCACTTCGATTTTGTCCGAGTTGCCCAGCGCCGCCTGCGGAAGGTTGGTCGCCGTCACCTTCACCACCGCGATATCGACCATCGTATCCTTGCCCAGAACCGTACCGCGAAGTTCCTTGGCGTTCTTCAGCTTGATGCCGACCGTCCGGGAGTCGCCGACGACGTGGGCATTGGTCAGGATGATTCCTTTACGGCTGTCGATGATGACCCCGGAACCGAGTCCCCGCTCCGGAAGCACGGTAACCACGGCGGGCGACACCTGTTTGGCGACGCGGATCGTACTCTGCTCCTCGGTCGTAATCGCTCCGACGGTGGAGTTATCGACCGAACCGACCGCCGAGGTCGTCACGGCGGAGACGGTCGCGGGAGTGGCGGCGGGCGTTTCCGCCGGGGCCTGAGCGACGGCGGGCGACCGGTCCGGCGCGGTCAGGTTTTCGCCGATGCCGAAACAGGCGCCGAGGAGCAGGCCGCCAATCCCGAGAGCGACGGTTTTGGCCAGGAAAGAACGGACATTATGGAAGGGTTCGTTGTTTAGGTTCACGCTGCCTGATACCTTTCGGGAGGTTCCGCTTGTTTCATACGGGCGAAACCCCGGAAAAGTTCACCCCGAATTAGGTGTGGACGCCGCCGAAACCCGTATTTCTCCGCGTATCATGAGGGGCGGACGAACGGCAACACTACCGGGGAATATGGTGGCGATTTTGTCGATTGAGGGAAGGGACCATGAGAAAGACGGTTTATCGGATCGGGATGGGCGCGGTATGGACCGCGATGCTGGCCACGTTCGGCTGCTCGCCGGAAACGGTCGAGTCGGCGAAGCGAGACATCGATCGAAATACGACCACGCTGCGAGAAACGACCCGCGAGATCGAGCGAAAGGCCAAGCCGGTGCTGGAAGCCGCCAAACCGGTGACGAACGCCGTGAAGAAAGAGGCGGATCAGAAGGTGGAACAGCTCAAGATCGGCGTTCGAGTCACCGCCGCGTTGAAGGCGAACGAAAACCTTCCGTCAACGATCCGTGTCGACGCCGGACCGGACGCCCAGCGAGTGACGCTTCGAGGCACGGTCGCGACCGCCGAACAGAAAGCGTTGGCCGAACGGATCGCGCGGGAGACGGTCGGGAAGGGTAAGGAAGTCCGCAATGATTTGAAGGTGGATGCCGGGGCGGAGCGGGAAGACCGAAACGAAGCGAAAGATTCTGTGAAGTCGTCCAAAGAGTGACGCGAACCCTACAGGCGCGTCCTCCGTCGTGTGTGCGAAACACCTGCGTCAATGCAGGCAAGACGGAGGAGTACACCCATGAAAACACAGTTCGGGCCGTGGGCGTCGTTCGCGGTCCTGACGTTGATGCTGACCGTGACCGGATGTCAGAATACCGCTGAGGGCATCGCCCAGGACACCAACCGGAACACGCAGGTGGTCGCTGAGGAGACCCGCGAGGCGGGTCAGAAGATCGAGGAAGGCGTCGAACAGACCGGGGCGGCGGTCAAGGAGGGGGCGGAAACCGCCGGGGCGGCGGTTGTTACCGGTGCCAAGAAGGCGGGTGAAGCGGTCGAAAACGTCGGCGAGCGCTCCGAGGATCTGACACGTGTCAAAGCGGCATTTGCCGCTAATGCCAAACTGAGCGCATTTCAAATCGATGTCGACACCATGGCCGACGGAACCGGCGTCGTCCTGAAGGGCAGCGTCGCCACCGCCGAGGAGAAGGCGCTGGCCGAACGTGTGGCGAAGCAAACTCTGGAGCAGGGCAAGAAAGTCCAAAATCAGCTGACCGTCGGACGATAATCGACGGCAGGATGACGTGTTCTCGTCAACGGGCGGGGAGTTCCGAAAAGGGGACTGCCCGCCTTTTTCCCGTCGGAACACGGACGTTTTGGGATCGTTTTCAGGCATAATGCAGGTATGCGGAAGATCGGATTTATCGGCCTGGGGCTGATGGGCTACCCCATGGCGCTGAATATCGCCCGCGCCGGGTTTCCACTGACGGTTTTCAATCGGACGCGCGTCAAGGCCGAACGGCTGGCGCAGGAGGCGAACGCGGATGTCGCGGAGACGCCGCGCGCGGTCGCCGAACGCTCCGAGGTGGTGATCACCATGGTTTCCGACGTCCCCGATGTCGAGGCGGTCTACCTGGGGGCGGACGGCATTCGGGAAGCCGCTCGTCCGGGGCTCGTTTGCATCGATATGGGAACGGTCGGGGCGGACTGCGTCCGGCGCGTGGGCGCGGCGCTGGCCGAACACGGGACCGGGCTGCTGGACGCGCCGGTCTCCGGTGGCGTCTGGGGAGCGCAGCAGGGAACTCTCTCGATCATGGCGGGCGGATCGGACGACGATTTTCATATCGCCCTTCCCGTTTTCGAGGCGATGGGCAAGAAAATCGTCCATTGCGGCCCCCTCGGCACCGGTCAAACCACGAAACTGGTCAATCAGGTTGTCGGCGCGGTCAATCTGGAGGCGGTCTGTGAGGGAATGAAACTGGCGGAAGCGTCCGGCGCGGACGTCGGCAAGGTCATCGAGGCGGTCGGCGCGGGCGCGGCGGGGTCCTGGGCCTGGTCCAACCTGGGACCGCGTATCTTGAATCGGGATTTCGAACCAGGATTCAAAATCGCCCACCAGATCAAGGACCTCCGGCTGGCGCTGGAGGCGGCGGAAGCCGCCGGTATATCCCTGCCGGGCGCTCGTCTCGTGCTCGAGCAGATGCGAATTGCCGCCGCGACCCTTCCGGACGGCGAGAACCGTGGGACGCAGGGGATGTACCTGGTCGTCGGAGCGAAGGAATAGGCCGAACATGAGCATCGACGGAGCGCCGGTTCGCTGGGGGGTTCTCGGTACGGCACGGATCTTCGAACGAAGAATGGCCCCGGCCTTTGCCGCCGCCCGCAACGCCGAACTCATTGCCATCGCCTCCCGTTCCGAGGAAAAGGCGGCGGCCTCGGCTCAGCGCCACGGCATCCCTCGCGCTTTCGGCTCCTATGATACGCTTCTCGCCGACGACGAGGTGGAGGCCGTTTATATTCCGTTGCCCAACGACCAGCACCGGGAATGGACTCTGCGCGCCCTGGAAGCCGGAAAACATGTCCTCTGCGACAAACCCGCCGCCCTTACCTACGCCGATGCCGCTCTGATGAGCGATACCGCCGCCGCGAAGAACCTGCGCCTGATGGAAGGGTTCATGTGGCGGCACCATCCGCAGCACGCGCGTATCCGTGAAATCATCGAGGGGGGCGAACTGGGAACGATCGTTCACTTCCGGGGAGCGTTCACCTACCCGGCGGTGCGTGACCGGAATAACATCCGCTGGCAGGCGGCCGGTGGCGGCGCGTTCTGGGATGTCGGCGTCTATCCGGTCAACGCAGCGCGGTTCCATTTCGGCGGGGAACCGGTCGCCGTTCAGGCGGTCGCGCGCCGGGACGACGAAACCGGGATCGATCTGCATACGGTCGGGATTCTGGAGTGGGCCGAAGGCCGCACGGCGTCGTTCGTCTGCGGGTTCGATCAGGCCTTCGCGTCCACCTATACGGTTATCGGGGACCGGGGCAGCGTCACCGCCGAACGTGGCTTCCAGATCGGTGAATCCGGCGTCGACCTGACGATCCGCATCGGCGATTCCGAAATCCGGACGGAGCATTTCCCCCACCTGCTACAGTACGCGCGGGAAATCGAGGACTTTTCCGCGTGCATCCGCGATGTTTCCCTTTCCCTGACACCGGGAGAGGACGGTCGCGCTCAGGCGGCGGTCACGGAGGCGCTGGCGCGTGCCGCCCGCGAACGACGAACGGTTGAAATCTCCGAGATCACCGGGTAACCTTTCCAGTGTGAACGAGCAGACCCAACTCATCGTCTACGCCTGCCCGACCGGTTCTCTAAGCGAGCGGATCGAGGAGTATTACGCCCGAACCGAACGGGATTTCGGTCGGAACAAAGCGCACGACTACATGCCGCATATCACCCTGACCGGCTTTTTCCGGGACGATGCGGCGGCGATTCCCCGGTATGTGCCCGCTCTGGAACGCGCGGTCTTTGACCTGCCGTCCGAACCGGTCGTCGTCACCATCACCGGGATGCTCCTGTTGCCGGACTTCATCGGGCTGACGATCGAAGCGGAGGATCTGCGGGAGCGGATCGCGGGTTTCTCCCGTCTCGCCGTGTCGCCGACCCGTACCGAGGCGATCCGGCTGAAGGACAACCTGCACGTCAGCCTGGCCTACGGTTTTCCGGAGACGCAGTTTGACGCGCTGTCCGGTCTGGCCACCGCGATGGTCGATCCGACCCAACCGGTCGCCTGGGACCTGCGCTTCTACGAACGGCGACCGGGGAACGAATGGCTCTGCCACTACTCCCGGCCGCTCTGAGGGTCGCCGCCCCGACGTAACGCGCGACCGGGATTACCGACAATCACCGTTCCCGGCGGAACGTCACGAAGGACGACGCTCCCCATACCGATCACGCTGTGCCGACCGATGCGAACGTACTGGCGCACGGTGCACGATTGACCGAGGTAAACGCCCTCCTCGACGAACACGGAACCTGCGAGGGAAACGTCGCTCGCGAGTACCACCCGATCCTCCAATACGACGTCGTGGTTGATGACGCACCCGCTCAGACAGAAAGTACGGTTCCCGAGACGGGCGTTCAGGCCGACGAAACCGTGCGGATAGAGAACGCTTCCCGCGCCGATCCGCGCCGTTCGGGAGACGAAGACGCTCGGATCGATCAGCGAGACGAGGCGGTCGCCGGGAATGTCTTCGTGCCGCCATTCGTTGTCGGGGACCAGGAACGCCTCCGGATAGTCGTCGAGAACGGTGCGCGGACCCAGAACCGGGTAGCCGTTCCGTTCACGCTCCGTCGGTATTTCCCGGCCGGTCACATACCCGAGAAGGTTCCACGTCGGCGTCGTGCGGTTGATCCGTTCGACGATTTCCGCCATCTCCGCCCCGTGGACACCGTCGCCGAGAAGGATCAGGTCGCGTGGCATGGAATAGAATAGAGACGAATTCGGGATCGTGTCAAGGGAGGGTTGGGGCGATGAGGCTGACGGACGAGCAGGTGAGTGCCTTTGACGAGCAGGGGGTGGTCACGGTCGACACGCCACTGACGGAGCAGGAGATTGCCGATGCCTGCGCGGCGATGGACCGACTACTGCCGTTCGACGGCAGGAATCCGCGTCCGAGTCGGACCTGCGACTATTTCGACCCGGCTCTGGTCGACCTGTTGCAGCATCCGTTTTTCGAGGAGGTCGCCCGGCAGGTCCTTCGGGCGGACCGGGTGTTCTTCTTTCAGACGGCGATTTTGAATGCCTATCCGGAGCCGGAAAAACCGTTCGGATTCTGGCAGCACGTCGACCTGCAGTACCGTCGTTCCGATTTCGAGTCGACCCCGAGGAACCTCCTTTGCAGTTTCTTTCTCTGGCTGACCGACGTCAATGAACAGCGTGCGCCGATGATGGTTCGCCCGGGGAGCCATCTTCTGCTGGCCGACGAAAACGAAAAGGACCAGGATTGGCCCGCCGTGCCGATGGTCGCGCCGGTTCCGGAGGCGAACCTGCCGAAACTCCCGTATGCGGACCCGATTCCGCTCGTTGCCCGCGCCGGTCAGGTCAGCGTTCTGACAACGGCGACCGTGCACGGCGCATCGGTCAATGTCGATACCGAACGTCGGCGCAACTTGGTCCTCACATTTCATGCGGACAGCGTGACCATCGGATTGCCTGCGGGGGAGGAACAGCAGAAGCGCGATTACCATCGCGCCCTGCGCCCGCTTTTTCGTCCGGAACGGGTCGGAATTCTCCCTGAACCGGAGTGATACCGTCGGAAAAGATCGGAGGGACACCGATGACGCGAAAAGGTGGGGCGCTCATTGCCGATCGTGTCGCGGTACCGCTTGCCGGAACGAACGCCGGAGAAAGGGGCCGTCGTCCGACTGAATTTCTCCCGGCTATGTCTCTGGCGCTCGTGGCTGGCTGGCTCGCCGTCGCCATGCCGTCGTCTCGCGCCGAACCGCCGCAGGAAGTCTCGCTCGGTCTGGCCCACCGGAAGCCGGTCGTCGCCCGAATCGAGCGAAAGGCGGTACCTGACGCTCCGGTCGATATCCGAACCATCGCCGTTTCTTTCCGCATCGGTAACGGCGCGCGAGCGGTCCGCACCTCCTCTTTCGACGTCGGGGAAACCTACCTTCGCGAATTGCGCTTCGGGGCCTATCCGTTTACCGATCGCCATCATCAGCAACTCTTTATCACCGTCACGCTGGGGCGTGTGCAGACCTTCGTCCTGGCCCCGGCCAACGGCTCGGTACGGAAGCTGTACGCCCGTACGGGGGGACGCGTTGTCGTAAAGGTCCGACGCGCCCGTTCCGGAACCTGCAACCTTGAGGAACACTGGCCGCGGCAACAGTGGGAGGATTTTGAGGACCTTGGACCGGGGCGTTTCGATCCGGCGACGGGATCCGTTCGACGGGTTCTGCGCTGGAACGGGCGGGGGTTCGTTCCTATCGCGCCGGAGCGCCGATCAGGTCGCTGACGATCTCACCCGAAATCAGCGACGGGGGGACGCCGGGACCGGGAACGGTCAACTGGCCGCAGTAGTACAGGTTTGAAACCTTCCGCGGCTTCATCGTCGGCTTGAAGAACGCCGTCTGGTTCAGGGTGTTGGCGAGACCGTACGCGTTGCCTTTGTACGAGCGGTAGTCGGCGACGAAGTCGTTGTGAGCGTAACTGCGCTTCACCGTGACATGTTCCCGAATCGATTGCCGGGTGATCCGTTCCAGACGTTCCAGGATCAGATGGTAATAGCGTTCGCGCGTTTCCCCGGTGTCGGTCAGTCCGGGCGCGACCGGCATCAGCAGGAAAAGGTTTTCGCACCCCTCCGGAGCGACCGACGGATCGGTCTGCGTCGGACAGCAGGCGTAGAACAGGGGTTTCGTCGGCCAGCGAGGCGTGTCGTAGATCTCCCGTGCGTGCTGTGTCAGACCTTCGTCGAAAAAGAGATTGTGATGGAGCAGACCGGAGAGACGCCGATTGACCCCCAGATAGAAGAGTAGCGAGGATGGAGACAGCAAACGCCGATTCCAGTAGGTTTCATCGTAGGTTCGATACTCCGGTTCCAGCAAATGCTGTTCGACATGGTGATAGTCCGCTCCGGCCACGACGACGTCCGCCGGGTAATCCGTTTCCGCCGTGCGAACCGTGACCGCTTTCCCGTTGCGAACAACGATTCGGAGCGCCTCGGCCCCGGTGACGAACCGGACTCCCAGCGACTCCGCGAGAGCGATGATCCCATCGATCACCCGGCGCAGACCGCCCATCGGATACCATGTTCCGCCGACGATATCCGCATAGTTCATCAGGGAGTACATCGCCGGTATCTCCTTCGCCGTACCGCCCAGAAACAGCACCGGAAACTCCATGATACGGCGCAGACGGTCGGTTTTGAAGTATCGACGCAGGTGCTGATCCATCGACTGCACCATCTGCAGGCGAGCGGATTCGTAGACGATCCGGGCATCCGCGAACTCGGTGAGCGACAGCGAGGGACGCCGAACATAGTCGTTCATGCCCACACGGTATTTGAACTCGGCCTGGTCCAGGAAGGTGCGCAGCGTGGTGCCCGCGCCCGGCTCCAGCGTTTCGAAAAGGGCGCGCAGTTCCGTGCGTGAGGCGGGCAGATCGACGACGTCCTCCGCGCCGAAAAGGACCCGATACGACGGATCGAGACGAACGAGGTCGTAGTAATCCGACGGTTTCCGGTCGAACCGGGCAAAAAACGCCTCGAAGACATCGGGCATCCAGTACCAGGACGGCCCCATATCGAACGTGAAACCGTCGGTCTGCCAGACTCGGGCGCGACCGCCAAGTTGGTCATTCTTTTCGAGTACGGTCACCGACCAACCGGACTTCGCCAGGCCGCAGGCCGCCGCCAGTCCGGCGAACCCGGAACCGATCACCACCGCATCAGTCATGTCGCTTTTAACCCTCGACGGTTGTACCTGATTCCCGAAAATTCGCGAAATATGCGCCTCCGGACGAGCAACTTTTGCATGGTACAATGGCGTAGAAGGGACGGTAGAACGGAACCTCCGAAGATGAACCCATTATTCAATCGCCTGGTCTTTATCCTCTCCTTGATCGGTCTCTTCGTCGCCGGGTACCTCTGGTATATGCATGCCAACCCGCAGGACATTCCCTGCGGCGGTTCGCATGGCTGCGCGGATGTCGCCAACAGCAAGTACTCCCAGTTCCCCTGGGGCATCGGTCCTCCGGTCGCGGCTTGCAGTACGAAGGCTCCCTCCGCCCTGCCCCCTTCCGACAGCCGCCCTCCCTCATGCTCTTCGACATCGCCTTCGCCGCCGATAGCGA
>JANRLW010000044.1:0-38250 GCA_033762295.1 Capsulimonadales bacterium
GGTGCTTCGTCGCCGGGTCCGCCGCTGCCGCAACGGAGTGCTGCCGATCTTGGCGGCCAGTTCCGGATCGCTGAGGCCGAGCGGGAGGCGACGGTTGGCCCCCGGATACCCTCGCTGGATCGGAACCGCGGCTTTCATAAACCGGGACCAGATCGGTCCGCAGGTCATACCGCCGAAGGTATCCGCGACAAGGGGTTTATACTCGATGATGCGCTTCTTGTTTTTGACGGTCTTCTTGACGCCGCAAAGCCAGACGGCTGTGGACAGTTCCGGAGTGTAGCCAATGAACCAGATGTCCCGCCGTTCGTTCGTGGTTCCCGTCTTTCCGTGGGCGTCCGGAATCTCCTTGACCGGACGACCGGTTCCCTGGGTCACGACTTTTCTCAGGATTCCGTCCATCTGGGTAGCGACGTACTCCGGAATGGCGTTGCGCCGGATTCTGGGCTCGTTGTTCAGAATGAGATTCCCTTCCGAGTCCAGCACCCGGATGATGCACATGGGCGCGGCATGATTGCCCCGGTTCGGGAAGACGGAGTAGACGGACGCCATCTCCAGCGGCGAAACGGCCTGTGTGCCGAGGGCGATCGAATAATCGCGCCGGAAGCCGGAGGTGTCGACCCCCATCGCTTTCGCGGTATCGAAGATGGGATTCAAGCCGATCGCTTTGGTGACCCGGACCGCCGGGATGTTCATGGAGTTCTCGACCGCCCGGCTGACAGTGACACTTCCGCCGGACCCCTTGTCGAAGTTGCGCGGGGTCCATGCGTAACGCCCGCTTCCCAGGGTGATCCGCTCGTTACTGACGTAAGTATCGGGGCCGTAACGACCGGTTTTGAAGGCTGCCGAGTAGATGATCGCCTTGAACGTCGATCCGGGTTGCCGCCGCCCCTGCGCGGCGTTATTGTACTCATCCTTCTTATAGTCGTAACCGCCGACCATAGCGCGGATGTAGCCGGTTTTGGGTTCGACACAGACCAGTGCGCCGTCGGTGACGCCTTTGCCGCGCGCGGCGTTGATGCCGTTTACCAGAGCCGCTTCCGCCTCCCGCTGCATCCGGTAGTTCAGCGTCGTATAGATCTCCAACCCGCCGTTATAAAGCAGCTGCTTGAATTCGTCCTTCCAGCGATCGCCATACTGCCGCTCCAACCCCGGCCGCATCTGTTCCCGGAACTGTCGAAGGACATGGTTGACAAAGTACGGCGATTTGAAGTTGGCGTTTTCCGGGTCCGGTTCCGGCGCAAGTTTGATCTTTTCCTTTTTTGCCTTGCGTATCTGTTCGGGGGTGGCCATCTCGGCGATGACGCCGTTCTCGTCCGCGACCTTGCCACGGAGTTCGACCATTTTGTTGAGAACGACATCCCGCCGTTTTTTCGCGTCGTCGAGGTGGTGAAACAGTTCGAACGCTGAGGGACGTTGCGGGATACCGGCCAGCAGGGCGGCTTCTCCCAGGGTCAGTTTGTTCAACGGCTTGTTGAAATAGACCTTGGCGGCGGCCTTGATGCCGAACGTGTTCGCCCCGTAACAGACCTCGTTCAGATACATCATGAGGATCTGTTGTTTCGTAAACGTCTGTTCGATCTGCAGGGCGAGCATCATCTCCTGAAGTTTCCGGTTGATGGTCTTCTTCTTGGTCAGGAAGATGTTTCGCGCCAGCTGCTGTGTGACGGTCGACGCTCCTTCGCCCATATGCCGTGTCTGCACGTTGCGGTAAAGGGCGCGTCCGATCGCCCAGAGGTCGATGCCACGGTGTTCGTAGAACCGCTCATCCTCGATGGCCACGGTCGCATCCAGAACGACCTTCGGAATCTCACGGATATCCGCGGGTTCCTTGTACTGTCCGAATATCTCGCCGAGCTGGACGGGCGCTCCGGTTTTGGGGTCCTTGTCGGTGGCGTAGATCCGGGTGATTCCGCCGGGCCGGTACTCCACCAGCTGGTCCATCGCCGGCAGACTGCTTTTGATGTCGTAAAAGACGTAGGTGGCGTAGAGTATGCCGGCCAGGGCGACCAGCAGTCCGAGGAAGATGATCACCCCGAAAAACATCGCGACCCGTTCCCACCACGGCGTGGAAACGACGGTTCGCGAATGCTTTCCTGTCGACGAGACGGTGCGATTCCTGCGTGGTGCGACGGTCGCCATGAAACCTCCCGGGAAACGTGCGCGGAGACCGAAACAGGCGATTCGGCCCCCCGGTCATTTGAACGGACGAACTACCTTTTGATGTACTTACGTTTGGCGCGGTCCGTTCCTAAATCGCGCTTCTTGGCATCGAATTTCCATTGCGGTTGTCCGGGGCGTTGCACGAAACACTGATAAAACGAGAGAATCGACGCCAATTTTCGGCGGGTGACCCGGCGAACGATATTTATTTCGGTCATCGCCTGAACAAAGTCAAGCCCCTTCGGGTAGTGCGCCAGAACCTCGCAGGCGATGTCGAAAGTGGCCATATCGCCGCTTTCCTCGCTCTGTTCCCGGAGCGCCAGCAGTTCGGTCAACCGCGTCGAAGGGACATAGACCTGGGCATCGTTCTCCGTCGGTTCGAAACGGTATTCATACGGACGCCCGGTACGATGAAGAAGAAAGGCCGCGCCGGAATCCGCATTCAGGTTTTCGTACAGTCCGAACAGATTGAAGCAGAGCCGCTGTTCATTGTTGACGATGACATTGTGGGTTTCGCCGTTCGAGTCACGCAACGTTATCTCAATCACCGGCGCATCGGTCGGGAAGAACCCTTCCGGCACCTGGCAGAGCGGAAAAGTCCCGATTTCCTTATGATGGGCCTTGACGACCAGACGCAGCGTTTCGGCCTCGGGCGATTCGGTTCCGGTGTATCGCCCCTCCTCGTCGCCGGCGTCCTGGGCGAGCGGGGCAAGTATATCATGCCGCAGACTGCCGGCAAAACCCTCGTCCTCGATCTCCTCGTCCATGATTTCGCCGTCCATGGACACGAACTGAAGTTCGGGAAACTGCAGGAACTCGGGCACCGAATAAACGAACGGCGGAAGCGAATCCGGCTCTCGGAAGCGTCCCGCGCCGACATATAAAAACCGTTCGTCCTCTTTGAGGCGCGCTTCCAGGGTTTCGACATCGGCCCGGAACGAGGGATCGCCGGGCACGATCTCAAATCGCAGGGCGAGCAGTTCTCCGGTCTCGATCGGAGTCTCCCGGCCGACGAGGATCTGCGAGAGGGCGGCCAGGTCCTCCTCGGTGATATCGAGCGGCTTGTCCTCGGCGACCGGTTCCGGTTCGGGCGCGGTCATTTCCGGTTCGGGCGTGATCGGAGCGGCTTCCGGTTCGTCCGGTTCGACCGACGTTACCGGGAGTTCGACCGGTCGGGCAACGGGTGTCGGCTCCGCGGCGCGAGCATCCTCCCGCGCATCCTCGGCGGACAGCGCCACGCCCCGGGCTTCGAGAAGCAGTTCGAGACGGTCGGCGTGGCTGCGGGTGATCCAGCGTCCGCCCTTCTTGCCGGACAACCAGACGAGACGACTGTCGGACAGACAGGCGGAAAGGTGCGCCCGGGAATCGTACTTCTCCTGAAGGACCAGCCAGGCAAGAACCCCCAGAAGCCGATGCGGCAGGGGACGTTTGACCGCCTCGATCAGCCGGAACGTGGCTTCGGCGTAACGGGTCGGACCCCAGTTCACCCGGCGGGAGGCGTCGATCAGGTTCACCAGGGGGGCGCGCCGAAGTCCGTTATCGGCGAACACGGCGTCCTCATCCTCGCCGCCCGTGACCGGGAGCCAGTCGACCGGACCGTACTCGTTGCCCGTGGTTTTGAAGTAGAGCGACTCGTTCCGCATCATCCGCGCCAGCATCTGGAGATAGACATCGCTCGGACGATCGTAGACGATCGACAATTCCGTCGCCATCTGGGCCACGGACAGGGGACGCCCGGCGGAATGCAGGACTTCGGCGAGATTCCGTTCCGTCGGACGGGATCGGTCCAGAAAACGAGCGGCAATATCCCAGAGACGTCCGACCAGGAGAAACCGCGCCGAATCGTTCAGCACCCGCCGGACAACGGCGACCGTGATGCGCGGATTATCGATCTCCAGCGTGATTTCGGAAACCTTCGCGGCCTCGCCCCGTTCCAGAAGCGCGTTATACACGAGATCATTCAAATATTCCTCGGCCAGAAGCGCTTCGTGCTGATCACGCTCCGCCTGTGATGTTGTAGCCAAACAAGTGCCTCCACTCGAAGCCGTACCCTTTCGCGGAACCGACCGACCGTCGGCGATTCCTGCGAAATGAGCGATGCGGCAAAAATAAAATCGCGAACGTTGAATCGGATGATCGCCACAGGGTCACGGTTGCGCCGGTTCCGCCACCAGGTCGTACGGGCGAGCTTCCGTGAGACGTACTCGCAGCCAGTCTCCGGGAGCGACCGGAGGAGGGGGCGTTCGGTCATCGATCGCTACCAGGATGGTGCCATCGATCTCGGGCGCGTCCCGCCAGGAGCGTCCGACCGCATATTTTCCCCGTCGACCTTCAACCAGTATCTCGGTTTCCGTCCCGACCCAGCGCTGATTGCCGCAGAGCGCGATCGGCTGCTGCAACTCCATCAGTTCCCGCCGCCGCGTTTCCGCGACCTTCTTCGGGACACGCGGCGTCATCTCAAAACCGGGCGTTCCGTCCTCCGGCGAATAGGTAAAGACGCCGACCCGGTCAAAGCGGGACCGGGTGACGAACTCCTTCAGATGATCGAATGCGTTTTCATCCTCGCCCGGAAAGCCCACCAGAAACGTCGTCCGGATCGCGATATCGGGCATCGCCGTTCGCAGACGATCGAACAACCGCAGGTAGGACCCGACGCTGCCGCCCCGTTTCATACGCTTCAGCATCTCGTCGTCGCCATGCTGCAGGGGAATATCGACGTAATGGGCGACGTTCGGCGTGTCCGCCATCGTCCGAATCAGACGATCCGTCATCATCGTCGGGTAGCAGTAGAGCAACCGTACCCAGCGCAACCCGTCGATGCGGCCCAGCGCCTCCAGGAGTCGGGAGAGAGCCAGTTCGCCGTAGAGGTCCATGCCATAGGCGGTGACATCCTGAGCGATCAGGTTGATCTCGGTTACGCCGCCCTCGACAAGACGTTGCGCCTCGTCGATCAGCCGTTCGAGCGGCTTGGATCGATGCCGTCCGCGGAATTTCGGAATCGCGCAGAAGGTACAGGCGTGGTCGCACCCCTCCGAAACCTTCAAGTAGGCGGTCCAGGGGGCGGTCGCCCGGAGCCGCGCGGGTGGAATCAGAGGGTATTTTTCCTCCAGGTCGGCCGGGGCAACCGTCGGTCCCGTCGCGATCGGCCCCGAACCCAGAACCGGCAGGGAGCGTCCCCGACCGCCAAAGACGACTCCGGCGATCTGAGGCGCGGACTGGATTCCCAGAAAGGCGTCGACTTCGGGAATCTCGGCGGCCAGTTCGGAACCGTATCTCTGGGCCAGGCAACCGGTCACGACGACCTGGCGCACCTGCCCTTTCTTCTTCTTCCGAACGGCATCGAGGATCGCATCGATGCTTTCCTGCTTCGCGCTTTCAATGAAGGCGCAGGTATTGACGACCAGGACGTCGGCGTTCCGTGTGTCGCCCGTGAACTCCGCCTGCCCGGTCTCCGCCAGCGCACCGAGCATCTCCTCGGCATCCACCAGATTTTTGGGGCAGCCCAGACTGACCAACCCGATGCGCGTTTTTGTCATTTTCCTGCTATCTGTATTTTCTGTATGAAGGATCGGCGGCGTGCGCCGCCGCACAGACAAAAGCCGCCGCACCCCTGCAAGGCAAGAGATTTCGGCGGCCCGTTGAACAGTACATTATACGTCGCGGCGTTACGACTGTCAATGCGCGTTGTGCAAGTCCGTCAAGAGAGGGTTTTTCGACATCAACGGTAATTGACGAACTGCAAGGGGACATCGAGTTCCGCCGCCCGCAGCATCGCAATCACCGTCTGGAGGTCATCCCTGGATTTCCCCGTAACACGAACCTGGTCGCCCTGAATCGCGGCCTGAACCTTCAGGCCCTTGTCCTTGATCAGCTTGACGACCTTTTTGGCGTTGTCGGAGTCCAACCCCTGCCGGATTTTGACTTCCTGGCGGACCGTGCCTCTGGCCGCATCCTCCACTTCCCCCATGTCCAGGGCGCGGATGTCGATACCGCGCCGATGCATCTTGCTCTGCAGGACATCGACCACGGACTTCATTCGGGTCTCATTGTCGCTGGTCAGGGTCATCGTGAGCGCCTTCTCGTCCAGATCGATCTCGCTGACGCTCCCCTTGAAATCGAATCGGGACTCGATCTCCTTACGCGCCTGATCCACCGCGTTGCGCAGTTCCTGCAAATCCACTTTGGAAACAATATCGAACGAACTATCCGTTGCCATACCGCGTTACCTCCCTGCCGGACCGGGCGCGGAGTCGGGACGCCGCATCGCCGGAGTTAATGACGAAGTATACCCCGTGGCTAGTCCGTACCGGGTGGGGCGAACATCGCATCGGCCTGTTCGCGGGAGATCAGAATCTCCCGGGGTTTCGCTCCGTCCAGCGGACCGACGATGCCCCGCTGCTCCATCAGGTCCACCAGGCGCGCCGCGCGGGTATAGCCGATCTTGAAGCGTCGTTGCAGCATCGAGGTCGACGCACTGCCGCCCGAAACCACCAGTTTGACCGCCGACTCGAACAGTTCGTCCTCCGCCGCCTCCTCGCCCGAGTCATTGTCGCCGTCGGACAGGGACAGCGACGACGGAAGCACCTCGAAGGACGGCTGAGCCTGCGATTTCAGGTACTCCACCAGCGACTCGGTCTCCTGTTCGGAAACGAAACACCCCTGGATTCGCATCGGCTTGGTGGCGTCCATCGGCATGAAAAGCATATCGCCGCGCCCGATCAGGCGGTCCGCGCCGACCGAGTCCAGGATGGTACGCGAGTCGACCGCCGAGTTGACGGCGAACGCGATGCGCGAGGAGATGTTCGCCTTGATCGTTCCCGTAATGACGTTCACCGACGGACGCTGGGTCGCGATGACCAGATGGATGCCGGTCGCGCGGGCCAGTTGCGCCAGCCGACAGATCGCCGTTTCAATCTCCGGTCCCGACGTCATCATCAGGTCCGCCAGTTCATCGACCACGATCACCCAGTACGGAAGCCGCTCGTCCTCCGGAACCTTGCTGTTGTACCCTTCCAGGTTCCGGGTCTGCATCTTCGCGAAACGATCGTAACGGGTCTCCATCTCCTTGAGCGCCTGCTTGAAGACCGACGGCGCCTGTTTGACGTTGGTGATGACGGGGGCCGCCAGGTGCGGGATACCCTCATACAGCGACAGTTCGACCTTCTTCGGGTCGATCATCAGGAACTTCAGTTCGCGCGGAGTGCAGCGGTAGAGCAGCGAGCAGATCAGCGTGTTCAGTCCCACCGACTTCCCCGAACCGGTGGAACCGCCGATCAGGAGATGGGGCATTTTGGCGAGGTCGGCGTAGCGGCAGGTCCCGGTGACGTCCTTGCCGAGGGCGAAGGTGAGTTTTGACGGCGAGTTCAGAAATTCGGGTCGATCGATGACATCGCGCAGGGTGACGGTCTGCCGCGTTTCGTTCGGGACTTCGATACCGATGGCGGATTTTCCGGGGATCGGAGCCTCGATGCGGACATCGATCGCCGCCAGAGCCATCGCCAGATTGTCGGCCAGCGAGACGATCTTACTGACCTTGATCCCGCGATCCAGTTCCACTTCATAACGAGTGATCGTCGGCCCGTGCGCGATATTGGCGACATCCGCGCCGACGCCGAAGTCCTCCAGGGTCTGCAGAAGGATCTCTCGCCGCTCCTCGGACTCCCCGGACTCCTTCGGCGCGGGACTGCCGGGTTTGAGCAACTGCATCGACGGCAGGACAAACTTTCGGACCGCCTCCAGAGCGGGGGCGTTCGGATCGGGACCACGCGGGGCGGGGGGCGCGGACGGCTGAATCGCCTCGGTGGTGGCGATGAGAACGGGAGCGATCGGCTCCTCCTCCGGTTCGTCCGTTTCGGGAGCGGACAACTCCTCCATTCCGGGAAGGGGTGGCTGCTCGCGGCGACGGAAGGAGAACAGGCCGGGGCGGGAGAGAGGTTTGCCTTTGGGCGTACCCGCCTGAGGGGCGTCGGTCTCGCCCGGCTCCGGGGTCCGGCGAACGAACAGGCGTCGTCCGAACCGACCGTTGTCCGGTTTGTCGGCGACGGTGTCGGCCGTACCGGTGTCGACCGTTCCGGGAGTGAGACGATTTTCACGCCGTTGCGCGATCCGGACGCGGGCGGTTTCCAGGCCGGAGCGGGCCGCCTTACGGCCGGCCTCCGCACCCCGACCCAGAAGCCGATCGATGGGACCGAGCAGGGCGGGAAGGGGAATGTCGGTCAGGTACAGCAGAGCGACCAGCGACAGCGCGAAGAAGAAGATATGGCCGCCGACGGTTCCGACCGCCGTTCGCAGACACCAGGACAGGCCCGCGCCGACATAGCCGCCGTAATTGAGCAGGTTATCGAGAGCGAAATGGCCGGCGGGGGGCGCGTGACCGAGGTGCCACCAGGAGATGTAGACCAGATAGGCGAAGACGGCTCCGCCCACATTATCCCAGGACCGGCTGCGCCCGACGGCCAGGAGAAGACCGCAGACCAGGAGAACGACCGGGAACGCCCAGACGCCGACGCCGACGATCAGGCGCATCCCGGCAATGACCGCCGAGCCGAAGACGTTCTCGCCCGGTCGGGCGGCGGGCCACAGCAGGGTGGCGAGGAGGATCAGTGCGGCGGTGACCAGGGAGACGCCCAGAACGTCGTACAGGAGGCGTGTGTTGGCGCGGCGGCGCGGCGGACGTCCGGGACGTTCGGCCTTGGTCGGCGCGGGTCGGCGCGGGGCGGCCTTGGTCGGCGCGGATTCCCGGTTTCCGGCGGATCGGGTCGTGGTCGCCATAGATGAATTCCGTTTGCTCCCACCCATGAAACCATGGGGTTACCATCGTTCGGCAGGGCGCTTCTACCCGTTTCCGGTGGCGCCTGTCATTCGTTGACAATCCTTTACCGCAGTATAACCGGCAAACAATAATGCCGTCAATGTTCGCTCCGGAGGGCGGGCGTGTGAGGGTCGTGTAAGGGGCGTGTGAGGGGCGATCAACGCAGTTTCAAGGGGATCTCCGAATGGCGGACCCCGGTTCGTTCGGTAAACGTCGCCAGTCGGAGCGATTCCTCCCGCGATATTCCCCGGCCGTGGGAGTGCTCCCGCCGGAAATCTTCCTCACCCAGAGCCTTGGCGGTCGCCTGCCGGTAATGTTCCATCGGTGTCAACGGGGGCGCGGCGGACGGGGCGAACAGATCCGGGGAGGCGGATTCCGCAGCGCCGAAAAGCGTCGCCGCCCGCAGGAACTCGCCGCGTTCGGTCGCGAGCGAGCCACCCAGACAGAGCGCATACCCGATCATCGTGTCGTCGCCGAGGTCGGCGGCACGTTCCAGGCAGTCCCGCAGATGCTGGGCACAGTCGACAAGGTTCTGCTGTCGAAGCGCAACGTAGCCAAGCAGAAACACCAGGTAGGTCGCTCCCGAACGCTCTCCGATGCGGAGTCGGTAGGTCAGGCTTTCGTTCAGTGCGTCGTAGGCCGCCGTCCATTCGTTGCGATACAGGGCGTTCGTCCCGTGCATCTGCAGCGAGTAGGACAGCATGGAGACGGACCCGGTCCTGCGAGCGATCGCTAATTGTTCGTTCAGAAGCGTTTCCGCCTGTTCGTAGTCCTGCCGGCACTGGGCCAGAGTCGCGATCTCTCCGAGCATCATCGCGATTCCATGGTCGGACTCCATCCGGCGATAATGGCGGATCGACTCCTCGAAACACTGTTCCGCCTCGTCCCATCGCCCGCGTTCGCGCAACACGCCGCCCAGGCATTTGAGGAGGTGCGCCTCGGACCCCGGGTTGTTCAACGGTCGGACGATCGTCAGGCCCTGCCGGAAAAGCGTTTCCGCGTCCGTCAGGTTCCGGCGATAGAACTGAACCAGTCCGAGCCGGCAGAGCGTGTCGACGAGCGTTTCCTGGTTGCCCTGGGATTGCATCAGTTCGTAACATTCCCGAAACAGCGTTTCCGCTTCCGCGAGATCGGACTGGAACAGGGCAAAACTGGCGACCGCATACAACGCACCCGCCCGGGTCTCCGACGGCACCCCGTCGTTCGGCAGCGCCAGAGCGGCGGTCAGGTAGCGGCGGCCTTCGAAGGTATAGCCCCGGACGTCCCAGAACGGATACAGTTTGCGGCCGAGTTCCAGGGCGACGAACGCTCCGTCCTGACGATCCAGTTGGGCCTCGATGGCCGCGCGGAAGTTGTCGTGATCCGCTTCCAGGCGATCGAGCCATTCGGTCGCCTGCGCTCCCCAGAGGCGCGGGTAGGCCGTATCGGCCAGCCGGAGAAAGAAATCGCCATGCCGACCGACCAGGCGTTCGCCCTCCTCCGCCGGAAGCTGATCGGCGGCAAACTCCCGAAGGGTTTCCAGCAGACGGTAGCGCATCGCGTCCCCGACCTCGGTCGCGATCACCAGGGAGCGTTCCTGCAGTTCCGCCAGCATTTCGAGGGCTTCCGGCTCCTCGCAAATCTCCTCGGCCGCTTCCAGCGTCCAGCCGCCGCGGAACACCGAAAGACGCGCGAAGAACGCCTGTTGGTCGGGCGACAAGAGGCGGTAGGACCAGTCGATCGCGCCACGGAGGGTCGCATGTCGTTCCGGAACGCCGCGTTTACGCGATACGAGGAGATCGAGCCGGGAGTTCAGTCGTTCGGCGATCTGTGCGGGAGTCAGGGTCTGAACCCAGGCCGCGGCCAGTTCCAGGGCGAGCGGGATACCGTCGAGGCGGGTACAGATGCGGGCGATGGCGGCGGCGTTCCGTTCCGTCACATCGAAACCGGATCGAACGGCGCGGGCGCGATCGATAAAGAGGGCGGCGCTCGGATTTTCGGCCAGATCGGTCACTGTCGGACGGCCTTCCGGAAGGGGCAATGGCAGCAGGGCCAGTTCCCGCTCCAGTTCGAGTCCCAGACGAATGCGAGAGGTCGCCAGAACGGACAACCCGGGAACATCCCGAAGGAGTTCATCGATGAAGGATGCCGCCGGTTCGACGATCTGTTCCAGGTTGTCGAGAAGGAGAAGGGTCCGCCCGGAGATCCGGTTCAGGGCCGCACTGACCTGGCGAACCGGAAGGAGGGTCGGCGACGGCGGAAGGCCCAGAACGGTCGCGACGGACGCGAGATCCGAGGCGCTTCGACAATCCGCCAGGGGAACGAACCAGATACCGCCGGGGAATACATCCCCCAGAAAACGGGCGGCTTCCTGGCTCAGGCGCGTCTTCCCCGAACCGCCGGGTCCGGTGATCGTCAGAAGGCGGATCGCTCCGTCCCGAAGCAGTTCGGGGATCTTTCGGAGTTCGCTCTCGCGCCCGACAAAACGGTTGAGCGGAATCCGTTGTAGCCCTGGCGGGGTCGGACGATCGGTCGTCAACGCAATGTCCCCCGGTTCCCCGGGCAGGGAAGGAGGGACGGTCCCGCGGTGGGTTACGCGTTTCAGCGGTGAGGAAGACTCCGACCGGAGGAGGGTGGGCGGTTCGGGAATTGCCGAAACCGTCAACGGGATCCGCGCTTCCAGCAGGGAGGAGAGCGGGACACTCGGTTCAAGGCCGATCTGCTCGTCCAGTAGACGGGCATACTCCTCGTAATGCCGCCGAGCGGCGGCCGTTTCGCCGGAACGCGACAGCAGCCGGACCACCAGATGATTGGCCTCTTCGCGTAGCGGATCGGCGGTCACGCCCCGTCGCGCGATATCGACCGCTCGACCGACCTCTCCGAGGCCCATCAGAGTTTCGGCGAGGTCGGTTACGGCGGTTTGAAACCGGTCGGCCAGGCGTTCGCGTTCGATCACCACCCAGTTATCATAATATCCGGAGAGGAGAGGACCACCGTAAAGGGCGAGGGCGTCCTCCAGCAAGGCCCGCCGTTCCTCGGTGGAAACGTTCGGCTGCGCGGCGGTTCGGAGGCGTCTCTCGAACGCCGCGACGTCGGTTGTAAAACACTCGGGCTGAAGCCGGACATGGGTATTGCCCTGGGTCACGAGGAAACGGCCTTCCTCACCATCGTCCTCAAACTGACGACGAAGCCAGGAAAGCGCCGCCCGGAGATTGGTCCGGCCCGAGTCCGGATCGGACTCAGGCCAGAGCATCTCCGTCAACTCCTCCCGGGTATGCAATCGGTCCGGGTGCATCGCCAGGAACGCCAGAAGGGCGCCGAACTTCCAGGAACGAAAACGCGTGATCGTACGGTCGCTCCGGGTGGCGCGGAGTCCGCCAAAGAAGGCTAAATTCCAGGGCGTGAACGGCGTCATGCCCGCATTGTACCGCGGTTGCCACCGAACTTACCCCGGAAGGAAAGCGACCCCGTGCCGTGCCGCTCTTTCCACGATCGTTTCCGCTCCGGTCCTGTGGTGTATGTTCCGGAAGAGTCCGTCGAATCCGCCCGGCGTGGCGACCACCAGGAAACGAGCCGATCGTTCCGACCGGTTGAACCAGGCATGCGGCGCTCCCTTCGGCAGGTGGAGGAGCGAACCGGCGGGCAGCGCCGCCCACTGGCCATCCGGCAGCATCGCGGTCAACTCCCCTTCCATGACGAAGAAGGTCTCATCCTCCCGAAAGTGGAGGTGCGGCGGAATCCCCGCTCCCGGCGTCGCTTCCCGGAGGAAGGCGCAGAAGGAATTTCCCGTCGCCGAACTTACGATCAGGAGCGTGACCGGATCACCCTCGATGTCAAACCGTTCGCCCACCTCCCGGCCGACGCAGACGGCTTCTCGGACCGCCGGTTCAAAATCCGGATCGCCTTCGGGAACCATGCCGAATCTTTCGTCGATGCGCGGAGCGCGTGCACGGTACTCCTCGAAGGACAGCAGAGCGTTCGGATCGGAAACTCCCATCTCCCGAAAATACCCTTCGAAACCGCCGGGAAAGAACCAGGAGAGCAGTCGGGCGGGTTGCGTCGTCCGGTTTTCGAAACCATGCAAAGCATGGCGGGGAATGTAGACAGCGGTCTCAGGACCACCCCTCCGGGGAGCGATGTCGCCGGAAAATGTCAGTTCCCCCTCCGTTACGAAAAGGAACTCTTCCTCATGGCGGTGACGGTGCGGAAGGGAGCCGCCGCCGGGCGGAACGGTAAGTTCGAGGCAGCCGAACGCGCCGGCAGTGTCACCGGCCGACAGCTTGATGGTGATGGTATTGCCTCCCGAATAATAGGTTTCACCGGCCGTCGGAAGGCGCAGAATCGTTCGTGGCATTTTCTCTCCGAATGTCGTCTCGGCCGTCGCCGCGAATCGCGATCGGTCCGCCTCCATTCTGACCTGCCCTCGGGATCGGAATGTGAACAAATCGTTCGAGGATTGTTCACGTTTGGTTCACGGGCTGATTTTCCGCTGATTACGTTGCGTACACGATACCGTGCTAGCATTGGAAAGGCATCCCGATGACCGGGTTTCTCTGTGGTCCGTCGCGGTACGCTTCGGACGTTTCGAAGTCAGCGGAAGGAGGAAAACGAGTGCTTGCCCTGTTATTTTTGAGTCCGTCGCCCGAGACGTTTTTTCCCTGGGCGGAGTGCGGGATGGCGCTGGCAATGACGGTTCTGTTGATCTGCCTGAACCGTTATCGCGTCGCCCTTCGCGTCCGTCGAAACTAACCGACTTCACCGGCAAAGGCGCCGGCAAAGCAAGGGGGCAGGAAAGCGACCGGGGAGACGTCGAATACCGTTCCATCCTGCCTCGAAAGGGAACCGATGCCTTCCCGAAATTCTTTGAACCGTCGTCAACTGCTTGCCGCGGGAGCGGCGGGCATCGTCTCGTCGGCTCCCGCGGCCGCCGTACCCACCGTTTTGCTGAGACGCAGTGTCAAACCGGTCGTGGTCGCCTCCGGGAACGGCCATCAGTTCAAAAACGGCGGCACGATGACCTGTGTCGAGAAGGCCTTTTCGCTGATGACCGGTGAAACGGACATACTCGATGCGCTGATCGCCGGGGTGAATATCGTCGAACTCGACCCGCTGGACAACAGCGTGGGATACGGCGGGTTACCGAACGCCGAAGGGATCGTTCAACTGGACTCCTGCTGCATGCACGGGCCGAAAAAACGGGCCGGGGGCGTCGCCTGCCTTGAAGGGGTGCGTACGCCGTCACTGGTCGCCAAAGCGGTGATGGAGCAGACCGATCACCATCTGATCGTGGGCAAGGATGCTCAGCGGTTCGCCCGAAACCTGGGCTTTACGATCGAGGACGATCTGAATACGCCGCAGTCCCGTAAGCTCTGGCTGGAGTGGAAACGGCGTACCGACCCCGCGCACTACCTCGATCCCGCCGGACGGGCCGAAGTGGGAAGGAAAGCGACGGAGGAGATGGCGCGGGAGGGACTGATCGATCCCGAGCATATCTTCGGCACGATCCACTGCAACGGAATCAACCCGAAGGGTGAGATCGCCGGGGTGACCACGACCAGCGGGCTTGCCTGGAAGATTCCCGGTCGGGTGGGCGATTCGCCGATCCTGGGCGCCGGTCTCTATGTCGACGGGGCCGTCGGCGCGGCAGGTTCGACCGGGCGGGGCGAAGCCAACCTCTACAACCTGACGTCCTTTCTGATCGTGGAGAACCTGCGGCGAGGCATGCACCCGAAGGATGCCGGTCTGGACGCCCTGAAGCGGGTGCGCGCCAACACGGTCGAAAAACGGCTGCTCAACAAGGACGGAAACCCGGCCTTCAATCTCCAGTTCTACATTGTCAACGCACGGGGGGAGTATGCGGGGGTTTCGCTCTCCGGGCGGCCCAACTACGCCGTCTGTACCGAGGACGGACCGAAACATCTTCCCTGTGACAGCCTTATCTGAGAACCCCGGTTCGGTGTCCATCACCCGAAAGAGGTAGGATGTGCGAAGACTCACAATATTACTTGCCCTGCTATGGTTCACAAGCGGGGGCATTTCGACCGGAGCGGAGGGAAACGTCGACATGAACCTCTCGGAGCCGCCTCGCGTGATTCGTGAGGATATTGAATGGAGCCTGATCCTGATTCCCGGTATCCATGCGACGGACCGGCCGCATATTCTCTTGCTGGGCGACTCCATCACCAACGCCTATTTCCCGCACGTGGAAAAGGCGATGGAGGGAAAGGGCTACGTCGCGAAACTGGCCACGTCCAAATCCCTCGGTGACCCCGCCTTTTTGGAGGAGGTCGCTCTCGTTCTGAAACAGTGCCGGTTCGATGTGATCCACTTCAATAACGGAATGCACGGAGTCGGCTACACGGAGGAGGAGTACCGTCGCGATCTTCCTGCCCTGATCGCGCTTTTTCGACAGTATTCGCCGGGCGCGGCGCTGATCGGCGTGACGACGACCGCGAAGCGGGTTTCGGGCAGCCCGGATCGCTTCGACCCGTTCAACGAACGCATCAAGGTCCGAAACGCATTGCTGCGGACCTTTCTGACCGCCGAAAAAATCCCGCTGAATGACCTGTATGCGCTGACGGAAAACTCACCGGACCTCTACACCGCCGACGGAACACATTTCAACGGTCAGGGTTCGGAAATTCAGGGAAAACAGGTGACGGAAAGAGTTCAAAACGCCCTGGCAGAACGGAATTTGCGGAAATAACCGTCGATTTCCGGACGAAAACCTCCGAACTGAAGGCCGAACGCCAAAAATGAAACTAAAGGAAGGGCGTAACACGGCGATCACGGTGTGTGGTTGAGGAGTCAGGGAAATGACGCGAAAACGGGTTGGGATACTGGCGGGGGTAACGGTCGGTCTGACGGCGGCGGTCGCCGTCGGCGCCGTATCGATACGGGCGAACAAAACCTCCGACCGGGCGATGGTGCGGATGTCGAGTCCGGCCGCGATGGCCGGGCAGGTGAGGGGAGCGCAAACGATGAACGACGACTTCGAAGGGTTGCGTTTCCGCCTTTCGGATGGCAAGCCGCCGCTCGGGGAGGACGCGGAGGAGATTCCGCAGGGAGAGAGCACGCCGCTGTCCGATCCGGAGGCGGAACGGGTGCTGGCCCGCCTGAAACCGGTGAACGCGCAGCCGGGCGACGAACAGGACTTCGCTCTGCGGGAACGCTCCCTGCCCCCGCCGCGCGCCGGGGAGACCAGACTGGCCGCCTTTCCGCCGCCCCCGTCGGAAGGAACCCCGCCTGCCGTCGAAACCGGCCCGCTGACCGTTCGTCGTGTCCAGCCGGAAGGTGATATCCCGCTGGCCGACCGCGTCTCGATCACGTTTTCGCAGCCGATGATCCCGGTCACGAGTCAGGAGGAGGCCGCGCAAAACGTCCCGGTCGAACTGACGCCGAAGGCCGAGGGCGTCTGGCGATGGCTCGGAACCCAGACCCTGATCTTCGACGCCGGTTCGGGCAAACGACTGCCGATGGCGACCGCGTTCACGCTCACCGTTCCGGCGGGTACGAAATCCGCGACCGGCGGCGTACTGGCGGAAACGACCACGGTGCGATTTCAAACGCCTGCCGTCCGCCTGATCGACTCCTTTCCGAACACAGATCAGCCGCAACCACGTCAGCCGTTGATCCGCATGGCGTTCGACCAGCGCATCGACCCGGAGGCCGTCCTGAAGACGATCACGCTCGATGCGGGAGGGCGAAAGTTTTCGGTGCGGCGGGCGACCGAGGCCGAGATATCCGACGGGCGTGAATCGCGCTGGCGGCAGGACGTGCCGAAGGAACGCACGCTGGCCGTCAGACCGGTCGAACCCTTGCCGACCGAAACAATGGTAACCGTCCGGATCGGACCCGGCACGCCGTCGAGCGAAGGACCGCGCAAAACCGATTCCGAGCAGACCCTCTCCTTCCAAACCTACGGACCGCTGAAACTGGTCGAGACGAACGGCGACGGCAGCCCGCCCGGGGCGGGCTGGGGGTTCCGGTTCAATAATCCGCTCGATGAGGAGGCGTTCGATCCGGCGACCGTGACCGTCTCCCCCGCCGTTCCCGGCATGCGGATCACCGCACAGGGAACCTATCTCCACTTTCAAGGGATGACGAAGGGACGGACGACCTATACGGTGACGATTCCGTCCGGGGTAAAGGATATTTTCGGACAGACTCTGGGCAAATCGGAAATCCGAATGGTCAAAGTCGGACCGGCAACGCCGATGGTTTCCGGTCCGGAACGGAATTTCGTGGTCTGCGACCCGTCGGCCCCGCCCCGGGCGGCGTTCCATAGCGTGAATACGCCGTCCGTCCGGGTGAAGCTCTATGCCGTGCAGGAAAGCGATTGGGCCGCCTGGCTCAAATACCTGAATCGTGGCCGCCGCGACCGGGAGACGATACCCGGTCGGCTGGTCTCCGAGAAGGTGGTCCCGCTGAAGACGGAGCCCGACGTCTGGGGGGAGACGTCCGTCCCGCTGACCGACGTACTGAAGGGCGGAACGGAAAACGTCATCGTCCGGTGGGAATCGACGATTCGGCGCAGCAAAGAGGAACTTCCGGATCAGGGAGTCGCCTGGTTTCAGGCCACCAAACTCGGCCTGATGGTACAGACCGATGCGACCGACCTGTATGCCTGGGTCACCGATCTGGCGACCGGCAAGCCGGTGGGCGGTGCGCGGGTCGCGCTGGATACCGGGGTTAACGCGGTGACCGGTCCGGACGGGCTGGCGCGGGTCGGGCTGACCGGAACCCCGGCGCGACGGGTCATGGTCAACAAAGGGAACGACGCGGCCTTTTTGCCGTCCGCCTTCTGGGAATATGACGGGACCGCCTGGGTAAAACACTCGTCCGGCGATTCCCAGCGCTGGTTTATCTTCGACGACCGAAAACTGTACCGCCCCGGTGAAACCGTCCATATCAAAGGCTGGGTTCGGGTCAAGAAGCCGGGAAAGACCGGCGATCTTGAACTGCCGGTCGGGATGCGACAGGTCAACTGGCTGCTTCGGGACTCGCGCGGGAACGAAGTGCTGAAAGGGACCGCGACAATTAACGCCTGGGCCGGATTCGATTTTTCTGCGGAACTGCCGAAGACGATGAACCTCGGGCAGGCATCGCTGCTGATTGACGGCAACTGGCACTTCTTGCAGGTCGAGGAGTTTCGGCGGCCGGAGTTCGAAGTGGCGGCGAAGAACGAAAGCGCGGGACCGCATGTCGTGGGCGACACGAAAGGCGCGGACGTTTCGGTCACCGCGAAGTACTACGCCGGCGGCGCGTTGCCGGGGACGCCGGTCATCTGGAACGTGAGCGCCGCCCCCACGACCTACACCCCGCCGGGACGGGAGGAGTTTACCTTCGGCCAGTGGATTCCCTGGTGGGGCGGTTTTGACGACGGCCCGGTCTATCGCAGCGGACGATTCGGCTTCGGGCGACCCGAGGAACCGCTGCAGTCGCACCCGGGACGAACCGGCGGCGACGGAACCCACTACCTGCACCTCGACTTCGAATCCGTTCGTCCGGCACGGCCCTACACCGTCCGCGCCGAGGCCGTTCTTCAAGACGTGAACCGACAGACCCGCGCGGCGAATACGTCGCTGATCGTCCATCCGTCCGAGCGGTACGTCGGGTTGAAGGGCCGGAACCTGTTCGTGGAGAAGGGCAAAAAACTCACGATCGATACGATCGTCTGCGATATCGACGGCAAGGCCGATGCCGGGCGGGAGATCCGTTTCCGGGCGGCGCGCAAAGAGTGGGGCTACAAGAAGGGACGCTGGACCGAAAACGAGGTCGATGTCATCGAATGGAACGTCCGGTCAGGGGAGCAGCCGGTCGCGACCGAGTTCACGCCGCCGAAGGGCGGTCAGTGGACGGTGCGGGCGACCGTTCTCGACGGACGCGAGCGGCCCAATGAGTCGGAACTGACGCTGTGGGTGTCCGGGGGCGACGGCCCGAAGAACCGACAGCGCGACCTGTCGCAGGAGCAGGTGACGCTGATTCCCGATCGGAAGGAGTTCCGGCCCGGGGAAACGGCGACCGTTCTCGTGCAGTCGCCCTTCGCGAACGCCTACGGACTGGCGACCATCGTCCACGACGGGATCGTTCGCACGGAACGTTTCACGATGAAGGGGACGACGCATACCCTGCGCGTTCCGATCGCGGAGTCGTTCCTGCCGACGGTCGGCCTGCAGGTGGAACTGGTCGGGTCCGCGACACGGACCGATGATGAGGGCAAGCCGCTGAAGGGCGTTGCGCCCCGGCCGGCCTTCGCCAGCGGGCATCTGAACCTTTCGGTGCCGCCGACGATGCGACGACTGACCGTCACGGCGATTCCGGAGAATGCCGCGCTGGAGCCGGGCGGAAAGACGACGGTGACGGTGAGCGTACGCGATGCCGACGGTCAGCCGGTTCCGAACGCCGAAGCCGCCGTGGTGGTCGTGGACGAATCGGTCCTGGCGCTGGCGGGCTGGAACCTGGGCGACCCCCTCGGCGCGTTCTACCCCGGAGGCTCGACCAATGTCGACACCCGCCATTTGCGCGGTCACCTTCTGCTCGAGGACCCGGGCCAGGTCAAAAACGATCAGGATGGGGAAGTGTCGTTCACGCTCGGAATAGCCGTCGCTGGTCGCCGGGCGCGGTTTGGTGGCGCGGGAGGTGGGGCTATCGCGGAAAACATGATGGCGGCGGATATGGCGGTTCCGACTCCGCGATCCGCCCCGGTGCCTGCACCCGCGCTGGCGAAGAGTCTGGCAGTGAATCAGGCTGCGCCCCCGGACACGCCGATCGGCCTCCGCACCAACTTCAACGCACTCGCCGAGTTCGCGCCGTCCGTGCGAACGGGGGCGGACGGAACCGCGCGGGTGCCGATCACACTGCCGGACAACCTGACCCGGTATCGGGTCGTCGCGGTCGCGGTGGAGGGACCGAAACGGATCGGGCATGGCGAGGCCGCGATCACGGCGCGCCTGCCACTGATGGCCCGCCCGTCCGCACCCCGGTTCCTGAACTTCGGCGACCGGTTCGTACTGCCGGTCGTCCTGCAGAACCGGACCGACACTCCGATGGTCGTGGACGTCGCGGTGCGCGGGACCAATCTGGCGTTCCCGGATGTCCACGGGTTGCGCGTGACCGTCAAGGCCAACAATCGCGTTGAGGTACGCTTCCCCGCCGACGCGGTGCGCCCGGGAACGGCCCGCTTCCAGGTGGCGGCGGTCTCCGGGGATCGATCGGATGCCGCCGAACTCTCCCTGCCGGTATGGACGCCCGCGACGACCGAGGCGTTCGCGACCTACGGAACCATCGATGAGGGGGCGATCGTCCAGCCGGTTCGAACGCCCGGAGAGGTGGTTCCTCAGTTCGGTGGGCTGGAGGTGACGACGACATCGACCGCCCTTCAGGAACTGACCGACGCCTATATCTACCTCGCGCAGTACCCCTACGGCTGCGCCGAGCAGATCGCGTCGCGAGTGCTGGCGACCGCCGCGCTGAAGGACGTGCTGGCCGCCTTCCGACCCAGGGAGATGCCGTCCGCCGAGGAGATACGGGCGGCGATGGGCCGTGACCTGGCGCGGCTGGCCGAAATGCAGAACGACGATGGCGGCTTCGGTTTCTGGACGCGATATACCCGACCCTATCCGTACCTCGGTGTGCATGTGGCGCATGCCCTCGTCCGGGCGAAACAGAAAGGGTTCACTGTTCCGGAAACGATGTTCACCCGTTCGATGCAATATCTGAAGGACATCGAGAGCAAGTTCGAGGCGAACTACCCGCCGCAATGCCGACGGATGATCACTGCATACGCGCTTTATGTGCGCCATCTGACGGGAGACACGGAAACCGGTCGGGCGAAACGCCTGTTGAAGGAGGACACGCTCGACGGACTGGGACCGGAGACGATCGGCTGGCTGTTGCAGGTCCTGGCAGGCGATCCGGTCATGGCGGACGCACGTCGCTGGCTGAACAGCCGGGCGACGGAAACCGCCGGAGCCGCCCACTTCACCTTTTCCTACCGGGACGCCGACTATCTGGTCCTGAGTTCGGACCGCCGCGCCGACGCCATCGTGCTCGACGCCCTGATCGCGGACCAGCCGAAGAACGACCTGATCCCCAAACTGGTGCGCGGACTGCTCGACGGTCGCCGACGGGGCGCGTGGTCGGGTACGCAGGAAAACGCCTTCGTCCTGCTGGCCCTCGATCGCTACTTCCGTACCTATGAGGGAGTGACGCCCGATTTCGTCGCCCGGCTCTGGCTCGGGGACGATTTTGCGGGCGAGGCGTCGTTCCGGGGGCGCAGCACGGAACGGGCAGAAACGCGGATTCCGATGGCTTACCTGACGAAAACGCCCGGCGACCGGAAACTGATCATCGGAAAGACCGGACCGGGCCGACTCTACTATCGGATCGGAATGCGGTACGCCCCCAAAGACCTGACGCTCCGCCCCGCCGACTACGGATTCACCGTCAGGCGGGTCTACGAACCGATCGACAAACCGGAGGATGTCCGCCGGGACGCCGACGGGACCTGGATCATCAAGGCCGGAGCGAAGGTACGGGTCCGCCTGACCATGATCGCGACGACTCGCCGCTACCATGTCGCCCTGACCGACCCGATGCCCGCCGGACTGGAGTCGCTGAACTCGGCCCTTCAGGGAACCGAGAGCGTGGACCGGGATATCAATCCGAACCGCCTCGACGGGGGGTATTGGTGGCGATGGGGGTACTGGTGGCAGCATGAAAACCTGCGCGACGAACGCGCGGAGGCGTTCACGGACTACCTCTGGGAAGGGGCTTACGAATACGTGTACATCTGCCGCGCGACGACTCCCGGTCGATTCGTCGTGCCGCCCGCCAAAGCGGAGGAGATGTACTCGCCGGAGACCTTCGGGCGCAGTGGGACGGATCGTGTCCGGATCGAGTAGGGGGCGCGAATGACCGTCGCGATCCTCGCCGGGGGGCAAAGCGTCCGGATGGGGCAGGACAAGGCCCTGTTGCCGCTCGACGGGGAGACGCTGCTCGAACGGACCATCCGCATGGCGATCGAGGCGGGCGCGGAGACGGTACTGGTCATCGGACGGGAACGACCGGCGGATGACGATCCGGCGGGAGCGATCTTCCTGCCCGATGCCCCTGCCGACGCCGGACAGGGGCCGCTGGCGGGACTCGCCGCCGCGCTGGAGGCCGCGCCCACCGATCGAACGCTGCTTCTGGCCTGCGACATGCCCTGCCTGACCGCGGAGGCGATCCGCTGGCTCGCCTCCCTGCCCTCCGACGATTCCGGGGCGCACGGAACCGTCACGGTCGGCGCGGACGGCGAACCGGAACCCCTGTTTTCCGTATATTCCCGTGCCGTACGGCCGCTGGTTCGTGAACGGCTGGCGTCCGGACGACGCTCGCTGAAAGGGTTGATCGAGACGGGGGCGTTTACGTCGGTCGCGCTGCCGGAGGCTTTTCGGACCGCCATCGTCAACGCCAACACGCCGGAGGAGTGGCAGGCGGCGTTGCGGCAACGGCGGTGTCCGGTACAATAACCCATGCGCACGCCTTTTCGGTTCGCCGTGACGGTCGGTCTGTCGCTGTTCGCGCTGCTCGTCCCGGTCTCCTCCCTTCACGCTCAGGTGCTGTTTCAGCAGTTCTATTACCCGATCGACAAACCGCCGAAAGGAACCTCCTGGTGGCGTCAGGCCACCGCCGAACTGCCCGCGCTGGCAAAACTGGGCGTCTCGTCGATCTGGCATCCGGTTCCGGTCAAGGGCGGAAGCGGCGCGGTTTCAATGGGATACGACCCGTACGATCTCTATGACCTCGGCAGCAAGGATCAGAAGGGAACCATCCCGACCCTTTTCGGAACCCGGGACGAATACCTGGCCTACGTCGCCGCCGCCCACCGACTAGGCTTGCGGGTCATCGCCGATGTCGTCCTGAACCATACCGGCGGCGCGGACCGGGCCGAACCCAATCCGCTTATGGAGCGTCTGGGCTGGGATGATATCGGCGACGATTCGAAGGTCGGTCGCGCCTTTCGTTCCCCGGACGACCGTGACGAAAACCTTCGCTCCTGGACTCGTTTTCAGCCGGTCGGAGCCTCCGGAGCGCCCGGAACCGGGCGTTTTCCAAGAGATTATCGCCATTTTCACCCGTCGGCGATTCATCCGGATCGGAACGGCCCCTACCATAATCCGGAATTCGCCCAGGACTACTGTGCGGAGGCCGAGGAGGGGTATGTGCGTAAGGGGCTGTGCGAATGGGGCGCATGGTTCCGGGCGCAGACCGGCGTCGACGGGTTCCGCCTGGATGCGGTCAAACTGATCGACCCGCCGTTCCTCGCCGAGTTTGCCGAAAAGATGAACGGTTCGGTCGACGAGCGCGGCTTCTATCTGGTCGGCGAGTTCTGGGACACGAATCCGGGGACGCTGCTGGATTTTCAGCGGGCGACCGCCCATCGTATGCGGCTGTTCGACTTCGGTCTGTTCTATGCCCTGTGGGACATGACCGAGAACCCCCGCGCGTTCGACATGCGGGACCTGCTGATCCGGCGTTTCGCCGATCGACAACGGGCGGTGCTTTTCGTTTCCAACCACGATGTCGATCGGTTTCAGCCGATCCGGCGTGACCGCCGTTCGCTGCCGTATGCCCTGATTCTGACACTGGCGGGACAGCCGAGCGTGTTCTATTCCGACTACTTCCGGGCTGAGGATCCGCGTCTGCCTCGAACGCTGGAAACGTTGATTCCGGTGCACAATCGGTTCGCCGTCGGCGAGGAGGTGGTGCATTTCGCGGATACGGACGTGCTGGCGGTGGAGCGTTCCGGCAACCTCCTCGGCCTCTTTCACGACGGCGGCGACGGGAAGGCGCGAACGGTCACCGTGCCGACCAATTTCGGTCCGAAGACGACGCTCCGGGCGGTGGGGCGGCAGGAGGGCGAGCCGGACCTCACGTTGACCACGGGCGACGACGGACGTATCGTGGCCACGGTCGAACCGGGAAAGTACCTGTTGCTGGTTCGCGCCGACGCCGATACGAAATCGAACCCGGACCGATTTCCCCGCCTGCCGCTGCGAACGACCCAGGTTTTCGAGTTCGCCGACGATCTCGATACCGGACGATTGGGCGAGACGCCGCGCACCGTTTTCGTGACCCTGTCGGCTCCCGGCGCGATTCAGGTGCGCCTCACCGACACGACCGGGCGCGAACCGCTGGAAATCACGTTTACCGGCGCGGACGGGCGACCGGCGGGGCGCGTCCGAGGCGTTCGTGGCAAACCGACCGAATATCGGACCCGGCTGCCGCGTCCGGGGACGTACGCCATCACGGTCCGAACCTCCGGACCGCCGACCGTCGGTCGCCTGGCCGTCACCTATTGATCCGCAGGACGACGAGCGGTCAAGGGCGGTTCCGTGGGTCGATCCGTTTTTATTTCACAGGTCGGCTCCTGGTAATTCCCCACTTCGGATGCCTCTTTCGTCAGTGTCAATGTTACATTAAGACATGGATATCACGAAAGGCCGACGACGGCTCGCGGGGATTCTCTCCGCAATTACGCTCCTTCTGCTGTCCGGTTGCGGTGGCATGAACGGATGGCGACAGGAAACCGTGCCGGATTCCACCGCCGATTTCGCGGCATTGCCGACCGGCGGTTTCGGCATGTCGGAGACAGGCTCGACCGATTCGGGGGAAATGGCGACCTACGTTCCGACCGGTTTTACCGCCGGGGAGACGATCGACATGCTACCCGCCGAACGGAAAACCACGATACTGGAGGGCACACCTCCGACCGAACCGGCGCAACGGTTTGAGGCGATCCTGCCCGAGGCGATTCCGGCGTTTCTCGTCTGCCAACTGCTCACGGACTATTGCCGGACGATTCCCGCCGAATTTTCCACGCAAAAGTAAGAGGGCAGGGGTTTTCCCGGTCCGAGGTTCGTGGTTCAATCGAGGCGTGAAACAAAGATCCTTTTCCGACACGACGGTAAGCGAGGTGGGCGTCGGCTGCTGGCAGTTTGGCGGCGACTGGGGCAGCATCTCCGACGAAACCGCACTCGACACACTGCGAACGGCGTACGCGAACGGCGTCACGTTCCTGGATACCGCCGACGTTTACGGTAGCGGGCGAAGCGAGAGCGTGATCGGGCGGTTCTTACGGGAGGATCGACCGTCCGTTTTCGTCGCCACGAAACTCGGGCGGCGGGGCGATCCCGGGTGGCCAGGGAACTTCACGCTGGAAACCATGCGCCGCCATACGGAGGAATCCCTGCGGCGACTCGGCGTCGAGACGCTGGACCTGACGCAGCTGCACTGTATACCGACCGAGGAACTGCGGCGGGGCGATGTTTTCGAACACCTGCGTGTCCTGCGTTCGGAAGGGAAGATCCGTCGGTTCGGCGTCAGCGTCGAAACGGTCGAGGAAGGACTCCTCTGCCTGGAACAGCCCGACGTCGCCGCGCTCCAGGTGATTTTCAACCTCTTCCGGCAAAAACCGGCCGACGAACTATTTGCGAAGGCGAAGACCCGAGACGTCGCGATCATCGTGCGATTGCCGCTGGCTTCGGGACTGCTTTCGGGGAAATTCACCGAAAAAACCGAGTTCGCTCCGGAGGACCATCGGACGTACAACCGCGACGGACAGGCGTTCAACGTCGGCGAAACGTTCGCCGGATTGCCGTTTGAGGCAGGGGTCGAACTGGCGGACGCCCTGAAACCGATGGTACCGGCGGGCTGGTCGCTGACACAGATGGCCCTTCGCTGGTGCCTGGATTTCGATGCGGTCCGTGTAATCATCCCCGGCGCGAAGAATCCGGAGCAGGCGCGCGCCAACGCCGCCGTTTCCGAACTTCCACCGCTGTCCCCCGAACTGCGAGAGCGATTGCGCCGGTTCTACGAGATGCGTGTCGTAGATCGGATTCGCGGACCGTACTGAAACCGGTCAGCGGACGTGGATCAGGTACAACCCGATGTACCCGACGATGGCGGCGCGGAGCATACGGACCGTCAATAGCCGGTTCGCCTGCGCCAGTCGGGTCAAAAAATAGAGGGCGGGCAGACACGACAGGCACTTGACGACGACGAACCAGATCGGATGAAACCGGAACGTCCAGGCCAGCAGGGGATTGGCTTCCATCGCATCGCCGTGAATGACCCACCAGAGGGTCGTATACATATCGAGGGCGCAGATCACCGCCAGGAGGAACGCCTCCTTTTCCCCGGCCCGTCGCAGTCGGAGCGGTCCGCCGAAACGGAGCGAGCGGAAACGATGACGACGTTCGGTAGCGACGGTTCCGGAGTTCGGGCGCATCGACGTTGAGGGAACGGCAAAACGGGGAGATGCCATGGTGACGGGAACCTTTTCCGTTGCGCCTCTTGGATAGTGGACGCATTTACAAGGCATTATTACCTGTATTCGGGGAAAACGCTCTCTCCGGTACAAAAATCATCGGGAGAGGGGGAGGAGACGGAGTGAGTGGGATTCGAACCCACGATACGGTTTTGCCGTATACACGATTTCCAATCGTGCTCCTTCGACCAACTCGGACATCACTCCTCGAACGAGAATCCGGCAGGGCGCCGGACTCGGATCGGCAACGGCTATTATAGCGCAATTGGCGCGGTTGTCAAATCGAATTAAGCCCGGCGTACCGGGCGGGAGCAAAGGAACGGCGATGAAAACAAGGGCGTTACTGGTGACCGATGTCCATACGGTGGAACTGACCGACGTCGAATTGCCGGACCCGGGTCCGGGCGAAGTCCGGGTCCGAACGGCGTTCAGCGGCATCAGTCCGGGAACCGAGTTGCGTAAGATGAGCGGGGTGGAAGGCGACGGCTTTCCTTATATCCCCGGCTACTCCCTGACCGGAACCGTGGAGTCCGTCGGTCCCGGAGTGACCGGATTGGCGGTCGGGACCCGTGTCTGGTGCGGCGGAACTCGCTATGCCGATCATCGTCGCCTCTGGGGAGGGCATATCGGGGTCGCCGTGCGTGAACAGCGGTCGGTCGTTCCGCTGCCGGACGCCGTCGATCCGGTGGCCGCCAGTATTGCCAAGCTGGCAGCGATCTCCTACCACGGGCTGCGGTTGGCCGCGCCGCTGCCGCACGAGACGGTGGCGGTGATCGGTCTTGGCCCGATCGGTCAGTGTTCCGCCCGGGTGTTCGCGGCCTCGGGCGCGTCGGTGGTCGCCGTCGACCTGTCGCCGGAACGGGTGGCGCTCGCGGAGCGGGCCGGGATTCCGGGCGTCGTTTCGAAGGATGGCCTTGCCCGCGCGGTGAAAACGGTCTTCCCGGACGGCGCGGATATCGTCGTCGATTGCACCGGTGTTGCCGGGGTGCTGGCGCAGGCGGTCGAGGCGGCGCGAGAACTGCCCTGGGACGACCAACCGGTCTCCGGCGCGCGCCTGGTGGTGCAGGGCAGCTATCCCGACACCTTTTCCCTGCCGTATCCGACGACATTCTTCCGGGAACTGCGGATACTGGTACCGCGCGATCATCTGATGAACGACCTTCGGACCGTACTGGATCTCATGGCGCGGGGTAGACTGTCCCTGACGGAACTGGTCAGCGACCTCCGGGAACCGGACGCGGCGCAGGCGACCTACGATGAACTACGAACCGCGAAAGGCGGACTGGTGACCGCCGCCTTTCGCTGGAATTAACCGTCCGGCAGGCGAAGGGGAAGAAGCGAAAGGGATGAACGACTCGACGACGGAATCCGCCCTGTCCGCGTATCTTCGCGAACTGTGGGAACGCTACCATGACCTGGCCGATGGCGACGTCGCCGATTACATCCCCGAACTCTCGCGGGCCGATCCGAACTGGTTCGGGATCGCGGTCGTGACGACGGACGGGCAGGTCGCGGAAGTCGGCGACACCGGACAACGGTTCACGATCCAGTCCGCGTCGAAACCGTTCACCTTCGGACTGGCTCTGGAACTCTGGGGCCGGGAGCATATCCTTACCCGGGTCGGCGTCGAACCGACCGGCGACCGGTTCAATTCGATTCAACTGGACGAGCGCGCCGGTCGGCCGTTCAATCCCATGATCAATGCCGGGGCGATCGCCATCGCCGACCTGATTCCCGGCAGCGATACCCCCGAACGACAGCATCGTTTGCTCGACTGCTTTCGCCGCTACACCGGACGGAAGGAGGTGTTCTTCGACCTTCCGACCTTCACCTCCGAGGCGGCGACGGGCCACCGGAACCGGGCAATCGTTCACCTGATGCGGGCGTTCGGAATGGTCGGGGAGCGATTCGAGGAATCGCTCGACCTGTATTTCCAGCAGTGCGCTATCCTGGTCTCCTGTACCGATCTGGCGGTGATGGCGGCGACGCTGGCGAATGGCGGAATCCATCCGATCACCGGCGAACGAGCGGCCGCGGCGTCCTGTATCGCGCCGATCCTGTCGGTCATGTATACCTGCGGCATGTACGATTCCGCCGGGGAGTGGGCGTACCGGGTCGGGCTTCCGGCGAAATCCGGTGTCAGCGGCGCGATCTTCGCGGTCGTTCCGGGGCAGGGAGGTATCGCCGTCTTTTCACCGCGCGTCGATGCCCACGGAAACAGCGTTCGCGGCGTACGAGTTTGCGAGGATCTCAGCATTCGCTACGGACTGCACCTGTTCGACGACCGCCGGGGCGCGACCACCCTGCTCGATGCCGCCCGAACGCCCGTTTGAAACTCCGCTCCGTCCCTTCGTGTCGTATAGGTCATGAACTGGCGTCGAATGCTCCCCCTCCTGTTTCCCGCCCTGCTCGTTGCTCCGCTGAGCGGGCCGTCGAACGCACAGACCCCTCCGACCGTCCGCTACACCATAGAGGAGATACCGGCCGGTCCGTCAGCCCGCATCCTGGGAACGGCGGCGAACGGGACGGTGGTCGGGGTGCGAACGCGAACGGTCGCCCGTCCGCCGATCATCGTCGCCAGCCGAACACGCGATCGGGCGCTCTCCTACTTCGACCGGGATAACGGTTACACCAACCGTCAGATGATCGATCTGATCGGACTCGCCTTCCTGCTGGCCAACCCGCGCATCATCACTGACTTTTACGGAGCGAAAGGCGAGGAGATGCGCTCGCGGGCCGATCGTCGCTCCGGCGTCGCGCTCGTTCCGCCCGTGCCCGCCGTCGAACCGTTCGTGTTCGAAACGGAGGGAGCCATCGGTCTGCGAACGCCCCTGCGCCTGCCGCCGGAGGGGACCGGGACGAACCCTGCGGACCTGGGAGAGGCCGTTTCCGTAAGCAACGCGGGTTGGATCGCCGGACGCGGACGGTTTTCCGGGGCGGACGAGCGTCAACATGCGCTTCTCTGGCGACCGGACAGCCGGCAGTGGATCGATCTTGGACGGTCCGTCCCCTACGGCGGAGAGAGTGCGGCCTTCGGCGTGAACGATCGGGGGATCGTCGTCGGAGAGGCGGAGATCGCCCGGGGCATTCGTCAGGCTTATCTCTGGGACGCCAACCACCGAAACGGAAAAGCCATGCCGGGCCGGGAACTGGGGACTCTGGGAGGAGCCGCCAGCCGTGCCTGCGCGATCAATGCGGGCGGTTCGGTTGCCGGATGGGCGGAAAACGCCGCCTTCGAGGTCCGCGCCTGCCTCTGGGAAAACGGAACGGTTCGTGAACTCGATACGCCGCCCGGCGCGAAAGCGGCCCTCGCGGTCACCCTGAACGATCTCGGCCATTCGGCGGGGTATCTGGTGACGACGGACGGTTCGTTCCGGCCCGTACTCTGGGACGCTCGCGGTCGGTCGGTCGTCCTTCCCTGTCCGGAACCGAACGGTATGGTTCGGGCGATCGACAACCGGGCGCGAATGGTCGGGGCGTTCGGCCGACCGGGCACGGACGAACGTCGCGCCGCCTTCTGGGAGGGGCGCGTTTGCCACGACCTGAACCGGCAGGTCGATCCGGCCAACGGCTGGCGTCTGGTCGAGGCGACCGGGATCGACGACCGGGGGCGTATTGTCGGATGGGGGTGGCATGGCGGAACGATTCGCGCCTTTCGGCTCGTGCCGCTGCCCGCCGGTCAATAGCCCCGTTCGATATCGACCACGCCTTCAAGCGGCTCTCCGGCGACGAACCGCCGAAGGTTGCCCATGAAAAGCTCCAGTTGACGGCGGCGCAGGCCGACGGTCCATCCGGGCGAGTTATGCGGCGTCAGGTACGCGTTCGGCAGGTCCCAGAGCGGGCTTTCTTCGGGGAGGGGTTCCTGTGTGAAAACGTCCAGCACGGCCCCGGCGATCCGTCCCTCCCGAAGAGCGGCGATCAGCGCCTGCTCGTCGATCACCGGACCCCGCGCGACATTCACCAGACGAGCGGACGGCTTCATTGCCGCGAACTCCGCCGCGCCGAGGAGCGAGCGGGTCTCGCCGGTCAGTGCGGTGGCGACGACGACCCAGTCGGACACCGTCAGCAGCGTTTTCAGCCCCTCCGGTCCGGTGAAGATCGTCGTGACGTTCTCCGCCGGGCGGTCGGAGCGCCGAAAGGCAAGGACGGTCATGCCCAGCGCACGGCACCTTTGGGCGATCGCCTGACCGATCGGACCCAGGCCCAGGATGCCGACGGTTTGCCCGGAAAGCTCCTCATGTGTCAGTTTCTGCGCCCATTCGCGGCGGGTCTGCGACGCCAGAAGCTCCGGAACGCGGTGGGAAACCGCCAGCATCCAGGTCAGGACATACTCCCCGATGCAGATGCCGAAGGCCGGACCGGAATCGGTGAGGGTAAATCCGCCCCGTTGCCGCAGTCGCCGGGTCAACACATGATCGACCCCGGCGCTCGCGGTATGCAGCCATCGTACCGGCGGGGCGTCCACCACCAGCGATTCGTACCGCTTGCCGGCGACCCAGCGAAAGACCGCAACGGCCTCGTCGGCCCGTTCGGGCGGTGGGCCTTCCTCGGAATACGGAATCAGGGTGACGGGTAAGGCCGAAACGGACGGGGAGAGTTCGGCATGGACGTGTTCGGGGACCAGAACGATCATGCACTCATTATGCCCGGGAATGGCGGGGGTGTGGTGCAAAATAACCTCCCCCGGCGCGGGTCCGTGCGATACCCCGCAGACCCGGGCGATACTCCCTCCTCCGCCCGGTGGTAGCCGGTGGAGGGGCAACCCGAAAAGGCGGAAAACACGGAATGGATCGTATAATTCAGGTATGAGTACCGCACTTCCGGAATCGCCGACGCGCCCCCCTGCGGACACGTCCCCCCATCCGCGCCTGACCATCGCCGAGTACTTTGCTCTCGACAGCATGGCTTTGCGACGGGGTGAGTACATTGAAGGACAACGAATCGAAATGGCAGGCGCAAGTCGTCGTCACGTCACTATTTCGAAGAATATCGTGTATGGCCTGGAAAGTCAGGTCGAAGACCGGGACTGCGATGTTTTTGCGACGGATACCCGCGTTCGGGCAAACGGTCATTACTACTACCCCGATGTGGGCGTTGTCTGCGGGGAGTATCTTGTGGACGCACTGAACCCGGACACACTGACCAACCCGACGGTCCTCATCGAAGTGCTCTCCGATTCCACCGAAGTGGTCGATCGTGGGAGCAAATTCCGGGATTACCGCCGCCTGCCTTCGCTTCGTACCTACCTGATGGTGACGCAGGATTACCCACGGGTCGAACAATACGAACGCGACACGGGCGGCTGGCGTTTTGTGGAAACCGAGGGACTGAGCGGTGTCGTCGAACTTTCCGCGATCGACTGCCGTTTGGAAATGGCCCGTATCTATCGCCGTGTCCCGTTTTCCGCACCGGAGATTCCCACCGATTCCGCCATGTCCTGATGGAATGTTGCCGTGTCGCTGACGGGTGCCTTTTTGTGTTTTCATAACGTCCTCTCCGGATCGGGCATAATGCAGCTATGGGAAGGCGCTGGCTCCGGTTTCTGATTCTCGGTGGACCGCTGGTTCTGTGGATGGGGGTCATCCTCCTCAGCGGTTCCGAAGGGGCGCGTTACGAAGCGTCCTGGAAGCTGATCCAGCAGGCGTTACGGGTCTTATGCCCGGAGCAGGCGCCGCCCGGCGATGGTTCGGAGATTCAGGTGACGGTGACGATGTACCAGATCAACGGGGCGTTGCGGCGGATCGCCCACGTCGTCGCCTATGCCGTCCTGGCCTTGCTGACCGTTCGTGCCATTCAGGCAGGAGAACCCCGATTGAAACCGAAAGCGTTGCTGGCCGCGTTCGGACTCGGAATAGTGTATACCGCCGTCGATGAGGTACACCGCTATTTTCAACAGAACCGGCATGCCAAATGGGACGATGTCTGGCTTAATCTGGCCGGCGTGTTTCTGACGGTCCTGCTGACGATGGGGTATTTCGGCGGAAAGGCGCTCGAACGGAAAATCCTGTCGAGCGAAGTTGCAACCGCAGGGGAAGGGCGCTTGTCAAAGCACCCGGATGACTCGCCGGGGACCGCCGGTGGAAAGGATGAATAATTTGCGCTCCGCACCGTTACCTCTGCTCTCCGTGGTCGCCATCGCCGCGCTGGCCGTTACGTGTGTCGCCGCAGGAAAGCCCGCGCCGTCGGGTGAAACCGCTTTTAACTGGAAAGACCTGGCAAATCGCTCGTACTCGACGAGCGACATTGTGCCGGGAAAGGCTGACGTTTTTCTGTTCACCTCAATGGAATGCCCGATCGCGGTGAAGTATATGCCGCGACTTCTGCGCATGAACGCGGCCTACGCGCCGAAAGGAATCCGCTTTTTCCTGGTGAACGCGAACCCGGCGGATGACGCGAAAAGCTTCGCCCGCTGGAGCCGGGAACGGAAGGCGACGCTTCCGCTGGTCAAGGATGACAAAACGGCGCTGGCGGATCGCCTGGGGATCACCATGACGCCGGAGGCCGCCGTGGTCGCGCCGGACGGAACGGTCGTCTACCGGGGGCGCATCGACGACAACGTCGAGGAGGCGAAGGTATCGCGTCGTGATCTGGCGAACGCGCTCGACGACGTCCTCGCCGGTCGTCCGGTAAAGGTCACACGCGTCCTGCCGTTTGGCTGCGCCATTTTCCGGGACCGTCCTGCCGGTAAGGTCGCCGTCCGCAGCCCGTATACCTGGGCCAAGGATATCTCGCCGATCCTGGAACGAAACTGCGTCACCTGTCACCGCAAAGGCGATGTGGCCCCGTTTCCGCTCGATACGTACGGACAGGCAAAGGTATGGGCGGCGGCGATCAAGCAGTATACGACCCGACGCATCATGCCGCCGTGGAAAGCGCAGCCGGGACATGGAGAGTTTCTGGATACACGGTATCTGACGGACGCCGAACTGCGCAAGATCGCGGTCTGGGCGGACGGCGGCGCGCCACAGGGCGCGTTGACCGATCGTCCGCCCGCGCCGAAACGGTATGCGGTGGGAGACTGGCCGCTCGGGAAACCGGATGTCGTCGTCCAGCCGGTGCGACCGTTCCACCTGGAGGCCGAAGGCGCGGACGTCTACCGGAACTTTACCCTGCCGGTCGATTTCGAACAGGATCGCTATATTTCGGCGTTCGATTTCAAGCCGGGCAACCGGACGATCGTCCACCATATGATCGCCTACATCGATAAGGACGGCTCCACGGCGAAGGAGATGGACAACCGGGAAACCGAGCCGGGGTGGAGTGTTTCCGGCGGCGGTTCGGGCATCCGGAACGAGGACTGGGGTGACGGCTGGGCGCCCGGTATGAACCCCCGGCGTTTCACGCCCGGACTCGCGGTTCGCGTTCCGAAGGGGGCGAAACTGGTTCTGCAGGTCCACTACCACAAAACCGGCAAGCCGGAGCAGGATCAAAGTCAACTCGCCCTCTACTGGGCGGAACCGCCGGTTCGGCAGGTGCTGCATACCTTCCCGATCGGAAACGCGGAATTCGTCCTTAAACCGGATGTGGCCGATCAGGTGGTGAACGCCGACCTCACCCTGCCCTGGAATGTCACCCTGCACCAGATACTGCCCCATATGCACATGCTGGGAACGGAAATGCGGGTTCGGGCGATCCTTCCGGACGGGACCGAGCGAAAGCTGATCCATATCAAGGACTGGGACTTCAACTGGCAGATGAATTATCGTTACCGGGAGCCTGTTCGTCTGCCGAAAGGAACCCGATTGTTGCTGACGGCAAAGTACGACAATACGACGCGCAACCCGCGGCAGCCTTCCAATCCTCCGAGGGAGGTGCGCTTCGGCGAGCAGACGAACGACGAGATGTGCTTCGCCTTCCTCGGCTTCACTATCGATGGAATGTCCGTCCGACAGGTATCGAAGGCTCCGTAGTTCGGAAGCGGGTTCCCGGTGACCGGGAACCCGTATCAGGCATGGATACTGTCGCTGGCGACGATAGCCAGAGTCAGGCAAAGAACGACAAAAATATAGACGAACAGGTCAGTTAGCATAACGACCGCGGTGCCAAAATTTCGGATGGTCTGCATCTCCCCGGCTCTCCTTGTAGACAAGTCGATACACTGGATGTCAAGAAGTATGCCGCAAATTTGGCAAGGGTGCATTAGTTTGGGCAAAAAACCGGATATTTGCCAGCTATTGCTTTCGGTATCCCCGAATTTCGGACAGGTATAATGCTCCGATGGACCGTCCCGGGACGGAATCGTGTCGATCGTCGGCGAAACCGGTAACGGTCGGTCCGAGGGGTTGTCTCAGGGAATGAAATGCGAGAGGAAGACCCGACCGTTTGAGACGTCCCGAAGTGACGATAGCCGTCATGTTTACCCTGTTCACGCTCCTCGTCGCGCCGACCGTTTCGGCCCGTGCGCAGGACCCTCCGGACACGGAACCGCAGGAGGCGGAAACTCGGCCGCCGACGATTCCGCCCAACCAGCGACCGTCCGTACGTGCCCCGATCGGCACCTATCCGTTGCCCCTGACACCGACCGATCCGCATCGCTGGCGGTTCACTCTGGCCGGACCGGCCCCCGCCTTTTTCCAATCCCGTGACCGGCGACCCCGGCGTACCGTCGTGCAGTTCCCGATCGGGATCTACGGGGGATTGGGACGCCGGAAAGGATGGGGCAACTTTTTTCTGGCATCGGACAACCTGATCTCGACGGATGCCTTCGACAATTCGGCGCGGGTCGGGCTGCGGTTGGGGGTGGAACGTTTGCTTTACGCCGACGGTCCGATGCTGACCTCGGAGATCGGAATGGTGGCCAACCAGCGAGGGCAGAATCAGGCCCTGGGCGCGACCGTGGGGACGCGTTTTCTCCTGCCCGTCCGGGTCGGGGTCGGTCGTCCCGACCTCCATCTTAACTTCCTCGGTTACGAAAACCGGCGACGGCTGAATATCGACGCCTCGCCACGCCATACCGGTCGAAATGTGTTCCTTTCGTCGGCGACGCTCGGATTGCCGCCTATCTGTTTCGGTCAGGGCGACCCGGAGGTGCGTCCGCACCTGATACTCAATTTCCGGGCCTGGTTTTTTGCCAACGAGTCCGCCGCGCCCGGATACTCTCCGAGCCGATTCGAAAGCCGTTACGAAACGGCGTTGATTATTCCGACCCGCGCCGTACGGAAAAATACGCCCTTTTTGCGGGCGGTAGCGATTTCCTTCCTTTCCGGCGCGAACGATGCCAACGCTTATGCCCCGCAGCGAAACTTTCGATTTAACTTGATCCTCGTAGATACCAGACGATTGCTGGACGAAATGAACGAGCGTCGGATCATTCCGAAAGTGCCATCGATGAATCTTCCCGGGCTGTCGCGCCCGGAGGAAAAACCGGCGACGGAACCGGACGAGAAAACAGAGGACGTGCCGAAAGAAATTCCGGCACAACCGTCCTCAACCCCGCCGTAGACGCCTGTTAATTCCTTCACATCGTCAGAAAAAACCGAAAACCGCAACATAATCAGTGGTAGGTATTAAGGTGAGTGCTAAAATGCGGCGTGTTGAAGCCGAAGCGATCCTTGAACGGTTCGCAAATAAGCGAGTGCTGGTGGTCGGCGACCTGATGGCCGATGAGTTCGTTCGTGGCCATGCGTCCCGGATCTCTCCGGAAGCTCCGGTTCTGGTCCTGGATGCGGTGGAGGAATCCTTCGTTCCCGGCGGTGCGGCCAATGTCGCCGCGCAGCTTCTGGCCTTTGGCGCGGAGGTCGTGGTCGCGGGCGTGGTTGGCGACGATGCTACCGGGAACCGACTTCGGGAAAGTCTGACCCGGATGGGGGCGGACTGTTCGGGGATCGTCTCCGCTTATGATCGTCCGACGACCCAGAAGACGCGCATCGTGGCCGGGACACAACAACTGGTTCGAGTCGATCGCGAAAAGCGTCACCCGTTGCCGGAATTTACCGCGCAGCGGCTGGTGGCTACCGCGTTACAACGGCTATCGTCCTGTGATGCCCTGCTTTTCTCCGATTACGATAAGGGCGTACTGACTCAGACGACGATACGGCAACTGGTGCTGGCGGCGGAGGGGCGCGGAACGGTCATCACGGCCAATCCGAAACCCGTGTCGGCCGGTTTTTATGAGGGGATTCTGGTGGCGCAGTTGAACCGATCGGAAGCCGACAGCGCCGCACGGCTGCATGCCGTTCCGGGCGACGATCCGTTCGAATCGGCCGACATGAGCGCTTTTCATGCCGCCGGGGTCCGACTGCGGGCGGCGATTTCGGTACGGAATTTGCTGGTGACGCGGAGCAGTGATGGCTTGACCGTATTTCATCAGGATGGGGGATACACGGATGTTCCCGCTCACCGCGTCGATGTTTTCGATGGGACCGGCGCGGGGGATTCGACCATCGCCGGCCTGACGCTCGCTCTGGCGTCGGGCGCATCGCTTCTCGATGCGGTCGCCATCGGAAACGCGTCGGGCGGCGCGGTCGTTCGGAAAGTGGGTGTCGCAACCGCGACCCGGGAGGAAGTCGCGAACCTTTTCGCCTAGAAAAGGGGGGCGAAACCGGCACGATTCTTGAAAGGAAATGGAATCATGAACATCTGTGTTATCGGAACGGGGTACGTCGGCCTGGTGACCGGCGTCGTCTTTTCCGACCTTGGCAACGAGGTTATTTGCGTCGACAAAAACGAGGAAAAGGTCGCTCTGCTCCGGGCGGGCATCATGCCGATCTACGAACCGGGTCTTGAGGAGATGGTCGCCCGTAACGCCGACGAGGGACGCCTGACGTTCACCTCCGACCTCGAGGGCTCCGTTCGCAAGGCGGAAGTCATTTTCATCTGCGTCGGCACTCCTCCCAAGGAGGACGGCTCCACGGACATGAGCCAGGTGGAAAGCGCGGCGCGTGGCGTCGCCGCCGCCATGGATCGATACAAGGTCATCGTCAATAAGTCCACGGTTCCGGTCGGGACCGGCGATTTCGTCCGCAATATCATCGAGACCAATAAACGGCGAAACGTCGACTTCGATGTCGTCTCCAATCCGGAGTTTCTGCGCGAAGGGTCCGCGATTCAGGATACGCTGAACCCGGACCGGATCGTGATCGGCGCCCCGAACCAGATCGTCGCGATGAAAATCCTTGAGCTGTATGCGCCGCTGGAACGCCCGATGATCATCACCGATGTCGCTTCCGCCGAGATGATCAAGTACGCTTCCAACGCCTTCCTGGCGACCAAGATCTCCTTTGCCAACGCCATCGCCAATATCTGCGAGGCGGTCGGCGCGGATGTCGTTCAGGTCGTGAAGGGGATGGGGCTCGACAAACGAATCGGCGCGGCCTTCCTCAATGCCGGTCTGGGCTACGGTGGCTCCTGTTTCCCGAAGGACTCCAGCTCTCTGCTGCACACCGCCCGTGCCGTCGGCTACGATTTTCCGCTGCTTGCCGCGACGATCGAAACCAATGAGATCCAGCCCAAACTCTTCATCCGTAAAATGGAATCCGCGCTGGGCGGGTTCGAAGGGAAGCGGATCGCGGTTCTCGGACTGGCGTTCAAGGCCAATACGGACGACATGCGGGATGCGAAAAGCATCGACGTCATCTCCGCTCTGCTGGCGGGCGGCGCGACCGTGACCGCGTACGACCCGATCGCGATGGAGAACACCAAGCGAATCTTCCCGCAGATCGGTTATGCCAAAAACGCGTTCGAGGCCGCTCAGGACGCCGATGCGGTTGTCGTCGTCACCGAGTGGAACGAGTTCAAGCAGATCAACCTTGATAAGCTCCGGGAAACCATGAAAGGAACGTTCGTCTTCGACGGTCGAAACCTGTACGACCCGCAGAAGATGCAGCGACTGGGCTTCGAGTATGTCTGCGTCGGTCGCCCCTCCGTTGGCCGAACCTCGGTTCGCGCGGTGCCCGGGCCGACCAACACTCCGTTTGCCGCGGATAAATAGAACCGTTTGATCGGGCAGGCCCGGCCCCGCCGAACCGCGTGTTCGGCGGGGCCGGGC